>CAZDVD010000022.1:0-38600 GCA_964508765.1 uncultured Lentisphaeria bacterium
GTGGGGAGTGAGCCACCCAGGAGAGTCGAACTCCTGACCTACGCATTACGAAACTCCGGTACACTGGTCTTGCATTGAATTTGTGACACGGGGATTTTTAGTCCTAATGTCAGCTTCTGTAAGTGGCAGTCTATCAGCGTGTTGCAGAGGTGAGAGGTCTGGCATGTGCAGCAAAGTGATTTTGATTGCACTCTTTTTATCATTTTTAGACAATTTAATGATGTCTTTTCGTAGGAGGTCTTGTCTTTGCTTCTAATGCATTAAATCAAAAGCTACCAAGCATAGCATATCCTCATACGATAAGTAGTGGATATAGTCAACAATCTGCCCCAGTTGATAAATATCAACCCATCAAAATATTCACATCGTGCTCCAAGCTATCATCAAGAAGGTGGATTACCTTTTTTGGCAAAGTTTTACCATCTAATTTAACCCGTTTCAATCCCCGGTTAACTCCATCCGGATTTTCCACCCGAATGTGGTAGCTTGTTTCTCCATCGAGGTAGGTTATTTCATACCATTCCCAATTTTTGGGTATGCAAGGATTTATTTTCAGGGTCTTCCCCGCTCGTTGAAATCCCAGGATAGCCTCCACACCAAGGCGATACATCCAACTAGCTGAGCCAGTGTACCAGGTCCAGCCGCCACGACCCTTGTAGGGAGGCATACTATATACATCTGCAGCCACTACGAAAGGTTCTACGCGGTAGCGAAGCATTTTATCAAATGTATCCGCATGATAGACTGGATTGAGCAAACGGAAGAGAGATTGAGCCAAATCACCTTGACCGAGTTCAGCCAAAGCCCACACTACCCATGTGGCAGCATGGGTGTATTGCCCTCCGTTCTCGCGAATGCCAGGCAAATACCCTTTGATGTATCCAGGATCACGTTCTGTTTTATCGAAAGGTGGTGTGAAAAGCAGGATCATTTGATTATCTAAATTAACAAGCAGATCAACCACAGAGGCCATCGCTTGTTCTGCGCGTTGCGGATCACCAGCCCCGGATAATACTGCCCAAGATTGGGCCAGGGAATCAATTTTACATTCGTCGCTGTTTGCTGAACCTAGTGGGGTTCCATCATCGTAATAAGCGCGGCGATACCAGCTTCCATCCCAGGCATTGGTTTCTAGCGCTTCGCATAATAATTTGGCTTGTTTTCGGTATCTCCTTGCTTGCACCTTGTCATCTGTGAGAACACAAATATCTGCAAAATGTTTCAGCGTGGTGTACAAGAACCAGCCCAACCACACACTTTCTCCCCGGCCTTCAATCCCTACCCGATTCAAACCATCATTCCAATCATGACTACCGATAAGTGGCAAACCATGTTCCCCAGCAGTTTTACCTTTCTCTAAAGCGCGCCTGCAATGTTCGCTAAGTGAGGCAACTTCACCGCTGGTTTCGTAATATCCATAGCGCTCAACTTCATTTTCCTTCAAGACTTCACCATCCAGAAATGGTATCTTCTCGCTCAGAATAGATGTATCTCCCGTCACCTTTGTATAATGGGCGCTGACATAGGGAAGCCAGAGCAAATCATCTGAACATCGGGTTCGCACACCACGACCCGAAGGAGGGTGCCACCAATGTAAAACATCACCCTCTTTGAATTGACGACGAGCTGCATCCAAGATATGGCTACGGGCAATCTCTGGAGCAGTGTTAATCAGAGCCATGACATCCTGCAACTGGTCACGGAAACCATATGCACCACTTGATTGATACAGAGCAGAGCGCCCCCATATCCGGCAGGAAAGTGACTGATACAGTAACCAGCGATTCAATAACAGATCCATAGCCGGATCAGGTGTCTTTACCGTTAGTTTATTCAGGAGCTGATCCCAATGCTGGTTCAGGGCTTGCCAGGCTGCTTCAACCTTAGTGATGCGTTGATATTGTCGGGCTAAGCGCAGGGCTTGTTTCCGGTTTGCCCCCTGTCCCAACAAAAATGAAACTTCTTTTATTTCACCAGGTGCCAACCAAAGTTGAATCTGTAACGCTGCGCAAGGGTCAAGACCAGGCTCGATATTGGCGCTTAAACCCACGCGTCCAAGGGCAGCCGGACTATCATAGCTTCCTGCACGCCCCAGGAATTCTGTGCGGTCTGTTGTTAGTCCGTAGGGTTCACGTGTGGATGTCAAGAAGGCAGTTCGTTCGCCAAATTCGGTGTTATATGGATTCCGAGCTAAAAGCGTATGGGATTTTGTGTCAAACTCGGGGATGATATACGGTGCCATCTCTTCTCTGTTCGTACCCAACACCCATTCGGCATAATATGTTGCGGTGACACGTCGGGTGCGACTCAAGGTATTTTCAAGGCGGAGTTGGACAATTTTTACAGGCGCATCAGGAGCAGCAAATAAACGCAAATGTTGATTGAGGCCGTGGCTGTTATGATCGAAAATTGAATACCCAATTCCGTGGCGAATTAAATGCGGGGCATCTGCACCAGCAGGTAATAGCGTGGGTGACCAAAAATGACCCGTTTCCTCCTCACGCAGATAAAGAGCTTCACCTGGCATATCTAGCACCGGGTCATTATTCCATGGGGTTAACCGATTTTCGCCGCTGTTCAACGCCCAGGTAAATCCAGAGCCTGCCTCAGAGACAGTGAAGCCAAATTCAGGGTTGGCAATCACATTAATCCACGGATTAGGTGTCGATTTCCCAGGTTCTAAGTAAATTACATACTCACGCCCATCTGGGCTAAAGCCTCCCAGACCATTATCAAAAAGCAAGTTTTCGGGTCGGTCAAGTGGCTGAAATAGCTGCTCATCTTCAGGGAGCACAATCGTAGATGCGAAATGTGGCAACTGTACTGGTTTTCGCTGTAACGTTCTCAACTGATCTATGAGTGCACCCTCATGGGCGTTCAGTGACACTCGGGCAGCCGTTTCTAAAAGCACACGTTGATCGCCACTCATCTGATCCGCGCGTACAACAAAGATACCACCATGGCGGTTCAGCCAAACATCATCACTATTTTGGCTGAGCAATTGATGCAGGCGGTTGTGCAATTCTTGAGAATAGCTAGTGTCTTGCATATTAAGAATCACCAGATCTATTTTGATGTTTCGTTTGCGCCAGTAGGCGTGCGCATGTAAAAGGTCACTCACTAAACCAGTATCTTCCTGATTGCCAATGCTCGTCAAGAGGATTGGATAATCGCCAGAAATTGCAAATGGCCAGAGACTTTCCTGCCCGTTCTGGTTACTTGCTAAGGTGGAAAGATCTGCTCGCAACGCCGCGTTGGGGTATAACAATGCTGAAAGTAATTGCTGGTAGAGCTTGATTTCCCGGCTTGTGAGATCAAGCTGATTCAGTTCCCGCTCGCTGGTATAGCGTGCCTCATCAAAAGCTCCCTGAACGCGAGGCCAATTTTGATAGCGCTGCCCTAGGTCAAGGGCTTCTTGGCGAGATTTGGTAATCAGGCTAATAAATGCAATCCTGGTATTCGTACTTGATTCTGAAAAAGATAAATTGGTATCTATAGCCTTGGCCAATGGTTCCAGCTGGATATCATAGCTGATTGCCATGATTGGATCTAAAGGTGCTCCAACAACCCCTGTTAGCCCAGCCCCGTTTTTAAGTGCTGCTGGAAAACGAGGTGTGCCGCCACGCCCTATGAAATGGATGCGGCTGCTTTCATAACCGCTAACTTTCTCAATTGCGGGGTCTGCAACAAGTAAATGCATCAGGTAGATTGGTTGCTCTTCAGCAGAACGGGGACGGCGGCAAAATAATAGGGCGTTCAATTCTGGCAAAAATTCGCTTTCCACAAAAAGCTTATTATAGGCGGGATGGCTTTCATCAGCAGATTGCGGAGACAGAACGACTTCACCATAAGAGGTAAACCTCAAGCGACGTGGGCGGTTACTGTGATTGATAAGAGTCAGTCGACGGATCTCAACATCCTCATCTGGAGCAATCGTAATATCCATTCGAAGAGAAACATTGTGATCCCGGCGTTGAAATTCCACTTTGTGAGGAAAGAATAACACGGACTGACTTTCGGGATGTGAAGCAGTCGGTTGAGTGCCAACCGACCAGAGATCATCGGTGTCTAGGTCCTGGACATAGATCCAGGTTCCCCAAGGGTCTAAGGTTGTGTCAGGGCGCCAACGGGTGAGAGCTACATCCTGCCAACTACTGTAGCCGCTTCCGGTATTGGTAATCAAAGTACCGTAATTTCCATTGGAGAGGTAGTGCACCTGCGGTAGTGGTGTATCCACAGGGATGTTCCAGCTTTTGGAGGTCAGGTGTGATATAGTCTGAGGCGGGAGCCCAATTTCTTCAAGGTGAGGTGTTTCGATGGGAACTTGACGTGGGATGCGTTCCTGAAGGAGTAGTGCCACACTCTCCACACGTGGAGCAGCATGAAAACGCTTAATCATCGACTCGTCGTGGAGATAATTCGCCAGCGCCAGTAGAATCATCCCTTGGTGGTGTGCGTAATATGAATGAACAATCCCATGTTTTTGTCCCAGGGAGAGACGAGCTTCTGTATAATCAATAGATTCATAGAAGCCATAAAGCCCCATCATATCGATTTTTTTAAGGTCATCGATGTTCTGTAGCACGGCTTGGGGTTGTATTGATAACGCTAGTAGAGATGCGTAGGGTGCAACGACATAATCCTCACTGAGACCTCGCTTAAACCCCAGACCGGGTACACCGAAACCGCGGTATTGGTAATTCAACTGGGCATCAAAGCCATAATAGCCGGCTTCAGAAATGCCCCAAGGCAGTTTCTTTTTGCGACCATATTTAATTTGGTGGTGAACAACTGCCTGAATTGTTTGGAACAGGGCTGTCCCGGGGAATCCTCGCGTCAACAGGGATGGCATGAGATATTCAAACATACTTCCATTCCACGAGAGTAGAGCCTGTGCGCCACTCACCCCGGTGAATGGACGAGCAAGATGGAGCCAGTGACTAGGTGGGACATCCCCTCGAGCGATTGCAATCAGGCTGGCTAAACGTGCTTCGGAAGCCAGTAGATCATAGTGATTGCTATCCACTTGGTCAGTATCCACGTTATAACCGAGGTGAAATATCTTACGCTGAGGATCATACAAGAAGCGGAAATCCATATCTTCAAACAAGCACTCAATCTGCTCGGACAAATCGTAGCAGTCAGTCAGCAATGCTTCTGCGGAGATGAAGGCAGAATCCAACGCTTTGTTCAGATGTGTGCACCAGTCTAGCGCTTCCTGATCCTTCAGGGAATCTAGTAGCTGCTCTAATATCGTTTGACTTTTTTTGCAGGCAGTTGGCACCTGCCCCAGTTGCAGAGTAAACGGTAAAGCATTTTGAAGCGCATCCCAAGCCATTGCCAGAGCGTGATCAAGATCAATCTGGAGAAATATTGCTGGAGGATGACTTAGCTGTGATAGCCAGGGTGCCAATAAGGATATTTCACTTTGCACCTGTTTCAGCTGGTAACCCATCCGCTCTTCCCAAGCCCGTAACTCTTGCAGAGTCTTCATCTCCAATACAGGGTGGTCGGCTTCAAGGAATGACACTAACAGTCCTTTGAATTCATCCCAACCTTCACTGCACAGATGATCAAGTAATAGGGTCCACTCTGCGGGGTTATTTTGCACTGCCAGAATTTGTTCGCGGATATCGGATAGGCAGGTTTTCAATGATGAAAGCTGATTACTGGTCTTCGTGGAGCTCAAATCTTCGATCATGTTTTCCAACATGCTAAATGTATCGAGAAGTCCTTGCCAATACTCCCAACGCAGAAGGGGATCTTTGGATAGGGCTAAACAACCCTGTTTGAGAGCCAATAGACAACCTGCAAGATTGCCACTATCTACGGTGGATACATAGGGAGGCAGTAATTGTTCCATACTCTGTGTGTCATACCAATTCAGGAAATGACCCCGGTAGCGTTGGAGTTGCTCCATTTTTCCAAAGGTGTGATGTAATCGTAATGTCAAATTCGTCAAGCCGATGTAGCCCATGTCATAAGCAGCCAATGTAGATAGTAACAGTAAACCGATATTCGTGGGCGAGGTGTGGTGGGCTACCAAACCTCGCGGGTTTTCCTGGAAATGATCAGGAGGTAGCCAATGATCGTCGGGACCAACGAAGTGCTCAAAATAAAGCCAGGTGCGCCGTGCCAGACAGCGTAATTGCTCTTGCTGATGGGGATTGCTTACCGGGGGTGTATGTACTATCGGTCGGCTGATGAAATAGGCAATTAATGGCGCAGTAACCCATACCAGTAGGAATACACTGGCAACAGGGAAAGCCGCCGGATTCAGCCAAACCAGAAGTAAAGCAATACATAGGGAGAACAGGGATGTTCCCAACATTTCTTTCCATAGCAGTCCCAGGTACATTTTTTTACCAAACAATTGTAGGGTATGGGCAGCGGTTGTCCATTGTAAAAGACGCTTGCGGGTGATCATCATGCGCACAAAAACTGTCACTATTGCATCCAACACAATCAAAGCATTATAGGGGAGAAATATCAGAGCTAGTAAGCCACGGAGCCATCTCCGCCAAAATAGAAACCAACTGTCGCCAATATTTTTGGTCAATCTTTGGAATATATCGGTTAGCGTACCACTCAAGAGAGGTGCTGTCAGCAGAAAGATCGTGGCCAAAGTCCATATCAGGGATGAGCCGGGCAACCAAAACCAGCTTATGAGCATGCAAGCCATAATAGTCGGCATCATCAGACTGCGACGTAAATTATCAAATATCTTCCAGCGATCGAGTACAGAAAATTGATTGCTTATCTTTTTCCTATCTACTCCTGGGACGCGGGGTAACAGCCAAGGCAGAAGTTGCCAATCTCCACGCAACCAGCGGTGCCAGCGGAGGGCATTAGAGAGAAATTGCGGTGGATAATCTTCCAATACGACCACATCTGTGACTAAACCAACACGGCCGTGCAAACCCTCGAACAGGTCATGGCTGAGGATTGAATTCTCCGGTACACGTTGAGCTAAGCTCCGTTCAAACGCGGTCACGTCATAAATACCCTTGCCAGTGTAGCTACCTTCTTCAAATAAATCATGATACACATCAGAACAGGCAAGTGTATATGGATCAAGAGCAACATCACCTGAAAATATCTGCGTAAATAACGAATAGTTGGCACTGGTGGGTTTGATTTCTACCCGCGGTTGCAGCACGGTATATCCAGTGGCTACTTTACCTGTCTCAGCATCAAATACAGCCTGGTTCAGTGGGTGTGCCAGGGTGGCTATCAGACGAGATGCGCTGCCCCGGGACAACACTGTATCTGCATCGACGGTGATAATATATTTGATTTCGGATAAGATTTCCAAATTTCCAATTTGTACGCAATAAGATGTTTCATCACTGCCAGCCAGTAAGCAATTGAACTCAGCTAATTTACCTCGCTTGCGCTCCCAACCCATCCAGCACTCCTCACCAGGGTTCCATTGCCTTTCACGGTGGAAAAGGAAAAAAGGACCAGATGTTTCTTGGAAATATTTGCTGTTGAGATCCTGAACACCAGTTTTAAGACATTTGACCAGAGCCTTATCATCAGGCATATGCTTTTCAGGGGCATCTGTGAAATCTGACAGTAGAGCAAAATGCACATGCTCATTGGCGTTACTAAGATAATGTAGCTCAAGCTGATGCATGAGAGATTCAACCTCATCAGTATTAGTTACTAGTGTGGGGATAACCAGCATCGTGCTGAATTCAACTGGAATACCATCCCGGAAACTCAGGCATGGTAGCGTCCGCGGAGGTACTATACGTGTGACAAGCCAATTGACCGAATGTATAGCTATAGCTGTGGCTGGTATCAAGAATAGCAGTCCAGCAATAATCAATTGAGCCAGTGCTCCGCCCGACCATAATGCATAGCCAATAACGGGAAGCTCAGTAAGCACTGTAAGCATTAAAAATATACTTATGTAAAATGACATCCTGTGCCTGAGAAGAAAGCGATGCCAACGGATTCTCCTTGGCGGGTAGTAATCCAGCCGATTCTCAAGTATGGAGCGACCAGCACCCAGAAGATAGAAGCCAATGTGAGATGTGGGTAATTGACTTCCTTGGCTCGGTTTCTGCCTCTCAGTCTGGAACGCATTCTCAGCCAGCCAGACCGTCTCCTGTGCTATATCTAACTCTTCCTTATAGGTTGCTTGGGCTAGTTCTTCAATAACTCGGCGATAGCTATCACGGGTTTCGAAATCCATGCCAGCATAAATTTTTGTTGGTTCAGAGCGCAATATCTGCTCTACCTGGCTGACATTTTCAAAAAATGCTTTCCAATCCTGAACAGCTAATGCGCGCAGGCTTAAAATGCAATTGGCGATGTTGGTCTCATCGGTAAAAAGGGATTCAGGAGACTCGAATTCTCCGTCGACCTCCCTTGTTTTCTTTTCCTCAATCCCTAGATCAAGGGCAACCGTTTGGGTCAATGATTGAATTATTCCTAGCCGCAGCATGATGGGCAATGCCCACAACTCACCAATCGTCAGATGTGAAACTTGTTGATACGCTTGAACAAAGCGTGTTAGTTCTGGAAAATTGATGTGGGAATTGAAGGTGTTGATTATTTCCATCGCCATAGCATAAATACGTGGATAACCTGTCAGTGGTGATGAGCCGAGTTTGGGTAACTCCCCGTAATATCCTCGGGGCATATCCTCTCTGATTTGGCGGATAGCTTGCTGCACCACATAATAATTATCGAGTAGCCATTCCCCAGCATATGAGATAGCAGATCGAGTTTTAGAGACCTTACTGAAATGCCGGTAAGCCTGTTGTAAAAGTCTTTCTTGGCTCTGGAGATCTACAAGAAGGGACGTTCTGCGTTCAGGATGGCTTGAAATTGAATGGCTCTTAGCAAGTTGCTGTGCCAAGTCGACCAGAGTCATCGACTAATGTCCTTTCTCCTCCATGGCGACAAGTTCAGCGACTGATTTTTGTATTTCTTCGCGCGAAAGATCCTGTACAATAAGTAAGGGAGTCCTGCCATAGGCTATAAAACTGAGCGCGAAACTACCAAACGGCCAATTTGGATTGCAGGACTGTCCGTGCGCGTTCAACACAACGAGATCAATATTTTCATGTTCAATCACATTGTGCAAATCCTCACTACTGCCTTCGGAGATATGTATGCGTGTTTTCACCTCCCTCAGGGATTGGGAACAAATCTCTTCTAAATATTGGACTGTTTTTTTCTGATTGCGATTAATGATCTTGTTTACCAATTTAACTTCAGCAGGTGTTAGTGTTGTACGAGAGAACATTTCGGGCTTGCGTGCCAAATGCACCAAAAGAAGTTGGGAATTATAGTAGCGTGCCAGAATGGTCGTTGGCGGCAAAACATTTTCTGCTCGACGCGAACCATCCAAAGGAACCAAAAGTCGCTGGTACCCGATACTTGCATGGTCTTTGGGGACGGAACGGTAAGCGCGTATGATAAGTGTTGAAGTATAGGCTCGTAGAATGATTTTCTGAACAACGCTGCTAACATTCCAACCACTCAAACCACTGTGCCCATGGCTACTGAGGATGATCAGATCGATCTCGTTCCGGTAAGTAAATTCAACAATTTGATGTGCGGCATGCCCTTCAAGAAGAAATTTATTGATCTTCAAACCAAATTCTTCTAATTGGGTAGTGACATTATTCAGGTAGGTTTCCGCCTCATTTTTAATAAGCTGCCACTCCAGTGGATCAATCGCTTGACTGAGGGCGTTATCACGGGGATGCACTAATACTCGCAATAATGTGACCTGAGCATCAAAAACTTTAGCAAAAGCTATTGCATGAGGCAGCACACATTCCGCTAGAGTAGAACCGTCTAACGGAACAAGAATATGGTTAAACATAATAAGCCTCCTCTTTTCACTGATGTTTTATTTTAAATTTAATCCTATCTTCTTTTTAGCTGACCCATCGTCTGAAGTTCGAAGGGCTTTGGCAGCGTACCGCTCGGTGCAAGTTTAGACCCCATTCATAGTATTATAGAGCTTATCCAAAAAACTGAGCAAATGGCATTTTGGTTAATCATTTTGTCTTCAATTAGAGTTGCAGAAGGTTTCATGGCCTGTTTCCAATGTTGGAAATGCATACATTATTTAGCAGTATGCATCAAGGCTAAATATAACAGCTTAAATATAGCATTATCATAGCTAATAACCCCTTGTTATTACCACGATTGCGACGTAAAAGTTAAATATTATAGCGCATGTCTTGATCAGCCTTTTTACTCTTACGGATGTTACGGATAAATGCATTGATGGTGGTACTAGGGGTCCGTTTTCGTCCTTCTGTCTACGTCGCGACATACCGGAATCTATTCACCGTTATTTAGTGCCTGATAACAAATAATTAACCGAATAACCCATAGAATTTCAGCAAACCTGAATAATACCTGTAAATAGTGTGATATGTTGTGCTAGCCGATCATAGCTCTGATTTATCAGAGCGCAGATTGCTGCCTGGGGCTTCTTTTTGCCATCATGGTATGTGTGTCAATAACCTCGGTTAATAAGACTCCATTATTCCCCTGTTTGATTATAAAACGTATTTGAGATGATTTTCCTATAGGGAAATGGAAATTCTCTTTGTCATGTAAGGGGAGTAGTTAGTATAGATCATTACTGAGGATGGGTTTCCAGCCTCCGGGTCATTATAAACGTAGGTTTATGAGACCAAATTCCTTAACCCCGCCAACCCCTCACAAACCCAATAAACAGAGTCTTAAAACCCATCTCATAATCAAAGTATTATCATAAATCACTTTAAACCATTTGAGACCGATTTGATCAGTTACAAGATTTTCCGAACTGTATTTCACCAACTAATTGTAATTACGGTATTATTTTGTCTTATCTCAACTTCCTTCTTTTTACCATGATAATGTGGGGAACATGCAATAATGAGAAAATAGAAGCAGAATAATAATTCTATAACATATTGTATATTACAAGGTTATGATGAGCCACCCAGGAGAGTCGAACTCCTGACCTACGCATTACGAATGCGTTGCTCTACCAACTGAGCTAGGGTGGCATTAAATTTTCAAAATGCTAAAGCACACTATCCCTCGACTTCGCCCCTGCAGGCCGCTCGGGAAGACGATTCATAATATTGTGGCAGACACATTCTGCTCTGCCAACTGCTTGTCCCGTCGTTGCCAAAACTCCGCCGTCATCATGAGGCTCTCGAAGGAGGCGAAAGAGGTGTAGCCAAAAGCCAGGAACCCGTCAACAGCGACGAGTGAGGAACCCGTCAACAGCGACGAGTGAGGTGGCAATAAAAAAGCTCGTGAATATAGATTTTGCTCGAAGGCTTGGCAAGCAATGCTCGGTTCGGCATTTTGCTTAAATTCTTAGTAGAGTTGGCATTTTAAAAAGACTGACATCCCTGCTTGAGGCCATTACCTTAACAAACCATGGAAATTTTAGCCCTACTCCTGATTATTACTATGATGACGATTTCAGCTGTCACCATCTGGCTCAACCTGCCAGGCAGTTTTCTCATGCTCATCTTTATCTTCATCTGGGCCTGGGTAGGTGATTTCATCTTGATTTCTGTTCCTGAAATTCTAATTATTTTTGGACTTATGATCTTGCTTGAGGTCCTTGAATTTGCACTCAGTGGACTGGCAGCCAAATATAGTGGAGCTGAAAAACGATCTGCCTTTCTTGCTATAGTTGGGGGTGTGCTGGGAACAATCGTCCTGGGAAGTCTGTTCTTTATTGTAGGCGCAGTACTTGGATTATTTATTGGATCCTATCTGGGAGCGTATTGGGGAGAGTTGCAGGCTGGTAAGTCTAAAGCTGAAGCAAGACGAGCTGCACTGGGAGCCCTGTTGGGGAGTATTGCTGGCAAAGTGATTAAAAGCGCCACAACAGTGATAATTGGTGTTTGGATGATCAGGGAGATTATGTGATCCATAGAAGAACTATAATATGGGCTTTATCCATGCTACTTGGAATGACGTTTTTGATGGCTCAGGATCTCCATATCACACGCCTGCATTACAATGGTGGTGGCGACTGGTATGCCAATCCCAGTTCGCTCCCCAATCTCATCCAGTTTATAAGTAGCGAAACGAATATTCGCATGGACCCTGAAGAGTCTAGAGTGAAAATTACGGATACAGATCTATACAATCATCCCTTTCTATACATGACGGGTCATGGTAATGTGCATTTCAATAAGGAAGAGGTGCATAAATTCCGAGACTATTTAACCTCGGGTGGTTTTCTCCATGCTGATGATAATTATGGGATGGACGCTTCCTTTCGTCGGGAAATGGAAAAAGTGTTTCCCAAAAAGGAGTGGGTCGAATTGCCTTATGATCACCCCATATTCAATTCATATTTTTCCATAGATAAAGGTTTGCCCAAAATCCACAAGCACGATGAAAAAGCCCCCCAGGCCCTGGCACTCTTCCACCACGGGCGTATTGTTGTGCTATACACATACGAAAGTGATCTGGGGGATGGCTGGGAGGATCTTGAAGTTCATAAAGACGGAGAACTGAAGCATCGGGCTGCTCTGGAAATGGGAACCAATATTCTAATATATGCCTTCACTCATTAAGCATGAACCAAGCTATCAAATCTAAATCAACACCGCCTGTCTCGGCCAGTCCTGAGCTCCTGAAGCTGGCGAACCACGCCCGCAGTGAGGCGCGTGGCAAAGGAGCCTTGCTTGGAGTCGCTGGATTTACTCTCATCTCAATTCTGGTGGCTCTTTTTGTCTGGCTGGAAAGTTTCCGCTACTTTGATCCAGGTTTAAAAACGGTCTTCCTAAGCATATTAAGTGGACTTGGTTTACTCACCCTGGCTGGGGTTATCGGGGTTTATTGGCTGCTAAAGCGACAGCAAATACCCCTTACACAACCTGAAACACTGGCTTTCCAGATAGGTGAGAAACTCCCTGAAATAGGTGATCGGATTCTTAATGCAGTACAGTTGAGTCACAAGGAAGCACCTGCAGGTATTTCGAACAGCCTTCATCAAGCTGCGGTTCAATATGGGATAGAAGTTATTGAACAGGTTCCAGCTGGCCTTCTATTTCCCACGGATAAGATTGTTCACTATCTAAAGAGAACCGGTATCGGCATCGCCGTGCTCTTTGTACTATACATCATCAATTTTCAGGATACCAATGCCGCCATTACTCGTTTGAGTCAACCAGAAGTAGCCTTTACATATCCGCTACCCGTAGAATTACAATTGAATGCTCATACGAATCAGGTCTTAGCTGGTGATAGTCTCCTGCTGATTGGTTTTGTTCGCGGACGCCCTGTGGAACAAGTTGAGCTCATCGTTCAGACTCGGAAAGACACCAGTGTATTTCCACTACAAGTACAGGATCAAAGTTTCAGTTTACCCATGAATCATTTATTAAGCAGCTTTACCGCTTTTGCCAGAGTCACCAATAGTCGTCCCTGGGAGCCCTGGGAAGTGATTAAATCACCAGCCCTTGAGATTCAGGTTATTAATCGTCCCCTGGTTCAGGATTTAACAGTCCGGATACGACCGCCTTCCTATACTCGGTTGCCGACAGAAATTTTTACCCGCAATATCATGGATATTAGCGGTTTTAAGGGTTCGCGCATCAGTATTGAGGGGCTCGCCTCCAAAGAAGCTGCCTCAGCTACGCTGCATTTTGAGAATGCAAAATCAATTCCTCTTGAAATGAAGGGTCCTCACTTCAAGGTATCCTTCACGCTTAGAGGTGCAGATCAGGCTTGGATTGAGCTGGTGGATCATGAGAATGTCAACAATCTGGATCCTCTGGTATATCCTCTTTATGTAGCCACAGATGTGGCACCAATTATCAGGGTTATAGTTCCTGGGCAAGACGTGATTATTGGCGATAAAATGTTGCTTCCCATACGTTTGAAGCTGGATGATGATTTTGGTTTTTCCCGTCTCGAATTGAATTACCAGATACAGCACCCCGACTATCTCATGGAAGATACCACGATCTACAAAGTGAGCATCGATTTGCCTCAGACTGATCTGAGTTCATTAGAATTCAACTATACCTGGGATATGAATGATGTCAGTATGATGCCTGAGGATGCGATTCAATATTGGTTTAATGTCTGGGATAATAATAGTGTAGATGGTGCGCAGATAGCATCGTCCCAAAAATGGTTAGCCAGATTGCCCTCTTTGGACGAGATGTTTGAGGAAATTGCCCAGGGCAATGAACAGGTCAAACAGGAACAGGAAGACATCCTTGAAATTGTTAAGGAAATCAAGGAAAAGGTAAGCGAACTTGCCCTGGAAGTTCAAAAGGATCCCAATCTGTCCTGGGAACAACAGCAGGAAGCCAGTGAAGCCATCGAGCAGGTCAAAGATCTCAAGGAACAATTAGAAAATATTAGTGAGCAATTGGACCAGATGATGTCCTCCGCTGAAGAACAGAATCTTTTTAGTGAAGAGACTCTGGACAAATATGCAGAGCTCCAACAGCTCATGGAACAACTTATCACACCTGAGCTGAGAGAAGCCATGGAACGTCTTCAGGAAGCCATGGAGCAGGACAATCCCCGAGAGATGGAAGCTGCTCTGGAGGACTTTCAATCAGCTATGGAAAACTTCCAAAAAAGTGTTGAGCGTACCCTGGAAATATTTAAACAGGTTGAGATAGAACAAAAAATTGATGAGTTGGCCACACGCTTAAATGATCTCGCTGAAAGACAGGAAGCATTGAATTCTGATATCCAGGATGGTGAAACTGATGATGCCGGTGTGCAGGAAGAGAAGATATCGAATGATTTTGACAAAACACAGGAGTTGGCTGAATCTCTAGAGAACCTGCTCAATCAATCCGAAGAACTCTCCTCTGAATCTGTACAAGACTTACAGGAGCAAATGCAAGCGGAGCAAATTAGTCAAAATCTGGATGAGGCCGCCTCGCTCATGCAGTCTGGTCAGATGTCCGAGGCCACCCCTCCCTCTGAACAGGCTGAGAAATCCTTGAAAAAAATGGCTTCCCAATCCGCCCAGATGCAGGCCGGACTACAGCAGCAAATGATGGAAGAGGTGATGTCAGAGTTCCGTTCTGCCTTACTTAAGACGTTAAGAATCTCACAGGCTCAGGAAGATTTGGAAGGACCAACGGCCAAGACCTCCCGCCAGAGTTCTCTGCTCAGGGACTATGCTGATTCACAGATGGGCCTCATGCAAGGCCTCCAGCAATTGGCCGCAGAACTTCAGGAGCTGGGCAATAAAACTTTTGCGGTTTCACCAGCCCTGGGCCGGTCCATGGGATCCGTTCAAGCCCATATGCAGGAAGCCATTAAAGGCTTAGAAGCGAGAAATCCCCGTAAGTCCTCCCAATCTCAGGCAGCCGCTCGAGAAAGTTTGAATCGTATGGCCAGACAATTGGCCAATTCCATGGAATCACTACAACAATCCGGTGAATCAAGCGGTTTTAGCGAATATATGCAGCAATTGCAGCAAATGGCTGGACAACAACAGGGCTTGAACCAACAAACCATGATGCAAATGGGTGCGGGAAGTCTTTCCATGATGCAGCAGTTGGCCCGCCAGCAAATGCAACTTCGTGAAGCTCTCAAGCAAATTGAGAATGGAATGGGCCCAGATTCCCGTATGTTGGGAGACCTGGGTAAAATTGGTGATGAAATGGAAGAGGTGGCCAAGAAGCTGCAAAGACAGCGACCCTCTCAAAAAATTCATGAGCAACAGGAACGCATTCTCAGCCGACTCCTTGATGCCCAGCGCTCGGCAACCAAAAAAGATTTTAGCAAAAAGAGGAAGTCGGAAACTGCTGGTTCAAATCCATTCTGGACAGGTAGCGATGCGCTTCCTGAGGATCTTGGTGAAACTCGAAATCAGCTTTATGAAGAATTGATATTTAGCCTGAAGCAGGATTACACACGTGAAGAGCGGGACTTAATTCGGGAGTATTTCAACCGTCTGGAAGCTGAGATTAATGAATAGAATAATCATCGGACTTTTGCTCTTGTTTATGTCAATGCCTCATCTGGGATTGGACAAAGTCAGCGCTCAAAGTCGTGTCGGTCGCTCTGTGGCAAAGGATCAGATGTTGGAACAACGCGCCGCTTCCCTGGCGCGTCTGGGTAGGACTGAAGAAGCGGTTGATCTCTACCTGGAGATTCTCTACAAAAACCCGCGCAACTATAATATTTACTTCCGTGTGAGCAACCTTATGCCAGGCAAGGAGAATGCCTCCGTTTTGCTGCAAATTCTGGAAGATATCTTGAAGACTCAATCCAAGAATACCCGACTTTCGGCTGAGAAGGGTCGTTTGCTTTACCTACTGGATCGGAAAGAAGAAGCAATCCAGGATTGGCGGCGAATTATTCAGAAGAACCGAAAAGATCGGATGCTCTACACTTCCCTGACCAATGCCATGCTCCAGGCGGGAGCAACCACTGAAGCGATTCAACTTTTAAGCGATGGACGAACCGCCTTAAATGAACCACAGGCTTTTGCCTATGATCTTGCACGCATTTATGCTGCGAAGCATAATTATGATATGGCCAGTAAAGAATACCTGTCTCATTTGGATAAAAATCCAGGTATGCTGGACCATGTTAGCAACCAACTCATCCGGTTACTTGAAAATGAGGGCGCCTTCGAGTTAATCAATGCCAACATGAAGCAGCTAATGGCTCTGCCAGGGGAGCATCCCGCACTGGTTTTAGCCCAGGCTAAAATTCTTTTACACGAACAACACTATGCGGAATGTGCCAAAACTATCCTGGCATCTCAAACAAGTCGTTCCATGAAGGATGTCATGAAGATTGCCAATGATCTCCTGGCTGAACAAGCCTGGGCGCCTGCAGCAGACCTGTTTTTGTTTATTTCAGCAAATAGCACAGATAAAAGACAAATTGGTGAAGCATTGTTAAAATTAGCATCCACATATGAACACCGTCTGCAACGTGAGGAAGCCTACAAATCCCTGAGTGGTTATTTCCCTGGGAATCAGTTTCTGAATCTGGACGTTCGTATGCTTACTGGAGAAGATGCATCGCTGGAGCGCACATTGAAACTATATGATAGCTTGCAGACGGTACTTCCTCGTACGACTGAAGCTTTCCAGGCCTCCTTTCACATAGCTGAGATTCAACTGATGGTCAGTGGCGATGTAGATCGTGCGATTCGTGGTTTCCAGAATGTGTTTTCCAAGGCACCACGCAATGACATCCGGTTGGCCGGAGGAAAGCGATTAGTAGATGCCTGGCTGGTGAAAGGTGACACAACATCTGCACTCCAGACTCTGGACAGGATAGTAGACGAGCTGAAGCTGGATGAGGATGCGCCGCAAATTATTACTTCCCGTATAAAAATATTTTTGCACGAGGGAGATCTTCCTCGCCTGAAAAAGGAGTTACTCAATCTGAGTGGAGCAGCTTCACCTGCAGATCCAATATTTAATGATGGTCTTGAGCTCATGGCGCTACTGGATGGCAATGGCTCTGAAGATGATCCCACTTTGCAGCAGTATCTGAGGGCTGAACGATTTATTGGTCAGCACAAACTTACTGAGGCCATCAGAGCCCTAAAGGACATTCGAGGTGATTCCAAGTCCATCGCTGACGAAGCCGCTGTGAGGTCGATTCAGATTTATTTGGCTCTCGGTGATTCCCAGGCTGCAACCAAGGCAATGGAACATTTTTTGAATGATTATTCTGAATCTCCCTGGCGGGCACATGTCCTGGTCTGGCGTGGAGAAGAGCTTCAATTTATACAAAATATGCCCCAGGCTGCCATTCCCTACTATGAGGAGGTGATCATCAATCATCCCGAGTTTTTGGGTATTCAAGAGCTGAGGATCAGGTTAAGAAGTCTTATAGGTGGTGATTCATGAGGTGCTTGAAACAACTATCGGTGCTGCTCCTGCTTGTGGGTGCGCTGTTCTCACAAAAAATCCTAATCCCTATGGATGAAACCCAAACTGATCATCTCAAAGCCTATGGTGTGGCCTTTTGGGTCTTGGAACGTGATATTGATATCGAATGGTTGCTCAACTATCGTGGTGGTAGTTTTCTCATTGATCAATACTCAGATATTGTTCGAGAATTACGCTTAAGAGATGTGAAATTTGAAACCGCTCCTCCTGGTGCTGAGATAAATATCTATGCCAGTATCGAATCCAGCAATATGGATATTGTGCTCCTGGAAAAAGCTCCCAAAGTAGCTGTTTATTCACCACCGGGGAAACAGCCCTGGGATGATGCTGTGACCTTGGCATTGGAATATGCCGAGGTTGAATACGACGTCATCTGGGATGCCGAGGTATTGGATGGAAAGTTGAGTGACTATGACTGGCTGCATCTCCACCATGAGGATTTTACAGGTCAGTACGGTAAATTTTATCGCAACTATCGAAATGCCTCCTGGTACAGGAAACAGCAAAGTGAGTATGAAGCATTTGCCGCTCAGAGGGGCTACCCCAGTGTGTCTGAGGAGAAAAAAGCTGTGGCTCGAAGAATTCGGGACTATGTCTTGAATGGTGGTTTTCTGTTTGCCATGTGTAGCGCTACGGATGCTCTGGATATAGCGCTTGCAGCAGAGGGTGTTGATATTGTTGGAACCCCGTATGATCATGATCCTGTGGACCCCCAGGCCCAATCCAAGTTGGATTTTGGTAAAACCATGGCTTTCGAAAACTTTCAGTTGATCACGGATCCCATGGTATATGAATATAGCAATATTGATGAACCACCCAGCGATCGACCACGAGCTCGCGGGGCGGAAGCAGACTATTTTACCCTGTTTGAGTTCTCAGCGAAGTGGGATCCGGTTCCCACCATGTTGACCCAGAATCATGTTGATGTGGTCAAGGGATTTATGGGACAGACTACCGGCTTTAGAAGATCCACCATTAAAAAACATGTGGTGGTTATGGGTGATGTTCCAGGTCAGGAACAGGTCAAATACATCCACGGTGCCTTCGGGAAGGGCACTTTTACCTTCTTAGGCGGTCATGATCCAGAAGATTATCAGCACTTCGTGGGGGATCCTCCTACGCAGTTGTCCCTGCATAGAAATTCCCCAGGCTACCGACTGATCTTGAACAATATTCTTTTCCCTGCAGCCAAGAAGAAAGAACGTAAAACCTAAGCTCTTTCAACAAAGCACTTCAATACTCAACGTTTTCCATAGTGATTCTCTGGTTCGAAGGACTATCAGTCGTCCATTGCACACTTCAATGATACCCAGATCACTTAGATCAGGTTAAAACCATCACGTATGTCAACCCAGGTGAGAATGTCAGACCTCAAGCTCTGGAGTTGGTCAGCCTCTATCCCAACCCATTCAATCTCTAGCATTAAGTTTCTATGGTTTCGACCTGCCTTCGCTTCTCCACCCATTGTGGCAGGTGTTGAGTTGCGGCCTGGCAGGCAGACTCAACCGCCGAATATGTTGAGTCTCAGCCACATAGTACTTTGTATTTTTATCAGGAGGAGTAATTTTTAAGCCAAATATGAAAACGTTTATTGGATTTATAACATTACTCGCGTGCTTAATTGTCCAAGCCCAGGATTCGAGCTATACGTATGCCGGATGGGGTAAGCCTGGAACTGGACAGTCCGTTCCCTTGAAAGTCTTGAAGGGTAAAGCCTTTACGCTGGTTATTCTAGAGGGCGAAAACCCTGTTCTGGTCAAACGGTTCAACGAGAAACACAAACTCCACCAGCATATTGAGAATGAATATGATGAGTACGGAAATCATCGCTCCAGCAAATTATTTGATGATAGGGGACGCCTCCGCGAAGAGAATGTTTTCCAAAATGACCCCTCTGAACTTGCTCTTTTCCGCACCATCTTTGGAGACACTTTTGTCCCGGCCAACTCCAACTTCATGATTCGCCGGGAGTACAATAAGTTTGAACGTGAAACTGGATATTTCATCATTGGAGTGACAGGGCAGACACTCTTCTCCAGAGTGACCTCGTATCGTGATGATCGTCGCAAGGATAAAGAAATTCTGAGGGATGATCTCGCAGGAAAATTACTTGCAGAACGTCGCTATAAATATGTTGATTCTGAAAATCGAACTGTGCTGGAAGAGTTTGATGGCACGGGTAAAATGGTGCAGAGAGTGGTTCTCTTTGATCACCATGATATTATTCAGGAATAATGAACATGGGGCACCATCCAGGTGTGCCCTTCTTCTATCTTTTTAAAGGAAACCCCATGATCACTCCAGATCCTATTCAAGCAGGCGCCACCTTTGCTGTTATTTCACCTGCCTCAGCTCCCAAACCTGAAAAACTCGACCGAGGGCTAGACTATCTCCGATCCAAGGGGTATAAAATTAAGGAAGGTCCAAATCTTCGCGGTAAAAATAAGTATCTTGCCGGACATGGTCCTGAACAGCTAGCCGACATCCATTGGGCATTTGAAGATGATGAAGTCGATGCAATTATCTGCAGTCGCGGCGGCTATGGCACTCCCCGCTTCCTAGACGATCTTGATTACGAGCTTATTGCCCAACATCCCAAGTTCTTTATTGGTTACTCTGATATTACCGCCCTGCAGTGTGCTCTGGCAGTTGAGACGGGTCTGGTCAGCATATCTGGTGTGATGGCTGCTGTTGAGATGGCCGCAGAGGAGGGGATAGATCCATATACCGAAGAGGTGTTCTGGAATCTGATCACCAAACCCATGTTAGGTCAAGTACTTAAAAATCCCAGCGATATGCCCAACGCAATTCTATCAAATGGGCAGGGTGAAGGACCCCTGGTCGGTGGTTGCTTCTCTCTGTTTAATAATCTTATGGGAACCCCCTACTTCCCAGATGTCACCGGTGGCATTATGGTTCTGGAAGATATTGGTGAAAATGCCCAGCATCTGGACCGTATGCTTAGTCAATTTAAAATGGCTGGCTTCTTCCACGGGGATCAGCGGATAAACGGACTCATGTTGGGCCAGTTCACTGATACATGGGAACATGCTGACGAAGATGATTTTTTGCTGGAAGAAATGGTGAGTGATATCATTGGACCGGTTGAATTTCCCATCGTCTCAAGTGTGGCTTATGGCCATGGAATGCGTAAAATGACCTTACCACTGGGAGCCAATGTGAATTTGAACGGGGATACTGGGAGTTTAACACTCATATGATTTTAGACTGGACTGAATGGCTGGGATATGTTGCCTCGGTCATAGTGGCTGTTTCGCTGACGATGACAAATATTCGCCGTCTGAGGTGGATAAACCTGATCGGTTCCATCACTTTTACCATTTATGGTGTGATCCTGGAGCTTTATCCCATCATGGTAGTTAATGGTTTCATTGTCGGTGTGAATATTTACTATCTCATTCGCATTGCCCTCACCAAAGAGTACTTTCACCTCATTCCAATTTCCTGGGATACGAGCATATTTTTACCGCGCTTTATTGAGTTTTATCTTCAGGACATACGTAAACATTTTCCTGATATCGTGGTAGAGAATCTACGCCAATACCGGTCTGTTTTTATCACCAGGAATGTGGTGCCAGTAGGTCTATTCATTTATGAACGTCTGGAAAATGGTATCATTCAGATTCACCTCGATTATGAAATTCCCATGTACCGCGACTATGAGAGCGCACGCTATTTTTTCAGGGAGTTCCGTGAAATGGTCCAGGAAAAGGGCTTCCATACCTATGTGGCTTATTGCAATGTGCCAGTTCATCAGCGTTATTTGCGACGCATGAAATTCACGGAGGATGCCAACGAACCGGGTCGATTTATTCGTGAGATGTAATATCGCATAAGCTCAGGAGAGATACCCATGTTTCGCAAAATTGTCAGCCTTGCTCTCATATTAAATACATTTGTTATCGCTCAAAATCTTCAGCTTCATTATGAAGCCTCAGAGGATAGAGAGTACTTCGTTTCCACCTTAGAGATGTTTAAACCGGATAATTATGGAACAACATTCTGGTTTGTGGATATGGAATATGCAGCTCCAGGTGTGAAGGGCGTTTCACTTTCGTACTGGGAAATAACCCGATCCTTCACGTTACCGCTCAATAATCTTTCTGCTACCGTCCAGTATAATGATGGCGTAGCAAATTTTGGCTCTCTTGGTCAAGTATGGCTGGCGGGAGTCAATTACTATCTCGACCTGGGTTTCGTGGCCCTTCCCATTGATATTCTATACCGAGCTGCCCAGGGTGCTGATTCACCTGATTTTCAGTTGACGACAACCTGGTTTGTCCCTCTTATGGATGGCCATGTCGAGTTTGCTGGATTTGTGGACTTCTGGTCCCAGGATAAAATGGGTACAGATGATAAACAATTTGTGGTTCTGGCTGAACCCCAGATTTGGTATCATGCAAATGATCACCTATCCATTGGTAGCGAAGTGGAAATCAGCAACAATTTTATATTTGGGGCAGATGGGGTTCACGTGTTGCCAACACTTGGGTTGCGCTGGTCTTTTTAACTCAGAAACAAACTATAAGAGATTAAAAATGTGAGAGCCGAAATTTTTCGGCTCTTTTTTGTGGAAGCTATGTCTATGAAACCTGACGCAGACGTTCGTTGGTAAAGAGAATAATGTGATAGGGATCCGAGATACTTGTTGATGAGGGGATAGAAAATATCTTGGCATCTTTTCCTGGTTCGATACTACCGATTCTATCTGCCAAACCCAGGGCTTTGGCGCCATTCAATGTAGCCATCTTGATAATTTCTTCGGGTTTGAACCCATATTCAGCAGAAGCTGATCTCATCTCAGCCCGGATATCCATATGTTCGGCAAAAGTACCCAGACAGATATTGAAACCCTTATCCTGTATGAGTTGACCAGGAGCAGTACCTAACTCCCATTGACGATCAAAGCGGGGGTGTAGACACATATGAAAAACTTCTGGCCGTGCTTTGAGCAGGTCGAGATCATCTTCTTCCAGGAGGATGACCTGACTCAAAATGGTTTCCTTGGCTGCAAAGGCGCTATTTATAAAATATCGAATGGGGGAGGTCCGTGGCGGCTGCCAGCGATAGTCCATATCCTCTTTGCCCAGGAGATACTGATAAATTCGACCCTGTCCCTTCATGAAAAAGATATCCTCATCTTTCATAAATGACATGGGGAGGGCAGTTCTCCCCTCAGATCTTGAAATTTGTCTAAACACTTCTGGAGCCAGATTAAACAGGAATTCTCCAGCGTAATGGAAGCGAGTCAAATCGGTATTGCTGAAATTCCCCCGATTATTCCAGATTTCGAAAGCGTTACTATCTCGAAAACCCTGAAGCATTTGGAAAACCACTGAATAAAGACCGGAATGTTCGAGGTGTTGACTTATCTCAGGATGCCTTGTGCGAATACCAATGGCAGCAGTCCCATAGTCATAGCCTCTTTTGATGGCACTGAGGAGTTCACTCTCAGCTTCAAGCTTGGAGCTGACTCGCGAAGCTTTTTTACCAGAGTGTAACCAGTTTAAAAAGGAGCCACGGGGCGTGGTTTGAGGATCTGCCACTTGGTAGTCTGGATGAAAAAGAGCATTAACCAGAGCAGGACATACAACTGAATGTCCCAGGTCTTGAACCTGTTTTCTGTCACCCGTGAAATCACTCTGCTTCCCGACTGCAGTGATCTTGCCATTCGCCATGGAGATGTAGCCATCGCGGATTGGCTCACTTGCAATGGGAAGGACCCATTCAGAAAAAAATATACGCTCTACCATGGTCACAATGTAATTAGGAATTGTGAATTACGAATTAGGAATTGAAAATGAGTCTCGGCAAAAGATCTTTTCGTTTATATTAGCGCCCATGACGAATAAAATTTCAGAACACCGCAAAAATATAGATGACCTGGATACCAAAATTCTAAAATTGATTCAGGAGAGAGTTGATGAAGCCATCAGCATTCGGCACTTGAAAACCGAGCAGGGCATTCCATTGACTACACCAGAGAGAGAATCGGGTTTAATCAATCGGTTGATTCAAAAATCAAATGGTCGCCTGTCCTCGGAAGTAATCGAAGATATTTGGAAGACCATTATTAAGGGTGGAAAGCGAACAGGGGACAGTCAATAACATTGGCAATACGTGCAAAAGTTCGCTATTGTGGCACAAGAATTGATCCCCTTTCAGAATCACTTAAAAAATATATCTAACCCGTTATAAGGAGTTAAACATGAGTAGAAAAAAAATATCACTTATTGGTGGTGGACAGATTGGTCAGATTCTGGCGCTTATCTCTGTCCAGAAGCAATTGGGTGATGTTGTTATTTTAGATATCCCCGATTTTGAAGGGTCTGTAAAGGGAAAAGCTCTGGATCTGATGGAAATGCGTCCTCTTGAGGGCTATGATGTCAATATTACCGGTACCAGTGATTATGCTGATATTGCTGAATCCGATGTTGTGATTATTACTGCAGGTGTTCCTCGCAAACCTGGTATGTCTCGTGATGATTTATTGGGTATCAACCTCAAGATCATTTCCAATGTTGCTGAGAATGTTAAGAAATATGCCCCCAATGCATTCGTCATTGTTGTATCCAACCCATTGGATGCCATTGTCTATGCATTTTATAAAGTCTCTGGTTTTTCCAAAAATAAGATTATCGGTATGGCCGGAGCCTTGGATTCTTCCCGTTTCAAGGCATTTATCGCTATGGAGACAGGTTACTCAACCCAGGATGTATCATGTCTGGTTCTCGGTGGACATGGTGATACCATGGTTCCCCTGACCCGACTAGCCACGGTCGGTGGTGTACCAGTAACGGAATTACTGGATGCAGAGACACTGGAAGCCATTGAGAAAAGAACCAGAATGGCCGGTGGCGAGATAGTTAAACTACTTGGCAATGGTTCCGCATTTTTTAGCCCGGCACAGTCAGCAATAGAAATGGCTGAATCTTATCTGTTGGACAAAAAACGTATTGTCCCCAGCGCAGCCCTGTGCGAAGGTGAGTATGATATAGATGGCTTGTTTATTGGTGTTCCCTGTGTCATTGGCGCTGGTGGTATCGAAAAAGTTATCGAAGTCGAACTGAATGATGATGAAAAAGCGGCACTTAAAGTCACTGCTGAACATGTTTCTAGTGTGGTTGCAGAAACCAAACTCTAGATATTTGACCATACGGGAAGAGGGAGTGCGAGGGCACTCCCTCTTCCATTTATTTGTCAGTGTGCTTCTTTTTACTCTGAGCTTTTCAGGGTGTGACACCGATCTGGTTCCAGATATTGACCGCGAGCTGAGTTCTCAGGCACAAGCTCTGGTTGACAGTGCATTCGCCCCTTTTGCAAATGATACATTAATAGATCACCATGTCCATATCCTGGGTCTTGGGAATACTTCAAGTGGCATTCAAGTCCACCCCGATACCAGGTCCTTACTCCACCCCTTCAAATTGACCCGATTTAATTATTTCATGGATGCTGGTAGTGTCACCAATGAAGCATTGGCAGACGAACAGTACCTGGAATATCTACTCAAACAGATAGAAAGGATTCCTGGTAAATTCAGAGTGATGAGCCTGGCTTTGGATCACTTTTATACAGAGGAGGGTATCCAGGATTCTAACAATTATGAAATTTATATCCCCAACAGTTATGTGGTGGAATTGAGTCAACGCTATCCCGATCAAATGATGCCAGCAATCTCTGTTCATCCATATCGCCATGATGCCGTGGCTGAGCTTGAGAAGTGGGCTTCTCGAGGAGTACGGGTTGTCAAATGGCTGCCCAATGCCCAGGGATTCGACCCATCCTCGCCTCTATGTGATTCGTTTTATGCCGCTATGAATCGATTGGATATGGTACTGCTGAGCCATGCTGGAGATGAACAAGCTCTGGACTCCAGGGGAAGACAGCATCTGGGGAATCCGCTACGTTTGCGTCGTGCCTTGGACTCAGGAGTAAAGGTTATTATCTGTCATTGTGCGACATCAGGAACATCTCAGGATCTGGATGACCCCAAGCTTCCTAAAGTTGATAATTTTTCACTTTTCATGCGTCTCTTTGATGATCCAACATACGAGGGATTCCTTTACGCTGATATCTCTGGCATGACTCTGGTCAACCAGGTTGGCAGTTCATTAAAGACAATCCTGGAGCGTAAAGATTTGCATCCCAGATTGTTTTATGGAAGCGACTATCCGTTACCAGCTGTCGATATTCTAAATCAGAATTATGCGTTAAGTATTTTAGGGTATCTTGATGAAGAAATTGTCGATGAGTTAGATGAGCTTCAAGAGATTAATCCGCTGCTCTACAGCTTTGTTCTTATGAGATCAATAAAGCACCCTGACAATGGGGACCATATCTCTGAGGATCTTTTTCGGAATAAACTTCCTTAGATTACTATCCCACCACTTTAACACGAATTTTTCGTTGGCGTGGACCATCAAATTCACAAAAATAGATACCCTGCCAGGTGCCCAGTTGTAGGCGACCCTCTTCAACAATAATCTGGGTAGAATTTCCCATGAGAGAGGCTTTCATATGCGCGGCAGTGTTGCCTTCGAAATGTTTATAGTCGGGGTGTTTCCAGGGAATGGTGCGGTCAAGAATATTGAGCATATCTCGGGTCACATCTGGATCAACATTTTCGTTGATTGTGATACCTGCTGTGGTGTGAGAAACAAAGACAGTGAGAATACCTGATTTAACGCCACTTTCAGCCAGGGCTTCCATGACCAGGGTGGTAATATTCAGAAATTGGCTATGCTCGGTCGTGGACAATGCTTTGGTAATCATATTATTTTCCTCAGTTGATTTCAGCTATTCTCTTTGAATTCAAATATCATGATTCCACCAAAAAATGCCCCCTCTTCTGGAAAATAATATTTGAGAAAATCCAGTTTGACGGTTTCACCAGCACTTTGTGAGGCATGGATAAGATATTTGCCATCAATGATCATCCCCTCATGTCCCATGACAATTCCCATTTTAAAATATCTGGGCTTCACAAATGCAACTCCCACAATTTTGGGTAGCTTAGCCATGAGCGCAGGTGTGATCTCATGGTTGGGGATGTAATAAGCCGTCATGGTTCGTTTCCAATCAAGCTCTAAGAACTCCGCACCATCTTCTTTCTGATTTAGGGTGATATTTACTGAATCAAGAGCTGCTTTGGGGACCAGAGACTGTGTGATGTCAACAGTATTTGGATTCATTGTGATTCGATCGACAGTATAGTGCCATCTCGATTTGTAAGAGGGTTGTTTGACACCATTGGAATCAGGTTTGTAATGAAGTTTGATCATATTATTGCGTGCGTCATCCCAGTTCGAGCTTTTGGCAGCGGCCAGAGACGTGAGATTATGACCGGTACAGTCAGAAACATCATACCGAATGATGGGATCAAGATCGGGCTCAACCTCTTCACCCAGTTTGAAAATCTCATAAGGTGTTCCTACACGCCACAGAGCAATATGTTTGAGGCGATCCTGAAAATCAGGGAAGCGTTGTTGAAATTGGGGAAGGGTTTCATCCATCTGTTCCTGGGTCAATGTCCAGGGGGAAGGTAATGTGGCCAACCATTTATCGTTAGTGATCGTTTCCTGACAACTCATCAGACTAGACATCATGCTTATCATCAGTAGTGATTTAATGAGTCTCATTAAATGTTCTCATTCTCGGACGCATCGATCCCGAATAGCATCAGCTCTTCGTTATCATCCGGCAATTTTATCAAGTTTTTGTAGTGCATACCCAATTTTCTTAGCAAATGCAGCGAACGTTCATTTTCCGCTGTAACCATGGCTTCAATATGTTTGAGTTTATGAACCTCAAATCCATATTGGAGTATTGCCCTGGCAGCCTCGTAGGCGTAACCATGTCCCTCATACTGATCAAGGAGGGAATAACCAATATCCGCATGTTCCATGCCATCCCGGAGGGTGAGACCACAATTTCCAACCCGAACCTGGTCTTCAAGTCGCTCGATGATGTAAAAACCAAACCCCAGAGCTTCATAGTTTGGTATAACTCTGGTTTCCAGATATTCTCTGGCCTGTTCAAGCGTATCAACATCCCTGCTACCGATATACTTCATCCATTTTAGACCATTGAGTAGCTCGAGGATAAAGTCATTATCAGCAGGAGTCATTCTCCGGAGCAAAAGACGCTCGGTCTTGAGGATGATCATAAATGTGGGAGGCCTAGATAAAGAATAATTAAAGTGGAGCCCACGAAGGGATCACCAGTCAATCAGTATCTGATCATAGTGATCACGATGATCCTCGTCTGCTCGGCTCAATCGCTGTAAATATGAAACTTCGCCAACCTCATAGAGGAAGCCTGCTAATTCCTTATGTTTGGCATTCAAAAAGTTCTGAGTGAATATGCGTGAATCCTGCTGTCTGATGCTAGACTCCAGGTTTCTCATCAATGCGACAATGGTTTCACGCGCCTCATTCTTATTGCCGGAGTCCCATTGATCAATAGACTCATAATAGGCAAATTTCATCTTTCTGAAGTTTTGGCTGCGGCTCAATTTTTCGATGTCTTCCAGTCGCTCTTTCCAGCCGAGAGAGAATGAGTCCTTTGACCCATCCCTGGCAACCTGTCGGGCTTCAGCATAGATTTGACTCCCACCAAACTCGCTCCAGGTATCCAGATCTCCACCGATGAGGGTCAGTACCCAGTAATCCAAAAACGAAGTGAGGGAATTAAAGCTTCTTGATCGTATCAGTGCATCCCCTTGGTTGAAGGTAAACTGCCAACTCTTATCAAAATATTTTTGATCGTCGCCGTTGCCCCAAAAGGCTTTGCCAGTATATATATTTTGAGAACCGGATTCAATATAGCCGTCTAGATAGATGGTTGCCTGAATCGTAAAGTCGGTTGGTAAATCATCAAAAGTCCACTGGGTGTTTTCGATGTAATAGGCAATGTCAGAGTCGAGTTGAGAGACTGCCTGTCGTGGTACATCATCAAGGTTTTTCACATCCAGTTTGATTTCTGCCAATATCCCCTGTGCAGATAGCGATACGGCCCATAGAAGGAGCATGCTTATATATTTATTCATATGTTTGTAAATATAAAAATCAGACATTTGTTTCCAAATCAATTGGGAAAATAAGATTGCACCTGATACAGAAAGAAGTAGCAACAAATTGACTCACATACATATATTTGCTAGATTAATGCTCAGTTCATTTTTTAGGTTCAATTTGAACCCTGAAGTGGTAAACAATTTAGTGGAGTCACCTTGATTATCAAAGTACAGGTCAGAATAATAACTGCGTGTCTCTTCATATTTATGGTCTCAGGGCTTTTCGCTGAAGAATCCGCTGAAATTGACAGCCTCAAAAAAATACTCCGCAGCACCACGGAAGGTGAGACTGTAGATTTGATGAATCAACTTTCGGAAGCACATGCTGGCGAAGAGTGGGGTAAGAGCCAGCGTTATGCCAATCTGGCTTTAGATCTGGCTATTTCGTTGCAGGATCAATACGGTCAAGCCGTTGCACACACAAATTTGACTCTTTTCTATATTCATCAGGCAAACTATCGGGATGCCCTTGATCACGCCATGTTGGCGCTCAATATTTTTGAATCTCTTTCTGATGATTATCAGAATGCGAGGACGCTGAGAACGATTGGCCGTACCTATAGCTTGCTAAATCAAAGTGACCAGAGCCTGGACTACTTTTTAAGAGCTCTCATGATATTTGAGGATATCGGTAAACAGGTTGAGGTCGCTGCAACGGTCATGATGATTGGTGATGTTTTTTCACAATGGGGTCAGACTGAAAAAGCGCTCCGTTTTTTCGAACGTTCCCTGGGAATTCATGAAAAGCTAGGTGATTATGAAGGTGTGCTTCGTAGCGAGAACAAGCTTGCACAAACCTTGATGACTTTGCGCCGCTTTGAAGAAGCTCAGAAGCATCTTGAACGGGCTTTGGTTATTGCAGATGAAAATGGTGCCTTCAAATTGCTGGCAAATCTGTATACGAGTTTAGGTGAGCTTCACTATCATCAATTCCAACTCAGTACGGCTCAAAAATATTTTTTAGATGCTCTCGATATGAAACGCACCATTGGAGATCAGGGAGACATTGCCGTTGCTTTAAGTGATGTAGCCAGGGTTTATCAGGAATCTGGTGATACCCCCAAAGGGATTTTTTATTACGAACAGGGTCAGCAACTGGCTGAATCTGTGGGGGAAGATGCCATCTCAGCGGAAATATATCTCCAGATGGGTGATCTCTATATGCAGGAAGGGGATCAAACTAAATCAATTCAATCCCTATTAGCTGGATTAAACATTGCTGATGGAATCCAGGATTTTCTGACGATTGAGAGAGCAAATCATCTCCTGACTGTGGCATATTCCAGATTTGGTCAAGCCGATCAAGCCCTGGTTTATCAGAAAGCACTTCAACTGACCCGGGACGAGATCAACCGCCAGCAGAGTAATCGTCGCGTCGCAGAGCTCGAAATTCGTTATGAGCTGGATAAGCGTGATCGTGAACTGGATGAGCTAAAGGGAGAAGCCTTTATTAAAGAAATTGAATATCAGAGAACCTTCACAGTGATGTGGGTGGTCTTTGGATTTTCAATAGCCATTCTGGCTCTTTTCCTGGCATTCGTTTTCTATCGTAGTCGGCTTATCAGGAAAACAGAGCAAGAAAAAATGGAACAGGCCCTGCGCATCAAGGCTGACTTTACTGCCATGTTGGTCCATGATCTTAAGAGTCCACTTACATCAGTATTTGGCTTTGCCGAATTGCTAAAAATGGGTGAAAAGCCCTATGACCGCATCAAAGAAATAGCTGTCACAATTCGAAAAACCAGCCAAAAAATGCTCCAGCTTGTGAATGAGATGCTCGACCTTTCTAAATTTGAAGCGGGTAAAATGGTGCTCAATAAAACTGAGACACCTCTCAAGCCCATTGTAAGGACATCCATTGAAATGTTGGGACCCGTTGCTGACCAGAATGAAACCGAGGTGAGTTTCTCAGGAATAGATGGTTTGCCATCCTGCCATTGCGATCCATTGAAAATAGAACAGGTCATCACCAATTTTATTGGAAATGCCATCGAGCATACGCCCAAGGGCACTAAAATTGACGTCAAGCTTGAAGAAATCAATAAAGGCGGCGAAGTTTTTCTGTATTTCTCAGTTACCGATAATGGTCCGGGTGTTGATAAAGATCAGCAGGATAAAATATTTGATAAATATGCTCAGCTAAGCTCTCGAAAAACCGCCAAAGGTCTCGGGTCAGGTCTTGGTCTGGCCGTTTCGCAAATGATCGTTGAGCAGCATGGTGGAAAAGTGGGTTACAAAGATGCAGAGCCAGTAGGTAGTATTTTTTATTTTTTGATTCCGTGTAAAAATCAGGACATACCTAAAGTTCAACCATCGAATAATATCCAAGCTCAAGCCTGATCTAAATTTTTAATATTCGCTGATATGTCTCATTCTCCAGCCGAGCTTGGACCCCTCCTACTTAAAGCTAGAGCGTATGGTTTCAGTGAGAAAGGCTCAACTCTGGAGATATTTGAGCCAATATCCGATTCTCCAAAGATCTTGATTATGGGATCCATCCATGGGGATGAATCTCTCTCCACAGTATTGCTCTCAGAGTGTTTGCGCTCGATCCAAGCCGATGAATTGAAATCAGCGGTTATTCTTGCAGTCAATCCAGATGGTGTCCTGGCTGGTACACGCTGCAATTCCAATGGCGTTGATTTAAATCGAAATTATCCCACAAACAATTGGTCACCTGAGCCTGTCTATTACCGCAATCGCTCGGGTACACCGCAGAATATTGCCCTGAGCCCTGGAGAATCAGCCGGCTCAGAATCAGAGACAAAAGCACTCATCAAGTTAATCCAGAATCTGAGACCTCGTTTGGTGGTGTCAATCCATGGTTTTCTCGCCTGCATTGATGATCCTGACGCATCACCCATAGCACATGATATTGCTATAAGGAGTGATCTGGAAATGGTTCCAGATGTTGGATATGACACGCCGGGATCCTTCGGCTCCTGGTGCAAAGAGCAAGCAATCCCTATCATCACCTATGAACTTCCTTCCATGGGAATGGTAGAACTGAAACAAATCCATCTCCCCATATTGAAAGACCTCATTACGGGTCATTACCATCAAAAGTTGATTTAATTTTCTGATGCGTTGGATGATTACAGATTCAGGTCTTGGCGGATTGTCAGTCTGTGCAGGACTGGAACAGGCTTTTTCCCAGAACAGTCCGGGGACTGGCATCGAATTACTCTATGTCAATGCTACTCCTGATGACCGCATTGGCTATAATTCACTAAAAACGCAACAGGAGCGAATAGATTTATTTGACCGCTTTTTAAAGGCAGCCTATTCTCGGTATAAACCTGATGAAATAGCCATCGCCTGTAACACCCTCAGTGTCATTTTTGACGAAACTGATTTTGCTACCCAATCCAGGGTTGCTGTGAAAGGGATTGTGGATGCAGGGGTATCACTCTGTAATTCCAGTTTGGTGGAACATCCTGATCATAAATTGATCATCTTTGCCACCGAGACCACCACTGAAGCAAACACCTATCCTCGACTTATCTCTGCTCATGCTTCGGATGTATCAGCACAAGAATGTCCGGAATTAGCACATGCCATATCCAATGATGCCACGGGTGAAGCCTGTAAAAGCTTATTGAAGGACTATGTTAACGAAGCTATAAATCGCTTTGATGTAAAACCTGAAAATGTTTTCGCTTTTCTGGGATGCACACACTATGGCTACCAGGCTGATATTTTCAAAGCACTCCTGGTTGAACAGGGCTGTGCCACTAAGATATTAAATCCGAATGATCTGCTGGTTAAGCAGCTTATGCAAAATAGTTCGAGAAATACTTCACATGGACAAGCGCCTCTTAGCATCAAGTTTGTGAGTCGTTATGCGGTTCCACAGGCTGAGATAAATTCAATGAAAAGCTATCTCAATGACTCAGCTCCCATAACCTTGAGCGCCCTGAACAACCAGATTGTTGTCCCTGATTTATTTAACAGTATTTAATTACCTCCCATAGAATCCATCCTGGCTTATATCACGATGATATGGTGACATATCATTATGATGATAAATTCACTAATATTTCACCCAACAAGCTCTTTCAAAAATTTATATAGAATCATTGGGAACAGTAGTTTATGGATATTGTTTTTGTGTATGGCACAGCACTTGGATACATAAAACCACCATGATGAATGAAATGCCAATATTGAATAAAATGACCAGGGAGATCAAACTTATGAAACAGACTGCCATTATTGCGATTGCCACCGTCATGTTGGCCTGTGGAGCATCCTCAGATACGCATGTCAATAAGAGCATTAAGGTAGCTGACGGAGAGCATAAAAAAGGAAGTTTACGCTCTGTAAATGGCACCATCAATGTGGGTAATGAAGCCCTTGTAGAGGGAAATTGCACCACAGTAAATGGCAGAATTTCCATCGGCGAGAACAGCGAAGTTGGAGAAATCTCCTGTGTGAATGGAAGTATCAGTCTGGATCGGAATTCCCAGGCCAGTGCAGTGTCCTGCGTCAATGGATCAATTTCTCTTGGTGGAGAAGTAAAAATCGATGGTGATGTTTCTACTGTAAATGGAGAAATTCGCTGTAAGCGTGAAGCTCAGATTGCCGGAGACCTTGAAACAGTTAATGGGTCCATGAAAGTCACTGAAACCAGAATTTCCGGTGACATGAGTACTGTGAATGGAGATATAGATCTTCTGGAAAAGAGTATCGTCCATGGAAATATCATCATTGACAGAGACCATAAGAAACCAAGATCAAAAGAATATAAAGAACTGGTAATTACCATAGATGGTAAGTCAAAAGTTAAAGGTAATATCGAAGTTAGAGGCGATGAGCCGAATGTGAAGGTGATTCTAGCAGGTGGCGGCGAAGTCCTGGGAGAAATCATCAACGCTGAGGTCGTCCGCAAATAACAGACCCCCAAAGTGGGTGTCATACAATGAAGGGCCTTCGGGCCCTTTGTTGTTTCTACTATTTTTCACCGGGAAGTTGAAAAAATGCGTGCCGTCTTTGCGAGGAGCGAAGGCGACGAAGCAATCCCGAATTTAATTCTTGGCAAGAACTCTTAATATTGATTAGAAATAAACATAAGCGAGATCGCCGCGGTCATGCTTCCCTCGCGAAGACGAGTGGTCAAATTCCCTACATAATATAGACGTCCTGTAACAAGCTCAGCGAACTGGCCACTTGAATCATTCCCATTTGCCACAGCTCGGAATTATGCTATCCTACACGCTATGGAGGGTCAAACACAATGCTAATCTATGCCAATGGTAACTGGGTTCAAGCGGAACAAGCGGTTGTCCCATTTAATGATCAGGGATTTCTATACGGTGATAGTCTGTTTGAGACCATTCGGGTAAATCATGGACGGGCCTTCCGTCTGGAAAAGCATATGGACCGCATGCGTAGTGGCATGGATACTATTCATATGCCTGGCGGTGATCTGATGGCTGAAATCCCCAAAATCTTAATAGCATATATTGAAAAAAATAAACTGGATAGTGCTTTAACACGTATCATCATCACACGAGGAGCAAGTCAGGGCCCCCCCTGGCAATCAGAATCGGTTCCAGCCCTCTATATGACGTCGCGACCAATTAATGAATACAACACGTGGCCAGTAAAGGTTGTTTTTCTAGAAGAAAAAAATTATCCCATATTGCGTTTCCACCCTGCCATCAAATCAGGCAATTATCTGGGAAATATGCTCGCCAAAAAAGATGCTGAGAATGCAGGTGCTTTTGAACCCGTGTTTGTCAATCGGGATGGCTATGTTACAGAATGCGCCATCCGAAATATTTTCTTTATCAAGGATGATATCCTTTTAACACCCTCACTCGAGCTTGGTGTATTGCCGGGTGTAATTAGAGATACCATCATGGAATTGGCAGAAAGGCGAAACCTCAGAGTGCAGGAAACCCTGATTATCAAGGGGGATGTTCAAAATATGGATGAAGCCTTTATATCCAGTACCGGTGTCGGTGTGTTACCTGTAACCTGGGAGGGCTTTCAGTCAAATTATCACCATAGTCAAATCCTCAGAGAGGATTTACATAAACTTTTCGAATCAGGAGAATCCGATGTCACATAAAAAAATTGATCCTAATCATGCAGAGCGACTCATTGCACCAGAACGTTATCAGGAACTGAAACCAGATATTCTGCTACAACGCCTGGGAATAGCACCTGGAAGTACCATCCTGGATCTGGGGTGTGGGAATGGTTTCTTTACCTTTCCTGCCGCGGTCGCCATGGGAGAAGGCATGGTTATCGCCGCAGATATGTCTGATGATATGTTGTCGCTCCTCAAGCAACGTAATACACCTGACAATATCCAGATCCTTCAGGTCGAAGAAGTCAAAATGGATATTGAGGACGATTCAGTTGATGCAGCCGTTCTCATCTCAGTATATCATGAATTCAAATCTCCTTTAGACAATCTGGCGGAAATAAAGCGCACTCTGAAGACTGAGGGAAAGGTGCTTATTTTGGATTGGAATCCTCAGACAGAAAAAGAACGTGGTCCAGCAAAAGTTCATCGAGTTGAGCAAGAGCAAGCTATGAAGGATCTTGAAGTAGCCGGGTTTTCAGTTGATGTCCATGAGAATTATACCAAGGACATGTGGATGGTCATCGCTCACTCCAACACATAGTCATTGCACAGGGGGATGATAATGAAAAAGCTAAACATCTATTATATCGTCAGTATCATCTCACTGGTGTTCATGATGCTTATTCTCTTCAGCACCTTACAGGTGACAGGTTGGTTTGAGAAACATCAGGGCAAGACCCCAGCAGAATGGATACTTCAAACATATCCCGGTGATTATCAACTTGATAGATTCCAATCGGAGCATCCCGAAGTAAAAATAAAGGTTGAACCTGCTCAAGAAACGTATGGCAAAAACACACTGATAATACGAGTAGATTCATTGCCCCGATATTTGATTGAGTTGAATGATTTTGAGGATGAACAAATCCTCATTGAAATATATAGTCTTGATTCGACACGGACTCCACAACGTCTTGAAGGATGTGAACTTCTGTTGTCTGAGGATGAGGCAGAAAATTTTAAGGGTAGTACTTTAGGTGATTTTTGTGGGCTCAAGGAGCAGTCCTCGGAGTATCTTGCAGTGGATCTATTACTAAGTGGTCCCATGGTGTCACTGAAAATTCAGACACATGTCCAAGGTCAGACAGGCAGTTCTGAAGTGAGGAAATATTTGTTAGAGAGGGTAGATTCATGGTAGAGAGTAAAAAAGACATCAAATTCAAGCTCACGCGCACGGATCCTTCAGGTGCCCGAAGAGGTCATTTCTTCACAGAGCATGGCAAAGTTGAGACGCCTACCTTTATGCCTGTGGGAACGGCTGGTTATGTAAGATCCACACCCATGCGTGATGTGGCTGAATCAGGAGCGCAGGTTGTACTGGCAAATACTTATCACCTCTCTCTGGGAGAAAGACTTCAAACTGTAAAACGGGCTGGTGGTTTGCATCGCTTTATGGGTTGGGAAGGCACCATCCTCACTGATTCTGGTGGCTTTCAGGTGTTTTCGATGGAGGGTAGCGAGATTTCAGAAAAGGGTGTCACCTTCCAATTTGAGGAAAATGGAGAAAAGCTCTTCCTCGGACCAGAACAATCCATGGCTATCCAGCGTGATCTTGGTTCCGACATCGTGATGGCTTTTGATGAGTGTGTCGATTATAAAGCCCCTCAGGGATATATCCAGAAATCAGTTGAGCGAACCACTCGCTGGGCTGAACGCAGTCGTGAATATCCACTTCAGGATCACCAATTTATGTTTGGAATTGTCCAGGGAGGCATTTTCCAATCTCTGAGACGACAAAGTGCCATGCAAATTACCAATATTCCATTTGATGGCTTTGCCATTGGCGGTGTTAGCGTGGGTGAGGGTCTCGATTTATTGAAAGAAGTGGTGGGTTACACCACGCCATTGTTACCCCCGATGAAACCTCGCTATCTCATGGGTGTAGGTTTACCTGAGGATATCCTCGCTTCTGTTGAACGGGGAATCGATATGTTTGATTGCGTGATTCCAACACGCTATGCCAGACAGGGAACCCTGTTTACCAGAATGGGTAAATTGCGTATTATGGACAAAGTTTTCAGAAAGGATAAATACCCTCTGGATACAGCTTGCCGCTGCTATACCTGCCAGACCTATTCACGCATGGTCCTGAGATATCTATTTTTCTCCAAGGATCCCCTTGCTGAAACCCTGGCTACCATTCACAACCTGACCTTCTATCAAGACCTCATGGCGGATATACGTCGGGCGATAGAAAAAGGGAATTATGAGAATTTTCAGCGGGGTTGGTTAAATAGCTATTTTCGGAAGAACAGTCCCCGAAAGAAATAACTCATGTCAAAGTTCAGAATCTGAATGCACCCTTGCTTTGACAAGGGTGGTCTTTTAAATTCAGAATCAATTTTTGTTAGAACCGGAGGAATAATGGGCGACATCGATTTAAAGAATGCTGATAGTAGAGCGAAATACCTGAAAGACAATCTTGGACATCTCATGAATGGGATTGATTCAAATTATGGCCAGGTTCTTATGGATGAATTGATGCGTCGTATGGAAGCGACTGTCAGCGAGTTTAATGAAGAAGTGAAGGCAATGCTAGGACAGTTACAGGGAATCAAGCCGATTCCAAAGGATAATATTTTGTCCTCAGCTCCCCGCCCTGAGCCCCAAGCTCCTCCAGTACCAAAAGCAGCGCCTGCTCCTAAGGCTGCGCCAGCGCCTCCTGTTGCAGAACCTGAGCCAGCTCCAGAGATTCCACAAGTTAGTGCTGATTTTGATGAGCCAGACGAGCCTGTTGCTCCCCTAAAGGAAGTAGAAATCGAAGTCGATTTAGATGATGATGCCCTTTCGGATTTCGAGAAAAAATTGAGATCCCTGACGCGATAACCCATCCAAACCAAAACAATTGATTAGAGGCGGCGACTGAGTTCGTCGCTTTTTATTTATCGGAAATGAAGGGTTTGGGGTTGGTGATCTGAAGCAGATATGATCTCAGAATAATAAAAACCAGCAGATTTTACCACTTCAATGTTTTTACCAATAAAAATATAATCGATACGTCGATCAGGATGGTCTGCTGGAAAGGTCGATGCAGGTGCTTGGTCTAATACCATGAGACCATCCCTCAAATATTTTACTATACCCAAATAGTTCTGGGTATTTAGCTCAAAATTAAAATCACCAGCCAGGATCAATCTATCATCATATGGAAGCACATCGATAATGCGTTGGACTTGCTCGTGGCGCTCCTCCGGGCTTAAACCGAGATGGGTTCCCATGATGGTGAATAGTATCACCAGAGAGGTCGATCCGGCTTAAAAAGACACTTCTGCCATCCAAAAGACTATCCGTAGATAAATCAACAATACGAAAGTCGATTATGGGATATTTTGATAACAGTGCGTTGCCATATTGGCCACCATCATAATCGATGGATCGACCGAATACAGAAAACAGATTGAGTAATTTCCCGAGACTATCAGCCTGATGAATGCCAAAGGAGCGAGCAGTTCGCTTCAGGTCAAGAATTCGATCCATACCTACACCATGCCTGATATTGTAGGTCATGATG
>CAZDVD010000022.1:38700-41199 GCA_964508765.1 uncultured Lentisphaeria bacterium
CAGGTCAAGAATTCGATCCATACCTACACCATGCCTGATATTGTAGGTCATGATGCTATGGCTATCCCCTTGTGTTGAGCAATTGCACAGCATTCTGCTCATGAGGAGCAGAATTAAAATAACTAAACCAGACCGTATTGGTTTCTTATTCAAAAATGCGTTTAGCAAATGCAAATTGTCGCCCCAGGCTTTCTGAATAGTCCGGATCTTCAGGATTCATGTTCTGAATTTGCACCCCTTTCCCCAGACTATGAATGACCTTGCCATCACCCATATATATTCCTGTATGGGTAATCATGCGTTGATTTCCTACAAAAAACATTAAATCTCCAGGAAGCAGGGCATCCATCCGGGATATCTAACCATGCGACCCACATTGGCTATTTCATCCGAATCTCTGGGCAAATAGATATTGTTCAACGCATAGCTCTGCATGATAAAACCTGAACAGTCCACACCTTCAGAAGAGCGTCCACCCCTCACATAGGGTAATCCCAGGTATTGTTGAGCTGAGTTGAGAATATTCTGACGCAGTGGGTTTGAAGCAGGGTCAATCACTTTGTAGTGTTCAGGAGGAAGCGTCAACTCACTTCCATCTGACAGGAGGAGTGTCTCATTTTCCAGATAGGGGAGGCGACTTCCCAGAAGGATCACCATTCCGTTATCCAGGGTGTCATCTTGAGTGAAGACGGCTTGCTTGCCTGTTTGGTAACGATTCCACTCCAGAAGATTTACGCGCCGTACTGCGTCTTTGGGAATATAACCGAGATAACCAATGCTAGATTAAACTTGCAGATACTTACCCATTTCTCGGATAAGTCGTACAGGCTCACCATAGAGCATTTCTGTGCCTTCCTGCTTTTTGTCGACCGGTTTATAGCGACCCATCACATAGGGTTGGACAATAATTCCATAAGCCAGATCATCTGTAAAGGATTCGGGGAGATAGTGTACCGAATCAATCAACTCAAAATGATAACCAGCTCGCTTGAGTTTACGTGCAATGCCTCTCACAGGGATGGAATAAAAGGCTTCACCGGTAAGGATGATGGTTTGCCCTTCTACATCGGCCTGGATATCCTGATACCAAATTCTCTCATCCAGATAGAAATTGGCATTGGCCTTCTCAACAAGGGCATGAACATCTGCATGTTTGTCGCCCACACGCACATGGACGCAACTATTCATCGTAAATAATCCGAGCAAAAATAGGAGGATAAATTTTCTTTGATAAAAACTGATGCGCATGTGATTTTATCTTATCTGATTGACTCTCAATTAAGCGGAGAAAGTAATTTTGGAGAGGTGGACTCTGCAACCTATCATCTCCTCAAGTGCAGGTAAAATCAGACGGAATATTTGCGGGGAATGAATATTAGGACTGGATATTTGATTCCGTTGAAATACGTTACATCAGAGGAAACAATCCATGCACTATGATAAAGCATATCTCATCAGTCTTGAACGAAGCCCTGGGCGGCGAAAAAACTTTTATCGCTATGCCAGAAAGGCTGGAATAGATGTAGAATGGTTTCCGGCTCTCTATGGCTTGGATGTTGATATTCAGGATTATCAGAAGCGTGGTTATTTGAGTGATGATTTCAAATTAAGGTTGGCTGGAAGTCTGGGGACCTTGTTGAGTCATGTCCATGTTTGGGAAAAGGTTGCTGACGATCCCCAGTGCGAGGTGGGCTTGGTTTTTGAGGATGATGCTGTTTTTGGTCGTGGTTTCCCCAAAGATCTTGCTGCAATCAAACAGGATGATATTCCAGATGACTGGGACATGCTTTGGCTGGGATGGCATAAGTTGGATTGTGATCCCGTGAACGACATTTTTGGATCACCACGGAAGTCAGAAGGAAAGAGCGTGAATTCCGGTCACTTCGCTTACATGATCAAATCATCCAGTGTTGAGAAGATGAAAGCATTGCTTCTCCCTTATGACAATAGGCGATCCAAAGATGTATTATTGAGACAGAACTTTGATGCCTTCAAGGCCTATTTTCTGTTGAATAAAATTGTTAAAACTCCTGTCATCGGGTTTGATTCGGTGCGCAAGAATATCAACAATCCTAATCGGATTGAGGGTAGACCCTTAAAGAAGTTGGTCCAGAAAATCAGAAAGCTGTTTTTAGAGTAACGCTTACAGGCGACTGGCCAGTTTATTAAATTCTTTTCCTTGAGCTGATATTTTTTCACCCAGTTCTTTCATATCTCCAAGAATTGAATGGGATTGCATGCCTGGACCTGACCAGATCATGGGTTCATCACCCACTTCTTTTTCAAATTCTTTTATCGTGGCTTCAAGGCCCTGTTGGTCGCTATTTATAGAGGTCAATATACCCTCCAGTTGAGTCAGGTTTTTTTGGTTGTCTCCAGTATTCTGTCGATATTTTCCAAATTCATTGGTTATATGCTGAACAGACTGGTTAACCTCCATCAAATATTTGTTAACTTGCTGTTTTACCACCACAACTTTGATATTTGATATCTGATGTT
>CAZDVD010000023.1:0-41037 GCA_964508765.1 uncultured Lentisphaeria bacterium
TATTACTCAACAACACTATAAAGACTTTTTATCTCAGGTTTCGGGGGAACTTCTGTTGTCTTAGAAAGAAAGTCTTGGCGCTTGGATCTTAACTTCCCAATTTGTTTAAGTTGAATATTCCTATAGGTCCAGGTCATTTTTAAATCCTCAGTGATTTGAATCTCTGTCCACTCAGTGTATCTTTCAAGCTATGACATCGCAACAAAACCAGAGCCCTAAAGTATCGGTAATTATCCCTCATTGGAATGGGATTGAAATTCTGGAACCCTGTCTGCGTTCACTGGAAGCTTCTCAATATGATCATCTTGAAATTATTGTAGTAGACAACGCCTCATCAGATGATAGTGTCGCCTTCATGCATCGAGAATTTCCTGGCGTTAAGGTGATTGAAAATTCAGAAAATCTTGGGTTTGCAGGTGGATGCAATGTTGGCTTAAGAGAAGTTGACTCTGACTACTACCTTATTCTGAATAATGATACAACTCATGACCCAGATTGGATCAATCCCCTGGTTGAGCAAATGGAGTCGGATACAAAAATTGCCGCTGTTCAACCTAAAATCATGTCTGCCCAAAACCCTGAAGTCTTTGATTATGCCGGTGGGGTAGGTGGGCTTATGGACATCCTGGCCTTCCCCTATGCTTTAGGAAGAATTTTCACCACCAGAGAAACCGATGATGGTCACTACGATACACCACGAGATATTTTCTGGGCCAGTGGGACTGCTCTCCTAATACGAGCTACAGCACTTCAGGATGTGGGTTTATTCGATGAAGATTTTTTTGCCCATATGGAAGAGATAGATCTATGCTGGCGATTCCATAATGCCGGTTGGAGGGTTGTGAATGCTCCTCAATCCAGAATATTTCACCATTCGGGATGGACCTTGCCACCAGATCGATACCAGAAAAAATATTTAAATCATCGCAACAACCTCATGATGATTGTGAAAAACTATCCCTTTCCCTATCTCGCTGCCATTTTACCGGTTCGGATCGTACTTGAGGGAGTTGCCTTTGTCTTCTCAGCCCTGATTAGAGATTGGAAGCGGATGGCTGCAATCACCGCATCAATCGGTTGGAATCTCATTCACCCCTTTCTGCTTATTAAGAAACACCAGGAAGCAGGCCGAAAGCGCAAGCCTCAGGATGTTGCAATGACCGTTCGCAGAATGTATGGAGGCTCTATTTTCTTCCAATACTTTTTACGCGGACGCAAACGAGCCAGGGATATAGAGGCATGATGTCAGCAACTTTTTTTGCATTTATTGGGGCAATATTTGGAATCCTGACGGTTGCCTTAGGCGCTTTTGGGGCGCATGCACTTAAATCCATTTTAGATAGCTATGGCCAAGGCATCTGGGAGAAGGCGGTTTTCTACCAGGCAATACACTCTCTCTTACTCCTGATGCTGCCAAGTCTCTCGAATTATATGACAGCCAAAGAACTGAATATTGTTGGTTACACGATCATCATTGGTGTCTTGCTGTTTTCAGGAAGCTTGTATATCCTGGCCCTCAGCGAAAAAAAATATTTTGGTGCCATTACACCCATAGGTGGCATTGCTTTTATAGCAGGTTGGTCATGGTTAGCCTATGCATTGTTTAAAGCAAGCTTTCGCTCATGAATGAAGTCCGCCACTGGCGCCGATCTGATTTACTCTCTATTCAGCAGGTTGCGTGGGATACCTGGGCAGATGCCTACGGGGGATTCGTGCCAGAAGATGATCGGAAAGATTTCCATGACTCGTACTATGCCCTCCAAAAACTTCAAAATCTATATGATTCCAAAGTAGTGGATGGGTGTGTGGCGCTGGTCGATGATTCTATCGTGGGGTATAGCAAAACCTACTGGAATCAACAGGACCTTCAGTTTTTCATTACATCACTATACGTCTTGCCACAATTCCAAAAGTTGAAGCTGGGTAAGCGCATGATGGAATACGGAATTCAGCTTGCTAAAAATAACTACAATATTGATCGTGTATGGTTAGGTGTCATGGTGGACAACCTACCTGCCATTGAATGGTATAACCGTCAAGGATTTATCTTTGAGGATACCAAACCATTCACTCTTGGAAAAACGACCATTGAACATTTATACGGATACAAACTGATCTAAATCAGTAGTATCTCTCAAGGAGGAAACATGCCAATCTTAATTTCAGGAATCTCAGGAGTTCGGGGCATCATCGATGATGGATTCGATGAAAAAGTCGTGGAAAAATATACCAGAGCTTTTGCCCAGCTGATGGGCAAGGGGCGAATTGTCATCGCACAGGATAGTCGACCTTCAGGTGAAATGTTCAAGGGTGTGGTGGAAGAGACGCTCAGCAAACTCGGTTGCGAAATAATTGATTGTGGAATCTGCCCGACTCCAACAGCTCAACTCATGGTGAAAGACCTCCATGCCAGGGGTGGTATTATTGTGACAGCCAGTCACAATCCCATCGAATGGAATGCGCTGAAATTTGTTGGTGATGAAGGTCTGTTTCTGGACTCTGATGAGCACAAACAGCTCCAAATCGAATTGGCGAAGGTAACATCAGCCGGTCCACTGGTGGCAGAACCAAGTGGTTCAGTAACCAAGTTGGATGATCGACTTGAACGGCATATTAAAAATGTCATGGCTCTGGATCTGATAAATGTGGAAGCTATTCGCGAGTTGCATCCCAAAATTGTTGTTGATGCTATCAATGGCGCTGGTTCTGAAGCTCTACCAGCCTTCCTGGAGCGTATCGGTTGTGAAGTTGTCCCTATCAATTGTGACAATGATGGAAATTTTGTTCATATCCCGGAACCTTTGCCTGAAAATCTTATGGAATTGAGAAGTACTGTGAGCCGTGTTGGCGCAGATATTGGAATTGCTACAGATCCTGATGCTGACAGACTGGCTGTTATTGATGGTTTTGGAAATCCCCTGGTAGAAGAATACACATTGGTTCTCGCCGCCTATCACGCCTTACGTCATGCTGCTGAAGATGATCGCCGACCCCTGGTGACGAATTTGAGTTCAACCATGGCTCTGGATGATCTGGCTGAACGTTATGGTCGTCAGGTCCTACGCACACCTGTTGGTGAAATCCATGTCGCGAGAAAAATGCAACAACAGGATACACTTATTGGTGGAGAAGGCAATGGCGGAGTGATTCTGGCAGAATCTCATCTTGGTCGTGATTCACTAGTTGCTTCAGGGTTAATTCTCTCCCTCATGGCTGAAACAAAACAATCAATTCGAGAGATCGCTGATGATCTTCCCCGCTATGAAATGGTGAAGGATAAAATCAATGTTCAGGGGTATCAACCTGCAGATATTCTAGATTCACTTGCTGAAAAATACGCCAGCCTGCTTCCCAATCTCGAGGATGGAGTAAAAATCAGCTGGAAGGATCGCTGGGTTCATTTCAGGGCTTCCAATACGGAACCCATTATTCGAATTTTTGCAGAGGGATCAAGCAAGACGATTGCAGCCTCTCTGGTGAATGAGTTCAAAACGGAAATACAGGATTTTTTGTAGAGAAATACTTGTATAAACAGGGCTAGATAGGTGGTATAAACCCCATGGAGAACTATCCGGAAATAAAAACTGAACGTCTTTTACTCCGGGGTTTCCAACCCGCTGATGCCTCTGAAATACAAGCGTTAGCCGGTGCCTTCGAAGTTGCCGAAATGACACTTAATATTCCTCATCCCTATCTGGACGGTATGGCAGAGACCTGGATGGAAAGCCATCAAAAGGACTTTGAATCGGGTGAGGGGGTTGTGTTTGCCATGATCGAAATGCAATCGGGGTCTTTGGTGGGTGCAGTGGGTCTCACAGTTACAAAACGATTTAATCGAGCCGATCTGGGTTACTGGGTTGGAGCTCCATTCTGGGGAAAAGGATATGCAACAGAAGCGTCAAATGCTGTGCTCAAATATGGCTTTGAGGAGATGCATTTAAATAAGATTCATGCGAGTCATATGACTCGAAATCCTGCCTCAGGTCGTGTTATGCAGAAAATTGGTATGGAACAAGAGGGTGTTCTCAAACAGCATGCACTTAAATGGGATCAATTTATTGATCTTGCTGTCTACGGGATATTGTCGTCAACCTGGCTGAAGGTAAAAACAAAATAAATTGTGATGCTAGAATCCCATTATAATACGGTCATTATTGGTGCGGGTCCAGCAGGGATGATTGCAGGTGTTGAAGCAAAAAACCCTCATCATAGTATTGTTATCCTTGAGAAAATGCACAAAACAGGCATCAAATTGCGCATTTCAGGTAAGGGTCGGTGTAACATCACCAATGAAGAGAGCATGCAGAGCTTTCTGAATAGATTTGGCAAAAAGGGGCGCTTCCTCAAGTATGCATTTTCCCAGTTCTTTAATCATGATTTATTGAATTATCTCAATGAAATGGGTGTTCCCACTAAGCTGGAGAGGGGGGGGCGCTATTTCCCACAAAGCGATCGAGCTACAGACATCGTTGAAGCCTTTGAAGAAAAATTGAGGGAGCTAAAAGTACCTATTGCCATGAAAGCTCATGTAACAAGCCTCACCAGGGATGATGGCGGTCATTTTATTCTGACCGTTATGAAAGGTGGCCGTGAAATTCAAGTTCTGGCAGATCAGGTTTGTATTACCTCAGGAGGGTTGGGCTATCCAGCCACTGGTTCCACAGGTGAGGGATATTCAATGGCCAAATCTTTTGGGCATACTATCGTGGATACAGCGCCTTCCCTCGTGCCCGTTCTCACTGCAGGAGATATCGCCAAACGAGCTATGGGTGTCAGCCTCCGCAATATTTCACTTTCAGTCTGGGATGAGGGCAAGAAGGTAACTGAAATGTTTGGGGAAATGATGTTCACCCGTAAAGGTGTAACTGGACCAATTATCCTAACATTAAGTGAAACTCTGGTGGCTATGTTGGACTCCCAGAAGGAAGTGCATATCAAGATTGATCTCAAACCAGCCCTGGATCATAAAAAATTAGATCTACGGCTGCTTCGGGAATTATCAAATAACAGTAAGCAGAATTTCAGAAGTTTGCTAAAATCTCTTTTGCCACTCAAAATGATCGATCTATTTGTAGATTTACTGGAAATGGATCCGTACAAAAAATTACATCAGGTCACAGGTGAAGAACGGAAACGTTTAAGAATGTTATTGAAAGAATTTCCCATGCAAGTCATTGGGCACGACTCATATGACCATGCCATTGTGACTTCTGGTGGTGTTTCACTAAAGGAGATAGACCCAATAACAATGGAGTCAAAATTAGCCTCAAACCTGTATTTTGCTGGTGAAGTTATTGATGTGAATGGGGAAACCGGTGGTTATAATTTGACCTCAAGTTGGTCAACGGGTTATCTGGCAGGTCGATCAATGCGGAACAAGGATCTGGAAATATAAATTATGAAGAAAAACAAACGCTCTGGCCTGTTCAAATTGATGTTGGGTAAAGCTTGGTTTCGATTTACGGGATGGAAGTTTAAAGGGGAATTGTCTCCACAGGGAAAATTCATCCTCATTTGCGAACCTCACACCAGTAATTGGGATTTTATTCATTTGCTGGGAGTCATGTTCATCATGCGTATAAAGATTTCCTGGTTAGGCAAACACACCATATTCAAAAAACCATTTGGTGGTTTCATGAAATGGTTAGGTGGCATCCCTATCGATAGACGCAGTACTCACGGTGTGGTTGACCAGATAGCTGATCATTTTGCAGCAAATGAGAACTTAATTATTGCTATAGCTCCCTCGGGGACGCGAACCAAAAGGGATCATTGGAAATCAGGGTTTTATCATATGGGGTATAAAGCCCAGGTCCCACTTTTGCTGGGTTATGTAGATTTTGCCCGTAAAATAGCTGGTACAGGTCCATCGTTCATTCCGTCTGGTGATATCAAGAAAGACATGGATAAAGTAAGAGAGTTTTACGCTGATATCAGGGGTGATCACCCTGAATTGGAATCAGATATCATCCTGAGAGAAGAGCAAGAAGACTAAGCCCACATTTACAATTGTCAGGGATCAAGATTTTCACCATCCGCAAGTAGCTTGACAACGGCGGACAGGCTTCGCTACGCCCAGAATGAGCAAATGAGATAGTGGCATTTATAGAAGCCGATGATCAGCGAATGAGAAGAAGTCATTCCCTCCAACAATCAGATGATCCAATATTTCCACATCAATAGAAGCGAGAGCCACCTGCAATTTTTTGGTGACTGCTCTATCACTACCCGATGGAGTGAGAGAGCCAGAAGGATGATTGTGTACCAGAATGACACTGGCTGCATCGTAGCTTAACACCTTCTGGATAACCTCCCTTGGGTAGATAGCAGAAGTGGTGAGGGAGCCGGCAAAAAGCTCTTCCATTTTTATAATCTGGTTCTGACCATCCAGAAAAATGACCATGAAAATCTCCCGGTTTCTCTCCCGCAGATTGTGGGTGAGATAGTCCTTCACCGTTTTGCTGGATCGCAAGTAGTCCTTGCCCTGTGTCTGCTCAAACAAATACCTACGACCGACAGCATGGGGAAGTTTAAGGGCGAAAACATTGGCCTGTCCCATGCCCTTTACATCCAGTAGAACTGAGGTGGGTGCTTCCAGCACTCCGGCCAAGCTTCCAAATCGTCGGATCAATTCCTTAGCCTGGGGCTTCATATCTTTTCGAGGTGTTGCCAGGGTGAGTAAAAGTTCCAGGACTTCATAATCGTGGAAGGATTCAATTCCATTTTGGAAAAATCGATCTCTAATTCTCTGTCGATGTCCTGAACTCGTGACAGGTTTTGCTTGCATGGTGAACTCCCATTTTTGATAAGCGAAATTTGGTGTCAATTGACACACGATGATTGTTTAGGCTGAGAGAGGGTTAGCTGTTCAGGGGCTAAATTTAAAAATATTTAGTGAAAAAACTTCTTTTTTAACAAGCAGTCTTCATCAAGCAAAAGTGCCAGGTTTTCAATGCGAGTAAAAAGTAGCCTATTTGTTTTTAAAGGTCAGGGCAGCTTTCACAAAGTCTTTAAAGAGAGGATGTGTCTTGGCTACTCTGGATTTAAACTCAGGATGAGCTTGTGTCGCAACAAACCATGGGTGGTCTTTGATCTCCACCATCTCAACCAACTCATTGTCAGGAGAAGTCCCGGAAATGAGCATCCCCGATGCTTCCAGTTGCTCACGGTAATCATTGTTGACCTCAAAACGATGTCGATGTCGCTCTGAGACATTTCCTTCTCCATAGGCTTCAAAGGCTTTCGTATTCCCCTTTAAAACACAGTCATATGCGCCCAGACGCATACTGGCACCCTTATGGGTAACATGGTGTTGGGAAAGCATAAGATGAATGACGGGATGGGAGGTTGTTTCAGAGAACTCTTCGGAATCCGCATCTTTTAATCCCAGGACATTCCTGGCGTATTCAATGACAGCTACTTGAAGCCCAAGACAAAGTCCAAAATAGGGGACTTTGTTCTCGCGGGCATATTGGGCTGCCTTAATTTTCCCTTCGATACCGCGTGACCCGAAGCCACCGGGAATAAGTACACCATGGACATGATCCAGGATCTCTGACAGGCGGTTTTTTGATTCCAGATCCTCAGCTTCAATAAACTCAATATTTACTTTACAGCGGTTTTCCACCCCAGCATGTACAAAGGATTCAATGATACTTTTGTAGGCATCAACCATGGCAGTGTATTTACCAGCCACGGCAACCGTGATCTCATCTTCAGGATTGAGGATATGATGGACAAACTCTTCCCATTGCGAGGTATCAGATTCAACATTCTCTAATTGGAGCTTCTCCATGACTATACCAGCGAGATGTTCTTTTTGTAGAAGCAATGGAACTTCATAAATCGATTTGGCATCCATGCCTTGAATGACTGCCTCAGGTCTCACATTGGTAAAAAGTGCAAGCTTCTGACGAACATCATCGGTTAACTCATACTGGGTACGACAGAACAGTATATCCGGTTGTAAACCAATCTCGCGCAATCGCATAACGGAATGTTGGCTGGGTTTTGTTTTCAACTCTTCACTGGCTTCGACATACGGAATAAGCGTAACATGGAGAATGATCACATTTTCGTGGCCCCGGGACTGTTGGAACTGGCGCACAGCCTCCAGGAAAGAGAGACTTTCGATATCACCAACGGTGCCGCCAATTTCAGTGATGACGATGTCCAAATCAGGGTCAATACCCTCTGGCTTCTTAATACGATTGATGATCTCATCTGTTACATGGGGGATGATCTGAACCGTGCCACCCAGGTAGTCTCCACGACGCTCCCGCTCTAATACTTCATAGTAGATACTACCGGCAGTACTGTTGTTGGCCTTGGTCATATTCACATTGATGAAACGTTCGTAATGTCCTAGGTCCAGGTCAGTTTCCGTACCATCATCTAACACAAAAACCTCGCCATGCTGAAATGGATTCATGGTTCCAGGATCCACATTCAAATATGGATCAAGCTTTTGTATAGTAACTTTCTTATTCTTCAGTTCGAGCAGCATCCCCAAAGAAGCAGCAGCAATACCTTTTCCAAGACCGGAGATGACACCTCCTGTTACAATAATATGTTTGGCTTGATGAGCTTCCATAATGTCCTCAAATAATACTTATTAATGGCTGCGGATTGGGGGGTGTCAGTTTTGCTGGTGGTGCCAGTGCCAGAGTGAAAGCGTTGGGACTGATATTTTCCACCTTGAAATGCATGGCCTAACGTTTCCGGAGTTTCCAGCGATTTATGACAAAACTTACCAAGGAAGGTGCTTTTGAGAGGTCGGAAAAGAGGTTTTTTTTGGGGGTCACATGAATGCCAGCTCTCATGTGAAGCAATATAGTATTAGGTCTCCCATCGCCAAGCTCTTTCAAATAAAAACAGGGCACAAATTATTGCTCTCAGCACCTATATTATTTGCTAATTCAATTCGAGGATTCTATGGGACATATTGTCAGCGAGCACAGAGACTACCGTCTCCTCCAGGAACGCTTTGATCGCCATTTAACCGGTGCACCTGCTTCACCCACCTTTACCAAAATATTGGAATTGCTATTTACTCCTGACGAAGCCAAACTCGTACGACGTTTCCCTACGATTCCGACTCGAACCTCAAAGTTGGCGGAAAAACTTGGGGTCGATGAGGAGAAGCTGAATGACCAAATTCAAGATTTAGCCCATCGCGGACTGGTGGTTGACATAGAGCGCAAGGGTCGGCGTTATGTTGCCCTGCCACCTGTGGTTATTGGGTTTTTTGAATACACATTTATGCGCTCCAGACCTGATGCACCCATGGCAGAGATTGCCCAGTTGTTTGAAAAATACATGCTGGAGAATGATCGTTTCAGCCGAGCCGTCTTTCAAGCGCAGACTCAGGTGGGTCGTTCCCTGCCTCGTGAAGAATCTCTACCTCAGGGGGATCATATTGAAATCCTGGATTATGATCGAGCATCTCATGTGGTTAAAAATGCCAGCTCGCATGCAGTTTCTTTGTGCGCGTGTCGTCATAAGGCGGAGCATCTTGGAAAAGCCTGTGATCACGAACAGAACAATTGTTTATCCTTTGGAGGGGCTGCTGATGTCTTGGTCCATAATGGTTTGGCGCAACACATATCCGTGTCTGAATCCATGCACCTTCTGGAAATGAGCAAAGAAGCCGGGTTAGCTCAAACCGGGGACAATGTTCAAAATGATTTGAGTTATATCTGTAATTGCTGCGGGTGCTGCTGTGGAATGATGGAAGCCATCAAAACCTTTGATATGAATAATGTCATCGTGTCTTCCAGTTGGATCGTTGAAATCGATGAAGAGACCTGCACGGGCTGCGGAAAATGTGAATCAGCCTGCCCCGTTGATGCCATTGAAATGGTGAAGTATGAGAAGGATGGTCGCAAAAAGCAGAAAGCTGTCAGAGATGAAGAAGTCTGTCTGGGTTGTGGTGTCTGTCCTACCTATTGCACCACAGGTGCAGCTACCATGAAGGCACGACCACAAAGAATTTATACGCCAGAAAGCAGTTTTGATAAATATGCTGCCATGGCTATTGAAAGAGGGAAACTCTCTGACTTGATTTTCTATGATTATGATGGTTTTAGCCACAGGACGCTCGGACGTGTGCTTAGCCTATTGGAAAAGACTAGCCCTGTGAAAGCACTCATGGCCATTGAGCCCTTGAAATCAACATTTTTGAATAGGTTGGTACGCAACAGGTAGAACCTAACCCCATTAAAATCCAAAACTGAAAGTTTAATCAATCTTGTATTTTATCCTGATTCTGTAGATATTGAAAGGTGACTACAAAAGTCATGTATTCATTCAAGGCAATAGGAAAGATGAAGGTGGCATTGACGTGAACAAATTTGAAACTGAGATAAAGTGAGGTCTCATTTTTATGGGTTTGACCCTGGTCTGGATGCTCCTTGATCGTCTCGCGGGATTACATAGTACGCATATCGATAAGCACGCGACCTATACAAACTTCTTTGCCATTGTGGCAATTGCTGTATATGTGTTTGCTTTGAGGGACAAGCGTGCCAGCGATTTTGGTGGCGAAATGACCTATAAAGAAGGTCTGATAAGTGGCGTCATTATTTCAGTTATTGTGGGGATATTGAGTCCAATTGGCCAACTCCTTACTGCTTATGTCATCACTCCTGACTATTTCTCCAATGCCATCAGTTATGGTGTCGCCAATGGTCTCACGACGCAGGCAGAAGCTGAAGCTTATTTCAATATCAAGAACTATCTTTTTATCAGCACGATGAGTGCTCCCATCATGGGCATAGTAACCAGTGCAGTCGTAGCCTTCTTTGTAAAGTCCAAACCAGAAGTTGCCACTGGAGCACAGCTAATACTTTTTCTTTCTTCCTGAGAGATTAATTTGCCCTCAAATAAATAAATGATGGGAGGCATTATGCCCAGCGATTTTTCACAACAGGCAATGACCATATTGCGTGATGGTTCAAACTTTCAATGGTATGTGATTCCACTTCTGGCGTTTGTGTTTTACATCTATGCCGTGGAGATGGAGAAAAAGAACTATACCCTGGTGTTGGCCGGTTTGGCTTTCTGGGGAATGGACTGGTTCAACGAGATCATGAATTCGGTGATATTTGAGCTGGCTGGTTGGGCACCGATCTGGTGCGCACCAGGTGAAACTGCATATTTAATTCTTATCGGGCTCAATATTGAAATCATGTTTATGTTTGCTGTCGCCGGCATTATATGGTCAAAATTATTACTCCCCAACAAAGAGGATAAGATACTGGGTATTCCCAATAGATGGTTTATTGCAGTAGCCGGCTCCATCTTTTGCGTCATCGTTGAAATATTCCTGAATGCTGTAGATGCACTCACATGGGATTGGGCTTACTGGGATGCTAATACTCCCTGGCTCATCTTCCTCTTTGGATATCTCACGTTTTTCGTCGTGGCATTTTGGGTTTTCGATATGCCTGATATGAAGAAAAAGCTTATGACTGTCGGTACTATTTGGGGTATTGATATCCTTGCTATTCTCATCTTTGGTTTTGGACTGGGTTGGCTATAATAAGATAGAATAATAATTTATACCCTCACCTTTCAACTTATGGACTATGGGTGATGATGAGGGTACTCAAAAAATAGAATTGCGAAGTGATATGATCAACCAGCCCCTACGCATACAGGCTTTTGAAAAGTGGGTTAAAAACAAGTTTAACATCTATAATAGCCTGTTTCTGAACCTCCCTGCAGGCGCATCAAGAAACGTAGGCCTGCTAATACTTCTATTATACGAGTTTTCCAGGAAGGGCTTAGAAGAGGGCTTGGACCCCCTGGAAATCATGGAGTCGTTTTTCATTACTCACACCAGTGTTCGTCAGGAGTCAGAGAAGATTGACTTCATGTTCAATGTTATCCGCTATGTTGAGCGTCAAGTCGTGCTTTTTGATAGTGTGGAGGATGCTTCGTTTGGACAGATTCAAAAACATGGTTCTGATCTGTCACTGGTTGATTTTTTTACCCTCATGAACACTAGAAATAAGAGCCAGGAATTTCTAGAAATGCTCTCAAGTTTTAGAGCACGGATAGTCCTTACAGCTCATCCAACTCAATTTTACCCCCAGGCTGTTTTGAATATCATTGGTGACCTCCACGAGATGATTAAAAAGAATGATGTTAATCATATCGACCTTGTTTTGCAGCAGCTTGGGATGACCTCCCTGTTGAACTCAAAAAAGCCGACACCTTTCGAAGAAGCGCAAAATTTGACCTACTATCTGAAATATGTGTTCTATGATGCTATCGGGGATCTCTATGGGGATATAAAAAACAAGTTGGGTCATGGCAATTTTGACAATCCCGATATTATTCAATTGGGATTTTGGCCCGGTGGCGATCGTGATGGCAATCCCTTTGTAACTGCCAAGACCACCATGAAAGTTGCTGATGACCTCAGAATGAGCCTCATGAAGTGCTACTATTGGGATGTGAAACGTCTCGCATTGAAATTGACATTCAAGGGAGTTGATGAAGTGATTGGGGTCCTGAAAAGTAGGCTCTACAAAGCCACATACGACTCAGAAAAAGGGGTCCCTTATACTGAAATATTAGAACCGCTTCTCCAGGTCAGAGCAGCTGTCACTGAAAAGTACAACGGATTATATCTGGATGATTTGGACAAAGTGATAGACAAGGTGAAAATCTTCCGTTCCCACTTCGCCTCCCTGGATATCCGTCAGGAACACCCCGTTCACTACAGAACGGTTGAAGCCATCCTGAAAAAAGAAGGACTGATCATATCCAGCCTTGAAGAAATTAATCGAAAGGAACTGATATCAATTCTCACCCAAAAGGATCTTTTGCTTGATGTCACCCTGTTTGAGGATCCCCTTGTAAAAGATACGCTGAAAACCATTTGCTCTTTGAAGGATATTCAGTCAAAGAATGGCGTGGCAGGCTGTCACAGATACATTATCAGTAATTCGGAAGATGTGTTTTCAGTACTTTTTGTATATGCTCTTTTCAAGTGGTGCGGATGGAGGGGGGAGATGCTTCCCTTTGATATCGTACCTCTATTTGAATCCATGGACGGTATGGAACATTCGGCAAATATTATGGAAGCGCTGTTTAATATCCCCGAATATCGCAGACATCTTACCCATAGAAAGGACAAGCAAACCGTCATGCTTGGCTTCTCTGATGGGACCAAGGATGGAGGTTTTCTTCAAGCCAATTGGGCTATCTTCAAAACCAAGGAAATCCTCAGCGCGTTATGTCAAAAGTATGACATCAAAGCCATCTTTTTTGACGGTCGAGGTGGTCCCCCAGCCCGTGGAGGAGGGAAAACGCATCGATTCTATGCTTCTCAGAGCAAGCAGATCGCCAAACATGAAATTCAGCTGACCATTCAGGGACAGACCATCACGAGTCGTTATGGCACCAAGGCACATTTCACCTACAATTGTGAACAATTACTTACGGCTGGTTTATCCAACCTCATTAATGACAAAGATATTGTGATATCTTCTGATGCGAGAGCGCTTCTTGAGAACCTGGCCACAACAAGTTATGAGAAATACGTGAGCTTGAAGCATCATGATATGTTTATGCCATACCTTGAAAACAAAAGTACGTTACCCTACTATGTCGAAGCCAATATCGGGAGTCGTCCGGTAAAAAGGGGCCAGAAAAAACACCTGGAGTTAGATGATTTGAGAGCCATTCCCTTTGTGGGGTCATGGAGTCAAATGAAGCAGAATGTACCAGGATATTTTGGTGTTGGTGCCGCGATAAAAGCCCTGGTAGATACTGGACACCTTGAGGAGATGAAACATCTCTTTGTAGATGTACCCTATTTTAAGGCACTCATGCTTAATAGTATGATGTCCTTGTTCAAATGTGATTTTGACCTGACCAGGTATATAGCCAAAGATCCAGACTACACGGATTTCTGGAACATTCTTCATGAAGAATATACCCTCTCGAGAGAGATGTTGTTGCTCATTTCCGGGTTTGATCATCTCATGGAGGAAGAGGCTGTTTCCCGGGAGTCCATAGAAATACGGAAACAGATTGTCTTACCCCTCTTGGTTATTCAGCAATATGCCATGCAGAAAATTGAGCAGGATGCGGAACAAAAATCAAGTTATGAAAAGATCGTACAGAGATCCCTCTATGGCAATATCAATGCCAGCCGAAACTCAGCTTGATTCGAATGAAGATTACAAGGGAAAGAACTAACAGAAGGGAAAAATGAGGTCGAAATATCATAAAACCATTCGTGCTTTAATCCATATCGTAATGCTGTCTATATTTGGTTTTGTTTCCTCATGTCAACCTGAAATCGAGGATGTTTCGCCAGTGGATGAATTGCCAGGGGGTGTGTCCATATTCGGTAGAGCCTGGAGTGAGCCTATCCTGCTGGGAATTGCCTATGCTTATGAACAAGGAACCAAACATCGGAAAGCCCCCCAGTTCCTGGAGTAACGAAAATGAGTTAAGGAATTTCAATGAGATCTAAATACAGAATGCTGACATCAATCCTGATAGGTCTTGGTTTTGGCCTGAGCAATTGTGCTGCAGAGGAAGCTAATTATGAGACCATTTTATTAGAAACTTCTGATGGATTGACTATCAAAGCTGATGTGTATGAAGTGGATCAAGCTGATGCATCAGTTATTTTGTTGTTCCATCAAGCTCGGTTTAGTCGGGGTGAGTACCGCTCAATTGCCCCTCGTCTCAATGAATTGGGGTTTACCTGTATCGCTATGGATCAACGCTCTGGTGACAAAGTTAAAGGTGTGAAGAATGACACCTATATCAAGGCTTCCAAACTCGAAATGGGAACTGAATATATTGACGCCTATCCAGATTTAGAACTTCTGTTGGCTCATGCAAAAAAGACATACCCCGATCAAAATATTATTGTCTGGGGGAGCTCTTACTCCGCCTCTCTTGCACTGGTCCTCGCTACCCAATATCCTGAGGATGTGTCAGCTGTATTGGCCTTCTCGCCAGGTACCTATTTTGAGGTGAAAGGCAAATCAATTCTTGAATATGCCTCGCGGCTAAAGTGCCCAGTGTTTATAACCTGTTCGCGTGAGGAAGTCCCATCCAGGATGGGTATTTTCAATAGAATTCAGCACGAGTCGAAGGCCTTCTTTAAACCTGAAATAGAAGGCTACCACGGATCAAAGGCACTTTGGCCGGAAAATAAAGGTAATGAGATTTATTGGGGAGCAGTTGAGGAGTTCCTGTCCAGTATTAAGAGATAGTGAATCAATAGTCACTATAAATTTTGTCTGGGCTTAGATCGATTATCGCTTAGCCAACTTCGAATTATCCAACGCCTAAATGTGCCTATTTTGGTATATTTAATGGTTCAACTATCCTGTAAATAAAAAGATTAGGCTCTCGAAACCCTTATCTCTGACCATTATTACCTGATTTACCCATTTTGTGATGGCCGGATAATATGTATATATCCCGCTAGGCATCTCGTTTATACTAAACGAAATGAAAATAACAACATACTAAATATTAATTGGATCAAACTACTACGATGAATGCTTTTGCTCAACTCGGCCTCAATGATGACATTGTTCAGGCTATTCAAAAACTGGGTTTTGAAAACCCAACCCCTATTCAGGAAAAGACAATTCCACACTTATTAACCTCAACTCAGGACCTGGTGGCCTTTGCTCAAACAGGAACGGGAAAGACCGGAGCCTTTGGCTTACCCGCTGTACATCTCACCAAACCTGAAGATAAAAGAACCCAAACACTTATCCTTTGCCCAACCAGAGAACTCTGTATCCAGATATCAAAGGATTTGAATAATTACGCTAAAAATATCAAGGAAATTGGGATTGTTCCCGTTTATGGTGGGGCTAGTTCCGACACCCAGATCAGGGCTCTGAGAAAAGCCGCACAAATCGTTGTAGCCACACCTGGTCGAGCTAAAGATTTGATCAAGCGTAAACGACTGCTTCTGGGTAATGTTGAGCGAGTCGTGCTAGATGAAGCTGACGAAATGCTCAACATGGGTTTCAAGGAAGACTTAGACTTCATTCTCGCTGAGACTTCTGCCACAAAACAGACCCTTCTGTTTTCAGCGACCATGTCCAGAGAAGTGCAGCGAATGACCAAGACCTATATGGACAATCCCATTGAAATCGCTGCAACCAAGCAGAATACAGGCGCTGTCAATGTTACGCATATTTACTACATGGTTCAGGCTAAGAATCGATATGAAGTTCTAAAGCGAATTGCTGATTCAAATCCAAACATTTATGGTCTCGTTTTTTGTCGGACACGTCAAGAAACCAAGGATACTGCCCACAAATTCATGCACGATGGTTACAATGCTGATGCCTTGCACGGTGAATTATCTCAAGCTCAACGTGATGAGGTCATGGGTAGATTTCGGGCTAAAAAACTTCAGATTTTGGTGGCGACAGATGTGGCGGCACGTGGTTTGGATATTAACGATCTGACCCATGTGGTGAACTACAACCTGCCTGACGATTCGGAAGTCTATATCCATCGGAGTGGTCGAACAGGACGAGCCGGAAAAAAAGGTATCTCTATTGCCATTATTCACACCCGTGAATATGGAAAAATTAGATCAATAGAAAACAAGTTCAAGTTAAAGTTTACCAAGGAGCTTGTTCCTACTGGCAAAGATATTTGTTCCAAGCAGTTGTATTCTTTGATTGATAAAATTGAAAAGGTCGAGGTGGACGATAAGCAGATCGGTCCCTTTATGCCTGCCATTTATGAGAAATTAGAATGGTTAAGTCGCGAAGATCTCATTAAGCATTTTGTGTCTGCTGAGTTCAACCGTTTCCTCACTTATTACAAGCATGCTGCGGATATTAATGTTTCAGCCAGCGACAAGCCGGAACGAGGAGAGCGCCCCGGCCGACGTGATAGAAACAAACGGGGAGAACGTGGTGATAGACAGGATGGCAGTAGTCGTGATAGAAACAAACGTGGCGATAGACCCGATACCAAGCGAGAGCCAGGTCCTCGAAAAACAACTTTTACCAGGCTATTTATTAACCTGGGTATGAAAAACGATCTGACACCAACACGTTTAATTGGTTTAATTAATAAAACTCTAAACTCAAATGAGGCCGATGTAGGTGCCATTGAGATCATGAAGAAGTTTGCCTTCTTCGATATCGAGCAGGGCGTTGTAAATCAACTCGTTGAAAAATTGCATGGTCAGGAACATGAGGGTGTTAAAGTTCAATTGGAAGTGTCAACAGACAAGCCAACCCCCCTACCAACGAAAAAGACAAAATTCTCCAAACAAAAAGAGTATGGAATGAGTCAGGGCGGCCGAAGAGGTGATCGTGGTAAAAAGAGCGGTTCGAGCCCTCGTAGAAGTCGTAAGAAGTGATCGCCTAGTATGACATTCCAACAGTTAGGGGTTATTGACCCAATCCTCAGGGCATTGAGTGCTGAAGGCTATACAAATCCCACACCTATTCAGGAACAATCGATTCCCATTCTTTTGCATGGAAAGGATCTTCTCGGTTGTGCTCAGACTGGCACAGGTAAAACAGCGGCTTTTGCAATTCCCATCCTACAGCACCTATACCTAAAGCAAAAGGATCAACGGGGACACCGGAGAATTAAAGCGCTGGTCGTAACACCAACTCGTGAACTGGCTATACAGATTGGTGAGAGTTTCAGCGTCTATGGAAAACATACAGGCATCAAAAATACCGTCATCTTTGGTGGCGTAAAACAGGGTGCCCAGACCAAAATTCTCCAACGAGGTATTGATGTACTTGTAGCAACCCCTGGACGCCTTCTTGATCTCATTGGACAGGGATTTATTAATTTAAAGGACGTGGAATACTCAGTCCTGGATGAAGCTGATAGAATGTTGGATATGGGATTTATCCATGATATCAAAAAACTCATTGCATTATTGCCAGCTAAGCGTCAATCCTTGTTTTTCTCAGCCACCATGCCCCCGGATATTGTGGCACTCTCACGTAAGATTCTAGGTAATCCCGAAAAGGTATCTGTGACACCAGATCAGACCACGGCGGAGAAGGTTGAGCAAGTGATATATTTTGTCAGCAAGCCAGGTAAAATAAAACTGCTCATTCATTTGCTAAATACCATGCCCATGGAATCAGTTCTAGTGTTTTCCAGGACAAAGCATGGAGCCAATAAAATTGTCAAGCTCCTGGATCGGGCTGGTGTTTCAGCTGAAGCTATTCACAGCAACAAATCACAGACAGCTCGTCAACGAGCATTGGGAAACTTCAAGAACGGGGAGACCAAAGTGTTGGTTGCGACCGATATTGCTGCCCGCGGTATAGATGTTGATGATTTATCTCATGTAGTCAATTATGATTTGCCAAACATTTCTGAGACCTATATTCACCGTATTGGGCGGACAGGCAGAGCAGGTGCCAGCGGTATAGCTATTTCCTTTTGTGATGAGGAAGAAAAAGCCTATCTCCGTGATATCGAAAAATTGATCAAGCAAAAAATCGATATAGTAAGAGAGCATCCATTTGTGAATTATGAGCCTGAAGTAGCGGCCAAAGATGCAGCCGTGCCATATGGATTGCGGAAAAAGTCAAAACCTGCCAATTCCGGTGGTGGTGGCAGTCGACCCAAGCGCCGTCGACCTTCTGGACGAAGAACACCCTAAGAAAAAGCGCCCAGTTGCTGGCGCTCAAATTCCATCTATTTGGATTAATTATCGTATCCTCTGATAATGATGGAGAATAATAATTGAGAATATGGTCGATCCATCCAAAGTATCTGGATAGCAAAGGATTGGTCGCCCTCTGGCGGGAAACCTTACTGGCAAAACATGTCCTCGAAGGCAAAACCAGGGGATATCGGAATCATCCACAATTGGATCGCTTTAAGAAAGCTCCTGCACCACATCACCTCATCAATCAATATCTTGCGAAGGTTCACGAGGAATCTGTCAATCGGGCCTATCATTTCGACTCAAGCAAAATAGACAGGAATTTTGAAGTCGGATTTCTCGATGTTACCCAGGGACAACTGGAATATGAGTGGAAGCACTTAATGAGTAAACTCCAGGTGAGAGATGCAGACAAATATCATTCTAACGCACAATTTGATTCAATTGATCCACATCCGCTCTTTCGCGTTGTCCCAGGAGAGGTCGAGAACTGGGAAATCCTGAAGTAATGGATTGTGAATCTTCACATTTTGTAAGTGACCACGCTGAACTTCAAAGAGCTCTTAGGGAATTATTGCTTGATCTACAATAGGTTCAAGTAAATTGATGGCGTCGCAAAGAAGGCAAATGAAGAGTGGGTCTCAATACAGTCATTGACCTATCTGGATACAAAACGAATAAATCATTAATAAGGAATATATAATATGGCTACTATTACATTAAGAGACAATCCCATCCATACCAGTGGTGAACTTCCTGAAGTAGAAAGTGAGGCAAAAGATTTTGAGCTTGTAGCAAAAAATCTAGCTCGAGTATCATTAGCAGACTTTGAAGGTTCAAGATTGGTACTTAATATTTTCCCCAGTCTTGATACGGGAACCTGTGCGGCTTCTGTCAGATATTTCAATGAGCTGGCTGGTAAGCTGGCTGATACCAAGGTTCTGTGCATCTCAAGAGACACACCCTTTGCACAATCCCGTTTTTGTGGGGCAGAAGGACTTGAGAATGTGCAGACCCTTTCAGATTTTGAGACTGGTGAATTTGGTAAGAACTATGGTCTGCTGTTGATTGATGGTCCGATGAAAGGTTTTCTTTCAAGGGTTGTCATTGTTGTGGGTGTCGATGGAAAAGTGGAATACACACAACAGGTTCCAGTTTTATCTGATGAGCCAAATTATGATGAGGTTGTCGCCAAACTGGGATAATATCTTTCATAAAACGGCATACAATTAATCGCCTCTCTATTACCATGAAGTACCACGGGAAATAGTGAGGCGGTTTCTATTTGAGCGATACATGGGGTGGATAGGCATCATACTGAGGTATACACAATGAGTTTTAGCAGTTTTATCAACAGAGGTGTTTTATCTATTGTGGGGATATCACTATTCCTCTCTTCGGCTGCAAGTAAAACTTGGTCCGGAGATACTTTGAGGCTTAATCCAATCACCTTTAAGAACCCTAGCCCTGTCGGTTGGAATGTTCAGTATAAAGCGATGGTGAACTTCCCGATGATGATACCCAATGGTCACAAATACTCATGGTTCAAACATTAAAGTGTGATTCAGCTACAGCAGGGGATAAATATCCCTGTGGGGAATGGGATTACATCTGGAACACTTTTATTGAAGTGCCGCAAGGAGATAGTGTTGAGGTATTCACACTTGGATCTTTTGTTACACCCTATGGGAAGCGCTTGGAGTTGGGTGGTGAGAAAGGCTGGGAATGGGTTTATGACATTACAGAGTATGCACCATTACTGAGCGGTGAGCGGGAACTAATCACAGGCAACAATCAAGAATTGCTCAACTTGGAGTTTTTATTTGTCAAGGGAAACCCTACCAGGGATGTAATCTCTGTTGAAAATGTATATCCTTATGGGGAATATAAATATGAGTATCTGGCCACTGATAGTTTATTAAAACTGCAGGATCTTGTTTTATCAAAAGAGGCAGTCGCCTTTCGGTTAAAGGCAACTATATCAGGACATGGTCATGCAGGTCCTGATAATTGTTGTGAGTGGGACAGTAAAACTCACACTTACAGATTGAATGGATGGGAGACATACAGGTGGAATGTTTGGAAAGATTGTGGCAATAATCCCATTTATCCCCAGGGTGGGACATGGCCATTTGATAGAGCTGGCTGGTGCCCGGGTACAAAGGTGGATGAATATGAGTTTGAGATCACACCAAAAGTTTCCCCTGGTGACACCATCACTCTGGATTATGATATTGAGCCCTTTAGAGAAAATGGTGAAAAAGAAGGCACTTTCAGAATGAGTCATCAACTTTTCAGTTATGGTCCACCAAATTTCAATTATGACGTAGCTGTGGTAGATATTGTTGTCCCTAATGGGGAAGATATATACTCAAGGATGAACCCTAGTGGTGGCAATCCATTGATTGTCATTCAAAATCGTGGGAGATTTGATCTAAAGGAGTTATCTGTTCAATACGGTATTCGAGGGCGAAGAAGGCAAAAATACCGTTGGAGTGGAAAACTGGAGTTTCTCCAGTCGACTGAGATAACACTACCTGCATTGCATTGGAAGAAAATGAAGGAATCGGGTGTTTTTGAGGTTGAGGTGCTCACATCCAAAGGGATAGTAGATAAATACCCAGCAAATAATGATTTGATTTCTCATTTTCAGAAACCACAATCTTTACCACAAGAGCTTATATTATCCATCCAGACAAATAATCTTGGCCGAGTAGCAGAAAATAAATATGCCATTAGTGATGCCACAGGAATGATATGGTATGACCAGAATGAGTTTAAAGATAGTACAAGCTATCGCCTGCCAATTGAACTATCAAAGGGGAGCTATCAGTTTAAGTTTACAGATGACATGGAAGATGGTATATCGCGTCATTTGTGGAATCGGAACACAGCTCCAGATCAGGTTGGGATAAATGGTCTTGTACAAATTGAATCTGTTGCTGGAGATACACTGGTAACTTTCCCGTCTGATTTTGGCCAGGAATTATTGTTGAATTTTATTGTGGAATAAGGGACTGAAGCAGGGGCTCATTATTAATGATTTTGTCAGTAGCTCCTAGACGTTGGTTCACAAATATTTCAATATTTCCAGAGAGTACATCAATGTCTTCTTGAGGCTGCGTTAAAAATGTCGATAGTTCCTTCGCCTCAATTACAACAGTAGACAATTTATCATTAACCAATTCTATAGCCTCTGCCAGGATATCATACTTGGGTCCATGGGCGCTAGGCACATGATATATGGCGGCTTCTGTTACTGAGTGTACGCCGGCGCCAAATCCAGCACCAATAAATGCCAGATCGGCATATTTGTAGAGATCAGCCAGCTGTCCAACACTATCCCAAATGATCACTGACTCACCATTAAACTGATCAATCTCGGAATTACGAATTGATTTGATCTTGTTTCTGTAGAGTTCGGTTTCCCATGGGATAAGATCTCGTTCAGCTGTTTCATGGGGGACAATAATATGCATGTAGGACTTATCAGACACGGCTTGTGTGATGGCGGATGTAATAATATTCAAGTCCGAACCACCCACCGAACCATACACTATGACTCGTCGGTCAGAGAGTATGTACTCACTTATCAACATTTTTGAATTCTTTTTAGCTCTTTCATGAACTTGATCGAACCGTGAGTCACCCACAACTTTGATGGGACCCGAATATATCGTCTCAAGCAAGGATTTGAGTTCCGCAGATCCAGCATACATCTGATTGATTTGTTTGAAAACCAGTGCATTGACCCCACGAATACCTGGAAGCAGTCGTTTAGAATCCTGATACAGGTTGGCATTGATCAATATGCTTCTGATCTGGTTTCTGTGTAGTGATAACTGAAGATTAGGCCAGATATCGTGCCTTGTGTTAATAAATAAATCGGGTTTGAGAAGTGTTACGAAACGATTCACTCGTGAATATAGGTCCCATGGCAGGAAGCTCACCCCATGGAAGACTTTATTCTGTGAGGCTTTATAATAAATGGTTGATGAGGTGAAGGTCTGAAATATGTAGATATCCATCTTAGATAGACGGGATAAAACAGGGCGCATTTGTTCAAACTCACCAGCTGAAGCTGCATGAGTCCAAACAACAGGTTTTGGATTGGTTTTAACAAGTTCTCTGAAAGACAAAACTCTACGAGTTATATCTTTCTGCCCTGTTAAACTTCCACCAAGTTTATCATTAAAGTAGGCAAGTACCCAGACAATGGGAAAAGATAAATAAATGAGAAGATTGTAAAAAGAATAGAAAAGTGTTTTCATTGTTGAGATGCTATGATGAGATCTGCAAACTCTCGAAAAGCTCCATCGCCACCAGCTCGACTCAATAAAATATCTGGCTTTAAAATATGGAATGCCGGTGTGCTGGATGGGGCTGCAGTGAGACCCGCTACCTGCATTACAGTGTAGTCGTTAATGTCGTCACCGATATAGGCGACCTCAGAGGGCGTTAGCTTGTATTTATTTAGGAGTGTTTCAAATACTTCAAGCTTATCATGAACACCAAGAAACACATCCTTGATTTTGAGCTTCTCAGCTCTGCGGGCCACAGGTTGGGAATTTTCCCCTGTAATGATGGCTGTTATTATGTTGGCTTTGGTTAATAGAGCGGTTCCCATGCCGTCATAATAACTGAATGCTTTCATCACCTCACCATCTCCAGTGTAATAGATCTTTGCATCTGTCCAGACGCCATCGATATCTGTTACTACTAATTTAATTTTGTGGGCTTTTTCCTGAAGTTGTTCAGAAATCATTGTCACTCCTGAGGAATGTTTATATTACCAGTTGATGTATTCGTCTTTAAGCACAACGTCTGCATCGATATCTTTTAAGACAGACCGCCCAATGAGTTCATCCATACGTGCAGGTGAGATGCCTGTTCCTGGACCTTTTGTGGTAAGCATATCTCTCGTGAGAACCGTACCAAAGGGTATATCCACCATAGATACGATGCTTTTCGCTAATTTTTTGAAGATGGGTGCTTCAGACTCTTGGACTTGCTTAATGGTTCCTCCCATAGCTGATTCAATATGACGAATATCCCTAACCAGTTTTGCAAAGCCGCCAGGCTCTAGAGATGCGGCATGATCGCCACCCTTCATCGTCCGATCAAGAGTGAAATGGCGTTCAACAATTTTTGCACCTAAGGCAACAGCGGCTTCCGTGATAGCGATCCCTAATTCGTGACCCGAATAACCAATTACCGCTTCTGGAAAGCTTTGCTTGAAGGTGTGAATCACGCCCAGGTTAATTTCTTCAAATACAGATGGATATGTTGAAGTACACTGAAGAATACAGAGCGGGACCTGAAATGGCTTTATTGCATTCACTGCAGTTTCCACCATCTCCATGCTAGCCATTCCCGTGGAAATTATCATGGGCTTATTCTTTTTAGCCGTATGTACCAGTAGGGGAATATTGGTTAAATCAGCAGAAGCCATTTTATAAAATGGAACGCCTAGGTTATCCAGAAAATCTATACTCTCCTCATCCCACCCTGAGGCGATAAAATCGACTCTGTGCTCTTCTGCGAAAGTTTTAAGCTTATGATAATCACTCTCTGATAGTTCCAGAGCCTTTTTGTGTTCTCCATAAGTTTTGCCAAAAGAATTTCGGTTATCGTAAGGCATCTCAAGACCTTCATGGGTCAGAATGCGTTTTATGGTACGCTTTTGAAATTTGACAGCATTGGCACCAGCATCAGCTGATTCTTTGATAAGCTTTTTAGCAATCTCGACTTCACCCTGGTGATTGATTCCAATTTCAGCGATGATATAAGTTGGTTCACTTCCACCTACGGTTTGTGAACCCAGTTGTAAAGTTGGCAATGCAACCTCCACTATTTGATTGACAGCTATTTAGCTATCTAAATTTGCAGCAATTTCTTCCAATAAGGTAAAATCACTTGAAGTATCTATCTCAGGGCTGAATTCTTCAGGGAAAATGGTATAGCCTATCTTCCCGCCCAGTCTATTTCTTGTCTGTTTGAAATGATCCAATGAAAAAATGTAAACAGAACCATTCTCTACATATCTGATATCAGCCTCAGTCATGTCCTGACGTCTCGGACGATTCATAAAGTCATATTCAGCAACTGCTTTGTGTCCATCTATCTTCCAGAAAAATCGATGGGTGGGAGAGATACTGAGTAACGAATCAAAACTTCCCGATTGGAATTTATCCAGAGCCAGATCCAGTGAGCCACTGGGGCGCAAGGGACTGGTTGCCTGCAATAATACGATGATATCAGGACGTAGATTATGTTCGTGCCACCATGAAATGGCATGTGAAATCGCAGATTCTGTGGTAGCAGTATCACCAGCTATATCAGCTGGTCTGGGAATAACATCAGCTCCATCATTGCTGGATATCGTTGATATCTGACCATCGTCTGTGGAAACAAATACACGATCAACCAATTTTGATTCTAAAGCATATTTGATAGAATGTGAAATCAGGGGTTGTCCCATAAAGGGAGCTATGTTCTTTTGTGGAACACCCTTTGAACCACCACGAGCAGGAATAATACAAAAAATTGACATCTCTTAATATATATGAAGAGATGCTTATCACAGCGCACAATTTTAGCGACTAAATTCTGATTCTAAATGGTTAGGATGTTTTAAACAGCGCGTGTCCCAAACCCACACTCGGTTTATGTTCGAAGCATGCACAATAGAATTTATCTCGTTCTCGTATTTGGACTTCTGGGGGTCAGTTTCGGTGCTCCACTTGCGCGGTTTCTGCCAGAATTGGCGGCGCTCACCATCGCATTCTGGCGAATGGCAGGGGCATCAACCCTGTTGTGGAGTCATGGGACTATACAGAAACAGGAGCCTCTGGAGAGGACCAGATTTCCTGCTATAATCGTAGCGGGGATATTCCTGGCTCTGCACTTCGCATTTTTCTATTCCGCCGTCAAGCTAACCTCCATCGCCAATGCCACCTTGTTTGCAACCATGGCTCCTCTTTTTACACTCGTATATGAACGTATCGTTTTAAAGCAAAAATTAGCTCTCGGGGCTCTGGTTGGATTGTGGATGGCCATCGCAGGGGCGGTTATTGTTCAGGGGACAGGTTTTGAGTGGGGTGCAGAAGAAACAAGAGGTAATCTCTGTGCCCTGGCCAGTTCAGCATTTATGTCTGTTGTGCTCCTCATCGGACAACGAATACGGAGCAATATCACAAATATATTGTACACACGTTGGTTGTACTTATTTGCTGCACTGACTCTTGTACTCATCACATTCAGCCTTGGGATCGATTTGAGATTTCAATTCTCTGATGCAAAATGGTTATTAGGTTTGGTAATTTTGCCCACACTTATTGGGCATAACAGTATGAGTTATGCAGTGAAGTATCTACGACCCACCATTGTTGGTTCAATGCCATTTGGGGAGCCTATTCTGGCTTCAATTTTGGCCTGGTTGTTCTTTGGTGAAATGGTTGGGTGGAATGTGATAGTCGGGGGCTTGATTACTCTGTCGGGCCTGGTTTTGCTCACTTTGAAACGGGCTGACTAAGCGCTTAAAATTTTTATTTTCCCCTCTTGGATGAGTGCTTCAACAAATTGTTTTTCACCACTCACATCATGTTTCCCAGCTTTCTTGATAAGCCCCTTTTCCTTAAGCCAACGCTTAAGGGGACCATCAAAGTAGTGAGCAGTTGAACCCACAAAAAAGTCAAATCCATGCAAGGTTAGATCAAGACCCAAAAGATAGAAGTAATATATGGCAAAGAAGCCGGTTGTGGGTCTATCCAGACCGCAGCTGGTTTCCATCGCAGACATAACTTCCACGGGTAACAGAGTGTAGTGACGGGTCCCAAGTCGCTTCTCAATCCGTGGATGGATAGCATCACCCTTATGCTTAAGCACAGTGGGGGGAATCATCACTAAAATGTTTTCAGGGATATCGCTGCGCTTTTTTAAGCCTTGATTGGCACCATTTACCCAGATATCAGTACGGGATCCAACCTGGGATTCCATTTGATTTGTCACAAAATTATTGATGCGGATAATTTGATCGAAGTTGTCAATTTTGCTACCCAACTCATGCTCAGCTGCACTGGGTCCATTTCCAACGATCAGGATGGACGAATCTTGAAGTGATTGGTATTGAGGAGGTAAATTGTTCAGGTTGAAGTCTGGCATGACTCAATCTTCTTGATAAATGGATCCATCGTCAAGAGCTACATTCCATTCCTTGATGGGGGTTCGCCAATCTGCACCATATTTGACTTCAATGAATTTTTCAGCCTGTGCTGGAACGGGAACCTTGCCACCATAAAATTCAAGATTGTCTATGCTGTCAAAGAATTCCTTGCGGTGGTAGGCGTTTCGGTCCCAGACTACATATTTGTAGACCAGCTCTTTTTGACCAGGTAGGATACCTTCGTAGTAGACGAAGAGATCGAGACACAAATCGTCCTTGAAGACTAAATTTTTCCTGGGAAATATTTTTAACACCCTGTAATTGCCCAGATTCCAGATTTTCGTGGTTTTGGGAAAAGACCTCACGCTGACATAAAAGTGGCGACGAAGCTTACGGATCAAACGCTTCATCTGGGCTTCTGATTCGTATTTCATGCCGAAGTCCAGATCATGATCCCATGGAATCAATTTTTGATCCCGTAGGGCTCCCAGGAGTGTGCCACCCTCAATCCAGAAATCGATACCAGTCTCATTCATTACAGCAACATTCTCATGCATGAATTTGACAGCTTTTTTCTCTGATTCTGAATCAAACTGCATGTTGTGTTTCTGGTAAAATCCAGACATCAACTCACTATGGTAGGTTTTCTCAAAATTGATGTGATTCCCTGGCACCATGAGTGCGTGTTCGTCGAGTTTGATTTTCTGAAGTGAGTTTTCGTTTAAATCCTCAGAACGATAAAAAGTATCATGTCCACCTAAAAGGGCGGTAAACCCTGCTTCACCGGATTGCAATGGGGTAATGTTAATAAAGGCAGACTCCTTTTTTAAAAGGCTGGGCTTGTACCTTAGTTTATAATAGAGACTTCCCTGGCTAAACTTGGGCTTAAAAATAATGCCAGATTTCAACAGCTTAAGGGCAAGTAAAAGGATACGAAATGGTGAGGTGGGGAAGAGATAAAGGCGGAGGTTGTGGGTGTATTTGAATAGATCACCCTCCACGAGTCCCACAAGCGATTCAGCCCCAACTACATAGCTGATTTTCGAATGATGGAAGATATTCAGTGTTGTTGAAAAGGAATCGCTCACAGCTCTCCCAATTCCTGATTGGCTTTCTCCAGATCTTCAGTAAAATCAACCTCGATGCAGAGGACATCTGACACATCGACAGGATATATTTTCAAGCCACTTTCAATGGCGAATTCAAGTCCACGCTCAAAATAATCGTCATCCTCACAGCGCTCCAACATCTTGATAAAGAGAGGGATATCCTTGGCCATGATTTTATTTATACCTACTGATTCACCGAGTGCGTGTACCACAGTTTTTGAAACCTCATTTATGGATCCATCAGCAGCCACCGTATACTTGACTTCTTCCTCCGCGACAGATGCTGTATTTACAGCCACACAGGAAGTCTCAGAAGCGACAACCCTCACCAGGACTTCCGGGTCGAATACCACATCACCATTTAGCCAGATGACATCATCAGCTCGTACCTTACGCAGAGCTTTTAACAAACTTTTCGAGGTGTTCGTCCGGTCATAGACATTGTTAAATACATAGGTTATTTCAGAAAATTCTTCCATGATGAGATCCTTCTTGAAACCTACAACGGCCAGAATATCATCAATTGAAACAACTTGCTGCAGGTATTCCACCTGCCTGCCCATGATCATTTCCCCTGTGGATAGTTGTGTCAATGGTTTGGGTCTGGGGTTCCCCAGTCGCGAGCCAATACCAGCTGCTAGAATAATTGCTTTCACATCACACCTTTATTTTTATTCATACACTCAAGAATTAAAAGCTTATCCAGGGTGAATATCCCATCACCCAAATTCAGAACCTGATTATATAATTATGCAAATTGTAAAGACAAGGATTCACTGAGGCTTAGTCCATCAATTGTGTGACTGAACCATCCTTTAAATATGATTCAATCATAGAGGTAATTCGCCTACAGGATTGACCATCAGGCTTCCAGCAGCTCTGCTTAGCCCAGGACTTTCGTTGTTCAGCGAATTTCTGAGGATTGGCCAGGGCATCCTGAACAGCTGCTTCAAGGTTGCTGGACTCTGCAGTGTGTCCCATAACCCAGTCCTCATCCACATAGGGAATCTTAAAGGGTCTTGCAGAACGGTCAGTCATTTGTTCGCGTGCAAGAATATCATCAGATACCCAGATCCCCGATTTGCGACTCTCTATCTCAGGGAAGCATCCGGGGTAGGCTGGCAGGATAAGTTGAACTACAGGCTTATCCAGAATGGAGGCCTCGGCCAGAACAGAGGAAATATCACTAATGACCACATCTGCGAGGTGCAGGAATTGATTGATATTTCCATCGCCTGGTTTCACAGCCCCATACTTTTTTGCAAAGGGATAGTCAGCTGAGTGAGGGACAATCAATAGATTGTCAAAAGCAGAGAGGTGTTTGGCATTGTGAATACCAGCATTCATATTCCTTTTTCCACCCCATGAGGGAGCAAAAAGAATGACCGGTTTGTTAGGATTTAAACCGTGCTTTGCACATAGTCGGTGTCTATCAATTTCCAGATGTATCAGTCCATCGACTTTGGGATAGCCCCCCAGAAGTCCGCGCTCAAAATGTGGATTGATAGCTTCCATCTTGCGTTTGAAAACTTCACCAGGATAAAAGAGCAGGGCTGCCCTTTGAAAAAAATCATACTTATAGGTGTAGTATTTCATTGGGCTGAGCCCATGCTCGATATAGATAAACTCTCCAGCCCAGCCACATTTTTCGAGACGGACAAGGGGTTTGTCATAGGCGATGACAATATGCTGTGAAAGGGTTTTCAGTAGCTTGCGATTTCGGAAACAATTACGATGAACTTTTTCCAGTTTGACCTGCCAGCCCAGGTTTTTCATAAAGTTGAAAAGTGGCAGGAGGCTCGCGTATCCCTTGGTTGTAGAGTATACTAAATCAAGACGGGGAGTCATATGTTGTAAAGCAATCTGATTAGACTTCTAATTTGCGAAGATACATCTCAATGATTTCCAGATCAATCTGTCTTGTCACCTTGATATTCTCAGGTGCACCCTCGACAAACCCGAGACGTGCCTGCGGGTCATGTTGTTTTACCAGTGCCAATTCATCTGTAGCAGTATAGGTCGAAGCGTGAGCTGCTTTCAGAATGTTAATGTGGAAGCATTGTGGGGTTTGCATAATTCTCATATCATGGCGCGGGAGGCTCCGGTATCCAGAATCTGTGAGTTCTACCATTGAATTCACCGGTTGGAGTGTAGGTGCGACACCATCTAAGGTTTTGAGCTTGGCCAGACAATCATCGATAACTCTGGTTGGTATCAGGGGTCTGGCGGCGTCATGAATCAGTACTATTTGAGTATCAGGTGAACATACGCTTAAGCCATTCTGCACAGAGTCTTGCCGGGTTGCTCCACCCCTCACAATTATACATTTAGGGTATCGCTCTTTCACATGCTCAAGATACTCCTCTGACGCCACGATGATCACTTCATCAATTTGTGCATGGGTTAGAAAGGTTCGAACGGAATAGGATAAAATTTCCGTATCTCTTAATTTTAAAAACTGCTTTGGTATTTCACTGGCCAATCTAGTGCCGCTACCAGCTGCAACAATAATGGCTGTATTTATTTTTTTTGTCATCTCCTTTAACATAGCCAATAATCCCTGAGATTACAATTTTCAGATTGGTCTAAATGTTCCAGGAACAAATGCTTGAAGTTGGTAAATAAAACTAACAAACAATAAGTTCCATATATTGATATTATTGTATTTATGATATACGCATAGTGCAAAAAATGGTTGTAAAACGTTCTTTTTGCTAACATAATGGAGCCATGAATAAAAAGAATATTTTCAATCCGCCCACACCCGTAGAAAACTACTTCCTTAACCGTTCCAAGCTGGACTTTTGCTATGATCCAGATGAGAAAATTCCTGTTATCCAGGTGAATAACTTTCCCAATCTGGGTCAGTTGACTGCTCTGAGATTTTTGGAATGGGTTCAGAATAATCCTGAAGGAGTTGTCTCTCTACCCACAGGTAAAACACCTGAATATTTTATCCGCTATGCTGAACACTATCTCAAGCATTGGGGAGACAAACAGACCAGCACCTTTTTGGAAGAGGTGGGCTTTGATCATTCACGCAAACCCAATTTACAGAACCTGCAGTTTGTACAGATAGATGAATTCTTTCCCATATCTCCAACTCAGCATAACAGCTTTTTTGATTATGTGATGAAATATTATATCAAAGGATTTGGCATCAGCGCTGAACGTGCCCAGCTCATTGATGCAACCCAGATCATTTTGCCTGGGAGTAAAACATTCAAGGAAATATTCCCCGATGATGTGGTTGATCTCAGCCTCAGGTTCAGTCAACCCAATACAATGAAAGGTCGCTTACAAAAAGAAGCCATTGAACGAGTTGATGAATTTTGCACAGACTATGAAAGACGCATTCGAGAAAAGGGTGGTATTGGTTTCTTCCTGGGTGGTATTGGTCCTGATGGACACATCGCTTTCAATGTGCGTGGATCGGACTATTTTTCAACGACACGTTTGACACCCACAAATTTTGAAACTCAAGCTGCAGCAGCTGGCGATTTGGGTGGCATCGAGGTTTCCCAAAAACGCCTTGTCATCACCATTGGTCTCCAGACCATTACCCATAATCCCGATACTACCTGTTTGATTTTTGCTGCTGGAGAAGCCAAGGCCAAAATTGTGGCCGGATCCATACAGGAGCCAGCCAACAATACCTACCCGGCCGGTGTGCTGCACACCATGCCCAATGCCAGATTTTACATCACCTCTGGAGCGTCAGTCTTCCTGGATAGACGACAGGCTCATGAAATTGAAAGAGCTACTGAAGTCTCTGATGAAGTGGTGGATCAACATCTCATCACCCTTTCCATGCGCTCACGGACCCCGATCCAAAACATTACTGAAGAGCAGATCGCAGAAAAACAGGTTCCAGCCATTGCCCTCAAACGGAGCAAGGCTACGCTTCCACAGATTAAGGAGAGAATTATCAAGGACCTCCAGACCAAGTTAGATCGCGGTCTGACCCCTGTAGAAGATGATGTGTTTTTTCACACGGCCCCTCACCATGATGATATTATGTTGGGTTACCTCGCTCATATCGTTCATCTCGTACGCACACCCCGAAACGAACACCATTTTGCCTATATGACCAGTGGTTTTAATGCAGTGACCAACGAATTTGTTTGCGATCAAATCCAGCATGCCATGGAGTATATGGAGACCGAACAGTATGGGCGTCTCAAAACAGAGGGTTACTTCGATGCTGACAATACGGCAGGGGCTCAGCGAGATATCTATACTTATCTGGATGGTGTTGCTCAGCACAGAAAAACATTGCGCTACAATGGCTCATCCCGTCGTCTTATTCGCAACCTGCTGATCTTATATCCAGATTATAAACTGGATACACTCACCACCAAGATGAAGGAACTCATTGAATATCTGAACACACGGTATCCCGGTCAAAAGGATGACCCTGTGACGCAGTTGCTCAAAGGGCGGATCAGAGAGTGGGAAGCCGACTTGGTCTGGGGACATTATGGAACGCCTATAAAAAATGTTCACCACCTGCGGCTGGGCTTTTACAAGGGTGATATCTTTACAGAAGATCCAACCATGGACCGTGATGTTCAACCAATTCTTAAGTATATGGAGAAAATCCGCCCCACAGTGGTTACGCTTGCACTAGATCCTGAAGCCAGTGGTCCCGATACCCATTACAAGGTGATGCAAGCCGTCGCCGAGGCCATACGGCTCTATAAAGAAAGACATCCTGATGCACCCCTGCGAATCTGGGGTTATCGCAATGTCTGGTTCAAGTTCCAGCCTACAGATGCTAATATCTTTGTGCCCGTATCCTTAAACTCCATGGCCATCATGAATGAAACTTTCAAATATTGTTTCCAATCCCAGGTGGATGCTCCCTTCCCCAGTTATGAGTTCGATGGTCCCTTTTCTGGACTGGCTCAAGCCATCCAGGTCCAGCAGCATCAGGACATGAAAAGGGTCATGGGACGCGATTTCTGGTATGAGAACAGTCATCCCCGAGTTCGAGCTGCTCATGGCCTGGTCTATCTGAAAGAGATGGAACTGGAAGAATTCTATACCCGGGCAAGAGAGCTTCAGAAGGTTACCGAATCTCAAGCCTAGGTTAAGGCTCAGGGTTTAAGCTGAACCTTATACTTATTGCGGATTTTTAGGAAAACCTCATCGTAGGTGTTTGATTTAAAGTCTGGAAAAGTATTCTCAAAGGCATGGAATTGTCCCCCCTCAAAGAAGAGTGTGGGATCTGCATAAATACCCAGGTCAAGATAGATTTTTTGTCCATTATATTTGGCTGAGGCTAAAATAACCTTGTGAAAATCCAGGTAGCCCATATCCAGATTCACCTTGCGAGCTCCCTCCACAACCAGCTTGGCTTCAATCTCGTTACACAGAACCTTTAATCTGGCCAGATCTCCTGGGCTTCTTAGGGCTTCAAAGCTAAAGAATGTTCTAAAAATGGGCTGATCCATCTCCTCGTTGTAGTATTCAGTTAAATCAAAAGGAAAGTCCTGACTCCGCAGATCAATAGCGCCCATTTCACCTTGGCACATCTTGATGGCTTGTTCCAATATTTCGGAGTTTGAGAATAATGCTCCAATGAAGTATTTAACTTTTTGTGGTTCTACGGTTTTCATTTTTGCCTCTGCTTAAGCACATATCTGGCTTCTTCGAGTTTCTCCAGGGGTATTCTGAAGCGCTCCTTAATGACTTTCTCAGCATAATTAACTTCACGGATTTTCTCAATAGATTCTGGAGAAGTGATTTTGATAAAATCTCCCTGCACAAAGAGCATCTCCTGACCCTCAACACGAGTGAGGGTGAGATTATCCATACCTGGAAGGCTAAAAGAATCTTGCCAATATTGGGAGAATTGTTCCCAGGATACTGGACTGTCATTAAAACGGTAGCGACGAACAAACCGATTTTTCCGATATGTATAGACTGCATACTCATCTAGCGTTGTATCAAATCGTAAGGATAGACCTGTCTCAGCAGATAGGCGAGCTTCCACGTTGGCTTTAGTCAAGGGTAGCGGTCTGAATATCATGTACCCGGGATCTACAAGATAGCGGACACCCGCAAATTGAATTGTTATGGCTGAGTGAGTGTTCTTGCCCCAATTGAGGTGACAGATTAACGGCTGAACTTCATATCCCAGTATGCTATAGATTCCACACAAAAAGTAGGTCAGAGAGAAACAGGTGCCCCCAAGATGCCAGGCAAAATAATCATGGGTGACTTCATCGGGTAAACGTAGACGGTTTGTCCCCACAGCTTGTCCCCGTTTTAAAATCTTGCTTATGTTTTCGTAGGGCAGCCTACTGAAATATCTGGAAACTTCAGCAAGATGCTCAAGTGAGGGCTGCTGACCTTGAAAGCGAAAGCGCTCTAGAAAGTCGAGGGTTTCTTTTTCAAATGTTGCAGGATTAGGAAGTCGCATGTTTTCCATTTTAGTTTTGTGTCTTAGCCTGACTTAAAATAGCTCGTGATTTTGTTGGGACAAACTGTCCACGCGATTTCTCAAAATTATTTTGGATGCTCCAACACGAGACACTGCCATTCGGGGATGGAGTTTGCTCACCTGATTGATAAATTTGAAGGATGAGCACAGATCCCTTAGCCAAACTAAAAGAAGACTTAAAAATATTGAAACTGGAGCGTAGAACCTTCTTGAAAAATTAGACCAATGGAGGGCTAATCGGGAATTGGCTCTTAGCTTATTAAATTACACGAATAGTCCGCTTGAAAAATCGTGTCATTTTAGACTATATTGAATTCCTACTTAAACAGGAGAATATGTTGTATGGATGGTGCCTTAAAATCATTGAATGGTATCAATTTTATTGATCTCACGGGGAGCGATTCAAATATCAATCGGGAAAGTGACCTGAACGATCTGCTGAGTTTATGCTATTATCATAATTCGAATTATATCCTCATGGATGAGAAAAATCTTTCCCAGGAGTTTTTCAATTTGAGAAGTGGATTGGCTGGTGTTGCCATGCAAAAATTTGCCAACTATCAAGCGAAGGTCGCCATTTTATTACCGGCGCATGCAGATAAATCTGAGCGTTTTAAAGAGTTGATGTACGAAATGAGCAGATCAAATCACTTTAGATTTTATGATAATAGAGCTGACGCTGAGGTCTGGCTCACTACCTAAGCCAAAGGTTCCTTTATGATCCCCATCCCAGTACTCCTTGCCTTTTACTTCCTCATGCCAGCCCTAATTCTATGGTTGTGTTACAAATCGACTCTCATTGATAAAATCGGATCTGTTATCCTGGCCTATTTGTTTGGTATTCTGTTGGGGAACAGCGGTCTTTTGCCTGAGGGCGCTGCTGGAATCCAGGATGAGTTAAGCGGCATTACCGTGGCTCTGGCTCTACCACTTCTCCTATTCTCAATGAATGTTCGTTCTTGGGTACACTCTGCCGGGAAAGCCATTCTCTCTATGTTAGGCGCTACCGTACTGGTAGTCTTCACTGCCGGACTGGGAAGCTGGCTGGTTCAAGCACATGTTGAAAATACCTGGCAACTTGGTGGAATGGCCATTGGGTTGTATACTGGAGGTACGCCCAACCTGGCAGCGATCAAAACTGCTTTGAATGTGGATTCAACCCAATACATCATGATGCACACCTATGATGCCGTCAATGGAATCATTTATCTCATATTTGTCATGAGTATTGGTCAACGCGTGTTCAATAAGGTATTGCCAAAATTCAAATCTGTCAGCTTGGACAACGAAGAGCATAATAGTGGTGAGAACATCCATTCCTATGTGGGCATTTTCAAACCCCGCGTCGTATTGGGTCTGCTGGCTGGCCTGGGGATATCTGTAGTGATTCTTGGTCTGAGTTTTGGTCTATCTCAGCTTATATCGCAGGAATATTCAACGGCAGCTATTATGCTACTTATCACCACCCTGGGTATTGCCTCCTCATTTGTTAAGAAGATTCGGGAGATTCCCATGACATTCCAATTCGGAATGTATATCATCCTGGTATTTAGTCTCATTGTAGGCTCCATGGCGAATCTGGAACAACTCGTGGATATCAATTGGTCCATGATGTTTTTTGTCAACTTCATTGTGTTTGGTACTATGTTGCTTCATGCCGTTTTTTGCAAACTCTTCAATATTGACACGGATACCTTTTTAATCACATCGGTTTCCGCAGTTTGCTCACCACCCTTTGTACCTGTTGTAGCTAAGGCGCTCAATAACAAAGAGATTATATTATCTGGTTTGACCACCGGCATCATTGGCTATGCTATTGGTAATTATCTGGGAGTGGGGTTTGCCTATATTTTCAAAGCAATTCTCTTTTAACAGATGGAAATATTCTACCGAATCATTGCGTAAGGAAAAGAAATGAAATCGATCATCATTGGCATTGCAGGGGGAACCGGTTCAGGCAAAACCACCATTGCCAAAAATATTCTACAGGAATATGGTCCCGGTGAAGTCCTGCGACTGGATCTGGATTCGTATTACAGGGACCTGCCAGACCTCAGCAGGGAAGAGCGAGCCAGTATTAATTTTGACCACCCCTCTTCTCTAGAGATTGAATTGCTCGTTCAGCATGTAGAGGAACTGTGTCAGGGGAAAACGGTTCAAATTCCCATCTATAATTTCGCCACCCATAATCGGGCAAAAGACACACGAACCGTGGAACCTCACAAGGTTATCATCATTGAAGGTATCATGGCACTCTACTTCTCTGAACTCACTTCCAAGATGGATGTAAAGCTGTATGTGGACACACCTTCAGACATCCGCTTTATTCGTCGACTGAAAAGAGATATCATCGAGCGGGGTCGGTCTGTGGATTCAGTGATAGAGCAGTACAAATCTACAGTGAGACCCATGCATGCCCAGTTTGTTGAGCCCAACAAGTATCTTGCTGATGTAATCATCCCTGAAGGTGGCATGAATTATGTGGCAGTGGATCTCATTCGGACCAAGATTGATGCTGTTTTAAAGGCGAAAGATGAGAGCTAAAGAAGCCATTGAGTTGAGAGAAGTAGATAAGTCCAACTATCGGGATGTTCTCAAGCTGAAAGTGGCTGACAATCAAACTGGGTTTGTGGCGAGCAACGCCATTTCATTAGCACAGGCGCTTTTTCACCCCGAGGCCTGGTATCGTGGAATTTATCAGGGAGATACTGCGGTTGGTTTTGTCATGCTGGAACTTGATATGGAGAAGCCTGAATACTATTTGTGGCGATATATGATAGACCAGCAATTCCAGGGTCGAGGTTATGGGTTTTGTGCAATGGAATTGGTTATCGAGTATGTAAAAAGTCTTCCAGACAGCCGTGAGTTTTTTCTCAGCTACGTTCCTGAAGAGGGGAATCCAAAAGGTTTTTATGAAAAGCTGGGGTTTGTGGATACAGGTGACATGGAAGAGGGTGAACTCATCATGAAACTGGAATTCAATTAAGTAATGCTAGACATACACATCGGGGTGAATTATCTGTTGGAAAACTTGTTTTTCGGTGGACTCAGCCCAGTAGAAAACTATAATAAGTCACTATGAGATATCAATATTATAAAGAGCGCATAAAAGCCAATCCCAACAGTGGCAATTTCCTGAAAATTTTCCTGATGATCCTGATTCTGATCGTGGTCTTAGTCTGGGTGGTGATGTGGAACCGGGCCAACACTTATGAACCAGAGTTGATGTCTGAACAAGGATTTTACGAGGGCTACTTCACCCTGAACACGCGTATGGATCAAACTTTAACCAGGCGCTTTCCCAGTCTCGAGTTCGTGGAGGGACGATTGAGTGATGATGGCCTCGGGACTCGCGTATTTGAGATTTCTGATCAGAAGAAGGTTCGCTCCACAGATATTAAAAAGTTGCTTGAAAGTACCCTTGGTGGTTTTGGCTTTCAGGTACATCAAACTGCAGATGCCGACGATTACTGGGAATTTCAAGTCGGTAGTGATTCGACAGTCTGGTCGGTCTATCGATTTGAGTATCCTGAAGAAATGGCTACACCCACATCAATTTTGCCTGCAGATATCGCCAAGGTAAGCAAAAGACCCAAACTGGCAGTGATCATCGACGATTTTGGTTATTCAATGAATGAAACCATTACTGGTTTTATCTCCCTTAAAGAAGCTTTTACTGCAGCTGTCATTCCCGGTCGACCCTATTCCACACAGGTAGATGAGCGTTTGAATAATCGAAATATTCAAACCCTGATTCACATGCCCATGGTCACTGTGACGAACGCAACCAGTGAGCCAGACTATGCTTTATCTGAAGATCTTAGCGATGGTGAAATCAATCGTCGTCTGAGGAAAGCCCGCAAAGATGTTCCCAAAGCGGTTGGCATGAACAACCATCAGGGGAGTGGTGGTACACAGAGTCGCAAGGTCATGACCGGTGTGACAGATTTCCTTACAGAGCAGAAAATGTTCTTTATTGATAGTCGAACCATTGCTGCTTCTGTTGGAGAAGCTGTGGCCAAAGAACGCTATGTGCCCACTAACAGCAGGGACGTATTCCTTGACGAAGTAGATGATCAGGAAGCCATCGCCGGGGAACTATTTCGTTTGGCGCGCATCGCCAAAGAGCAGGGTGAAGCCATAGGAATTGGACATTGTAGGCCAAACACATTAAAAACATTAAAAAAATATTTACCTGCGCTGACAGAGGCAGGGTTTGATCTTGTGCCAGTTTCAAAACTGGCAAGATGATCTTATAGAGAACGAAAGATAAGTCGAGGATACTATGGCGCAAATGGAACTCAATCTGGATGCTTTTGCCAGTGCTCAGCAGCAACTTAAAGTGGACGGTCTAACGCTACCCGGTATAGTGACTATTGCCGGACTATCAGGGGTCGATGGCTTTAGCCTGACTTATGATGGGCGCTCCCCCAACTTTACTGAAAAAGACCTGGAATTGACTATTGCAGCTGCCATGAGTACACGATTTGCCTTAAGGATTACGCCACGGGCTGAACTTCTCCAGTTGGCTCTCAGTTTGCCCGTCAAACAGGTAACTTTTTCCGGAGAAAATCTATTCGATGACTATGGTACCGATCTTGAGACTTTCATCCCTCAATTGAAGGATGCTGGGAAGCTGATCTCCTTCTGTCTGGACCCAGAGTTAGCTCTACTCAAGAAAGCCTATCGTCTTCAGGCTGATATGATTGAGCTTAGCGTAAAGCATTATTCAGAGAATGGCAGTGTCACCGGTCAGGCCGAAGCCCAGGAACAAATTGCCCTCATGTCACGCACCGCTGAGAAAAACGGTTTGGGTGTTGCCGTCCAAGGTGGCATCTCATTCCAGAATGTGCTACCCCTGGTGAGTATTGAATCCGTAGAAAATATTGTGGTGGGTCGCGCCATTATTGGCCGGTCAATCTTTGTTGGATTAGAGACTGCTGTCAGGGATTTCAAAGCTCAGGTTCAATGAAATCACTGATCACCCAGGTTACGCGGTCGGGGTATGTCGAAAGCTTTCATGTAGGTTATGGGGTTATTGTTGATCCCGCAGGTGGAATTATCAAAGCCTATGGTGATGCTGAATATTTAACCTATGTTCGTTCATCTGCTAAACCACTTCAGGGTATGGCAACGTTGCGATCTGGAGCCTATGACGATTTTAAGCTGACACCCGAAGAACTGGCTGTCATTTGTTCTTCGCACAGTGGCGAACCCATTCATACAGAAACCGTATCCCAAATTTTCTCCAAAGCAGGTATTGGTCCCGAGCTACTGGCTTGTGGAATTCATCCACCCATCCATAGAGAAAGTGCCAAAGCACTCCAAAATGCGGGAATGGCTCCACAACAAATTCACAACAATTGCTCAGGTAAACATTCTGGGATGCTGGCCACCTGCGTCCAATTAGGATATCCCATGGAGGACTATTTAAATCCTGAGCATCCTGTTCAGCAGTACATCTATGAGATTGTAAAGGAATATACTGATTCAGACACCATTCACAGGGGAGTGGATGGATGTTCTGCGCCTGTCTTTTATTTGCCACTTCAAAAAGTGGCTATGGCCTTTGCCAAAATCACTCAGCAGGAGAAACAGGAATGTCGTCAGATTTTCCAGGCCATGAATGGGAATCCCTATCTGGTGGGTGGCGGGGGACGTTTTGACACGGCACTCATGGAAAGCTATCCTGATAAAATGATGTCCAAGGGTGGTGCTGAAGCCGTTTCTGCTGCAGGATTCATCATGCCTGATGGCCAGGTATATGGTTTGGCTGTGAAAGTCCTGGATGGTAATTATCGAGCCATTGGACAAATGGTCCTGAAAATGCTGGAAGACGTTGGTTTTGTAAAAGAACCCATCTCCAAAAAACTGATGAAATGGTGGAACCCGCAATTGAAAAATCATGCGAAACACATCATTGGCACCACCAAAACAGTCATAGTTGAATAAGTATGAAAAGATTCACAACGAATTTAACGAAAAGTACGAAAATTCATTTAGCAAATTAAATGAATAAGCATTCATTCATTTCGTTTTCTTCGCCTGCCAAGCCGAAGCTGAAAGCGTAGGCTGGTTGTAAAAAAAGGATAAATAATCAATGGTAAATGATAGAACTTCCTGGGATAAATATTTCATGCAGATTGCAAGAGATGTTTCCACGCGATCTACTTGCGACCGAAAATTTGTGGGTGCCGTCATTGTCCGCGACAAGATGATTCTATCCACGGGATACAATGGCTCCATCCGTGGCTTACCCCACTGCGATGAAGTTGGACATGAAATGGAGAATGGTCACTGTGTTCGGACGGTTCACGCAGAAGCCAATGCCATTGTTCAAGCGGCCAGAAATGGTGTGGGCATCGACGGTGCGGATATCTATGTCACTGCCAGTCCCTGTTACAACTGTTTCAAGCTTATTGCTAATTCCGGGATCAAGCGCATTTTCTATGGAGAGTTGTATCGTGATGAGCGGATTAAAACGCATGCGAAAGAAGCTCAGATCGACCTCATTCATCTAACTGAATAGTGAGATTCAAATAATCAAGCTTTTGTAGTCTGAGCTTGCCTCCAAAAAATATTGATAATCCGTTGACAGCTGAACAGGTGCCGTCTATATTCGCTGGCTTTTTAATAAAGGAGATAAAGTTATGTA
>CAZDVD010000024.1:0-40028 GCA_964508765.1 uncultured Lentisphaeria bacterium
TTATTCACGACTTGACTGGGATATGAATATTCCAGCAAGGGTCGTATTTCTTCAACCACTAGCACCTTCCTCAAGCCCTTTCATTTTAAAAGTTCAAGCATACTTAATTAATAAACTTAAATAGAGGGAAAAGCCATGTGTGCTCAATTTGATTTTCACGCAGCTTGCCCCGTGTGTTCATCCGAATATACGGTGCGGACCCATCGGCCCTGGCTCGTGAAAGTACTCACCAGCAATTGGAAGTACTTGTGTACAGATTGTGGCAAGAAATTTTATTTCAATCACCGGAAAGTTCAAGATGATTTGTCATTACTGAACAGACAGCATTTAGCACCGGTAGATGAATTACCATCAAATTACTTTAATCAACAAAATTAAATTATCGGGGAATAAAATGAAAAAATCAATAAAACACAGCCGGTCCAAGGGGGATTCGATTATGTTTCGTAAAAGTAGTGTTATCCTAAGTATAATAATTCTCATGGCGAGCATGAGCTCAACCCTCTTTGGGGCAGAGTATGCATTTATGTATATAAACGCTGACGGAACCACTAATTTAGTCTGCGAAGATAATAACTGGACGACCGTAGGTTCGGCCACTCTTTTCACTTCTGGTATCGTATCGAGCAATTGGGCCTTCGAAGACTCCGCTCTGATCGCCACTTCAGGCGGTGATTATCTGGTAATGTACTCCATGAGTTTTGGGGCGGATTCAACTAATTGGGATGTTGGCATTTCAGTAAATGATGCAGACCCAGCTGTTATATACAACCAGCGGTTCATCTCAAATTCCCGCAAAGAGGTGGGAAACATGTCGGGAATGGGACATGTTACGGTCGGAAACGGGCAAAGTATTAAATTGAAAATGAAGCAGGCCAGCGGTGGACCATTAAATGCAAATCCTTATAATGTCCAAGTCACCGTGGTAAAACTTACTAATCTCTCAACTGGCTATTATTCCGAGATGAACTTGGTAGGCAGCACAGCAGAATTAGATGTAGGCAGTACATTTTTAACCCAAACGGGGTTTGGTAACACGCTGGCCCTCAACAATGATTGGGACCTCACAAGTAGTGTACTCACTGCCGAGGGGAGCTCTGCCGGCACATACTTAGTGGCATTGTCCGCCAGCATAAAAGTGACCAGTATCTCCCAAGACTACGAATTTGAAATTTCGGTGGATGATGATCTTCTACCATCAAAAATGGTGGCAACGCGTTACTTCTCTGAATCAAGTACGGAGTATGGGAATGTTTTTATCTGCGGGATTGTGGACGTAGTAGTAGGTGATACCCCGACCACGTTGCGTGTAAAATCGGCCGGTTCCGCTTCAGGTAAAACGGTTATGGAAAATGCCAATCTCGCACTACATAAAATATCTGGTACGGACCAGGCGACCTATGGCGGGATGTATATTACGAATAATGCGGATGCTACTGATTGTCCCATCACGCAAACATGGTATCAGGTAACCGCAGGTATGGAGGCCATGACCCCAAAGAACTCATTTGACTTTAGTGCAGGCACACTTACACCCACAGGCAATTCTGCAGGAATTTATCGGGTGAATTACTCATGTGCCCTGTTGGGTGGATCTACCACTTTAACAAAGGTTTTTGTCTCCGTTTTCGTAGATGATGTTGAGCAAACAGATCTCACAACAACACGCACACTCAACTCGACAGGCTCACCAGGCGCTATTGGTGGAACGGGACTAATCACCATCTCAGTACCCACAGACGATGTTGTGATCAAAATATACAACGATACCAATACAGATGACATAACCATGAAGTACGCTGACCTGACCCTCAGTCGGGTCACTTATTCAGGTGATGCATCCTTGCCTGTTGAGCTCGCAGAGTTTGCAACTAAGAGTTTAGATGGGCGAGTTCTGGTGACCTGGAGAACTGCGTCTGAGACGGAGAATCTGGGTTTCATCCTGGAACGTAAACCGACAAACAAGGGTAGTTTTAAAGAGATTGCCAGTTTTATCACGAATGATGCCTTGATCGGACAGGGCTCAAAAACATCTGGAGCCAGCTATCAATACACTGACAAGGATGTCCGTGTTGGTGAGACTTACAGCTATCGTCTAAGCGATGTGGATTATAATAATAAGACTACCCGGCACGCATCTTCTGATGTCACAGTCCAGGCAGATGACCCCGCCATGGTACCGGAATCAGCCGTTCTACTCCAGGCTTATCCGAATCCTTTCAATCCCAGTACTACCCTACGCTATGGAATTCCAAGTGAATCGTTGGTAAGCCTGATTGTGTATGACATCGCTGGAAATGAAATCGCCCGTCTCGTGGAGGGTCCTCAGGAAGCTGGTTGGCATACAGCCGTATGGAATGGTTTAAACAATCAGGGTCAGCCAATTCCAACGGGTGTCTATCTGGCTCATCTTGAGGATCAATCAAACTCGAAGGTGATCAAGATCAGCTATCTCAAGTAAAACTGTAATAACAGGAATAAATGTAGCCTCCCAGTTGTATTTCGCAATTGGGAGGCTACTTTTTTGCCCCAAAGTCAACAACTGCGAAGGAAGATAGAAAACGTGATGTTCACCAAAGCCATTGTCCGAACACCAGCAGCTAGCCTCATCAACGGGCTCACATCTGCCAGCCTGGGTGCACCAGACTTCGACCTGGCACTCCAGCAGCATGCAGAGTACATCCGCGCTCTTGAATCCTGTGGTCTGGAAGTGATCTGTCTGGAAGCAAATCCTCAATTTCCGGATTCAACCTTTGTAGAAGATGTTGCTCTCCTCACAAAAAATTGTGCCATTATTACCAATCCTGGCGCCCCTTCACGACGGGGAGAAACAGCTGGCATGCGTCCTGTCTTGGCCAGTCATTTTGAACACATTGAAGAAATTCAATCACCAGGAACCCTTGAAGCAGGGGATGTGATGATGGTTGGCTCACATTTTTATATCGGTCTATCTGCCAGGACCAATCAAGAAGGCGCTGATCAACTGATCGCCCATCTTCAAAAGTATGGATTCTCTGGGTCTGTGGTGGAACTGAGCAAAGTACTGCATTTGAAGACAGGCGTAGCCTATCTTCAAAATAACAATCTTCTGGCTTGTGGTGAATTCCTGACACATCCAGATTTTGCAACGTTCAATATTTTACCGATTGATGAACAAGAGAGCTATGCGGCCAATTGTATCTGGGTGAATGATACGATTCTCGTCCCATTGGGATTCCCAAAAACAAGGGAAGCCATTCGGGATGCTGGCTATGTCACTATGGAAGTTGATGTATCCGAGTTTAGAAAACTGGATGGTGGTTTAAGCTGTCTTTCTATCCGCTTCTAAAAATATAAGATATTACTCCGATTTTTATCGTCGAATAGATCTGACACACATCAAGTTGTCATGCCTTTGTTAAATTGTTGAGCAGAAAGACGCTTGACTAACAGCGCACAGCTTTGAATATTCCAGCTTTAATGAAATCATCTGAGAGGGTATCATATTTTGTCATTCCGAATGAAAAAACAAGCCAGCGGGATTCTCATATTTCTGTTCATCACCCAATGGGTTATGGCAGCGACATCAACCAATTCAAGAATCGAACTTGATGGGAAGGGACGTCCTCTCTGGGAATCTGATGTCATCTGGGTGAAGGTGAAACCCAGCGTCAGCATAGACCGAAGCTTACGGGAAATCTCTAGTTTTAACGTGTTTTCTCTCGATCAAAAAGTGAAAGATTATGGTATTCGCAACATTTCAAGAGCATTCCAACCAATTGATCGGCCCGGCAGATCTGACCTTCCCGATCTGACCAGAATCTTCACCCTGGAATTGCCTCCCAGAGCCAATGCAAAATGGGTAGCAAAAGCATTTAACCAGGATGCAAGTATTGAATATGCAGAGCGAGTACCAGCAGTGTATCAGAATATGATTCCCAATGACGAGTATTACGATTCCATCATGTACCACCTGCCTCAAATCCAAGCTGAAGCAGCCTGGGATATTCACAGAGGAGAAGATGGTGTTGAGGAAGTCATTGTCGGAATCTGCGATACTGGTGTGGATTGGAAACATCCTGATCTGGCAGCAAATATCTATAATCGTCTTGGTGAAGATGCTGACGGAGATGGTGTTACTCTCATCTGGGATAGCCTGGAATGGGTCATGGATCCAGATGACCTCAACGGAATAGATGATGACAATAATGGCTATGTGGACGATCTCATCGGCTGGAACTTCATGGCTGATCCTCAAGGGAACCAGAATAACAATCCCATGGATCCACCTAATCGTGGTCATGGATCGCATTGTGCCGGTCTGGCTGCCGGTGTGACGAACAATTCAATTGGTATCGCTTCCATTAGCTGGAATGTCAAAATTCTGGGTACTTCCCACAGCTATACCGAGGATGGGGGTAATTATATATCTCGCCCTTATAGCGGTCTGGTTTATCTGGCAGATAATGGTGCAGATATCATCAACGCCAGTTGGGGTGGCGGAGGCTTTTCCCAGGCATATGAAGAAGTGATACGCTATGTGACTGGTGTGGGAGCCATATTTGTTTCATCAGCTGGTAATGAGGATGATGGGCAGGGAGGCATGACCGGCTTTGGTCCGCAGTATCCCACCGCTTATCCAGGATGCATTAGTGTCGCTGCCGTGAATCGGTATGATACCAAGGCCTGGTATTCCAGCTATGGTTGGTATGTTGATGTTGCAGCACCAGGTGGTGTTCTTGCTTACCCCGGTGACCCTGACGGGCTATATAGTACTTGGCCTGGTGGATATGCTTATGGAGCTGGTACTTCTATGGCCGGACCAGTGGTAGCAGGCGTGTTCGCTCTGGTAAAATCATATCATCCAGACTGGACCAACGATGAGCTCGTGAACCAGATTCTTGGAACGACAGATGACCTGGATGCCGGCAATCCTTTCTACACGAACTGGCTGGGTTCGGGTCGCATCAATGCCTATCGTGCTTTAGCTGAAGAGAACGTCCATGTTGCCAATGAGATGAAATTAATACTCTGGGATGTACAAAATAGTAATCCTGCCGCAGATGATTGGGAAATGGAGCCCGGGCAGAGTACTGATATTGGTTTTGTGCTTAGAAACTATTCACATCTTGTAGGTGACTCGTCCGCAACCTTCACACTTGTCAGTGAGAATCCCCAGGTATTGATCGATAACCCGAGTTTGCAGGATACCATTTTGGCCGATGATTATACCTCAGTTGGTGAATTCTCCCTGAGTATTGCAGAAGATGCCAATACGGAGGTAGCAAAACTCTGGTTGGTCACCCAACCTCAGAGCGCGGAAATGATTACAGGCGATTCCATTCCATTTAATCTGCTTGTGAACAGCACATCCATAAACACCTCATTTATTGATCTGGTCTTGAATGTTGATGCTGTTGATACCAGCATTATTACCATCCATAATTCAGCAAATTCTCCAGTCGATATCAGCGCAGAGGCTTCTGCGATTGATCCAAATTCACTCCTCTGGCATGTGAGTGAACTCAATGCCTATGCGGGTACTTCCTGGTGGTGCGGAGATCCTGATATCGGAGGTTATCCTGACGCTACGGTTCAATATATGGATCTGCCCTTACTCGATCTGAGCGCATTGAGCAATCCAGAATTGACCTTCATGGTGGATTGGTATATCGAAGATCCACGTGGAGCAGATGCTCCCTTTGATGGCTGGGATGGTGCCAATGTCTGGATTTCAACTGATAGGGGTGAAACTTTTGAAGTGATCCAGCCCATTACTCCTGCTTACACCTGTAATGCACTATCTGCCTGGGGAGATTATTGGGAATTGGGACTGGTTCCGGGCTGGGCCGGCAACAGCAATAGCTATGTGGAAGCGCAGTTTAACCTCAATGCCTATGCGTCTGAACAAGTCATCATTCGATTCGGCTTTGCAGCCGACGGTGCCACCACTGGATTGGGTGTTTTTATTGATAATATCTCCGTGCATGATACTACCAATGTGTTGTTCCAAAATGATGGTGTGTTTGGGGGAGGAATTCAGATTAATGGCTTTCCATCAGACATGATTGCAACCCCGTGGCTTGAGTTTCCCAATGGCAACAGCACCGTGCCTGCCACAGGTGATCTTGAATTAGAAATTGTGACGAATACAGCTGGGCTGGAACCCGGATACTACGCTACAACGGCCAAGATTACTCATGCCGGTTATGTACTGGATGAAGTAGCTGTCACTCTGACTATTATCAATGATCCAGTGAATCAGGACCCAAGTAATCGTCCCCGAGAATTTGCCCTGGATCAAAACTTCCCAAATCCATTCAACCCTACTACAACATTGAGCTATGCTTTACCCATGGAGGTGGATGTAAGTATCCAAATATTTGATATCAGGGGCCGTCTGGTAAGCAGCCCTGTGGAGAGTCATCAATCTGCAGGATACTATACTGTTGATTGGCAACCAAGGGATTTGAGCGGTCATGCCCTGGGTACAGGATTGTATCTTGCCAGAATCCAGGCCGGTGAATTTGTAGAAGTGATTCGGATGGTGTATCTCAAATAGTTAACAGGAGGGGCAGAGACCATGCAGCATGAAATATTGAAAGCATCAGATCTTTTAGGTCAGCAGGGAGAATTGATTCAGAAGGGCTGGGCCAGAGATATGATTCTGGACTATCATCGAAAAGATGTCAAGGCTCCAACATTTAAGATCAAAGAATGGGACTATTATGCTGTTCTATCGGATGAACAGGGTATTTCATTCACCATATCCGACATGGGCTATATTGGATTCATAGGTGCGACTGTATTTGATTTCTCAGCGGCTCAGGAAACCTCCAATTCAATTACGACCATTCTGCCTATGGGTGGCTTTAATATGCCCGAGTCCTCTAAACAGGGGGATGTCATATTCCAGAATAAGGATCTCAGCCTGCGATTCATCCGAAAAGAGCATTCAAGAATCCTGGAGGTTGACTGGAAGCATTTTCAACCAGGAAGAGATCTACAGGGTAGCGTGGAATTATCCCAACCTGATGATGATTCCATGCTCATCGCAACCCCTTTTGCTGAGAACCCCAAAGCATTTTACTACAACCATAAAATTAACTGTATGCCTGCTCAGGGGAGCTTCACCCTGGGTGAAAAGAAGTTCGAGTTTTCGCAAGAGAATGCCTTTGGTGTACTGGACTGGGGGCGGGGGGTCTGGACCTATTCAAACACCTGGTACTGGGGATCGGCCTCAGGTCTGACAAACGGACAACGTGTGGGACTCAATATTGGCTATGGATTTGGAGATACCTCAGCAGCCAGTGAGAACATCATCTTCCTTGATGGTCTGGGTCATAAATTGGATGCAGTCAGTTTCCATATTCCCGAGGATGATTTTTTAAAACCCTGGCAGTTTTCCAGTAATGATGGCCATCTGGAACTGGATTTTACTCCTATTCTTGATCGACACTCTAATACAAACCTGCTGGTGATCCAATCCTGGCAGCATCAGGTTTTTGGTCGATTTTCCGGAGAGGTCATCCTGGACAATGGAAAAGTTTTCCAGATCAAGAATCTTCTGGGTTTTGCTGAAAAGGTGAAGAACCGCTGGTGATTGCCTGAATATGCGATGGTAAGTCCCTGGAGATTTCTCTTCCAGGAAGGCTCCTAAATACTGGACTGAGGCATCCCCACCGTTTATTATCAAGACCCGGTAATTTTGAGTGGATTCACACTGAGAATGAAAATATACCGGATAAAGAAAATTTGAAGAAGATAGAAGGTTAAGAAAATGATATATCGCAGTACCTACAATATGATTGTCGAGAGAATTTATGAGATCAATGCTGATATCAAACAGAACACGAAAGATATAAAAAGAGCAGCTGATTTCGGAGATTTGAAAGAGAATGCTGAATACCATGCTGCCAAAGACAATCAGGCACATCTGCACAACAAGCGGCATCGTTTTGAAAAGCATCTTGATGAAGAGGTCGTGGAACCCGGCGATGTGAAAGCTGATCGAGTCTCATTTGGAACCCAGGTCACCTATACCGATGGTGAAAACCCCATCACAGTTTCTATGGCGGGTGCTGCTGAGTACGAATTGGAACTCTATGAAAACATTGTCACCACCTCATCTCCTTTTGCTCAACGCGTTCTGGGTAAGAAGGTCGGGGATACCCTCACTTTGGACCTCCCAGATGGAGCCAAAACGCTCACAATTCTGGATATTCAGCTCCTGAAATAACCCCAGGTTTCGCTACACCAACATTCGTCCCCCTGATTCCAGGGGGCTGGTAAAAGTTTTATCCCGTGTGGTATCCACACAAGCTTACAATGGTTAGATCTCACCGAAGGGAGTCCCCATGCTTTCCAATCTCAGATCAGAATTCATGCTCGATTCAGATATTCATTATCTAAATCATGGCTCATTTGGTGCCTGCCCTCGAGAGGTGTTTGAGGACTATCAAAACTGGCAGCGTATACTTGAAAAAAATCCCATCGATTATTACACCAGACAATTGAAGGGCTTATTTGGCAAGGAAGCCAGTGGTCCACTGGAAAAGGCCAGGACAGAGCTGGCCGAGTTTGTGAATGCGGATTCTGAAGGAATGATATTCACTCCGAATGTGACAGTTGCTCTCAATGCCATCGCCAACTCGATTCAATTGCAAGAAAATGACGAGGTGCTGACTACAGATCATGAATATGGAACCATAGTGGCAACCTGGGCTCGCAAGTGTAAACAGAGCAATGCTATCCTCAGAAAAGTGGAAATTGATCTGCCAATGCCCACACAGGCTGAATTTGTAGAACATTTCTGGAACGAGGTGACACCCCGTACAAAAGTGATACTTATAAGTCATATCACTTCAGCAACTGCCTTGGTTCTACCTGTTAAAGATATTTGCACCCGTGCCCGCCAGGCTGGGATAGTGACTGTTATTGATGGTGCTCATGCTGTGGGCCAAATCAATTTGGATGTTAGGGATATCAATGCAGATTTTTACACAAGCAATTGTCATAAGTGGTTACTTACACCCAAGGGAACAGGCTTTCTACACGTTCATCCCAACCAGAGAGAGACCTTTGAACCTCTGGTGATCAGTTGGGCAGAAATCAATCAACCCTCCTTTGCATTGCGACATGAAATGTGGGGAACCCGGGATATGGCAGGTTTTTTGAGTATTCCTGCTGCCTTGAAATTCCGCGAGAAACACAATTGGGAAATTCGCAATTCAGAATCCCGAGCCTTGCTCTATGAACACCGCATTGCTTTCGCATCAGCCTTTGAAAGAGAGTTGATTTGTGATGAATCCTGGCTTGCGCAAATTGCCAGTGTGTTGTTGCCATTGGAGACAAACCTTGCTGATTTATGGCGCTATTTGTGGGAAGATCATCAAATTGAGGCTATGATTACCAGATGGCGTGATGAACCCATCATCCGGCTCAGTCACAACGCTTACAACACACGAGATGAATTGGATTTACTGCTCCAGACCATACTCGCTTACCCAAAATTATAAATTATTTCGAGCTGAGTTGGAAAACCTCTTCAATACTTAATTCGAACACCAGAGATATTTCGTAAGCAAGGTTTAGTGAGAGGTTGTATTTCCCCTTTTCCAGGAAAACAATAGTTTCTCTGCGCACATGAACCTTGTCAGCGAGTTGTTGCTGCGTCAGCCCATCTCGGGCTCGGAGTTCTTTAATTCTGGTCTGCATGGGGGATACCATTCTGTTTGAAATAGAGCCAGGTTAAGCCGTAAATTGCTGCTGCTGCCATGATACCGATACCTAGCATTTCTTCTGAATCTGGAAATTTATCCCGGAATACAAAGATAGCAAACCAGGACATCATAGAGTAACGAAAGGCATATGCTCCTGCGTGGATTTCAAGGTGTCGACTCATCTCATCTTCCAGGGGGATGTTCTTCCTCCTGTCCTGGGCATGTCGATAGCTACGATAGAGGGGGATGGAAAGCAAAAGGAGTGCTAGAGAAATAATAGTTATCATTTTCCAACTTAGCATAGGTTCAAACTCCAGGAAGTAAAAGGCAAAGCCTCCGATGACACAGGCAGCCAGGATTGGTAACAGGTATATAGTGTTACTATTTTTAACCATACAAACCTCCAGTTAGGTAATTCTAACATAAAGGAGTATATATCTAACATTATGCAAGTAAATGTTAAGTATATCTAACAAATTGGTTTGTGGCCGTGAAAATTATTCTCCAAATATTTTATTTCTTCTCCTCTAACGAAAGGTCTTTTCATGGTGTATTTAATCGTTTTGCCACAATATTATTTGATTACTCAAAATAATAGGCTGAGGAGCTTAAAACTTGAAAAAAATTGTACCCTTGCTTCTGATAACCCTGCTGACTCTCACAAACCTTTATGGGCGCTGGGGTTGGGGATCACATCGGTTTATTAATGACAGAGCGGTAAATCATCTTCCCCAATCCATGTCCTTCTTTCAAGATCACAGAGATTATTTATCCGAGCATTCGATAGACCCGGATACGGATAATCTTCCCGGCAATTATCATTATATCGATATTGATTATTACCCAGAATTTTTTACTGGAACACTTCCACATACCTGGCAGGGTATGATCGATTTATATGGCCAAAATATTATGGAAGATAATGGTCTGGTTCCCTGGGTGATTGAGTGGTGGATGTCTGATCTCAGGGCTCTCATGGAGGCTGGAAACTGGAACGATGTCTGGCAGATTGCTGCAGAATTGGGTCACTACGTCGCTGATTCCCACCAGGCATTACATCTCACTCTGAATTACAATGGGCAACTCTCCAATAATTACGGCATTCACTCCCGCTATGAAACCGAGATGATCAATCCTCATCTCGATGATATTTCCTTCCCCGATTCAATTGCAGGTTATTGGGATAGTCCTATCGATTCTATTTTTGGCTATATCGAAGATATCTACCCGCTGGTTGATCTGGTGATGACAGCAGACGATCGTGCCTGCCTTGTGGATCCAAATTACAACAGTACTTATTACTCAATGATGTGGGATGATTTGGGCGATACCACCATTTGGAGCCTTCATCGTGCAACAGTCAATCTGGCCAGTATCTGGTATACCGCCTGGGTCAATGCTGGGTCCCCATATCCCCCAGGTGTGGGTATTGAAGAAATTCAAATCCCCCAGCAATTTGAAATCAGGGCCTTTCCCAACCCTTTTAACGCTGAGATCTCTTTTAATTTCAACCTGGAGCAAAATACCCAAGCCAGCTTGGAAATCTATAATACGAATGGAGTCCGGATTGCTACTCTGGCACAGGATGATTTCAGCATGGGAGACTATTCTTTTAACTGGAATGGGACGAACCAAGGTGGTGTTAATGTGGGATCTGGGGTGTATCTACTTGTTTTGACTACTTCTGAGAAGCGCAGCGTAAAAAAAATAACTTTGCTTAAATAGTGGCATATTACCCAAGGGAGGGTAGAGAAATGAATCAGGATTTTTATAAAAAAATGAGATTAGACATTCGGGAGTGGGTACAATCCAAGACTGGCAAAGAGAGTCAATGGTCCGAATACTTGTTGCTGGCACCCGATCTTTTTCATCTCCTGGCTAAATTGGCATTGGATAAAGAGGTACCAGCTTCAGAGAAAGCTAAAATTGCCGGTGCTCTCGCCTATTTTATTTCTCCAATTGACCTGCTTCCCGAAGCCCTTCTTGGTCCTATTGGATATTTAGATGATGTGGCCCTGGCTGCTTACGTCATTAATTCTGTGATGAAAAATTGTGACCATGCGATTGTGACCAGACATTGGGCAGGTGAACAGAATATCCTGGATCTTGTGCAACAGATTATGGATGTGGCTTCAGATATGCTGGGTAATAAAATCTGGGATAAACTGAAAAGAATGGTGAAGTAATGAAAAAGCAATTTGATGTTAAAAGCATGCTCATCGGTGTTTTGGCTACCCTGCTGATTATGTCTCTTTTTTCAGCCAAACAAATCGAAGAGGAGATGGGTGCTCTCAGTGTGAGTTCTATAACGATTCGTCCTGGTGGGGGACTCAGAATATTATCTCAAGCAGGTGAAAACACCGTCCTTATATCTGGAACGAACCAGGGAGGGGGTACCATTGAACTGAATAACGCCCTCGGAGGTACTTCAGCTAAATTTGGTGCAAGTGAGGATGGACAGGGTGGCTTTGTCGCGTACAACCAGGAGGGAAAAAAGAGCGTGCAAATTGGGACTGGCCAAAGAGGAGGTGGATTTATTCGTACCTTTGATAAGAATGAATCTTCTAGCATTTACCTGGGGACCAGTGAGAAAGGTGGCGGTCAACTCACAACCTACAATGAAGTCGGAAATGAGACCGTTTTCCTTGGTACAGGCACCGTAGGCAACGGATTTCTCCGGACAGCCAACGAATATGGGAAAATGAGTGCTTATCTTGGGACAGGCACATCCAGTGCCGGCATGGTCTTACTGTGTGATCGTGATGGCAATACCCAGTGGGTTGAGAAAGTGGATTAATCACAAAAACTGATAATCAAGACTCTCTTTATATCATAACGACGGATTAGACAGCGGGAACAGAATGAAAAACGCTCTCATTCTTATCATATTATTTTTGTACTCTTGCAAATCTGAGATTTCAAAAAATATGATCATTTCAAGCCCTGATGATAAAATCCAGGTTCATGTGTCACTGGACCAGGGCCTGCCTCAATATGCCGTCCATGTTAATGGGAAGAATTTGATTAAGCCCTCATCCCTGGGGTATCGTTTCAGAAAACAAGCAGATCTGGTGGGACCGTTCCAACTAATAAATTCAGAGACCAAAGTTATAGAGGAAACCTGGGATCCTGTCTGGGGACAGGAAAAATCAATTCATTCTCACAGTAAACTGGTCAGGGTTGAATTACAGGAAATAGCAGATCCCAAGAGACAACTCATCCTGTATTTTCGAGTATTTAACGATGGGGTTGCTTTCAGGTATGAGATTCCTGAACAACCTGGTCTCGATTCACTGTTCATTGTTGAAGAATTATCAGAATTCAGCTTTGTCCAGGATGGGCAGTCCTGGTGGATTCCAGGAGCGTATGCTTTCGACGCCTATGAAAAATTACACGAGGTATCTCGCTTAAGTGAGATTGATTCTGCCAACACACCCCTAACCTATGTTACTGATGATGATATTTATGTCAGCATCCATGAAGCGAATTTGACTGATTATGCCGGTATGACCCTAAAGAGAGCTTCTCATGATTCACTGACATTTCTCAGCAGCCTGGTGCCCTGGCCTGATGGTGATCTAGTAAAAACTGAAACTCCCATGCTATCACCCTGGCGAACCATTTGCATCGGTGAAAGTGCAACGGATCTCTTGCGATCACGTCTCGTTCTGAACCTGAATGAACCGAATCAATTGTCGGATGTTTCATGGATTAAGCCTATGAAATACATTGGCATCTGGTGGGGCATGCATATTAACAAGTATACCTGGGTTCAGGGAGACCAGCACGGTGCTACCACTGAGAACGCCAAAATGTACATCGATTTTGCCTCTGAAAATAATATTGGAGGTGTTTTGGTAGAGGGCTGGAATCAAGGTTGGGAAGATTGGGGCCAAGAGGGAGCTCTGCAACTTACGAAATCTTACGATGATTTTGACATTGTTGATGTCATCAAATATGCCTCGGACAGAAATGTCTCATTGATTGGGCATCACGAAACGACTGCGAATGTCACCTCATATGAGGGCCAGTTGGAAGCTGCCTTTGCCTATTATGATAGTCTGGGAGTTTCTGCTGTCAAAACTGGCTATGTAGGAGCAATTAAGCCTGCTGGTCAATTGCACTATGGCCAATGGATGGTTGAACACTTTCGCAGAGTCGTAAAGCTGGCCGCCAGACATCATATCACTCTTGATGTGCATGAACCTGTTAAAGCCACAGGCATTGAGCGAACCTGGCCCAATATGATGACTCGGGAGGGTGCGCGGGGACAGGAATGGAATGCCTGGAGTGAAGGCAATCCACCTGACCACACAACGATTCTTCCATTCACTCGCCTGCTGGCTGGTCCACTGGATTATACCCCTGGGATATTTGATATTCGATTTGAACGATATAAGACAGATTTCAAAGTCCACTCGACCCTGGCAAAACAACTGGCTCTTATGGTTGTGCTTTATAGTCCCCTTCAAATGGCGGCCGATTTACCCGAAAATTATGAAAACCAGCCAGCCTTCCAGTTTATTCGAGATCTGGAGGTGGACTGGGATGAGAGTCTTTATCTGGAGGGTGAAATCGGAGAGTATGTCACCATCGCTCGCCGTCACGGAAGTGAATGGTTCTTGGGTGCTATTACCAATGAAGATGCCAGAGATGTAGAACTTCCCATGCACAAGATGATTGCCGGAGAGAGAGTGGCAGAATGTTATGTGGATGCTGAAACTACACATTGGGAGTCCAACCCCTATCCAATCTGGATAGGATCGTATTTGGCATCTCCATCTGATACATTGAAAGCAAGATTGGCTCCTGGGGGTGGGATGGCAATCAGGTTAAGACCGCTTGATGAGAAGGAAATGGAGAGGGTGGATCTGGTTCCAATTTCAAAGTTACGACTGGACCAGAGATCGATTGATTAAGAAAGTATAAAGGGGATTCCTGTGAAATTTGTTTCAAGAAAGGCATTTGTTTTAGTGATCTGTCTTCAGGTCATTTTGGCCTGTTCAACACCAAGAGCAACAAAAACTGAAGGTAGTGATATGAATATTATTCCAAAACCGCAGAATATTGAAGCCCAGTCGGGGGAATTCATTTTTGGAGATCTGACCTCTGTCTGGATAGCTGATGATGTTGCCAACAAGACCTTCTTCATGGAGTATTTAAATTCACTGATTCCAAATCTGAGTGCTGCTACTCAAGGCAAAGCGAATATTGAGATTTCACTAGATCAAGATGCTGGACTACCTGAAGAGGGATATCTTTTTACAGTTAGCACTGATAACATTCGTATCATTGCTGAAGCAGATCCAGGCTTATTTTATGGAATACAGACTTTGAGACAACTCCTTCCATCAACCGTGGAACAGGGGGAAACCTCTCTCGCAGGTCATACGATTCAAGCGGTGAATATTGAAGACTATCCCCGTTTTGAATGGCGTGGCATGCATCTGGATGTCTCACGTCATTTCTTCCCGGCAGAATTTGTCAAACAATATATCGATATGATTGCTCTCCATAAAATGAATGTATTTCACTGGCATCTCTCAGATGATCACGGCTGGAGACTTGAAATAAAACGCTATCCCAAACTGACTGAAATCAGTGCCTGGCGTGTGGATCGGAATCATGAGGATTGGCGTAAGTGGACACCCATTCAAGAAGGTGAGAAGAGTACCTATGGTGGCTTCTATACTCAGGATGAGGTGAGAGATATTGTAACCTATGCGGCCGCCAGACAGATCACAATTGTCCCTGAGATTGAGATGCCTGGGCATTCATCCGAGATTTTCGCGGCTTACCCTGAATTATCATGTAAGGGCGTCGTTCTGCCTGTTCGTCCAGCCAGTTACTGGCCAATCGAAGATATTTTTTGTGCGGGGAATGATTCTGTTTTTGTATTCCTGGAAAATATTCTTGATGAAGTCGTTGAATTATTCCCGGGGAAATATATCCACATTGGAGGAGATGAGGCCCGCAAAACCTACTGGAAAACCTGTGAGAAATGTCAGAACCGGATCAAAGAGGAAGGTTTAGCCAATGAGGAGGAGCTCCAGAGTTGGTTTATCCAGAAAATGGAAAAGTACATCATTTCCAAGGGCAAAAACCTGATAGGATGGGATGAGATTCTGGAAGGCGGTCTAGCCCAGGAGGCCACTGTGATGTCATGGCGAGGCATGGCAGGCGGTGTGGCAGCAGCAAAAGCAGGACACGATGTCATCATGACCCCAACATCACATGTATACTTTGACTACTACCAGGGTGATCCAAAAACAGAACCTCAGGCCATTGGTGGCTACACACCCCTCAAAAAAGTCTATGGCTACGAACCCATTCCAGAAGAGTTAAGCGCTGAAGAAGCTAAATATGTGCTGGGATCCCAGGCCAATTTATGGACGGAGTTCATCAAAACGACCACACATGCTGAATACATGGTTCTACCCAGAATGACTGCCCTGTCTGAGGTGTTATGGACTGCCAAAGATCAGCGGGACTGGCCGGACTTTCAGAAACGTCTGCAAAGTTTATTACCCAGATTCGAGGCACTGGATTGGAATTTCAGCCCAGGTACATTTCTCGTGGATATTTTACCAAGTCGACTCCTGGAGAAGGACGAAGTAGAAGTCCAATTATTATCAGAACAAATAAAATATGATATTCGCTATACTCTGGATGGGACTGAACCCAATGAGACTTCTCAATTGTATGCAGATCAAATAAGACTGAATCGGGATGCAAAAATCCGAGCAGGTATTTTTGAAGGTTCTAGGAGTATGGGTCGTATTGCAGAGCGGGATTTCTCATTTCACAAAGCCCTGGGGAGTACAACTGCTTATAAGTTGAAATATCATGTACGCTACACTGCCGGGGGAGATCAGGGCCTGGTGGATGGAATCCTGGGCTCAGACAACTCAAAGGATGGCACTTGGCAAGGTTTTGAAGGCAATGACCTGGAGCTCACCCTTGATCTGGGAGAGACCAAAGAAATATTCCGGACAGAGATGGATTTTTTGCAATCGACCAAGTCGTGGATTTTTATGCCAGAGTATCTGGAGGTCAGTTTTTCCCCTGATGGGGAAACGTGGAGAGTGATCAAGCGTGTAAACAATGAAGTATCTGAAAACGACGAAAGTGTTTCCATCAATCGTTTAACTGCTGATTTTCCAACCGAGGCAACGCGTTATATCAAGGTTCTGGCTAAAAATCGAGGGATTTGCCCAGATTGGCATCCTGGAGCTGGCGAACCATCCTGGATGTTTTGTGATGAGGTGATGGTGCGATAGTAACCTATCGTGGAATAACCTGGATATCCTTATGCTTTGTCCGGGTCATACGGGAAAATTTCTTCCAGAGGGAGTTGAAACACATTTTGTGTAGAAGTCTGTTTGAAGTAAAAAATCTCTCTGTGGGGCTGAGGCAGGTTATCCAGCCAGCCGCTCTCCCGAAAGCCATGTTGTAGGTGCATGCGAATGGACGGCTCGTTATCCGCCTCCGTTGAGCTGAAGAGTTTTCCAGAGGGGCAATGATTGGCTTCAATATGATGAATGAGTCTTGAGGCTATCCCCTGGCGGCGGAATTTCAAATCAGTGACAACCAGCTTAAGAAATGTGCAGCCGAACCAATCCGAGTGAAAGGTGGCGTAGCCGACAATTTTGGAATCCAATTCCAGGACCAACATCATTCCCCTGGGGATCATATATACGAAATGATCTCTACGCTTTTCCCGATCAAAGATATTGAAATTGGGAGCATCAATGGCGACACATTTATCGAGGTCACTTGTCTGGGCAATTCGAATCTTCATGAATTATGCTGGTGGATAGGTCGCTAACCCTGGCTATACTTTTTAACTGATTCTACTCCAGAGAGGATACGGAAGGCTGCCTGGGCCAAAGCTTCCATTTCATTTTCCCCTGGCTCCACAAATATTTCCGTTAATGCCTGTACTCGTTCTGAAATGGAATCACATAGCGATACAGAATTGGCCATCCCACCTGTAAGCAGTATCCCATCCATCTGAAACTTGTGAACAGAGGCCATGGCGGCTATTTCTTTGGAAATCTGATAGACCATGGCTTGATAAATAAGCTGTGCCTCGGTATCACCAGCCTCAATTCGTGCTTCCACTTTCTGGAGATCAGTGGTGCCGAGATAGCCCTTCAAGCCGCTTTCCTTTGAGAGTAACTCCTCAATTGAATGGCGGTCGGGATTTGTCTCAAATGCCAGATCTAATATGCCTGAGGTCGGTAACGCACCTGCTCGTTCCGGGGAAAATGGACCCATGCCCAGCAGTGCATCATTGACATCAATAATTCGTCCATTCCTTACAGCAGCCACCGAGATACCACCCCCCATGTGGCAGACCACCCACGAACTCTCATCATAGTCCTTATCCAGACGTAAACACAGTTTTCGTAAACTGGCCTTGATATTGAGTGCATGACTCCGCGATTTCCGTGAAATCCCAGGTACTCCTGAGATTCGAGCAACATCCTCAAATTCATCCGTTGTGGTGGGGTCAGTGATATATATCGGTATATCAAACTTGTTACCGATTCTAGCACCAATGAGGGCAGCCAGATTACTGGCATGCCGGGAGTATTTACCCGTCCTGAGATCATCCAGCATGAGCTCATTGACTTGGTAAGTGCCACCGTCAAGTGGTCGCAATGGAGCTCCTCGGGCCATGATGATTTGAATATCTACTTGAGCCGAAGTGAGAAAATGATCGACATCTTCATAACGAATATCAAGCTGCTCTACAATACCTCCGTCTAAGCCTGAATGACCCATAAGTGTCTCATCAACCATATCGAGTCGATTGTTTGCTATATCATAATTGTAGATAGCCAGCTTGGTAGATATAGATCCAGGATTGATAATCAGGATGTGCCCTTGGTTAATCATGTGCGTGCTCTCATTTTAATTGCCAGAAAATTAAGTATCTGAAGTCATAATACACGGGATTCTTGGTCAAGCAATCAAGATTTAATAAGCGACTATTTGTTATGAGTATGACCTCCTTCGTGAGGGTGCTATATTGTTGAATGAACACTGCCCCAAAGACGACGAAATGGTCGAGCCCCGTCATGCACTTATATCTTTCAACGCTGCTTTCGCTTGTTACAGCAATCATTTCCATTCAATCTACTGAACTTGACCAAAAAACCATGCTAACCTTCGTGGCCTACTATATCATTCTGGGATCTATGACCTTCATGTTCAGGCAAAGAGTGAAGCTCATCAATCCAAAGACTGCCCAACTGCTTCAATTCAGCTTTTATCTGTTGGGCTTCGTTCTTATGCTCACAGGCGTGCTTGGTATGCTTGCTGGAAAAATGAGTATGGCCATTGTGTTTCTGTTGATACTATTTTTACCTGGCCTAACGAGCGTAAGAGCTGGTATGCATTTCAATAAAACTGGAGAATAAATGTCCTTTCAAACGACTATAAATAAAATTTTAATGTCAACTTTCATTTTGGTAGCACTGATTGCCTGTGGAGGCAGCGCTCCCGGTAGTTCTGGATCTTCAGAGAAGCCACGGAGTATAGGTGAGCAAGTCTCAAGTCTTGACATACGTTTACTTGGCGAAGGGACGGAAATCAGGGCTGCTGGACAACAACTAATGGAGCAGCCCCTGGGGGTGATTGAGTTAAGAAATGGTGAAGCGCATAATGATAGTGTATTAGTCATGGCAGTGCATGGTTATGATTCCAGAGGTTATGAGTGGATTATCGGATTAAAAAATTTAGCTAATTACTATGGGTCAATCTTCTTTTTCAGATATGATTGGGAACAATGCCCGGACGAGATTGCTCACGATCTGGCAACAGAACTCAAAAAAATTGAGAAGAACGGTAAGTACAGAAAGATGGTCATTTTTGGTCACTCCTATGGTGGTATGGTGGTTACCTTTGCTGCTTCCGAACTGGGAAAATTAAAAACTGATATCCATGTTATTGCAGCGCCCCTTAGTGGTTTCCCAAACCTCCTAGACGATTGCAACAATCTAAGCTATGATACCGGAGACAAACTGAAGTACCCGGAGTGGAACAAGTCAGTGCGATTGATTCAGCATAGAACCGTCCATGCTCAAGATGGAGCTTTCAGGGAACTGGCCAGTGATCCTCAAGAAGTGGACTTACCGTTTTATCAATCCTATGAATTGCCGCCGACCATGGATGGGCATCGACTGGGGCATAATTGGTCTGTGACCTGGGTCCTTGATAAATATGTAGGGAAACCCCACCGTCTATAGGCATCCCGGCTTGGATTGTAATCAATGCTTGCGGAAAATCTTATGGAGCATATTTTTAACCCTATAGTTATAATTCAATTGATATATCTGGCTTAAAGCTGGTAGGAGGCTCGCCGTGAATAGAAAAACCTTAATATCTCTGGTCCTTGTCGTTGGATTTAGCTTGCCAGTTCTGTCACAAACGCCCATTGTCTATTGGGGTTTGGACTGGTCATTGACTGAAACTCAAGTTGATTCTGCACTTATGGATGTGTTCAAAGACAAGAAACTTGCTACCAAGACGAATTATATCGACAACCGCCAGTTGTCAGGCTTTTCCTACCGAATTGCCGAAAAGGGTATAGCTAAAATCTATGTTTGGTTCAATATCAAGGGGAACCAGAAGGTCTCCATCCATTCTGTTGAAGTCTTATATAGCTTTGATTATCCATACGATGCCAAACGCTTCAAACAGGCCTATTTCGAAAAATATGGTCATGTATTTGAAGAGAATGCCGTCCCCTATCAGACCGCAGAAGGAAATTCAGTGGTCCTCAGAACCGTGAAGGAACCTGCTGAAGGTGTCTTGGGTCAGACCGTGTATCAGGTAAGTATGTTAAGTCCAATTCCATTTGAGATGACTGAAGAAAATATGGACTTCCTTTTCTGATCATCTGTCCCACTATTTCTTGATTTAATTTCATACCTGCTTATTCAGTTTAGTTGAATAACAATCAGGGTCCCCGACCCTCAATAAACCACATCTAAAAATTGATATCGGCATATTTTTTGCCCTTCTACCTTTCATGAACGCGTGCTAACTGAGGGAAGCTAAGTAGAGATGATTGCACAATATAGCCACATTTTTGGAATGCTCATTCTGGTGATATCTGTATTCATCGGAGGGATTATTATTCTCGCTCCTGGTTCGATTCGTCTGCAACGACCGGATTGCGGTTGGGTGGGGTGGACCTTCAACATCTTAAACCTGCTGTTCTTTTTCGTATTGATCCCTCTTTGTGGGGCCATGATGTTTCTGGATGTTCAATCGCCTGCTTTTGTGTGTCTTTTATTGTCCTCGACACCATTGAATATTGTTTTTGAAATACTGGGCTTTGTGCTTTTTCTCTCTGGAGGTCTAATACTACTGTGGAGTAGACTTTCTTTGAGACGCAGCTTTCGACTGGCAGGTGTGAAACCAAGTCAGACTGATTATCTTACCCTGCATGGTCCCTACAAACTCATGCGACACCCCATGTATTTATCAGCTCTACTGGTGTTGTTGGGTCTAGCATTTATTCTCATGTCAATTCTCATGGGTATTATGTTTGTCGTGATGTTCTGGCTGATCAGGAAACTCATTCCCGAGGAGGAAATCCAGTTGGAGCAAGCGTATCCTATCGCTTATTCCGAATATTGCCGACGGGTACCCGGCTCCATGTTTCCCAAGACAAGTCATTAGTATATCAGTTCTTCCAGGTAATTTCATCGAATTCCAATATTTAAGGAATTATGTCGTGCATTTATCCTGGATTAATGTTTATTTGAATTCAGTTCAAAAACAAACATCTCACCTTAATTCAAGGAGTTGAAATGAAGCTATTTATCTCTGCAGATATCGAAGGTATCACCGGGATCGGACACTGGAATGAGACGGACAAGGGTTTTCCAAATGAGTATGCTTGGTTCCAAAAACAAATGACTGCAGAAGTTGCAGCGGCTGCAGAAGCATCAATTGAAGCGGGTGCCACTGAAATTCTTATCAAAGATGCCCACGATTCTGGAAGGAATTTAATACTTGATGAATTGCCTGAGATGGCACATGTCGTCCGTGGCTGGGCAGGTCATCCTTTATCAATGGTCCAAGAAGTAGATGACAGCTTCGATGCCATCATGTTCATTGGTTATCATTCTCGGGCCGGACAAAATACAAACACATTGGCCCATACCATGTCTTCGGCCCGCATTGCTAGAATGACCTTGAATGGTCAAGATATGTCCGAATTTTATCTCCACGCTCTGGCTGCCTCATATTATGGTGTTCCCTCCATATTTTTAGCGGGCGACGAAGGTCTGTGTGCGGAAGTGAAGGGCTATAATCCCAATATAGAGACTGTGGCAACTATCAGGGGAGAGGGTGATTCAGTCATTTCCCAGCATCCCGCCCAATCTATCCGGATGATCAGAGCAGGCGTGACAAAGGCCATGGGAGGCGATGTGTCCAAAGGCTTGCTCAACATTCCAGAAAAGCTTGAATTTTCTATTGAGTTCAAAAAGCATCAGGCTGCCTATCGGGCATCATTTTACCCTGGAGCCTATCTGATAAATCCTGTTACGGTAGGTTTCGCCAGTGAAGACTATTTCGAGGTGTTGAGATTCAATATGTTCGCATATTAGAATTGAAATTACTCTAAAAATAATGCGCTCTAAATCCCCACTATACCTGCTGTTCTTCTGCCTGGCTCTATCATTGGCTGCCCAGGTAGCTCCAGTTGATTCATCTCAGTCACCTGCCCATCCCCTTGAAGCCTATCTAAATGAGATCGATGAAATGGGGCGTACACTGAGTGGCTGGAGGGGAGATAGTCTGGATCAGGGATCATGGTTTTTTGGTTCCTATGCCATGCTCCTCCTCAGTAATAATGGCCGGGGCGAAAACGCACCTTACCCTGGTCTGGAAGCCGCCATTCCGAAATTGTGGAGTGACTTTAAATATCTCACACCTCGCTATCTGGTAGAATTGGCCGGTGGAGCTCTATCCAATGGTAATCTTATGTCCATCAGGGATGATCAGATTTTCAATAAAATGAAGACGGAGGAGCGTTTTATTCTGGTGGTGGCAGGATTTGGTTATCTACGTATGCTTGAGGGAACGATTGGAGATTCTCTCTTTACCATGGTGGTTAACGAAGCTATCCAATTCTCTGAAAATCCAACTTTCCTAACGGATGAACTTATTAAAAGCATGAGCAATCATTGCTGTCTTGATCTGGCTCTTCAATTTGAAGAAGCCCTTTCCTGTTCCCGCTGGAGCGATGTCAACCTAAAAGGGGTGAAAGCGAGACAGGACTCGCTGGAGATTAGTATTGAGCATCTCGGTCTGTGGCATTTCCCAGTCGAAGTGATGGTGATTTCAACAGGGGGTGACAGCTCTCGCTACAACTATGGTTTAAATCAAACCACGCCTCTCGTGATACCCAGAGTTGAAGTGAAAAAGATTATCCTGGACCCTGATCATCTGTTGACTGAATATTACAGGTATAACAACCAGTGGCCCAGGCTACGCGACAATATTCATGTCCAGCCATTTGGAGCTTTACCCGATTGGACAAGCTATCGCATGACCATCAATCCCAACATCTGGTCAGATTGGGATGGGGATAAACGCCTGGGAATTAAATTAACCTCAGGTCTTGGTGTGGATCTGTGGCCGGCTTATCCCAGTGATTACCGTCATCGTATCAGTATGGAAGTCAATGCCCACGAACCTTATGATTCGGAAATAAGTTGGGGGGGACGAGTAAGCTATGGTCACCCAATCAATCTTGATAAACGTCTCTTCTCACATCTCATTGCCCACACATATGATGATTGGACCGGTTTCAGTGCTGGATTCACACGCTATGTGGGGAAACAAACTTTTCTGATTCAAGGGCCACGCTTGACCTACCAAAGAGTGGGTCTGGCTTTTGAATATGATCATTATGCAGATAGCCTGATCTGGAATACAAATCAAAACATTCAAATTCTAAAAGGTTCCTATTCTGGGCTGTCCCTGACCAAACAGGGAGACAGAATCTATTTCAGGATATCAGCTGCTTCTGGCAATGGTCCCCAGGGAAATTTTTCAATATTCAAATCCCAGACGGATTTATCTGGAGTATTCTGGGGCTGGCTCGTAGGGGGAATCCAATTTGAAACTGGATTTCAGAGCGAATCTACCCCTGATCCCTACCAGTTTACCCACCAATATGCCTGGCAGGATAGGTTATCGGCCATTCCAAATTTTCGCGGTCAAACCAAACTGGATGAAAAAACAAATGAGTATATGGGATTGAGCCTATCAGGTGGTTATTGGATGTCAGGTTTTCAACTCAAGGTCTTTACCAGCAGTATGATCGTTGATATGGATGAGGTCGGCTGGGATGGGGTTAAGCCTCACTATGCTGCTGGATTTGGTTTTGAGCATAAGTCGTTTTTCACAGCCGGTCTCTATTTTCCTCTCTGGCAATCTCACCCCCTGGAAGGGGAGGATCCCTGGGCCTGGCGTTATCAGACGAGATTAACCTGGAATCTGTAAATATGGGACGAAGGTCTGAAAGTCGAAAGTTGGAGCCTGTCGAATGTCGAATCAAGACATAGGTGAGTCTTTTTTTGCAACCTGCCTGCGCGTAGCCGCTTCGGCGAGGCAGGCGAATATGAAGAAATTTACGAACTGATTTTGTGTCGAGATGTTGAATTGTGCGAATCTAATTTTTAATGCTTTGCTGCTCCGCAACCACGACGACTAGGGGGCAAGTTATAGCCCTGAGCCATACAATTACTTATAGACACGAATGGCGCTAATGCTCACGAAAAGGACCATAAATATTTTTTGTAAGGAAGCATTTTCCAGTTTATACCTTCGTGTTAATTCGTTCTATTCGAGACTTTCGTGTCTAAAATATTGAATAGTAAAAACCTGATTTTCAAATTCATAGTATGATTGCAATCTAGAAGCTAAGTTATTTCCATATTCGAAATCGACAGGAGGATGCTATGGAGTGGGTTTTATCAGTTCGTGCTGAATGGCTAACACCGATTATGAAAGTTTTCACGTTTCTTGGTGATGAAGAATTTTTCCTCCTGTTCCTACCCCTGGCATATTGGTTGTGGAAAAAGCAGATCATGGGCCGTGTGGGTATGGTACTTCTATTCACATTTGTTCTCAATGCGATCATCAAAGGTATTTTTCAAGTTCCCCGCCCAGACCTCATCGAACATCTCGTGCATGCTGATGACTGGTCCTTTCCCAGCGGGCATTCTCAGGGAGCCATGGTGTTGTGGGGCTGGCTGGCTTATGAACTCAAGGATAGACGGGCATATATTGTTGCAGCTATCCTGATTGCTGGTGTGGGATTCTCAAGGGTATACCTTGGCGTACATTATCCAAGCGATGTGCTTGGTGGATTCTTTGTGGGATTTCTCACGATGCTGATTTATGCCTGGTTGTTAAAGCTTGAACCTCACGGCTGGGTAGGCTTCGGTCCAACCCGTCAAAGTCTGATTATTTTCGTTTTGCTCATGGGAATGTTCATGCTGGTTCCAGAGCTCTCTGAAGTGGCCATCAAGGGTGGCGCAGCATTTATCGGATTCCTGGCAGGTTACCTCCATGAGAAAAAATATCTCTCGTGCAGTCTAAAGCCGGGCATGAATCTGCTCATTTCCAAACTGGTACTGGGGCTGGTAGGAATTGTGGTGATCTGGATGGGCTTAAAGCAAGTATTCGTAACCATCGGCTATACAACGGATATGGCCATGTTTATTCGGTATACACTCCTTGGAGCCTGGATCAGTTTTGGTGCACCCTATCTCTTTTGTCAATTTGGCTGGAATCAGGAGAATAATTGACTGGATTACTATTTCAGATAGGACATTTTTACCGTTTGATTTAGACTGCCAAGCTTGAGTTGCGCAAAATATACTCCAGTGGCCACCTGAGTTCCTGAATGATTTAAACCATCCCACAGGATGCTGTAGTTACCTGGTTGCGTTTCGCCCCATTTTAACTTGATGACCTCATTTCCCCTGAAGTCGAAAATCGTTAATTTGATATTAGCTCTCTCATTTAAAGAAAATCGGATCGTTGTACTTGGATTAAAGGGATTAGGATAATTTTGCTGCAATTCAAATCCAGATGGAATCGTATTCTCTGCATTCAAGCCGACTGGTTCAATTTCATAGTCATGAATCCCTGGAGTCAGGTAATTGTGTAGATTACCCTGCTGGTTATCCAATACATCTACTCCTGCAATCGTCCATTCGGCAGGGTTGAAGTTATCAGTTCCCGTGATCACATCACTGTTTCGATAAGCGTATGAATCGAGGTATTCCCACAACAATCCAGTGCCATCAACCCCTACACTACCATAGTAATCGAGCACAGAGCCACCATCATCTTTTAATTCATAAGTATCATCACCATTCCCAATAATGGGTCCAAAACCGTAGTCTAGATCGAAAATGACATATTCAGGGGTCGTTAATTCGGTAATAGTGGAGGTCCAAATAGTCTCTGAAGCATTTGTCAGAACAACAGATTTACCAGATTGAAGTACATATTCAGGGAAGGTATAATGGATCTCGTCCGGTGTCGAACCACTTCCGCTAAAGCGACTGACAGTATAGCCGGTCAAAGGGGTGTCCTCACTACCAGTATTAGTAATTTCAACAATTTTTGGATATCCACCTGAATAAGGTCCATCAACAACTTCGGAAATGATGATATTGCCCGTTCTTCCGTCATCTTCAATTTCATTGTCAAGAATAATTAACTGGAATGTTGCAGGATTACCAAATGCGGCATTGTTTCCACCTGCAAGATTCGATAATTCAAACAATAGGGTATCAGGACCATCTATTTCAATATCATCAAGAATATTTATGGAGAAGGATTGGGATGCATAAGATCCGGAAGGAAAGACAAAACTTTGTGGCATTGTTACCTCAAAATCACTTCCTGCCAGACCGTTTGTTGAGAGAAGATCAATATCAAAAGTCGTTGCAGAATTGGTGTCTGGATATTCAATATTTACACTCACTTGAAGTGTACCATGATCTTCATAAACATTTGATAAGGCCGCATCAAAGCTGACAACCGTCTCACCATTCCATAATGAATGAACATACTCGGGATGATCAATGAATGGATTTCTATTTCCTTGATATCCATATATAACATTGTTTCTATTTTGCTCAAATTCATCTACAGGGTCCATTACATGCCAGGCAAGCAGAGTTGACAATTTTGCGAAAACAGGATCGTTGGTATAGCGATCATTGGGGAAGGTATTAATCAGTTCAAGATCTGGTTCTGAGCCAGCACCTTCATATCGAGTAGCCATATAAAACATCATGCGAGCAATATTGCCAACGACCTCATCACGAGGTTGCCACACCCATTCCGCGTCTGTACTTGTGAAGGATCCCGTGTTAACACCATCATCTACATATGGTATCGTACAGTAATCGAACCAGCGGTTATTTCGAGCGGAATTCACGGTAATATCTGCAGGTCGCAAATGATGAACATCTGTGGCAGCTATATCATCTTCTGACCCAAACCCTGTATATAAGATACCTCGTGATTTTGCCCAGACATGTTCACGGCTCCATCCATTTTCATTATTGTATTCTTGAGCTGCGTTGACTGACCAACCTGTATATAATAAGATGACGTTATCAGGATTATTTGGATCCTTGTCAGTTTCCTTGAGTATGTCCCAACAGTCCGTTTGAAAATCTGTATAGGGAAAGCTCGTATGCCCGCTAATAATATTATTTAAGGCTGTCTTCAAGCTTGGACCACTTAATCCTTCTGCGGAATTATAATAATCATCGGGAATCTGAGAAAAGCCAAATGAGAGGAGAAGGGAAACTGTGATTATACTCTTTATTAAATATCGCATGGAAGGTCACCTTTTATAAATTAGCAGTCTCTGACATATACCAAAGTCCTGATCTTTAAGGTAATTCCAGACCCTCGAAGAGAAAGATTAATTCGCTGAATCCAGTGATTTAATAGTTACTTCAAAATCCTAATTAATTCGAAATTCTGGGCAGTTCCTAATCATCAAAATTGGGATGGATGGGAAATTCGATGACAAAATGGGCGCCAGGTACGTCTTTCAGGTTGACTGTTCCCATGAGCTGATGCTCCGACAAAATTTTCAATAAATACAAACCCAGAGAATGGACTGAATCCCAGACCACTGGTTTTTGAAGACCTATCCCGTTGTCGATGACTTCCAGTCGCAGACAATCATCTTCATATTCTGTGAATTGGATGATGATGTGGCTGTCCTTCTTGGCAGGATCAGGGAAGGCGTACTTCAATGAATTGGTGACCATCTCGTTGATCATCAACCCACAGGGTACTGCGATATCCACAGGCAAATTGATTTCCGGAATTTTGGTGATGATTTCAATGGGAGCAGCATAGCGTCCGAAAGCTGCGTGAAGGGTGTCCGTCAAGTCCTGGATATAGGTGGATATATCTATGTTGTCAAATTCAGGTGATCGGTACAATGCATCGTGGACCAGTGCCATTGAATTGACTCTGTTTTTGATATCATCCAGTGTCTGCAAGGTCTTGTCGTTTCTAGTTCCTGCCTTTTGAAGTCCCAGAAGACTGGCCACAAGCTGAAGATTATTTTTCACGCGATGATGCACTTCTTTGAGAAGCAGGTCTTTCTCAATAATGGATTTTTCCAGCAGTCTACGTTGACGAACAATCTCAGTAATATCTTCCAGAGACACCATGACCTGATTCGTCATCCCAACAATATTTTTGAGGGGGTATAGAAGCACCTGAACGACCCGGGTAGTCCCATCGTTCGCAGTAAAAGTAACCTCGGGGATTTCAACGATACTGCCTTCAACTGCTTTCCTGAAGCTCTTACCCAGAGAAAGTTCATTGGCAAGCTTGTCCTCTTCAACGTGATAATCGCGGATAATCTCCTCAGGACTCTCAGCGCCCCACAATTCCACCCACCCAGAGTTGAGTTGAGTAATGTTACCTTCGGAATTGTGGATGGCCATGGGAATAGGGGACTGAGAAATGACCGCACGAAAATAATTAGCCCTTTCGCTAGCCTTCACGTGGGCTTTACGTCGAGACTCAATTTGAGCATTGAGTTGAATATTATGCTTTTCGAGTTCCTGCCCATGTTTTATAAGAAAATTGGTTCGAAGCTTATAAATGATAAACACTATCAATATGAGCAGAAACAGGCAGCTGGATATGAACCACCAGGTTTCATAGAACTCCGGATGGATGATTATTTTGAGGGAAGCACCTTTATTGTTCCATTTCTGGTCATTATTGCTGCCCTTGAGCAGGAGGGTGTATTCTCCAGGTGGGATATTGGTAAATGTCACACTTCTTTGGTGGCCTAATTGACGCCATTCATCGTCAAAACCCGCGAGGTAGTATGCATAGCTATTACTCTCGGGGTGGTAATAGTCAAGACTAGCAAAGTTGAGGCTGAAAAACACATCCTCCGGGTATAATTCCAACCGGGGTGAGGTGGTAAGTGCTTTCGTTAACACAATACGACCCTTGAAATTTTGCCCAATCCCTATGGGTGTATTCATAATAGATAATTCAGTAAATATGACGGGGGGGATATTATAATTTTCCTTGATCTCATCTGGATGGAAGTAGGTGATACCTTTAACGCCGCCAAAGTAAATCCACCCATTGTCAAGTCGACAACCCCCAGGGTTAAACTCTCTGCTCAAAACGCCATCAGAGATATCAAAAGTTTTAAGTATGTTTTTTGTGGGATGGTATTTAGCCAGTCCATTATTGGTGCTCAACCACAATCCACCATGGTCATCTGGAAAGATGGAATAGACAGCATTGCTGGGCAATCCGTCCTCGGTTGAGAAGTTGAAGAAAGTGCCTTTTTTGGGGTCAAATCGACTTAATCCACCTCCGTAGGTACCGAGCCAGATATTACCAATTCTATCCTCATAAAAGCACATGACATCATTATTTGGTAAGGTAGTGGGGTCACTGGGGTTGGCTTTGTATTGCTTGATTGTCTGAGTTTCTAGATCAAAGCTGATCAATCCTTCATTTTCAGCCCCAATCCAGATTTTCCCCCTTGAATCTTCAAACAGACAGTAGTACGAAAGTTGTCCCAGAGATATGTCATTGGTAGCAGGCTCCTTGAAGTTCTCGAATTCCATAGTTGCAGGATTGAGACGATAAAGACCTTCCAACCAACTTCCCAACCAGATATTCCCCATGGCGTCTTCGGTGAGGCATAGGATGTACTCACTCCCCAGTGCTTTGGGGTCATCAGGATTCGGAGTAATATGCTCAAAATCTTTTGAACCCTTCCGAAGAAAATCAAGATTGCTGCTTGAAGAAATCACCCAGAGATTATCATTTCGATCCACAAGAATATCCTGGATTCCATTGTCGCTGACACTGTTGAGATCATCGGGATCATGTTTGTATTTTGTAAACTCTCTTGTGGAGGTATTGTAGTAGGTGAGACCCGCAGACCAGGTAGCTATCCAAAGATTCCCCTGGCTGTCACCCTCTATCCTGAGTATGCGATTGTCATGTAAACCTTTTGGGTCCAGGGGGTCATAGGATAAGCTGTGAAATTGTTTGCGTGTGCGATTATATTTTGATACACCACTACCTGCGGTCCCAACCCATACTATTTCTCCATCATCATAAAATGATTGAATGAGATCATCATTGAGGGCGGTCTCGTCATAAACTTTTTTCCTAATGATTTCCAGCAGGTTACCCTTTAGATCAAGGACCAATATTCCCTTCGAATCGGTGCCCACCCAAAGACAATTTTCATCAATCTGAATCATCCGACTCACAGAGGTTTCGGGGTAGTCAGGATTAATCTTTGATTCAAAACCAAGATGAATGAAACCATCAGTCTCTGGATTGTATAAGTCCAACCCGCCCCAATTGGTGCCTACCCAGATCTGATAGTTCTCACCATCATAAGTTTCATAGACAAAATTCACATTGTTGTCAAACAATGATGAGGGATTCTTCTCATCATAGCGGTAGGTTTTCATGGCATAAGTTTTTAAGTCAAGTACGCTCAGCCCGTTCAATGTGGATATCCACAACTGATGCTCATGATCCTCGAAAAGAGAATAGATAACGGGGTCAGCCAGTATGCCACCGTTGGTGATAAGTTCTATGACAGAGACGGATATACCTGTGTTGGGGTTCAGTCGGAATAACCCACTTCCTGACGTTCCAATCCAGAGATGCCCATCATGATCTTCCTGGAGACCATAGATGGATCCTTCACCCAAGGTGAGGCTATCCAGTGGGTCATGGGGATAGTGAATAAAAGATTCTGTAGAATCGACATATTTGTTTAATCCTGAAACGTAGGTGCCAATCCACAAGTTTCCATGTCGATCCACCAGACTGGAATAAATCGAGCTGGAGTTCAGTGTGGATGAATCCAAGGGATTGTGTCGAAATTGCTTAAAGGTGATCCCGTCGTAACGATTCAGCCCATCTTCGGTGCCAAACCACATAAAACCATTCTGATCCTTTGCTATCGTCATGACACTATTTTGAGAGAGTCCCTGGCTGATATCAATGGTTTCAAAGTGGAGGGAATGATGATCATTGCTCAAAGTAAAACCAGTCAGAGAGAGGGTCAGAATCAATAGACGCAACAATATGTTCATAAGGTTTTCCCTGAAGATTCGTTCTTTGTAAACATTAAGATAATTTCTGAGAAAGAATCCAATGTCTGATAGACTTAACTAGTTCGAAAATATAGTGCCAATTTTAGGCGCCACAAGGGGGAGATAAGGCAATCTGATAGTTTCAGCAGGAAAATAATGGTGTGCTAAATCATTGATGCGGTAAATGAGGAAATTTGATTTTAAGGGGTGAAAAGCTGGAAGCGTTAGAGATTACTTTTTATCCGAAAAAAAGACGTCCCAGTTTTTAAGTGTATCTTCAGAAGCATGCTGACTCGCTTCCTTTTTATTTCGTCCCTCGCCAAAACCCACTACTGTCCCTTCGATAGAGACCTGAATCATGTACAGAGGATCATGGTCTGGTCCCGTGGTTTTGGTTACTTCAAAACTAGGGTTTCCCATTTTTAGGCGTTGACATTTCTCCGCGAGCTGTCCCTTGTGATTAAAGGATTGTAGCTCAGAAGCATAATCAGCTTTTCCGGCAATGACGTGTTTTTTCACCCAGCGGGCTGCCGGTTCATAGCCACCATCCATGTAAATAGCAGCAATAAGTGATTCAACAACATCGGCCATGATGGAATCATTGTCGCGCTGTCCCCCTCTGCGACTCGAATCACTGAGGAGAATCCATTTGCCTAGATCGAGACGAATTGCGCATTCTGAGAGATAATTGCCATTCACTAAAATGGTCCGGTATTTTGTAAGGGTACCCTCATTCAGGTGCAAATGAGTTTTAAAAAGATAATCCGAAACAACCAGCTGAAGTACTGCATCCCCGAGGAACTCTAGACGTTCATAGGAATAGCGGATATTATTTTCGCTGGCAAATGAGCTGTGGGTTAAAGCACGTTCCAATAGATGGGGTTCGGAAAAAGAATAGCCCAGAGCTTGTTCAATTGTGGAAAGATTTTTGGCAAAGTGGTCCGAGACCACTGGCTTGAAATCTTTTTTCCTGAAGAGTTTCCCCAAAATCCTCATAAGCGTAAGATCAGACCTTATATTCCTTAACTGCCAGTACGGCATTATGACCACCAAAACCAAAGGAATTACTTATTCCGGCTCTGACTTCTCGTTGAATGGATACGCCAGGCGTATAGTTCAAATCGCATTCATCACAGGGGTTCTCATGATGGATGGTAGGAGCAATGGTATTGGTCATGACTGTTTTTACAAGTGCGGCTAGTTCAATACCACCCGATGCACCGAGGATGTGACCCGTCATCGATTTTGTTGAACTCACTGCTAGTTTGTAAGCATGGTCACCAAAGACATTTTTAATGGCAATGGACTCGTTTTTATCGTTAGCTGGTGTTGATGTACCATGGGCGTTGATATAATCGATATCTGTTGGTTGTAAGTCTCCATCAGCCAGTGCCATATTCATAGCACGATTAGCACCTTCACCACCTGAAGCAGGAGTGGTGATATGATAAGCATCTGCTGTCATTCCAAAGCCAGAAAGTTCTGCCAGGATATTGGCGCCGCGAGCCTGAGCATGTTCAAGACTCTCAAGCACAAAAACACCAGCTCCTTCACCCATGACAAAGCCGTCGCGGTCCTTATCAAAAGGTCGACTGGCAGAATCTGGATCAGGATTAAATGAGAGGGCCTTCATATTGGCAAATCCAGCAAAGCCCATGTGTGTCAATGCAGCATCAGATCCACCACAAACCATGACATCGGCGTCGCCATAGCGGATAGCGCGCATACCCAGGCCAATGGCGTGGGTTGCTGTTGCACAGGCGGAGTTAACCGAGAAGTTGGGACCTTTGAGTCCCCAGATTATTGAAACATACCCTGCAGCAATATCTGGAATCATCATAGGAATAAAGAAGGGGCTGACTCGACGGTGTCCCCGCTTAATTAGCATGGCATGTTGTTCTTCAAATGTATAAAGACCGCCAACACCACTTCCGATGATAACTCCCCTGCGCGTGGGGTCTCCATTTGCGGTATCCAACCCACTTTGCTCGATGGCTGCCTTAGCAGAATGGACAGAATACCTTGTAAAGGGATCCATGCGACGGGCTTCTTTAAAATTAACCACATCATCAATATGAAGATCATCTTTTGCAGTGGCTGCTACGGTTGCATTGTAGCCTTCTTCCACTAACCAATCCTGGGTGGTTACGCCATTGGTTCCGGCGACCAGATTGTTCCAGAATTTATCAATTTCATTCCCCAGCGGTGAAACGACCCCCATCCCGGTAATAACAACACGCTTTTTCATGATACTCCCTTATAAAAAACTGGATTCACTGGAAAGTCAGGATTCAACCCCAGACCCATCAGTGAACCCAGTTTTATTTCAGAATATTTTGACTAAAGCTTATCCAAGCTTACTGTCTACGTACTGAACGGCCTTCCCAACAGTTGTGATGGTTTCAGCATCTTCATCGGGAATTTCAATATCGAAGACTTCTTCGAACTGCATAATGAGTTCAACAGTATCAAGTGAGTCAGCACCTAAATCATCAATAAATGAAGCTTCTTCATTTATTTTAGCAGCATCAACACCCAGTTTTTCGACGATAACATCACGTACTTTTTCAAAGGTTGACATATTATTCTTTCCTCCTAACGTTCAATTCTATCCTTGCATGACCAGGCCGCCATCAACATTGAAGACCTGACCTGTGATATATTCAGCTTGCTCTGAACCAAGAAATGCTACCAAGTTGGCAACATCCTGAGGTTCTCCAATTCGACCTAGAGGGATCTGTGCAAACAGTTTTTCCTTGGCTTCATCTGTGATTGCGTCTGTCATATCGGTGGCAATATAACCAGGTGCAACAGCATTCACAGTGATTCCTCTTGACCCAACTTCCTTGGATAGAGACTTCGTAAATCCAATAATACCAGCCTTCGAGGCGGCATAATTGGATTGTCCGGCATTCCCCATCTGTCCAACAACGGAAGTAATATTTATAATGCGACCCCCTCGCAATTTCAAAAAATTTCTCAGCAAAGCCTGGGACATATTGAAAACACTTTTGAGATTGATATTCATGATATCGTCCCATTGATCTTCTTTCATACGTATGATGATATTGTCCCGGGTAATTCCAGCATTGTTGACCAACACATCTACCTGACCAAAGGCTTCCAGTGCGGCGGCACTCAAAGCTTTGCAATCATCCATGGATGAAACATCGGCAGCGACACCGAGACAAGTAAATCCCAGCGCTTCAAATTCAGCCTGAACCCTCTGGCAATCCTCAGCGTTGCGGCTACTGACCACAACTTTGGCACCTAATCCAGCCAGAGTTAGGGCTATTTGATGGCCAATCCCCCTGGTTGATCCTGTAACCACTGCGACTTTTCCTTGATAATCGATCATACGATGGCCTCCAATTGTTCTTGTGTTGCGATACCACCGGTTACCATGTCCCGATGGATGCGTTTAACCAGTCCTTGAAGTACTTTGCCAGGACCGATTTCAACTATTTCATTGACCCCATCCTTGACCATGAATTCAACCGTGTCTTCCCAGAGTACGGGACTCTCGAGTTGGTCAATCAGATTGGATTTGATTTTCGTGGGGTCAGTAGTTGGAGTGGCATCCACGTTAGCGACCACGGGAACCCGTGCTTTATTAAAATTTGTTTTCTCCACGATGACACTTAAATCACCTCTGGCTGCCGACATGAGGGGAGAGTGAAAAGCACCGCTCACATTCAGGGCCAGCGCCTTGCGGGCACCCAAATTTTTCGCGATCTCCATGGCATACTGCACAGCAACAGTTTCACCTGAAATAACTATCTGTCCAGGAGAATTAAAATTAGCAGCCTGAACAATACCCCGCATTCCGGCATGTTCGCACACCTTTGCAATATCCTCGCGAGACATATTCAAAATCGCAGCCATGGTTCCGGATTGATTTTCTCCAGCTTTTTGCATGCCTTCTGAGCGCACTTTAACAATGGCAAGGGCATCTTCAAAGTTAAGCACCCCAGCAGCAAAGAGGGCAGAGAACTCACCGAGGCTATGGCCAGCTGTCATTGAGAACTCAAAGGATTTGGGCAGGAGAGAAAAAAGGGCAGTTGAAGCCACAAACAGAGCAGGTTGGGTTACTTTTGTTTCTGTCAATGCATCCAGTGGACCGTTAAAGCTGATATCGGCTACATCAAAGCCAAGGATATCATTGGCCTGTGCATACATATCTTTTATGGATTGATGTTTGTCATATATGTCCTGACCCATTCCCACATACTGGGAAGCCTGTCCGGGAAATACGAGAGCTCGTTTCATGAATTACCCTTTCTTACTGGGTCCGTAGCGCAGCAAAATACTGCCCCAGGTATATCCAGCACCAAATGCAGCGAAAAGAACGAGGTCGCCATCTTTTATCCGTTTTTCACGGACAACTTCATCCAATCCAAGAGGAAGCGTGCCAGCCGTCGTATTGCCGTATTTATCGATATTAAGTAAGACCTGTTCATCTTTGAAGCCTGCCTTTCGCGCGACTATATCGATGATTCGTTTATTTGCCTGATGAGGAATAAAGACTCCAATATCTTCGGCTTTAAGATTGTTTCTCTCAAGGATTTCAACACTCACGTTTGCCATATCATTGGAAGCACGTTTGAAAACACTGCGACCATCCTGCCAGATGTAGTGTTCTCCAGCATCAACGGTGGCGTGGGTTGCTGGTTTGCGACTTCCACCCGCCTTCATATGCAGGGCGGCTGCACCGCTGCCATCAATATGAAGAATTTCGTCAATCATGCCATAATTCTCATCCTCAGTGGGCTCGAGGAGAACCGCACCGGCACCATCACCAAAAAGGATACAGGTATTCCGGTCAGTATAATCAATGATGGAGCTCATGGTGTCCACACCCACCACAATGACCTTTTTTGAGCCGGTCTGGATGAGAGAGGAGCCAGATTTAAGGGCAAAGAGAAAACCAGAACAAGCGCCTGAAAGATCATAACCCCAGGCATTGTTGGCGCCGATTTTTTCCTGAATTAAGGCTGCTGTTGAAGGAAAGAGCATATCAGGTGTCACGGTGGCTACAATAATGGCATCAATTTCATCTGGATGGGTTCCAGTTTCTTCCAATAGCTTGGTTACTGCACTCACGCTCATGTCGGAACTGGCTTCACCCTCAGCGACGATGCGTCTTTCATGGATTCCTGTTCGGCTCACAATCCAATCATGGTTGGTGTCTACCATTTTTTCCAAATCATAATTTGTAATTACTTTTTTGGGTACATAGGAGGCGACTCCAGTGATTGCAGCTCTGATCATATTATAATTCCCGATTGGTTAGTGGTGGATGATTTGTTCATCCATATCCGTATAGGTAATGTTGGATAAGGATTTCGTGATTTCCTGTTCAATGACATCAATCAAATTCGAATTAATGAGGCTTTGAGCTTCAAAAAGAGCTGATTGAATACCCTTTTCATTTGATGAACCGTGAGCAATGATAGAAATGCCTCTGATACCGAGTAGGGGTGAACCACCATAATTATTGGGGTCAAAAATGCCGGTCAATTCTGTAAATACAGGTTTGATAAGACGGGCACCTAAAAGTCGGCTGGGACGATCAATTCTTTTCTTGATCATGCCAAAAAGGGTTTTGAAGGTGCTTTCAGCGAGTTTCAACGCTACGTTGCCAGTGAACCCATCAGTTACAATGACATCAAATTTATCGTAGAAGATATCGCGGCCTTCAGCATAGCCCTTGAAATTCAGGCTAGATTCTTCCAGGAGACGCTTGGCCTCTCTGACCAGGGAGGTTCCCTTGTCAGCCTCTTCACCAATACTCATCAGTCCCACTTTGGGCTTATCTGTTTTGGTAAGATAGCGGTGTACGATGCTTCCCATAATTCCAAACTGCAGCAAATTCTTCGGCTTGGCTTCAGCAACTGCGCCGACATCAAGCAAAAGGGTAGCGCCATCTTCATGGGGCATGAAGGCACCTACAGCAGGTCGATCTACTCCAGGTATGCGGCCAAGACTGAGGAGTGAATAGGTCATCGTCGCGCCAGTATTACCAGCTGAGATAAACGCATTGGCTTTACCCGCCTTAACCAGCTCAATGCCAATTCGCATTGAAGAATCTTTTTTCTCTTTATATGATCTGGTTGGCGATTCATCCATCCCAATGACCTGGGAGGCATGCTGGATATGTAGGCGTGGGCTTTCAAAAGATCGCGATTGAAGCTCCTGATGAATAAGGTCTTCCTTACCGACGAGGATAACTTCACCAATACTTTTCGGGTCATTCAAGTATTGAATGGCACCTTCAATATTGATAAAAGGGGCGTTATCGCCCCCCATACTATCAACCACGATTTTCATGTTTGGAATCAAACTTCTTTAGGAATGGTAACCTGTTTTCCCTTGTAGTATCCGCAATGGGGACATACACGGTGTGGTAATTTTGGTTCGCTGCAATTTGAGCAGGTGATGAGACCGGCAAGAGTCGCCTTCCAGTGCGTACGGCGTTTATCTCTTTTGGCCCGTGAGGTTTTTCTTTTTGGTACAGCCACGAGTTAAATTCTCCTATTCGTTGAACAAATCTTTAAGCTTAGCCCAGCGTTCATCCGGTTTTTCATCGGCCTTGATGATTTTTTGCAGGTCTTGACCTGCTTTACAATCAGGACCACATCGATGTGAAATAGGGATGGCTAACAACACGGCATCGTAGACAAGAGGGTAAAGATCATATTCTGCCTGGTGAGCAGGAATATGAAAAATATCATCACCTTCATAAGATTCCAGATACTTGGCATCAAAGGTTAGCACGACGTCAATTTCACTCTTCAAGGTGTCTTCAAACTCCTCCATGCCGGACTCACAAATAAAGAGACCCGTGCAAGAAATCTTTCCGTGTAGATAAAAATTTTGACCCTGTCGGTCGATGCCTAACTTCAATTCAAACTGAAGTGGTTTCCACTCCAGACTATCATCGTGTTGTAGCTGTGCTACGCTGTCAAAGATCTGCTCTGATTTGCCTCTCGGCAAAGTGTTCAGTAGTATCTTCATTGTCAAAGCCGCGCAATATAGATGGGAGTTATTCGCATGTCAAATGTTTAACCTATTGAGAAATCAGCAGCCTATCAAAGCTGCATCAGACCCTCAATCTCTTGAATAGTTTTAGGGATAGACTGGCTTAAAACGCGATGTCCCTTTTGAGTTACCAGCACATCATCCTCAATACGGACACCAATATTCCACCAGCGTGGTTCCACATCTTCGGCCTCAGCAATATAGATACCTGGTTCGACAGTGAGGATCATACTGGCTTTTAGCAAATGAGGTTTGCTGTTTGCCCCGACCCAACCCCCTGTATCGTGGACATCCAGCCCTAACCAGTGAGAGGTGCCATGCATAAAGAATTTGCGGTATGATTTGCTGCGGATGAGATCAGCAGGATCACCATGAGGATGAGGATCAATTTGAGATTGGGTAGCATGCAGACACAACCTTATTCAATGATTTGATATTGAGAGCGGGCTACTTTGGCAGATACAGCATTAAAATGCCACCACTCAATAGAAATGGAGAGAAAGCCAGCCCCGGTCATCACTTCTCTCAGGAGGCGGCGATTGTCAATATGTTTCTGGGTCAGTTTTTTCTCTTTCAGAAATCGGGCTTCATGCCGAAGTTGAGCCAACTCGCCAAAATAGTCAAAGGCAGTCCCCATATCCAAAGGAACGCCATCTAGGGTTGCCAACGTCAGATCCACTGCAGAACCAAAATTATGAACTGAGCCTCGATCCGGGTTAGCCACATAGTCCTCTGAGGGTGTATTGACAACCAGTGCCCACATCTTGCGTTGAATGGAACGCGGGCGGACACCATCATAAACCAGAAGGGTTAATTCGGGGTGTGTCTGCTTGAGTATGTCCTGTGCTTTTTTCAGCATGGTCGCAGCCTTAGGCTGGAGATAGCAATTCTCCAAATCGCCATAAGTATCAGCTGAGAGGAAATTATCCATGGTTGAATATTTCAATTCGACCAGAATATCAGGAGCCAGGGAGTGAATATTCACCAGACCCTGTTTTTGAAGTTGTTGTTCCAGTGATAGACCAGATGTTTTCTCTCCAGCAAAGAGGGAGAGGAGGCAAAGGTGTGTAACAAGCAGTAGGTAGGTAATTTGTTTTTTCATGACTGCAAGATAGTGTAATCTCTCCCGTTCTGAAAGTTTCGAACGCGCAGTGGATTTTTTGTGCAGGCATCAGCAAATTTTAAGTCAATCAGCCGATAGGGTAGGTGAGCATCTCTATCTTTCCGAATACCCAGACGAGTGGTTTGAATGATCTGCTCAGGGGAGTAGGAGTCATCCCAGAGTTCAAAATGCTCAGCCTTCAGTTGCTGACCATCCCATTGAGGAACCTTGAGAGTCAATGATTTGCACACAAGAGTTTGTCCGGCACAGAGTTTAGAGAGTGGGCGGGGGCTTCCATTTCGATGCGGATTATTTTTTTGCATTGTTTTGATGGATTTCAATTCATCATTGAGGTGTGCCACGGGATACCCAGATTTTATGAGCACTGCATTGCCTTCACCCCAGCATGAAAAATTTAGTGAATCACCACCTCTAGCATAATACATCTTGAATTCAACTCGTAAGTGCAACTCAAAAGATATTGCAAAAGGGGTAAGC
>CAZDVD010000025.1:0-38371 GCA_964508765.1 uncultured Lentisphaeria bacterium
TGAGGTATCATTCTGATCTGTCGGATGACAGTCTAGAAGTGTGTCAGACCATATATAACAGGGACAATAATTGCTAGAATACTGCGGATTATTTAAACTGTATCACCCTTGGCAAATTGCAGGCGATAAAGTTTTTCATATAAGCCACCTGCTTTGCTGAGACTAGCATGATTCCCTTGCTCCACAATCTCGCCCTGATCCATGACCAATATCTTATCAGCACTTAAAATGGTGGAAAGACGGTGGGCTATAACAATCACAGTTCGACCTTTCATCAGAGTTTCAATGGCCGACTGAACTGCCTTTTCAGATTCTGTATCCAGCGCAGAAGTTGCCTCATCCAAGATGAGTATGGATGGATCCTTCAATAAGGCTCGGGCAATGGCTATGCGTTGTTTCTGACCTCCCGAGAGACGGGCTCCATGCTCCCCCAGTATGGTCTCATAGCCATCTTCCAGATTGAGAATAAATTCATGTGCGTTGGCTTTTTTGGCCGCCTCTTTAACATCGTTGGCCGTGCTCAGCATACCATAGGCGATATTATTGTATACCGTATCATTGAAAAGAATGGTCTCCTGCGAAACGATTCCAATATGCCTACGAATACTGGCGCGAGTTAATACGCGGATATCTCTGCCATCAATGCTAATACTGCCGGCATTGATATCATGAAAACGGGGAATTAAATCAACTACAGTAGTTTTCCCTGCTCCTGATGGTCCCACCAGAGCCACAACCTCGCCCTTCTGGATCACGGTGTTCAGATTTTTGATGGCCTGCATCTCAGAGTTATCATAAGCAAAAGTGACTGATGCAAAACGAATCTCTTTTTCAAATGCTGGGAGATCTTGACTGCCACTTTCATCTCGAATAGCCGGTTCAATATCAAGGACCTTAAACACTCTTCCACCAGCTGCCACACCTGCCTGAATACTGATATTCACTTTAGCCAGGTTCCGGATAGGCTGATAGATGGCAAATAGAATGACAATAAATCTCAGGAAATCTGAGCTACTGATAGTGCCATGTTCAAGTACCTGGATACCACCAATCCATAGCAATACAACAGCCATACTAACGCCCAGCATCTCAGTGACGGGCAGGGATAAACTCTGGAGACTGATTTGTCTGAACATGAGGCGGAATAATTTCTGGGCTTCATTGCCAAAACGTTTATTCTCATTGTCCTCATTCACAAAGGCTTTGATAATTCTGATCCCAGAAATCAATTCTGTGAATCGAGAGGTGAGTTCTCCCAATTGAGCCTGAACACGCACCACCTTGCGTCGAATACTTTTACTGATTACTGCAATAAACAGTGTGGTAATTGGAATGATGAGGATGGAAATCAGTGTCAGTTGCCAATTGATAATAAACAGTATACTGAGATATGCGACAATATACAGAGGTTCAATAACCAGGGGATGAAAGGTGGTTGCAAGTGCGTGGTTCACCTTAAGCACATCATTCATAGCAAGAGAAATGAGATCTCCGCTGCGTCGGGTCTGGAAAAAGCTCAGAGGTTGAGACAGAAAATGCTGATACAAGCGTATCCGTAAGTCCTGAACCACTTTCGCCTGGACATAACCAGTAAATAGTTTGTTGCCATAATAGGCAATGGACTTAATGAGATAACTAAATAGGATAACCAATGCCAGGGTTGCCAGAGCATCCACAGGAGTCCCTGAAAAGAAGTACTCACTGGTCAATTGCTTCAATCTTTCATTGAGGTCAATATTCCCGGTGAGTGATTCTGCGGAAGTAGCGATCTGCTCATCAGGATTAGCAAAAATAGTCGTTATAAATGATGCTGATAACCATAGTGTCAGGGAGTGGAAAAGCACATTGATAATTGAGAAACCCATACCTACGCTAATTTGCGCCCAATAAGGTTTGATCAATTTGAGTATGCGTAAATACATGGGGCTGCTAGTTTAGGAAATCCTGTAGTGCTTGGCGAGAGATTTCGCCTTCCCTGAGAATTTTGAAGGGAGTGGTGGTCAAGTCTATAACTGTACTCCCCTTAGAAGGGTTAATGGGACCAACATCAATCATAAGCTCGACCTGACTCCCATAGAAGTCTTCTACATCTAATCTTGATATAGCTGGAGACAATCCAGCCGGGTTGACACTTGTGCTAGTGATTGGTTTTCCATACAATTCAGGTATTTGACGTGAAATGGTATCTCCAGGAACCCTGAACCCGATAGTGCCAGTCTGCGATTTTAATTGAGGGGCAAATCCATATTCACTTCGACATATCACTGTGAGTGCACCAGGCATAAATGTCTTGACCAAATCGATGGCCTTTTCGCTCAAGTCTGGGGCCATATCAAACAATTCACTGATGGATGAAAGCAGGACAGACACGGGTGAATTTGTCCGAGATTTGAGTAAATAAAGGGTGTCCACTGCAACCTGTGAACAGGCATCAGCACCCAGACCATACAGAGTATCTGTAGGATATACAATAACTTGCCCCTGACCTAAAGCTGTTTGTATTTCAGCAACTTGTTCGGTTGAAAAAGGATTGGTGCCATATGCAGGATTTATGATATTCATGAAGCTGATCTGGCTTTTCTTTCCTGTCGATCCAGGTCTCTCCAGCGACGGTGAAACCAGAAATATTGCTGGGGATACTTTCGAATTTCCAACTCCAGCTTGGTGGTCAGGGTTTGAGTAATATCATGCACCCATTTTTCTGTCATTTCCTGGGGCAGCTCATAATCGATCTCCTCTATCTTAATTTTATAACGTCCACGATGCTGTGTGCAAGCTAGGAAAACCAATTTGGGATTTACGCGATATGTCAGGATAGCTGCTCCGCGAGGTGTAGATGAGGGAACGCCAAAGAAATCAACCTGGATCCCATTCCTACCTTTGTACTGATCTCCTACTACAGCCAAACCATAGGTTCGCCTTAAGGCTTCCTCGAAAGCGGGTACGCCAGACCATGAGTTTACCAGTTCCAGTTGGTGAAATTCGCGAATTTTGGTTAAGAACCAATCAACCAGTGGATTTTTTTGAATACGATAGATAGAAGCAGCTCCATCACCGAGTCTACCTACATATCGACCCGCCATTTCCCACGAGCCAAAATGACCTGTAAAATAGAGGATTGGTTCCTCTCTATCGATGGAACCAAGAACATATTCATCTAGTCCAGGAGCGTCAACGATGGAACGTACTTTGCGTTGGCTGATCATCCACAACTTCAGGGTAGAGATAAACCCTTCTCCCCAATGCATATAACAACCCTTGATGACTTCTTCAACTTCAGAATCACTCATCTCAGGAAAGGCTCTATGAATATTTCGAATTAGTGTTGATTTACGTTTGGTAAACAGTTTGTAAGCTATCCATCCAAATCCGCGACCGAGGCGCCATGATAAGGCCCAGGGTAGGATAAATAGGATGAAGTTAAACACCATCATCAACAGGAATTCAAGTGAGTACCTGAAATAAACCAGGGATTTAACTCGTCTATGTTTTGTTGCTGCCATGTTCAGCTTATATGTTTATAACCGCGAGATATCCTGAATGGTAATAAACAACACCAGACCCAATAAGAATAACATCCCGACCTGCTGGATGATCAATTTCACATTCAATGGTAAAGGCCTACGGATGATGCCTTCAATACTGATAATAAGAAAATGCCCACCATCCAAACCTGGTATGGGTAAAATATTTATAAAAGCCAGATTCACACTGATGATAGCCATAAAGTAAAACACATCCAGCCAGCCACGACGAGCCATATCTCCTGCCATCTTGGCAATCATAATGGGTCCCCCCACTTGATCCATGGAGATTGCACCAGTGACCATAGACCAAAATCCACGGGCCATGAGGGTCCCAAACATGTAAGTGCTCTTAGCGCCATAGGAAATAGATTCGACAAGACCCAAATCAGTGTGTTCGGTAACCCGCCCTACACCAATCATTCCGATATCAATGGTTCCCTCAGCAGTAGGTACAGTTTCTTTGACCACTGAGATAGAATCACTATAGCGAATTCCATTCCTCAACCACTCCACAGAGATAGTTGCACCAGGCAGATCATGGACAATGTCAGTCAGTTCTTCCCATTCAGTTACGGATTGACCATTGATCATGACGATCTGATCATTTTCCATAATGCCAGCTTCTTCGGCGGGAAAAACTTCCCTTTCCCCAGTACTAACCAGGGATCCAACAAAGGTTCCCTCTACGGGTTCTTCCATACCTGCTGTATAAATAATGCCGCTGAAAATGACAAAAGCCAGAATGGTGTTCATGATAACACCACCGGAGATGGTCAATAACTGCTGCCATCTCTTCTTACTGGTAAATTCCCACGGCTTACCTGTAATTTCACCATCCATGGATTCATCAATCATGCCTGACATCTTGACATAACCACCGAAGGGGGTCCAACTCAAGGCGTATTCAGTATCGCCGGCTTTAGGATTTTTCCTGGGAATGCGAAACTCGATCGTCGTCGCATTAGCAATGCGTTGAATAAACCAGGGGATAAAAAGTTTGATCCAGAGTCCATCCACTTTGTTCTGGATACTCAGGAAACGGGGAGGCATACCAATGGAGAAACGTTCCACGCGGATACCGACCATTCGAGCCACCATAAAGTGGCCGAGTTCATGTATTAGTATGAGGATGCCCAGCGTAAAAATGGCTGCGGCGATGGTTATTAATGTATCAACTGAGAAGAAACCCATATAGCTTCTTTAACTCCTTTTTATAAATGCCTGCGTCCACTGTTCCAAAGCTAAAATATCATCCAGGTTTGGGTGTTCGAGGAATTCGTGGGCATCAATTGCTTTTGTTATCAGTTCTGGGATAGCGTTAAAAGAGATTTCTCCATCCAGAAATCTATAGACTGCTTCCTCATTGGCTACATTCAACACTACGGGCATACTGCCCCCCTGCTCCAGAGCATCAAATGCCAATTGAATGCATTTGAATTTCTTTAGATCAGGTTCTTCAAAGGTGAGGGTTCCGACTTTCGCCAGATCCAGCTGCTCCCAATCCTGTTTGAGGTGTCTGGGATAGCTCAGAGCATACTGAATTGGAATCTTCATGTCAGGAATACCCAATTGCGCTTTTACAGATCCATCCAAAAACTCAACCATTGAATGGATAATGCTCTGGGGATGCACGACGATATCGATCTTTTCGGCAGGGAGGTGGAAAAGCCAGCGGGCTTCAATCACCTCAAGACCTTTGTTCATCATGGTCGCAGAATCGATGGTAATTTTGCGACCCATGGCCCAGTTAGGGTGTTTCAAAGCCTGAGCTACGGTAATATTGTTGAACGACGCCACAGGCAAGGTGCGAAACGGACCACCAGAACCTGTAACAACAAGACGTTTAACATCTTCTGGTGCTTCACCGATTAGACACTGCCAGATTGCTGAATGTTCACTATCAACAGGAAATAAATTAACTTTATACTCTTTAAGCAAACTATTGATGAAGTCACCTGCCATCACCAGACTTTCCTTGTTGGAGAGGGCAATATCAACACCAGCCTGAATACTTTTGATAGTGGGTTCCATCCCGGCACTGCCCACAAGTCCATTCAACATGGTATCCACATCATCACGGGCTGCCAGCTCAAGTAGACCTGTTCGACCCTGAAGCACCTCTACCCCAGGTAGGGCGTTTTTGACTTTGTCATATTGGTCGGAATCTCCAATTGACACAGCATGGGGCAAAAACTCCTGAGCTTGTTCAATCAGTAAATCTGCCTGAGAATGGGCTGAAAGATATTTGATACGGTAAAGATCAGGATAGCTTCGCACCACATTGAGTGCATTGACACCAATACTGCCAGTTGCCCCGAGTACAGAGATATCTTTTGTTTTACTGCTCATTTATTTCCGTTTTCCGATCAAAAGTTCACTACCTAGAACAATCCCTGGTCCGGTTGAATTATAAGGTACCATGATTGATACTCTTACCTGCTCACTAATCAGCCAACCAATATATGGTATACCCAGCATAATCATTTCATCATAATCAGGAATCTCATGATCATTTTCTACCACAAGATGGTGCATATCAATCAAGGCTATAATTCCAAGATTTAGCTTTCTTGCAGCATAACCATAAAGTCCGTGGATAGAAATGTCTCGCTGCATATACCCATCATCAAAAATGGAATTCCAGGAAATCCCAATCGCCTGTCTGCGCTTGAGATCCTCTCCCTCAAATTCAACCTGCAAACCTGTACCAACTGAGAAATTTGGATTTGATCCCGGCCAACGGGCAAACTGCACCCAAAGATTATAGCCTGGATTTGGGAAAATACTCAATCTGGCTCCCGGTATTCGTTGGGACGATCCTGAATTGGTATAAATCTGCGATCCAGAGAGCTGCACACTAAAAAAGTGATCCGCCTCAGTCATATTGGGAAGATTGGTTACCAACGTAGCACGCTTCAAATCCTGTTTGAACAAATTGGCATTGTCCCAAAGGGGAAAACCGTCTCCTGCGCATAGATGGAGACTAAACAACATGATGAAGGTAGTAAATGTTAAGTGCTTGCTGGAGGAAATGGACATAGGTCGAGTATTACAAAAGAGGAAGGATATCCTTCGGGCTCACTAGCCTCGAATAATTCCTCGTGTACTCTCCTCAATAAAATCAAGGATGTCCTGGACTTCAGGTGCAACATCCATATTTTTCTTGATCTCTTTCACTGCTTGAGAAACATTCATATGGCTTCGATAAATTGTGGTGTATGCATGCTTGATATGATTGATAGTTTCACTGGGAAAGCCACGACGATGAAGACCCACAGAGTTTAATCCATTGTAAGTCAGTGGAATGTTGGAGGCCCGTATATAAGGAGGGACATCCTTTGAAATTCTAAATCCTCCTGCAATGAAGGCATGTTTCCCAATTTTCACAAATTGATGAATGGGAACAGCTCCACCGATAATCACAAAATCACCAACTTCAACGTGCCCTCCCATGTTACAGGAATTAGCGATGATAACATTATTGCCAATCTCGCAATCATGACCAATGTGGCAGTAGGCCATGATGAGTACATTGTTTCCAATACTTGTTTTCCAGCGATCCGTGGTACCGCGATGAATGGTACAATATTCACGAACGATGACGTTATCGCCTAAAACGGTTTCGGTTTCTTCGTCAGCGTATTTCATGTCCTGAGGGATTTCTCCGACAACAGCACCATTAAATAAGCGACAATTTTTTCCAAGGGTAGTGCGGGCGCCCACCATGACATGGGCTTTTATGATACATCCATCACCTATTGTGACGTTTTCTTCAACTATCGCATAGGGCCCAATAGTAACATTTTTCCCAATTTTTACATTATCAGGACTAATGAGTGCCATTGGGTGAATGCGAGATTTCATAATTTACCTGTCTATAATGGAGGCCATGAGATCCGCCTCTACTACCACCTTACCGTCTACAAATCCCATACCCCGCAGCTTGGCTGAGCGAAGTCGGAATTTCACCAATTCTAATTCAAATATAATCTGATCGCCAGGTTCAATAAGCTTGCGAAACTTGACATTATCTATGGCAGAGAAGAATACCAATTTATTTTCTGGATCTTCACCGGCATTCAAGAGGAGCGCACCTCCTGCCTGAGCCATAGCTTCGAGGGTTAGTACCCCTGGCATGACTGGTTTGCCTGGAAAATGCCCCTGAAAGAACGGTTCATTCATGGTGACATTTTTAAGAGCGGTAATTTTTTCACCCGGTGTAAAATCAATGATACGATCTATGAGTAAAAAGGGATATCTATGAGGAAGAATCCGCATGATAGCTTCTGTGTCAAATACGATCTGACGTTCGCGGGGACGTCTTTGAAAACGTTTGGCAAGAATCTGCTTCTCATATTCTTTCTTAAGCAGACGTACCAGTTCAACGTTACTTGCATGACCACTTCGGGCAGCCGTTATATGACCCTGGATGGGCATTCCCAAGAGGGCCAGATCACCTATCAAATCAAGAATCTTATGACGAACTGGCTCGGTCTTCGAACGCAATTTTTTACCGTTTAGAATTCCGTTTTCGCTCTGAATCAGCTTTTCATCAATGTTGAATAATTTTTGTAAGCGGGATAACTCTGATTCTTCAATTTTTCTATCAATCATCACGAGAGCAGTGTCAGCAGAGCCACCTTTAATTAGTCCCTGAGCCTTGAGTGCCTCAACTTCGTGAAGAAAACAAAAGGTTCGGGCTGGGGCAATCTGTTCTACGAAATCCTGCTCCAATGAGTAGAAAGACATGTACTGAGTTCCCAAAGACTGCAATTTATAGTCAATAAGAAAGGTGACACGAAATTGATTGGAAGGCAAAGCGTGAATATCAACACCCTTATCAGGATCTGAATAGGTGATGGTCTTGTCAAGTACGAGATATTCCCGAACAGCATCCTGTTCTTCAAACCCAGCATCAAGAAGGATGTCAACAAAAGGAATGGCAGAACCATCCATAACAGGTGGTTCTTTATTGTCCAACTCAATGAGAATGTTATCGATCTCAAGACCACTAATAGCAGCTAAAACATGTTCTGTAGTATGGATACGAGATCCATTGTGCTCCAGAGTAGTCCCTCTAGATATATCAACGACATGATCAATATTTGCTGGAATGGGTTTCGCATTGGGAACATCTGTTCTCAAAAATCGGATACCGGTATTCTGAGCTGCAGGTTTGAATGTCATCCGGGTCTGAACGCCCGTGTGCAACCCGATGCCCGCTATTGATACGGCCTTTTTAATACTTCTCTGATTTTCGCGTCTATCCTGCATCTATTTCTATTCCTTCAATACCAGTCAGCGTTCACTTAGTCTTTATTTACTTGTTTTTCAAGCATTTTAACGGTCTTATACAACTCTGGTAATTTTTTCAATATAGCTTCAATTTTTAGTTCATCTCTATGGGGGCGGGCTGGAAAGCCACTGACCATAGTCCCATCTGGGATGTCATGGGTCACCCCACCACGTGAGGCGATTGTTACGTCATTTCCCACCTTCAGATGACCAACGATAGCACTTTGGCCACCCATTTGAACCCGATCACCCAGCTCAGTACTACCAGCGATGCCGACGTAAGCAGTGAGAAAACAATTTTTACCGATACGAACATTGTGAGCGATGTGCACCAGATTGTCCAGCTTGGTGCCATCCCCTATGGTCGTTGGACCAATGGATCCTCGATCAATGGCACAATTTGCACCAATCTCAACTTCATCACCTAAAATGACATTCCCGGTTTGTGGAATTTTTTCAATCTTGCCTGCTTCAACAGCAAAACCAAATCCATCACTGCCAATCACTGCGCAACTATGAATGATACAGCCTTTCCCAAGAATACTTTCATCATAGAGAACCGCATTTGGATAAATGTGTGTTCCCTCACCAAGGACACAACCACTCCCAATGACAGAGTTAGCTTCAATGATAAGGTTTTCACCTAGCTTGACACCTGCATCAATGAAAACGCCAGGACCTACTTCAGTTGTAGCTGGAACTTCAACGGAGGGATGGACGACTGCCGAACCATGAATTCCAGGACGAATGAGTCGTTCTTTCTGGTTCAACAATTGTAACGCCTTTAACATAGTCTGTTTAGGATTTGCAGATCGTAAAAGACCTGGAAATTCGATTTCCAGGTCTTCAGGAACAATCAGTGCAGCTGCATGAGTGGTTTTAGCATATTTGAGATATTTAGGATTTGAGATGAAGGATATTTCATCGGATGCGGCAACCTGAATCTCGTTGAGTTTCGAGATCTCCACGCTCCCATCTCCCTCTAACCTGACGCCGAGAGCTTGTGCCAACTCACCTAGTTTTAAAGTCAATGAAATGACTGACCCCTATTTCTGGAGCTCCTCTAAAACCTTTTCCGTAAGATCAAATTTTTCTTGTGCATAAAGGATGTTTCCAGCAACAACATCAAAGATGAAATCGTAGGCTCCATCTTCTCCGACTTTTTTGATAGCTGTATTAATTTTCTGTAATACAGGATCAGCCAGGGCTTGTTGTTTTTGATAGAATTCACCCTGTGGTCCCAATTTTTGAACCTGAAACTGCTGAATTTCTTCAGCAAGACGACGCATGTCATTTTCTTTGGCGGCACGATTGGTTTCGGTCATGAGAAATTTCTGACGTTCATATTCCTGCTGTAGACTGTCTAATGAAGCAGCCATATCATAATACTGCTTTTCAAGTTTGCGACCTTCGACTTCAAGTTTGCTCTGCGCTTCGCGATATTCTTCAAACTGGGACAAAATATATTCGGAATTGATGTATCCGAATTTCTGTCCGAAAGCTGCCATAGAAAGGGTTAATAAAAGGATTAAACTAATCATGCTCTTGTTCAAAATGGTATCTCCTTAACCAATGTGTCTTAAAATTGCTGACCGAAAATAAAGTGATATTCCGGTGATTTCCAGTCAGGCACCGGATCGTTATCAAACCCCCATCCGATATCGATACCTAACATACCAAGCGGTGGCATGATAACTCTTCCACCAAACCCTGCTGATCTTTTTAGATCAAAAAGGCTACTCGAATTAAAATCATCCCAAACATTACCTGCCTCTGCAAATCCGATTAAATACATCATGGGATTTGGTGAGAGAAGGAAGCGCATCTCAAGCGTATACTTGAAAGATGCCATTCCGCCAAAATAAGCGTCACCTTCCAAAGTTCCAACAGATCGTTCAGCATAACCACGTAAGGCACTACCATAGATTAATCCGGCGCCGCCCATAAAAAAGTACTCATCATAAGGAATAATATGGGTAGAATCCTTCTCTAGCTGTTCGAGAATACCACCTTCAAAATAACTCCTCATAGCCAGCTTGTCTTTCCAGATAGGTGTGTACCACTCAAGGCTGGCCTTCTGTTTAAAGAAACTCTCGTTTCCACCAAGAAAATTTCCACTATAAATTGAATTCAGGGTTAACACTGAACCGCTGGTTGGAAATTCTGGTGCATTTCTGGAATCCCTGGTAATCGTTTGCGTGAGACTAATACCAGATGTTTTTTCCAGATGGGCTGGATTTACACGATCAAAAACACCTTGATAATATATTTTATCAAGGTCGTAACGATCCAGGGCGGCTCTAAATGTCCAGCGACCACGGAAATAGTTATCAGGCCACTGGAAACGGCGGCCAAAGGTCACGGAACCACCTGTGGTATGAACGTCATAGGGTGTTGAGTAACTTGATGAATAATTCAAATAGGAAGAACTCGTTCCCTGACTCCGATCCTGATCGAACAGACTGACACCCAACAGGTTAGGCGTATTGAACAACCAGGGTTCAACAAAACTTACAGAGAGCGCTTCATAGCTGTAAGCACGCTGAAAGTTGAAAGATACCTGTTGACCATTTCCCCTGAAATTGGGAAACTGGAGACCAACTGTTCCAATAAAACCATCGCGTTCGCTATAACCTGCACTGGCAGTTGCTGTTCCAGTGTTCTTTTCTTCCACTTCAAAAACCAGATCGATTTCGTCTTCATCATAGGGAATGACGTCCGGGACTACATTACCAAAATAATTGAGAATCATCACTTCACGTTGTGATCTCATGAGTGCAGTCCGGCTGAATAGATCACCAGGAAATATTCTCAGCTCGCGGCGGATGACGTTTTCTTTTGTCTTGTCATTGCCCACAATATTGATGTGCCGAATATGGACAGGGCTCATCTCAGCAATCTCAAGTGTCAAAGCCACCGTATCAGCAGCTATGGGAAGTTCAATGGGGTTGATCTGGCAATACAGATAACCTTTGTCCATATATGGACTTCTTACACCCAGCTCAATGGCTTCCATGAGTTTTTCAGAGTTATACTGATCGCCACGTGAAATGCCTAAAGCCGACAGAATATCATCACTTTCGAAGATGGTATTGCCCGTGATGGTGACCTCACCATATTTATACTTTTCCCCCTCGTAGAGGTTGATATCAAAGTACATTTTTTTCAAATTTTCAGAATAATAAAGACTGTCACCCAGGATTTCAGCATCGCGATATCCAATGGAGTGCATATACTCCTCAATAAGGCGCTCATCTGCACGGAGATTATCAATTGAGAACTCTGCGTCGGCCCAAAATTTCCACCAACGTTCCTCCTTGATCAAGTCCATTTTCTTTTTTAGTTTTCGATCAGAGAGTTGAGTGTTGCCGGTAAAACGTATTTCACCAACAGAAACTTTTTTATTCTCAGTAATCTGAAATTTCACACCGCGTGAATTTTCTTTTTCACCCTCAAAAGTACTGGGTTCGATCTCTGCCAAAAGATAGCCATCTTCATAGTATAGATTCTGAATGATACGTTGGCTTTCATAGACGATGAAAGGTGTAAGTGCCTGGCCCGGGTGGAGATCAAGGGCTTCATCTATTTCATCAGTCTTGAGTTTTTTATTACCTTCCAGCATCACCTTATCAAGGCGGGGATATTCCTCAACTGAAATAATTAAGAAAATACCTTCAGGAGTTTCACGATCAGAGAGAATTTTGACATCTGAAAAGAGTCCCAAACTCCATAATTGCTTGACACCTTCTGAAAAGTCTTCCTGATTTGCCTCCATACCGGCACTCAGACCTGAGGCAGCAATGACAACAGTAGGAGTGGCTGTTTTAGTTCCAATTACATCAATACTTGCGATTTTGATTTTGGGTGTTTGCTGCTGTCCCCATACTAAGGATAACAACAGAATCAAGCTTGTGGTGTGTAAAATAAATTTTTTCATACTTAGACGAACGTGTTAGTGCTGTATTTGTTCACTAACTTGTCCATATCTACGCTCCCTTTTTTGATAATCGCGTATAGCCTCCAAAAAATCCGTCCCCTCGAAAGCTGGCCAGAAGACAGGTGTAACAAAAATTTCTGTGTAGGCTAACTGCCACAACAAAAAGTTACTCAGCCTGAATTCCCCACTTGTCCGGATGAGTAAATCCGGATCGGAAATTTCTGAGGTATAAAGATATTTAGAAATAGTATTTTCATCGATTTCTGAAACTTCTTGCGTTCCACTTGCCACATCTGTTCCAATGGCTTGAACAGCCTGGAGTATTTCCTGACGACTTCCATAATTAAGTGCCAGCACTAAATTTAAACCCGTGTTTCGGGAAGTTTTTTCGATGCCAGCCAGCATCCCAGATCTGGGGCCTTTGGGCATTGAATCCAGATCACCTATGACGGTCAGACGAACATTATTGCGATGAAGATCATCTACTTCTTTGGTGATGGTGTCCAGCAACAGATTCATGAGTGCTGAAACTTCAAACTTGGGTCGGTTCCAATTTTCGGAGGAGAATGTGTAAAGCGTCAAAGTTTCCAGACCCAATTCACCAGCCAATTCTGTGATCCGGCGAACTGATTTCACACCCGCCTTGTGACCAAATACTCTTGGTTGGGATTTTAATTTGGCCCAGCGTCCATTCCCATCCATGATAATAGCCACATGTTTGGGTAAATTCCCATGGGATAGCACTTCAGATTTCAATTGATCAAAATTGACTGACATCTCTAAACTATTCCATACCCATTGCAATTCGGCCCTCTGGACTAATCATTCCAGGGTTCCAGAGAGGTTCCCAAACAACATCGACTTCTACCTGTGTGACGCCTTCCAGTGCTTCCACAGCCTGCTTCACCATTTTTGCTATCACTGAATGCATGGGGCAAGCTTTTGTGGTCAGGGTCATCTTAATACTCACAACACCATTTTCAATGCTGGTATTATAAATCAGACCCAAATCAATCAAATTAACTGGAATTTCAGGATCGTAGACCTTGTGCAATGCGTCGAGTATCGTTTTCTTGTGGATCATTATTGAACGATTCAGCTTACCAGTTCATGTACTTGATCAGCAACATCCATAAACATCTGAGCTGCTTCTGATTCTGGAAGATGAATGACAAGCGGTTCGCCATTTTCCCCCGCTTTCATAATTTCTTCATTCAGGGGGATTTTTGCCAGGAGTGGTACATTTAAGCGCGTACTCTCCTTATCCCCACCGCCAGTTGAAAAGATTTGGGATATATGACCACAATTGGTGCATACGTGGTAGGACATATTCTCGATTATGCCTAAGACCGGTGTATTCACCTTCTCAAACATGTTGGCTCCACGTTCCACATCTTTCAAAGCCAGATCCTGAGGAGTTGTGACAATCACCGCACCGGTAAGAGCAACCTGTTGAACCAATGTCAGCTGCACATCTCCTGTACCTGGAGGTAGATCAAGAATGAGATAGTCCAAGTCACCCCAGTCTACATCAAAAAGAAACTGGGATACCATTTTACTGACCATGGCACCACGCCAGATAACTGGAGAACTATCTGTAAGTAAAAAACCCAATGACATGAGGGACATATCATACTGTCTCACTGGCTGAAGTTTGTTTCCCTCTACCACCTTTGGCACTTCGTGAATGCCCATGGTGATGGGGAGGCTTGGTCCGAATACATCCAGGTCAAGTATACCAACACTGTGCCCCTGCTTACGTAAAGCAGCAGCCAGATTCGCAGCTACTGTCGATTTGCCTACGCCGCCTTTTCCACTCGCTATGGCGATGGTGTGCTTCACACCTGGGATTGAAGGTGGCGCTGAGGGGGTTTCTGTTCCCGGAGCAGGTTGTGCGGTGGCTTGAATAACTTCGATACTGACTTTTTCGTAGCCACCCTCGCGCAATACTTTCTCAAGATTTGCTAGAATCTCCTGACGTACCTCTTCTTTTTCTGAGGAAAATTTGACACCAAGTTCCACACCATTTTCACTCTCTTTTACATTCTGTATAAGCCCAAAGGATACCACATCCTTATTAAAACCTGGGTACTTGACCTGCTGTAAAAGGGATTTAAGTTTATCTTCACTCATTGTATTTTTTTTCCTCTAACTTTCATAGCTCGCTAATATAGTTTTCATTTCACGAGATGCAGGAAAAATGATACGATCGAGGAGGAAAAGTGACCTGTTTTTGAAGCTGGATCCAGACAGCAAAAAAATAGCCATTTTATCCTAGCTACACCTAAATTAAAATTTTGATCTCAATAAAAAAGGTCCCCCGGTTGGGAGACCTTTTTGTCAAAATAAGTGATGCTAAACTAAGGTTTGGATAATCAGCCAGTTATTTTTGCATAACGAGCCATGAGAACTTCATCTGATTCCTTAACGCCAAGTGGGATACAATCGACGGGACAAACTTCAACACATTGTGATTCGTCAAAATGACCTTTACACTCTGTACAGAGTTCAGGATCTATCTCGTAGAACTCATCGCCCTCAGAGATGGCATCATTTGGACATTCTGGTTCGCAAGCACCGCAGTTGATACATTCATCAGTAATAGTAAGAGACATGAAACCTCCTGTGATTTTCTATCTCAATTTATAGAGCCACCTCTCAAATAATGGAGAAGCAGCGATTAAGTTTTTATCCCTGTGTAAAGTCAAACACAGCTTCTGAATAAAAGCTTGCTCATCAAGTCAATGAACGTGCAAATATGATATTCACGCTAGCGAATCCCAAACACTATTTGAGGACTTGATGGCTTTCTTTACGATTTTTTGAATTTTAATCCAGTTTTAATCGGGATGGATTATATTGTCCTACAACCAATCACTCGTTTTAACAAATATTGGTATTTCGATAGAGAAAATGAGGGGTCAAAAATGAAAATTGCCTATCTGGATGGAATTCGATTCTTTCGAGTTTTATACGCTGGTATCCAGAGCCTTCTTGATGAGCAGGATTATCTAAATAAAATAAATGTTTTTCCTGTACCGGATGGAGACACCGGGACCAATATGGCTTTCACGCTTATGGGAATCATTGAACACATCCAACCCCATAGTAGGTTGGATTTGAATGAGCTGAGCGATATTGTCGCCGATGCCGCGTTGGACAATGCGCGTGGAAATTCTGGAGTGATCCTTGCTCAGTTCTTCCAAGGTCTCAGTATGGGACTCAAGCCTTATGCAGAGGTGAGTACCAGTCAATTTGCTGATGCATCCAAAATTGCTGTGGATGAATCATATACAGCACTCATGAATCCAGTGGAAGGCACCATACTCTCAGTTCTCAGAGCCTGGAGTGATAGCTTGCTTGCCGCTTCCAACACCTCCCATGATTTTCAAAAAGTCTGGAAAATCTCTCTGGAAGCTGCCACAACAGCCCTGAACTATACCCCTGAGCAATTGAAGGTTCTAAAAGATGCGGGGGTTGTGGATGCAGCAGGTCGTGGTTTCGTTAGTATCCTCGAAGGAGTCATGAACTTCATGAATACAGGTGATATCAGAAAATTACCAAAAATTGATACCGGATTTTCAGCAGTGGCTCTGGAGTCGACTGAAATCAATGCAGACAATCTTTCATTCCCCTTTTGCACAGAGTGTATCATTGTTGGAGAGGATATTCCGCGAGACAAACTTAGTCAGACTATGAAACCTCTCGGTGATAGTATTGTCATTGCCGGATCCAAGCATCGTGCAAAAGTGCACATTCACACTGATGACCCAGCCAACCTCTTTGAGACCCTGGCAATTTATGGCGAAGTTAAGCAACAAAAAGTTGACGATATGCGAGAACAGAATAAAAGTGTCCGCTCTCAACAAAAGATCGCTCTCGTGGTGGATTCTACCTGTGATCTTCCACCCGATATTCTCGAAAAACATCATATCCATGTTGTACCCGTCAGGTTGAATTTTGGAAAAGAGCAGTACATTGACCGAGTGACCATTACCAATGATGAGTTCTACTCAAAACTAGCTCACTCTGCCCATCACCCGCAGACTTCACAGCCACCCCCGGCAGATTTTAAGCGGATGTATCAATTCCTTTCCTCTCACTATGAGTCTGTCATTTCTTTGCACCTCCCTCAGGTATTGAGTGGTACCTATCAAAACGCTTCTGCTGCGCTTGAGAAAGTGAAATTCAAAAAGCATCAAACTATTATTGACTCCCTTTCTTTGTCCGGAGGGACCGGTGTTATAGCGCTGGAACTTGCCCAGGCCATAGATCAGGATATGATGTTCCCTGAGTTGGTGCAACTTGCTGATGATACTATTGAGAAAACAGAAATATTTATCGCATTGAAAACTCTGGATGCTGTTCAAAAGAGCGGACGATTAAGCGTGAGGAAGAAGCGACTCATTGATTTTCTTGGTTTGAATCTTGTCCTTAGCATCACGAGAGAGGGATATCTGAAACCGTGTGGTGTCACCTTTGGACGGAATAATATATTCAATAAGTTTGAAAAGTTTGTCCTGAAAAAAGCTAAAGGCAAGTCAATCAAGCGTATTGGAATAGTGCATGGCGTCAATCCAGATACTGCCGAAAAGCTTAGAGTAGTTTTTGAGTCCGCATATCCCGATGCAGAGGTATTTGTATCTGATTTTTGCCCGGCTCTAGGAGTTCATGCAGGTGTGGGAGCAATAGGAATCGCGCTTCAATTTAATTAATAATCGTGTTGATTTTGTGCACTCATCCCCTGGTGGCTCTATTATATTTTGAACAAGTAAATAGAGGATCCGAAAATGATTGAACTTCTCATACTCATTTTGATTGCCTATGTCGTAGGCTCAACACCCACAAGCATTATCGTCTCCCGACTCAAGTATAAAGAGGATATTCGTGAGCATGGTTCAGGCAATGCGGGGGCCACCAATGTATTTCGTACCTTTGGCTGGAAACCGGCTCTATTTGTAACTGTGATTGATGTGTTTAAAGGATGGTTGCCGTCCTATGTAGCGGGTAACCTTAACTCTGAGACCATCCTGTTTGCTTCAAATCCAGATGCCCTGATGATCATTGCAGGTTTTGCGGCAGTCTTGGGACATACCTATACCGTGTTTGCAGGATTCAAGGGTGGCAAAGGAGTTGGTACCCTGGCAGGTATGTTGATCGCCCTCTTCCCTATTGCCTTACCTATTTGTTTACTGGTTTTCATTATCACACTTATTTCCACGGGAATCGTGTCACTGGGGAGCATGCTGGCGGCAAGTGCTCTCCCTGTTACCCTTTATATTGTTGAAGGTATTAATACAGATGTTCAGGTCTCTTTAACATTGAGATTATTTTCACTGTTGATCCCCCTCTTTGTCATCTTCACCCATCGCAGTAATATCAAACGCATGATGGAGGGTACTGAAAACAGATTTGAGAAGGCCCGGATTTTTAAGAAGAAGACTGAGGCATAGGGGTCTAAATACCTAAAGATCGGGTATTATGATCTTCCTCCTTCCGCAAGGAACTTGTTTAGGAGGAAGATTTGACAGTTAGGGGCTGGGTTAAGCAATGTGAGGTGTTGGGGAGATGCGTCTGTCCGTCACCCAAGAAGTCGGAGATTGCCTGCCTGCGCGGAGTCGCTTCGGCATAGGCAGGCTTCGCTACGCTCGCAAAGACAAAAGAAGAGACTTTTCTACTTTCTTACTTCTTACTTAAAATCTACTTTCCCCAGAAAGCGTTCATCTTTTTCTTCACGGCTTCGATTTTCTTTATATCCGCTGTGGCCTGTTTGATAAAAGCACCATCTGATTCGATACGAACCGCTTCATAATAATCTTCAAGGGCAGCATCATAATCGGTGCGATTATTTTTATATCTTGCTTGTCCCATGAGGAAATACGGTAGCCCAGAATTTTTATCATAGTTTGCGGCTTTGTTATAATCATTAATAGCATCCCATAGGCCCTTGTGGGCGCCATGATCAAATTTCTTTTTCCCTTCAAGCAGGAGACGACAAAACTTGTCTTTATTGGAGTCTGCATCCAGTTCGGCAATCTGGGTAGCAGCTTTTTTAGCCTCACTCCACTGATTTCCACCCATGGTGGTCAATGCTCTTTCATACCATAAATCTATTGCAAGAGTAGTGAGTGAATCAGCCTCGAACCCAGCTTTTATCGCTTCATTAAAATATTTACCTGCTGTGACACGTTTTCCGGCTTTGAAAGCACTCTCGTAAGCGAGGCGATAGACTTTGGCATTGGCCTTCCCTTCTGTGATGATGGTCTCATAGTGTGCCAGAGAAGCCCCATATTTGCCTTCCTCAAACAATGCGATACCAGGTTTAACATCTGGTCCCATGAGTGATGCACAACCCACCAGCAATAGCCCTGTGAGAAGTGTACTTAGCTGATTGAATGTGCGCATTTTAAAACTCATACTAACCTCAATTCTTGTCCTAAACAAAAGCGAGGCATTGAATCCTCGCTTTTAAATACTATAAAAATTGGAATAATTGACTAATGCCAGGTCAAACGTCCCATAAAATCAGAAACTTCCATCTCTTCATTGTAGAGTTTTACTACATCAACTGCATCAGCAGTCGCTGCAATGGAAACTTCCTCTTTATACTGCACTTTCACAACTACACTCACTCGGTCGATATCAGTATTTGTTTTTTCAATAGCTGATCCGCTGGCGGCGAAAGAAACCAACAATGCCTCATCAAAACGATTCCTGCCAGATTTTACAATCACCAAAAGTTGAAGAATAGTTTGTCCGTCTTCTTCATAGGTTTTCATCTGAAAATCAGCATAGTCAACTTGATAGCGATAACTCTTGAATATTTTTGAAGCTTCTTTGTACATAGCCGAACTTGATTGGGCCAGGCTAAATGAAGAAAGGAGCAACAGATTTAAAATAATTATAGTCAGTTTTTTGAATTTCACAATTTTCCTCCAGCAATCAAAATTTATGATTGGGCAATATACGTTTTGCTTGGTCCGAATCAAGCGATATGGAATGGGAACTTTACAATTTCAAGGGGTTCAATGAATGGTTTTGCCGCCAACAATTATCGTATGAGCCTGATTGGTTCCATAGAAATAGGCCATCTCGCGATAATTGTTCATCTGCCAGAGAACTGCATCTGCCTGATATCCAGGTGCAATTGAACCCGTTCTCTTCTCAATACCCATTGATCTGGCCCCGCCAAAGGTTGCTGCCTGTAGAGCTTCCAGAGGAGTTAAATGCAGATAAATCACAGCCAGAGTCATGACAAATGGCATTGATAGGCTCATATTGCTGCCGGGGTTAAAGTCAGTGGCTAATGCCAATGAGACCCCAGCATCTAGGAGTTTCCTGGCGGGAGCCCAGGTATTGCTGCCCAGGAAAAATGTGGTCCCAGGGAGTAAAGTTGCCACTGTATCCGATCCAGCTAGCGCTTTAACGCCCTCATCTGATATTGCCATGAGATGGTCAGCCGAAAGCGCTCCCATTTTTGCCGCCAGTTCAGCTCCCCCACTGGAGACAAACTCGTCAGCATGGAATTTTAACTGCATTCCATATTTTTGGGCTGCCAGCAGGATTTTCTCAGTCTCTTCAGTGGTATAAACGCCTTCTTCGCAGAAAACATCGCAGTATCGAGCCAGATTTTGCGCTGCAACTTCAGGAATCATTTCATTGATAATCAGGTCAATATAGGTATTTCGATCATCACGATATTCATCGGGTACTTCATGGGCTCCCAATAATGTTGAAAAGGTCTGGAGCGGCGTTCTTTCTGAAGCAATTTTTATTGCTCTGAGCGATTTTATCTCGGCTTCTGTGGATAAGCCATAGCCACTCTTGCATTCAGCTGTGGTGGTTCCATGTCTAAGCATAAGATTCAGACGCGTCTCAACCAGATCAGCCAATTCAGATTCTGATATTTCCCGCAATTTTCTCACAGAGTTTCGAATGCCACCACCGGCTTCGGCAATTTCCTGATAGGTTTTTCCCTGGGACCGCATCTCAAATTCCAGCTCACGTGTGGCCGCAAAGGCTGGATGTGTGTGTGAATCTATAAATCCGGGGGTCAGGAGTTGACCCTGAGCGTCCAGAATATCAGGATCAGAGAAAGATTTTGGGCTATACTCAGAAAACTTGCCATCTTCAATCAGCCAGGTCCCCCCTTCGCCCACTTCCATTATATTTTGAGTGGGGTTCCAGGTGACCCACTGACCAATATTGGTTATCCCTTTGATGCTTTCATTTCTCATGTCGGGTCCGATGTGATCAGCCATTAATCATAGGTATTTTGACACCACGCTCATTGGCGACTTCTATAGCCCGCTCATAACCTGCATCAGCATGACGGGCCACACCCATTCCGGGATCCGTGGTAAGCACACGCTGAAGGCGCTCATCCATTTCTTTTGAACCATCCGCGACGATGACCATACCGGCGTGAATGGCATAGCCCATCCCAACACCCCCTCCATGATGGACAGAAATCCAACTTGCCCCTCCAACGGCATTGACCAGCGCATTGAGAATCGGCCAATCTGCCACGGCATCTGAGCCATCAAGCATGGATTCGGTCTCCCGGTTTGGAGAAGCGACTGATCCTGAATCCAGATGATCACGACCAATCACTAGGGGAGCAGATACCTCACCGGTACGAACCAGTGCATTCATGGCAAGACCAAGTTTTGCCCGCTCGCCATAACCCAACCAGCAGATTCGGCTAGGTAAGCCTTGAAATTCTACCTGCTCCTGAGCCATATCAATCCAGCGTATTAAAGCTTCATCCTCTGGGAACATTTCTTTGACCAGTCGATCTGTACGATAGATGTCTTCTGGATCACCGGACAAGGCAACCCATCGGAAGGGTCCTTTCCCTTCACAGAACAAGGGTCTGATATACGCAGGCACAAACCCTGGAAAGTCGAAGGCATTCTTCACGCCAGCTATCTCAGCCTGAGCCCGGATATTATTGCCATAGTCGAATACGATGGAGCCAGCCTTTTTAAAGGCAAGCATAGCTTCCACATGTCTGGCCATGGACTTGTAGCTCATGGCGACATATTTTTCAGGATTAGATTCCCGTAAAGTGTTGGCTTCATCAAAGCTGATACCATGGGGATAGTAGCCTCTCAACTCATCATGAGCTGATGTTTGGTCAGTAACCACATCGGGGATAAAGCCTCGGGATATTAATTCGGGTAAAACATCAGCAGCATTGCCTTCCAGCCCTACACTTAGTGGTACTTTTTTCAGTTTAGCTTCATTTATCCAAGCCAGTGCTTCAGCAAGATCCTTGGTAGCTTTATTTAGGTAGCGTGTATCGAGACGTCTCTGAATGCGAGTGGGATCGATTTCAACCACCAGGGCAATACCATTATTCATGGTAACAGAGAGGGGCTGAGCACCACCCATTCCTCCGAGACCAGCAGTCAGGACGACTTTTCCCCTGAGGTCAGAATCATAGTGTTGCCTGGCCAGGGAAGCCAGCGTTTCGTATGTACCCTGCAATATTCCCTGGGTTCCAATATAGATCCAACTGCCAGCTGTCATCTGGCCATACATCATTAAGCCCTTTTTATCGAGCTCATTGAAATGCTCCCAAGTTGCCCATTTGGGAACCAGCATGGAGTTACTGATGAGGACTCGGGGTGCTTGCGTATGTGTTTTAAAAACTGCGACAGGTTTCCCTGATTGAATCATGAGAGTTTCATCATTCTCAAGGGTTTCGAGACTTTTTAAAATAGCGTCAAAGGATTCCCAATTACGGGCAGCTTTTCCATATCCACCATAAACAATCAATTCATCAGGATTTTCAGCAACATCAGGACTCAAATTGTGCTGTATCATCCGGTAAGCGGCTTCCTGGTGCCAACCTTTACAATGCAATTTGTTACCCGTTGGCGGTGTAATCGTTCGCCCCATACTGCCTCCTATTTTTTTAAGCTGCGATGAATCTGATCGAAATATCGAGGATCCTTTTCATATGTATCATATGAAAATATGATAAGATTATAGAATCCTGCATCCCGAGAATGTGCAATTTTTGCTGCAGAAGTAAAACTATTTTGATTGTACGTTGCAATTCCCATGAAAATTTGCTCAGTATTTAATTTCTCATTTTTTATCATGGTCATACTACGTTTAAAATCTCTGTCAGCAGTGGCATAATTCATGGGAATAACAAAATCCATACTCCCATTTTTCAGCCAGGTTGGCCAGTCCTGAAAGAAACGGGTTCTGGCGACCTCAGGGTTTGGCTTAACTGCGGCGGAAAGCTTTATTGCAGGACGGATACTTTTAATACTGCTGTTGATCTTGCCAATAAAGGCAGTGAGTTCATTCCGCCTAAAATCATTCCAGTATAGCCAGTACTTCTCTTTATCAGCAGGATTGAGTCGATACCAGTAGGAGCCCTTCCCGTTGCCAAGGGTTATGGGATCCACATTGTACTGCATGAGGAATTTTTTACGTCCGGAACGGTTATATCCGTAGTCACGATCCTGGAAACGGACATAGTCTAAATGAATGCCATCGAGTGCATAATTTCGGACCAACTCATTGATGACTGCCAGGAGGTGATTATTCACATCATCATTCAGAGGAGATAGGTAAACGCCTTCTCGCCCGTTGCGTCCATTCTGGGCAACAAACTCCAGATCCCCCTTCCCACGACCATTCACTTCAACCCATTCGGGGTATCTATTCACAATATGGTTTGGATCAGAGGGCATTTTGCGTGCGGACCATGAGAGGTACATATTCACCCAAGCATGAATTTTTATGCCATAGGAGTGGGCCAACGGGATGATGTCCCGTAAGGGGTCGTAATCACCCCTTGGTAAAAGAGTTGAGCGAGGGACAAGCTCACTATTATAATAGGCATCAGCACGACCCCGAACCTGTACAAACAAATCGGTATACCCATTTGCAGCAGCAAATTCAACCAGTTTACGAACTTTTTGGGGTGATGTTATGGAATGGCGAACCACCCAGATGCCCTGAACTGGCTTGGCTGAAAGTAGAGCAGGCAGAGTTAATAGAACGAAAAAGGCAGGGATAAACCCTGCCTTTAAATATCTCAGAATCATCAAATTCTCAATGAAGAGTCAATGATCAGGAGGTTTTCGATTCAGCTTCTGGTTCTTCGGCTTCTTCAGCAGGAGATTCAGGAGCTTCAACTTCTTCAGCAACTTCAACTGGAGCCTCTTCAGCAACTTCTTCAGTTAAAGTTTCAACAACTTCAACTGGGGCTTCTTCAACTTCAGCTGTCACTTCTTCAGCGGTAACTGGAGTTTTTTTAGTTTTAGTCTTGGTCTTAGTTTTGGCGCCTTCACCAGAAGGGTCAAAATCCACAAGCGCTAAAATGGATACATGAGCTGCATCATTTTTGCGTTGTCCGAGCTTAATGATTCGAGTATAACCACCTTCACGATCGGCATATTGTGGAGCAATTTCGTCAAAAAGAATTTTAACAACATCTTTGTGAGGAATTACTTTTAGCACCATCCTGCGAGAATGAATATCACCTTTTTTGGCCTTGGTAATCAGCGTTTCTGCTAATCGACGAGCTTCAAGAGCCTTAGGGTGAGTAGTCCGAATCTGTTTGTGCAGGAACAGGTTTGCCGCCATGTTAGCCAACATGGCTTTACGGTGGCTGGCCGTCCGGCCTAGTTTTCTACCATCTTTTCTATGTCGCATTTATTAAACCAGCCTATTCTTCAGACATATATTTATCAATGTCCATTCCAAAATGCAAACCAAGCTCAGCAAGTTTCTCATTGAGCTCTGTGAGAGATTTCCGCCCAAAATTCTTATAGCGGAGCATCTCTTGTTCTTCCTTACTGACAAGATCAGAAATATTCTTAATCTCAGCAGCTTGAAGACAATTATAGGAACGTACAGATAATTCAAGTTCATCAATGCTGCGCTTGAGTTCATTGCGGATACGCAGAACTTCTTCATCAATTTCAGATTCAGGCTCAGTAATGAGCTTGATGTCTTCAGTAACAAAGATACGTACGTGGTCAATCAACATCTTAGCAGCATAATTTGCAGCTTCCTGAGGAGCGAGACTACCATCTGTCTCAATCATCAGCTCCAGCATCTCTAGATCTTCATCTTCGGCACCCTGAAGTTGGATAACGTCATAGGTGGCCTTAACAACAGGGGAGAAAATACTATCGATAAATATGGTACCAATTGGATAGTCTGGCAGCTTGTTCTCATCTGCGGGGACATATCCACGACCGCGCTGGATTCTAATTTCGATGCTTATCTCGGCTTCGTCATTAAGCGTAGCGATATGATGATCTGGGTTCAATATTTCAAACTGATCCCCACCACCACTTTGAATATCACTAGCGGTGAACATATGAGGTCCCTTGAAAGTCAACTGAACTTTATCAGGGTTTGATTCAAGAAGCTTAAAACGGACACCCTTGAGATTAAGAATCATGTCTGTGACATCTTCCTTAACCCCTTTAATAGTTGCAAACTCATGGAGCACATTGTCCATGCGAACACTCGTAATTGCAGCTCCAGGCATCGAAGAGAGTAGAACACGACGTAGGCCATTACCTATAGTAACACCATATCCCCTCTCCAGTGGACCAACTATAAAAGTCTGTTGATTGTCACTGCTGTCTTCTTTGATCTTAAACGATGTAGGTATGTGAAAGTTAGGCATATTATCCTTTCTTCACTTTATTACTTGGAGTACAACTCAACAACGAGCTGCTCATTGTATTCATCATGAACCTGGTCACGAGCCGGGGCTTCAACATAGATCCCTTCCATATTCGCTTTGTCTAATCTCAACCAGGGATTACTTCCTTCACCCTGAACGCGACGCATTGAATCATGGATAAAATCAAGCTTTTTGCTCTTCTCACGGACTTTGATAAGATCACCTGGTTTCATTTGAAAACTGGGGATATTAACTTTCTTGTTATTCACAAGAAAGTGTCCATGATTTACAAGCTGACGAGCCTGACGACGGGTTCTGGCGAAACCGAGACGATAAATAGTATTATCCAAACGGCTTTCGAGCATAACCACGAGATTGTGACCGGTGATACCTTTCTTCAAATTGGATTTCTTGAAATAGTTTCTGAACTGTTTTTCAAGAACACCATAAAGGTATTTCATCTTTTGTTTTTCTCTTAGCTGTAAACCATACTCAGAGGGTCTACGGCGATAAGTCGGACCATGTTGGCCCGGTGGGTAATTCTTAGTCGGAGCTGCGAATTTTGGAGACTCGAAAGCCTGAAATCCGAGGCGGCGACAAATCTTACCGCGTGGTCCATTAAAAAGTGCCATAGTCTATAATTCCTTAAACGCGACGTTTTTTAGATGGACGACAACCATTGTGTGGAATGGGTGTGATGTCCTTGATTGCTGTAATTTCCAAACCTAGGGCAGCAATTGAACGAATAGCGGACTCACGACCACCACCTGGACCTTTAACACGGATTTCAGCACGCTGTAACCCTGCATCCATGGCTTCTTTTGCTACTTTTTCTGCTGCAAGTGATGCAGCAAAAGGTGTGTTTTTACGTGAGCCTTTAAAACCGGCGACGCCGGCGCTAGCCCATGCAATCACATTACCGTTGCGATCAGTAATACTGATTATTGTATTATTAAAGCTGGCCTTGACATGCACGATGCCTTCCGGCTCAACTTTAAGTTTTTTCTTTTTTCTGGATTTAGCTTGAGCTTTAGCCACTTACTATCTCCTAACCCTTTTTCTTGATTCCGACATTACGTTTGCGGCCTTTACGGGTACGAGCATTGTTCTTCGTATTTTGTCCCCGTACTGGTAATCCACGACGATGTCTTAATCCGCGATAACATCCAATATCCATAAGGCGTTTGATATTCATCTGAGTTTCATTTCTCAGTACACCCTCAACTCGGTATTCTTTGGTAATAACCTCACGAATATCTCTAACCTGATTTTCGTTTAGGTCCTGAACCCTCATCTCTGGATCTACGCCTGCCTTCTCACAAATCTGGCCGGCAAAATAATCACCGATACCAAAAATGTATGTCAGACCATATTGAAGCTGCTTGTTTCTGGGTAAGTCAACACCTGCTATACGTGCCAAGTGAGTACTCCTTAACCTTGTCTTTGCTTATGTTTAGGATTTTCGCAAATAACTAACACCTTGCCTTTGCGGCGGACCACTTTGCACTTATCACAAATTGGTTTTACTGATGCTCTAACTTTCATTAATCTACGTCCTATTTGGTTATTTGTATCGGTATGTGATTCGACCACGAGATAAATCATATGGCGACAATTCTACCGTCACCTTATCTCCTGGAAGTATTTTGATATAATGCATACGCATTTTACCAGATATGTGAGCAAGGACTTCATGACCATTCTCGAGCTTCACGCGAAATGAGGCATTGGGAAGATTCTCCAATATATTGCCATCCGCCACGATCATTTTCTCTTTTGCCATATTCCCCTTTGCCCTAATCAAATACCGTTTCTTCAGTCGTGCTGAGCACAACTGGACCATTTGCAGTAATTGCTATGGTGTGTTCAAAGTGAGCCGAATTTTTCCCATCACGGGTCAAAATCGCCCAACCATCTTTGCCGGTGAAAATCTCTTTTACACCTGCATTTATCATCGGTTCAATGGCCAAACACATACCTTCTTTCAATTCCACTCCGGTTCCAGCAATTCCATAATTTGGGATTTGCGGATCCTCATGCAATTTCTGTCCAATACCGTGGCCAACTAACTCACGAACAACGCCATAACCGTGTGATTCACAGAATGACTGTATAGCGTGTCCAATGTCATTGAGATGGTTTCCCGGAAAGCACTGCCCAATGCCGCGGTGCAGTGACTCCCTCGTTACGTCGAGAAGCTTTTGAGTTTCCTCTGAGATCGTACCAACCGCAAACGTTATTGCGTGATCTCCGTAATATCCATCTACAATGGCACCACAATCTACTCCAATAATATCACCTTCGTTGAGCACAGTGTTGTCTGGAATGCCGTGCACGACCATATCGTTAGGTGATAAACAAAGTGTTGCAGGAAAGTCATACAGACCCTTAAAGCCTGGTATAGCATCCTGACTCAGAATGTAATCCTCAGCAATTGTATCCAATTCCTTCAATGTCACCCCGGGTTGAACATGTTCTTCAACCTTTAAAAGGGCTTCATGTACGATCTTCGCAGCACGTCGGATCGTACGGATTTCATCTGTTGATTTGTACCGAATCATATCAAAAAACGCAACTTAGCATGATTACATCCGTCTGCGGCCACGAATCTTACCAGATTTCATGAACCCGTCATAATGACGCATAAGGAGATGTGATTCAACCTGTTGCAATGTATCTAGTGCAACACCAACCATAATCAAAAGGCTGGTTCCACCAAAAAAGCTGGCAACATCATAATCAACATTCAAAAAGTTGACAATGATTGATGGGAATACAGCGATCAATGCAAGGGCAATAGCACCAGGCAGTGTCACTCTTGTAAGAATATTATCGATGTATTCAGAAGTTTTTTTTCCAGGTCTAATTCCTGGAATAAAACCACCCTGCTTTTTCATGTTATCTGCTACTTCAATCGGATTAAAAGCGATAGCAGTATAGAAATATGTAAAAAATACGATAAAAAGACCAAATATGGTCAGATAGACTGGATGGTTATAATCAAATAATCTCAACATGGTACCAACCCAGGGACTCTCTGAGAAATAGGTGCCTACCATACCAGGCAACATTAAGATGGCCTGAGCGAAAATAATGGGCATAACACCAGCTGTGTTGATTCTAAGTGGGATATGAGTGGATTGACCACCATAAACCTTACGACCGACAACACGTTTAGCATATTGCACAGGAATTTTTCTGGTTCCCTGAGTTAACATGATCACACCTGCAACCACAGCGATCAAAATTCCCATCAGCAGGATCTCAGTAAAAATGGTGTGTACATCATTCTGCACATAGTGAATCTCTTTGAAGATTACCTGAGGTAATCTTACCAGGATACCAATCATAATGATGAGAGAAATACCGTTTCCGATTCCACGTTCCGTAATTTGCTCACCAAGCCACATGAGAAAGATAGTACCTGTGACCAGTGTAATTGTTGTGAGTGCCAAAAAACCAAAACCACCATCGGGAACAACCTGGGCAGTTCCACCACCAACCGATGCTTCCATAGAGCTCAAGAAAATACCAATACCCCAGCCCTGCATCGTGGCAATGAGGATAGTCCCATAGCGCGTTAACTGGGTTATTTTCTTTCGTCCTTCTTCTCCTTCTTTCTGCAATTTCTGAAAATATGGAATTACAGAGCCCAGGAGTTGAAGAATAATAGAAGCAGATATATAGGGCATAATACCAATAGCGAAAACGGTGGCTTTTTTAAAGTTACCACCTGCGAAAAGATCAAATAGCCCTAGAAAACCCTGCATACCCTGCTGCAAATTTTCTATAGCAGCACTGAGGACTTCTACATCAACACCAGGAAGAGGGACATGACTGCCGAGACGAAACACGGCAATAATACCCAGAGTAAATAGAATACGCTGTCTTAATTCGGGAATCCGGAAAATAGTTTTGATTTTGTCAATCATCTACGAGCTACCTTTCCCCCAGCAGCTGTGATCTTCTCTTCAGCAGATTTGCTAAAAGCATCAACAGTGATTTCCACTGCGCGATCAATTTCACCATCACCCAAAACCTTGATCAGACTATCAATTTTATTGATGAGTCCTGCTTCCAGGAGTGCTGCTGCATCTATAACCTCAGCTTCTACGCGACCAAGATCACGGAGATTGAGGATTTCGTATTCTTTACGGAAAGGATTTGAAAAACCTCTTTTAGGAAGTCTTCTATGCAAAGGCATTTGGCCGCCCTCAAACAAACCGGCACTTTTAGAACCCGTTCTTGAGCCATAACCTTTTTCGCCGCGACCGGCGTTGCGACCCCACCCTGAGGCATTGCCACGACCGATACGTTTTCTTCTTTTAGTAGAACCGGCTGCTGGTTTTAAATCACCTAATTTCATTTAAACTTTCTCCACAATCACCAAATGCTTCACCTTGAAAACCATGCCACGGATGACATCGTTATCTTCGTGAATAACACTATGGTCAATACGCTTTAAACCAAGCGCTTCAACAGTTCTTTTCAATTTCTCTTTTTGACCAATTAGCCCTTTAATCTGGGTAATTTTGATCTGCTCGACTTTTTTCTTAGCATTCATTTTAGTTAAATAACTCCTGAATGGAAATTCCACGTCTGCGGGCAATCTCAGTTGCATCTTCAAGATTTTCTAACCCATTCATAGTAGCCTTAATGACGTTATGAGGATTACGTGTCCCTAAAATTTTAGCCAGAACATCTGTGATTCCGACCTGCTCCATAATGGCACGAATAGCGCCACCGGCAATGATTCCTGTACCAGGAGAAGCTGGTTTCAACATGACACGACCTGCACCATATTTACCAATGATAGCATGAGGGAGTGTACCGTTAACTATGGGAATCTTCACAACGCTCTTTTTGGCGTTTTCTTTTCCCTTGTTCACAGAATTCATGACTTCATTGGCTTTTCCCAAACCAATACCGACATGACCATTTCCATCACCCACCACAACAATGGCGTTGAAGCTAAATCGACGTCCACCCTTCACAACCTTTGCAACACGGTTGATCTTGACGACTTTCTCTTCTTTAAATTCGATTTCGCTGGGATTAATTGATCGTTTCATTAACACTCCAATCCTTCGGCACGAACCGAATCGGCCAATGCTTTGATGCGGCCATGATATTTAAACCCATTCCGGTCAAAAACGACCTTCTTAATACCTTTAGCCTTGGCCATTTCAGCAATGGTTTTTCCGAGAGCGACACTAGCATCAGTCTTGGTGCTATCTTTTTTCAATTGCTTGGCTACTGCTTCCTGAAGATCGCCACTACCAAAGAGTACGCGATGTTCATGATCATTAACCACTTGAGCATAGACATGTCGATTGCTGCGGAATACAACCAAACGTGGTACCTCTGCCGTTCCCTCTAATTGGGCGCGCAGAGCTTTTTTCTTTTTCAGCCTTTTTAAATCTTTGGCTGATTTAGGATACTTCACAGCTTAAATCCTTTATTTTCCAACGGTCTTACCGGCTTTACGTCTGACGTATTCACCTTTGTAGCGAATACCTTTGCCCTTGAAGGGTTCAGGAGGACGTACCGAGCGGATCTTTGCAGATACTTCACCGACCATATATTTGTTATAACCACTCACAGAAAAAGAGGTATTCCCCTTTTCGACTGCATAGTCAATTCCATCTATAGCACCGATAAAGACGGGATGTGAGAAACCAACATTTATTAGCAGTCCACCCTGTTGAGCCAATACAGTATAACCAGTACCAACCACTTCAAGCTCACGCTTGAAACCAGTTGTCACACCTGTAATTAAATTATTTATTAATGCGCGTGTTAAACCATGGGCAGCACGGGCATCTTTTTCATCAGAAGTACGAGAAACGTGGATCTCATTCTCTTTCTGCTCGATCTTAACCAGTGGAAGAAATTCAACTAAGTCCACACCTTTGGGGCCTTTGGCCTCAACAAAGTCAGCGTGAATTTTAACTTCAACCCCGGCTGGGATCGCAATAGGCATTTTTCCAATTCTAGACACTATAGACCCCTAAAGCTTACCAGATATGACACAAGACTTCGCCACCGACACGCTCTTTCTTAGCTTGCTTGTCAGTAATAACACCACGACTGGTTGTAAGGATAGCAATACCCAAACCATTGCGGACGCGAGGCAGATTATCTGCAGGTACATAATGACGACGACCAGGACGACTGATACGGGTCAAACCAACGATAACCGGCGAGCCTTTGGCTGTATATTTTAAATAAACACGTAATACATTCTGCATATCATCTTCGACGATAACAAAATCTTTAATAAATCCTTCCAGCTTAAGAAGTAATGCCATACGAAGTTTGAGGTTGGAACTTGGTATATCAGTCCAACGATGTCCAGCTTGTTGGGCATTACGAATGCGTGTTAGGAAATCTGCGATTGGATCACTCATTGACATATCGAATGGTCTCCTTACCAACTGGCCTTAACAATGCCAGGTATTTCGCCTTTTAAAGCCAATTCGCGAAAACAAATTCTACATAGACCGAATTTTCTGAGATAACCATGAGGACGACCACATACGCGACAGCGATTGTAGCCTCTTACCTGAAACTTAGGTTTTCTTTTCGCTTTGGCGATAAGGGATTTTTTTGCCATAATTCTACTCGCTCCTATACCTGCTTACGTCTGAAGGGAATACCCAGAGCCGTTAAAAGCTCATAGGCCTCTTCATCCGTTGTTGCAGAGGTCGTAATACTGATATCCATCCCATTAACACCCTCGATCTTATCATAATCGATTTCAGGAAAGATGATTTGTTCTTTAATACCAAGACTGTAGTTCCCGCGACCATCAAATGATCTGTTAGGAACACCATTAAAGTCACGAACGCGAGGCAATGCGATTGAAACAAAGCGATCCAGGAACTCCCACATGGTTTTACCATGCAGTGTGACGCGGGCACCAACAGGGTCACCAGCACGCAACTTAAAGTTTGAAATAGCTTTTTTAGCTCGGGTAATCACGGCTTTCTGACCAGAAATAATTGTCAATTCATTGACAGCTGCCTCAAGACGACGTGGCTCTTCCTTCGCTTTTCCAAGCCCCATATTCAGGGTAATTTTCTTTATAGCAGGAACCTGCATGCTGCTCTTGTACTCAAATTTCTTCATGAGCATAGGCAGGACTTCTGCTGTATATTTTTCTTTTAAACGAGGTGTATAATCACTCATATTCACTCACACCTTATCTGTCAATGACTTCGCCAGAAGCCTTCAAAAACCGGACTTTGCGACCATCATCTAAAAATTTATACCCAACCTTAGCTGGTTTACCATCCACAAGAAGCGAAACATTTGATGCGTTGAGAGCTGCTTCCTTTTCGATAATACCAGAGGGGGCGTTCTGTGAGGTCTGACGCTGATGTTTCTTGATAAAGTTGATACCCTCTACCAGCACACGCTGGGATTTTGGATATACAGCTAAAACTTTTCCTGTCTTACCTTTATCAGCACCGGCCAAAACCACAACCTGATCATTTTTCTTAATTTTCATTTTCATAGCCTCCTAAAGCACTTCTGGCGCCATGGAAACGATGCGCATGTGTTTTTTCTCGCGCAATTCGCGTGCAACAGGTCCGAAGATACGTGTACCGCGAGGTTCACCCTGTGCATTCAGCAATACAGCAGCATTTTCATCAAAACGAATATAGCTACCATCTTTGCGACGGATCTCTTTCTTAGTTCTCACAACAACGGCGGTAGATACTTCACCTTTTTTAACCGAACTGTTGGGGATGGCATGTTTTACTGTCACTACAATCAGATCACCTACGGAGGCGTATCTGCGGCGACTTCCACCAAGAACCTTGAAACAGAGGACTTCCTTGGCACCCGTATTGTCAGCGACTGCGAGTCGTGTTTCTTGTTGTATCATTGTTCTATCTCACCCTTACTTAGGCTTCTAGAGCCTGCTTAACGGTTTCAAGGAGTCTCCAACGCTTATCTTTAGAGAAGGGACGACTCTCAATAATCCTTACCTCATCACCAACATTACATGAATTCTTCTCATCATGAGCTTTGAAATTCTTGCTTTTTTTGATGAATTTGCCATAAAGGGGGTGACGCAGACGGCGACTCACTTTAACGACAATGGTCTTATCCATGGAATTGCTTGTCACAATACCCTGGATCACCTTGCGGCTTCCACGTTCACTCATTTATCTAACCCCTTACTCTCACGGATACCTAGATCCATTTCTTTGAGGACTGTCTTGATCTGAGCAATTTCACGTCTCAATTCACGCACACGGGTTGGTTTTTCCAACTGTTGGAGCGCTTTCTGGAAACGTAAGTTTGCCATTTCATTTTCATTATCAATAAGCTTGTTCTGTAAGGCTTCGACTGTAAAATCTTTAATCTCTGAAGTCTTCATAATCAAGCCTCATGAATATCGCGACGGGCGACAGTTTTAGTTTTAATAGGCAACTTATGGCCAGCCAGACGGAAAGCTTCTTGAGCAGTTTCTGAGTCCACACCATCAACCTCAAACATCACGCGACCAGGCTTGACAACGGCTACCCAATACTCAGGAGAACCTTTACCTTTACCCATACGAGTTTCAGCTGGTTTGATAGTCACTGGTTTTTGTGGAAATATCCGAATCCACATACGACCAGTTTTACGAACTTTTCGAACGATAGCAACACGAGTAGCTTCTATCTGACGACTGGTGATCCAGCCAGCTTCCAGAGCCTTCAGTCCAAAGGTACCAAATGAAACTTCGTTACCTCGGGCTGCGTTACCATGTTTTCTTCCGCGATGATGCCGACGGTATTTAACCTTTCTTGGCATTAACATGATCTAATCTCCCTTAACCGGCGATTCCGACAGCTTCCCCGTTGCAGATCCACACTTTCACGCCAATGACGCCATAGGTAGTGTGAGCTTCAACGAGAGCATAATCGATGTCAGAACGCAGGGTATGCAGCGGTACACGGCCTTCATGGAAGGTTTCAGTACGTGACATTTCAGCGCCACCAAGACGACCGGAGACGGTAACCTTGATTCCTTCAGCACCCATGCGCATGGTAGATTGGATCGCTTTTTTAGCCGCACGGCGGAAAGCAATCTTCTTTACCAATTGGTCAGCGATATTTCTACCAACCAAACGGGCACTCAATTCAGGACGCTTGATTTCATTTACATTAATCTGAATCTCACGACCAGTAAGTCTGCGAATTTCTTCACGAAGACGATCTACTTCTTCTCCCTTTCTACCAATCACGATACCGGGACGGGCAGTTGAGATTGAAATGGTGATCTTTTTACTGGTGCGATGAATATCAATTTTATCAACAGCAGCGTGAGCAAGACGCTTATAGATATATTTCCGAAGAAGAATGTCTTCATTCAGCTTATCTGCGAAGTTCTTCTCGTCAAACCAGTTTGAACTCCAGGTTTTATTAAAACCTAGACGAAAACCGACAGGATGTGTTTTTTGACCCAAAACGTCTCCTCTACTCTTTCTCTGCGACCACAATGGTCAGGTGACTTGTACGTTTTCTAATAATAGTTGCACGTCCCATGGCACGAGGTCTAAAACGACGCATCGTTGGACCTTCATCACAAAAGGCTTCTTTGACGAATAGCTTATCAGCATCCACTTCAGAACCTTCGCGATTGATGGCATTGGCAACTGCACTGCGCAGAGTCTTTTCAATAATCTTAGCAGCTTTTTTGGGCGTGAAATGCAATTTGTTAATGGCATTCTCGACCTGTTTTCCACGTACTTCGTCTAACACCTGACGAACTTTACGAGCAGACTGATGAATATGCTTAGCTTTTGCTACAGCGTCCATATCTTATCTCCTCGCCTTATCGCCATGACCGCGATAAGTTCGTGTTGGTGAAAACTCACCCAGCTTGTGTCCAACCATATTTTCTGAAACATAAACGGGGATAAATTTTTTCCCGTTATGAACGGCAAATGTCAAACCCACGAATTCAGGAACGATCATAGAGCGGCGTGACCATGTTTTGATAACAACGCGCTTTTTACTTTCCTGAGCAGCCTCTGCTTTTGCCATAAGCTTTGACTCAATGTAGGGTCCTTTTTTAATAGATCTTGGCATAATATATCAGACCTTATTTCTTCTTCCGACGAGCGACAATGTATTTGTTAGACGCTTTATTCTTTTTACGCGTCTTATATCCCTTAGTGGGTTTTCCCCAAGGTGTAGTAGGATGACGACCACCTGAGGAGCGGCCTTCGCCACCACCCATTGGGTGATCAACCGGATTCATTGCAACACCACGAACTTTGGGACGACGACCGAGCCATCTTGCCCGACCAGCCTTTCCAAGCGTAATGTTTTCATGTTCCTTATTCCCAACTTCGCCCAGAGTAGCATGACAACGCTTATGGATCATGCGCATTTCGCCACTGGGTAGCTTCAGGGTAACATAATTACCCTCTTTAGCCATTATCTGCGCGCCAGCACCGGCAGATCTTGATATCTGACCACCTTTACCAGGTTTCATCTCAATGTTATGAACAATGGAACCAGCCGGTATGTTTTCAAGAGAAAGACTATTCCCAACCTTAATGGGAGCAGATTCACTTGAGATGATCTGTGAACCAACAACCAGCTTGTGTGGAGCAAGAATATAACGCTTCTCACCATCAGCATATATTAACAGAGCAATATTTGCTGAGCGATTCGGGTCATATTCGATAGAATCTACACGAGCCGGAATGTCAATTTTATTTCTTTTAAAATCTATAATACGGTAATGTCTACGATGACCACCACCACGACGACGTGATGTGATGCGACCGTTATTATTACGACCACCCGTTTTCTTTAAAGGAGCAAGCAGACTTTTTTCAGGATCTGTTCTTGTGATTTCCTCAAAAGATGACGTTGTTTTAAAACGTTGTCCCGGGGTAATTGGCTTATATGTCTTAACTGCCATTCTGAACCACCTTACGCCTGCTCATCGCGGAAGAAATCAATAGCTTCACCATCTTTAAGCGTAACCACAGCCTTCTTCCAGGAAGCACGAGGGCCTTCTGTACGAATGACGTGGCCACCACTACGCATGGTTGAGCGCTTGACTTTTCCGTTCATATTCATAGTAGCAACTTTTTCAACTTTGACACCAAAGCGGCTTTCAACGACCTTTTTGATATCAATTTTGTTGGCTGACTTTAAAACCTTAAAGGCATACTTGCGTTGACTTTCCTGCAAGGCTGCGCTTTTCTCGGAGAGAATAGGTTCAATAATAATACCTTGACTCATATTCATCTCTCCTAGTCTGCCAACTGGGCGTTAAGAATCTCAATGGATGCTTTATCCATGAGAATTGCTTCATTATCAATCAAATCATAGGCAGAAACAAAAGCTGTCTCGATAATGGCAACATTCTTCAAGTTGCGACCACTCAACATCAAGCCTTCATCGAAGGTTGAAGTAAGTATAAGCAGTTTTTTATCGGCAATCTTCAAAGTATCCAAGAGTGCAATAACATCTTTTGTTTTTGGCTTATCAAAATTGAAAGCATCCACGACAAAGAGTGAATCCGATTTAGCTTTATCAGAAAGCACACTCCGACGGGCAAGACGTTTCACCTTTTTAGGTAGAGACATGCTATATGTCTTTGGAGAGATGGCAAAGGTATGTCCACCACCTACAAAGATTGGAGAACGGGTTGATCCAGCGCGAGCACGACCGCCGCCCTTCTGCTTCCAAGGCTTTTTACCACCACCAGAGACCTCTGCACGACTCTTGGTCTTAACAGATCCCTGACGGAGGTTATTCAATTCTGCTTTAACAGCAAGATAAACAACATGTTCATTAGGCTCGATTCCGAAAACAGAATCCAGACCATCAACTTTTTTCTGAGTTGCTTTACCTTCGGGAGAATACACTTTTAATTTCATAATCAACCCCGATCCAGCATCTCAACAAAACCTTTATTAGGTCCAGGAATAGCGCCTTTGACCATAACGATATGATTTTCGACATCAACAGCCACCACTTCCAGATTGCGAATACTGGCTTTTTTAGCACCATGCTGACCAGCCATCTTTGTGCCAGGCCATACACGACTTGGATCAGAACTGGCACCAATGGAACCGCGGGCACGCAGTTGATCCGATTTTCCATGGGAAGCATGACCACCATGGAAATTGTGACGTTTCATCACGCCTGTGAATCCACGTCCCTTGCTAGTACCAGATACAGTTACATGGTCACCTACTGCAAACATATCAACATCAATAGCATCACCTTCTTTTTTGTCTCCGACTTCCAAATCGCGGAATTCCTGGACGAAATACTTAGGTGTCGTATTGGCTTTTTTGAAATGACCAATTTGTGGCTGAGTCTCACGAGACTCTTTTTTATCTTTATACCCAAGCTGGACGGATGAATATCCGTCACGCTTTTCAGTCTTGATTTGAGTAATGACACATGGTCCACCTTGAATGACGGTGACAGGTATAACCTGACCATCTTCACGCCAGAACTGAGTCATCCCCAATTTTTGTCCAATTAAACCTCTCATGTTACACCTTAATCTCAATGTCAACACCAGCGGGTAAATCCAACTTCATCAAGGCATCAACTGTCTTTGCAGACGAGTTGTGTATATCGACCAAACGCTTATGAATCTTCGTCTGAAACTGTTCACGTGATTTTTTATTCACGTGGGGGGACCGCAATACCGTCACGATAGAACGCTTCGTGGGCAGCGGAATCGGCCCCGCAATAACAGCCCCAGTGGACTTAGCGGTTTGAACGATTCTTGCCGTGGATTTATCCAGCAGATTATGATCATATGCCTTGAGACTAATTCTTATTGTCTGTGACGGCATTCTGGATTCCTCTTAATAGCTTTAAATACGTTAATTGTTATAATTATTATTACTCGATGATCTCAGTAACAACACCGGCACCAACAGTATGACCACCTTCGCGA
>CAZDVD010000026.1:0-37147 GCA_964508765.1 uncultured Lentisphaeria bacterium
TATTGACGACAATGCCGGAAATACCGACAAAGGTGAAGGAAATAAACCGTTTGGGTAGCTTCAATTGCATGGATGAATTTAATTGTATCGTTATGAATGGATAGACAAAAAGCTTGAGGAATGACAGCATCCCGTCTAGTTTCTAAATTAATGAATATAATAAATAAAATATTACTTCTAATCTTACTCCTGGGGGGAGTAGGTGCTTCTGCGCAGACCTATTCATATAAGGTAAAATATGGATTGGTTCACGCTGGCATGGCGACGCTGATCCACACAGTAGAAGATGATGTTCTTAATAGCATCTTTATCATAGAATCATCTCCTTGGCTTTCCACCCTTTGGACGCTCTCAGATTCAGTTATGACTGAATACATGCCAGATATAGGACGTTTGGTCAAACACACTAAGGCTATTCATGAAGGCGCTTATCATCGTAATTATAAGGTCACCTTTAATGATAGCAACTTTGCCACGGTAAATGGTAAGGTAAAGGAAGTTAACACTCAGGGTTTGCGAGATATTCCCAGTCTGCTATATGATTTGTCGCTGACCAAATTCCATCATGGTGACACCTTGCATTTCCATGTATGGGATGGTCGTAGTTCAGGTGTTCTCAAACTTCTGGTTGAGAAAATAGGAAAGCCAACACTCTTTAAACCTTTTGCTGTATCAGGTTGGCGCCTGACACCCCTGAATAGCACTCGAAAATCAAGATCCAACCAGATCCAACTTTCTATGTTGTATTCAAAGTCTTACCCACATACCCCTCTGAAGATTGAGATTAACACCAAGTATGGTAGTGTTCAAATGCGCATGGAAGACCCCTGATTTTTCGGAAAACGATACCGACCTGAGATATAAAAGGTTATCTTTGCCAACAATTATTATGTATTCAAATTCAAAACAAATGGGATCAGTTATGCGACGTTTATTCCTGCTTTTGTTAATGCCCATCCTCATTTTTCCTCAGGTTTATATTCTTGAGGTGAAAGGAACCATTGATATGGGGTTGGCATATTTCTTTGAACGCCAGATTCCCGCTCTCAATGAGACAGGTGGTGATGCCATCATTCTGGATATGGATACCTTTGGCGGACGAGTGGATGCAGCCACCATGATGAAGAACGCTTTGCTAAATTCTAATATCGAAACCTATGCCTTTGTCAATACCAAAGCCATCTCTGCCGGCTCTCTCATAACACTGGCATGTGATACCATCATTATGCGATCTGGAGCCACTATGGGGGCAACTACGGTCGTGGACGGGCAAAGCCAGAAAGCTGGTGAGAAAGCCCAGTCCTATATGCGCGAAGAAATGGCCTCAACTGCTGAGTCCAAAGGGCGCAACCCTGACATCGCCATGGCCATGGTGGATGAATCTCTGGATATTGATACTTTAGTTTCTGCTGAAGGAGATACTTTATTCCTGGATGATATCGAGGGTGCTCATGAAGGTAAGTTGCTTACACTGAGAACTTCCACCGCTTTAAAATATGGAATGGCTGATTATCAAATGGATTCAATGGCTGAAGTCCTTGACCATTTCGGCTTTTCAGATAAAGAAATTGTAAACATCGAGCCAACCTGGTCCGAAGCTGTTGTGCGTTTTCTTACTGATCCGATTGTCAGTTCGCTCTTAATGACTTTAGGGTTTTTAGGACTCATTTTTGAAATTCAAAGTCCTGGATGGGGAATACCTGGCTCAGTCGGTCTCCTCGCACTATTCCTGTTCTTCTCTACTTCATTTATTGCGGATCTTGCCAGTATGATGGAGGTCTTATTTTTGATCGGGGGTATTGTTCTTCTCGGAATAGAAGCTTTTGTTATCCCCGGGTTCGGAGTGGTAGGAATTCTTGGCATCATCGTCATGATATATGCCATGTTCACCATGCTGTTGCCTATTGCACCCACTTCAGGTGATATCAACGCAGCGTTGTGGGGGTTGGTTATTGCCATCATTGGTGGTCTTTTTGGCTTTGGTCTCATGATCAAACGCATGTTGAAAACAAAAGCCTGGCATCGTATCAGTCTGCCTGAGGCAGAAACCCATGCGGAAGGTTATAGTGGCAGTCTTGGATTAGAAGAATTGGTAGGAAAGAGTGGCGTTGCTGTGACAAAACTACGACCTGCCGGAACCGCACTGATCGAAGGACAGAGGGTAGATGTTGTAACCCCAGGTACCTTTATTGATAAAGAAACAGAAATTACAATCATTCGGATAGACGGTAATCGAGTGGTTGTGAATAAAAAAGCTTAATAGTAAAATATTAGCATAGGAGGAATTGTGGAAGCTATACCATTAATGTTCATACTGATTGGCCTGGTTGCCTTTCTAGTTTTATTTACTTACTTCATTCCAATCGGATTGTGGATAAGTGCAGCAGCGGCACAAGTTTATGTTGGTCTATTAACCCTCATCGGAATGAGACTCCGCCGGATTCCACCACCACTGATTATCAATTCTTTGGTGAGTGCGAGAAAAGCTGGTCTGGATATGGATACCAACGTCCTTGAAGCGCACTATCTGGCAGGTGGTGATATTAACAAGGTTGTGCTGGCTCTTATCGCGGCAGATAAAGCCAACATTGATCTGGAATTTCAACGGGCTGCAGCTATCGATCTGGCGGGACGCGACGTGTTGGATGCTGTGAAAATGAGTGTAAATCCCCGCGTGATTGAAACCCCCCGGGTTTCAGCTATTGCCAAAGATGGAATTCAGCTCTTTTCAGTAGCCAAGGTGACAGTACGCGCCAATATCGATCGTCTTATCGGTGGTGCAGGAGAAGAAACCGTGCTGGCTCGTGTTGGTGAAGGAATTGTAAGTTCCATTGGTTCCTCTCAATCACACAAGCAAGTGCTAGAAAATCCAGACATTATTTCCAAGAACGTTCTGGCCAAGGGTCTTGATGCAGGAACTGCCTTTGAGATTCTATCCATTGATATTGCTGATGTAGACGTCGGTAAAAATATTGGTGCTACTCTGCAAATGGATCAGGCAGATGCTGATAAGAACATTGCCCAGGCTGTTGCCGAGAAACGCCGGGCTATGGCTGTCGCTGAAGAGCAGGAAATGAAAGCCAAAACTCAGGAAATGCGCGCCAAGGTTGTGGAAGCTGAATCTGAAGTTCCACGTGCCATGGCAGAAGCCTTCCGTCAGGGTAATCTGGGTATTCTGGACTATTATCGTATGGAAAATATCCAGGCAGATTCATCCATGAGGAAGAATCTTTCCGGTCCAGATCAAACAGATAAGAAGTAAGGACTAATCCTTATGGATTTGGACAAACTAGGTCCAATAGCACTTTTCATCGTTTATATGGCTATCTCTGCCTGGTCAAAGCAAAAAAAGGCCAGGCAGAGGAGCAAGCCTGCTCAACCTCCGAGGACATCTGCCCCAAGTCCCATCGCTAAGCCCTTGAGAGAGGTAGGTGGGATACTCGACCAGCTCAAAAAGGAGTTATTTGAGGTAGATGAAGAACCTTTGGTTTTCCAAAATGCGATGCCTGAATATGAAGCAGAGGATCCAGCGGTCGAACCTGAACCAACGCGTCAATTTGTCGAAGGTTCAGGCAAAGACATGCAAGACCATCCACTTTTACGGGTGGTAGAGTTTAAGGAACATGTTCCTGCCGGTCAATCTCTGGAAGCGGTTTTAGAACCCTACACCAGCTTGGAGCAAGGTATCATTATGCATGAGATTCTGGGAAAGCCAAAGGCTTATCTAAAGAATGATGAATGGTTCCACAGGAGCTAGAAACAAAAGGAATGTACAAAAAAAGGGCTGAGTTTTACTCAGCCCTTTTTTCTAGCAAGCCAGAGACTTATTCGGTCTCAGGTTCTTCAGTTTTAGTTTCTTCTTTAACTTCGGGCTCCTCAGTATTTGATGCCTCTTCTTCAGCTTCAGCTGCTTCAGCCTCTGCACGTTCATCAGCATCTTTGCGCTTGATCAAATCCTGATCATCTTTATGCTTGGTAAGTACGATGAACGAGGTGGCGAATCCTGTTGCCAGGGTTGCCAGGGCATATGCTGGGACAGCCAGATGCGCCAAGAGGGTGAATATGCCAACCAGAACACCCGTGATGGTTTGAGTGAGTGTTGCAGAGAGAACTTCAGGGGCTGTTGAGGCGCATCCGCCACAACCTGTTGCGACTGGTTCAAATACACTGCTTAGGCAATCTGGCATCAGCAGACAAGATGAATCACAAGTGAAGTTGGCAAACAAATTGGATGGCAGGAAGGCGTAGTTTCCAAATAAATCCATACCGACCTGTTTGATGGCAACATAAGCATTTCCCATGACCATTTCATGACCGAAAACCATCTCGATGAATTTGAATGCTGAAAGAATAAATACATAAAAAATCTGATAACCGATCATAGCTGCAACGATGGTCATCAGCGTGTAAGTGATGAGACGTACGGGTTGATTCCAGAGCAGGGTGTAGGAACCGAACATGGAGCCCATGGTGTCTTCTTCGGCACAGGCTACAATGCTGGGGGACATGAAGAGTCCTACACCAAAGGCCAGTGCGGAAAATGTGAGAAAGAGTGCTGTGGGTAGAAAGATGACAAAAAGTAGACCGTAAAAAATGATATCCAATACTGGCCATTGACCCAACCAACCGAAAAGGGCAGCTAATAGCACGAAAAATCCAATCACGATACCAATGGATATGGGTCCGAAAAACACGGGGAACCAATTCTTCATGGCCCATTTCCAACCATCTCTGGATGAATAGAACAGATCACCTTTATACTCTTTAATCGTAATTTTTGCAACGGATGTAAGTCCCAGCCAGATGACCACTGCAGCAATTACATAGGAAAGAGAAACCAGAATTCGAGCGAACAAGCCCAGTGAGGCAGTGATGCAACAGGATGGCAGGAGGTGGTAGCTATTCCAGATACTCCCAAATGAGTTACCATCAACCAGGAGTGCGAGATAGGTGAGTACAACAAAGGCCAAATAGGAAATGGAAAGCGCTTCCAGCATGACTAGCATGCGTCGACCGAGTGCTAGTCGTGGCGCGCGGAACATGTCCTTGAAATTGAAATACAGTTGAGTTTCAAGCATGGGTGTTTCTCCCTATTGAATTTTTAGTGTTTGAACGGATTACATTTCCTGTCTGACAAAATCAACCCAGACATCAATGTGAGTCATATCTCGGATTTCCTTGGCGTAAGCTTCAGCATCTTTTGATTCCTGAAAATTTCCTACTCGGAGACGATAATAGATTTCATCCTTATCTTTGAAAAAGGCTCTTTGGATATAGCTATCAATACCGTATTTCTCCTGCAGATCGCGAGAAGCTGACTGTGCATCATCCAGGGAAGGCCAGGATGAAACCTGAATGGTAAAGGTACGGGCAGCCAGGGGAATCAGGTTCCCTCGGCTGGTTACCGCAGGTTTTGTTTTGATGGGTCTCTTTTTCTTAACATAACTTTTACGAAGTTTTTTTGTCTCACCTGGTGATTTCATCTTAGACAGGTAGCGACGTTGGACTCCATCATCTGTCAGACTCACAGCAGGTGTATCAGAAACAGTGGTATCCCCGGCTTTCAGTGCTTCAAATAGATGATCTGGAATTTCACCATCAACCAGCGTATTATCCTCGCTCATCACGGCTTCATAGAAGTAATTGGTTTGCTCCGTCTCACCATCGATGGTGACTTCCAGAACCACATCATAGATTCCGGCAACATCCGGTTTGAAAGAAACTAAATCAAGCGTATCAGCAGGCAGAAAACCTAATAATTTGCTGGTATCCGGTAATTGGGAAAAGATCCAGTTTATTCTCTGTCCTTCGACAGATTCTTCGACCTGGAGGGTGATATATTCACCCAGTATGACCTCTTCACGTCCAAATCGGCTATTCCACATGTCGCAGTTGACAATAATGCTTAGAACTATCAGAATTAATAAAGCGCGCTTAAGTAGAACATTATTAGTCATTTCTGCCTCCTAATACAGGCTAATAATTAGAGATTAGAGGCGATAATTTCAGCCCCACTAAAGAAAAATGCAATCTCTTTCTCAGCATTCTCATCTGAGTCGGAGCCATGTACAGCGTTTTTGCCCTTATTCTCTGCATACATTTTGCGAATTGTACCTTCTGCCGCCTCAGCTGGATCAGTGGCACCAATCGTGTCTCGCCAGGCCTGGACAGCATTATCTTTCTCAAGAGCCATGACAAAAGTGGGTCCTGAGGACATAAAATCTACCAATTCACCATAAAAGGGACGTTCCCGGTGCACGGCATAAAACTCCTCGGCCTGAGCACGTGTAATCAGAGTCAAGCGACCCCCTTTAATATCAAATCCCGCCTGAAGAGTAGCATCAATGACTTTTCCAAGCTTCCCGGATGCCACTGCATCAGGTTTGATCATTGCGAATGTTCTGTTTCTCAAAATCTTTACTCCTATTCAATTCAATTTCTTGTCTATCCTTCCCTTCGACATGCTCAGGGCAAGCTAGGCTCAGGATGACACATTCTTATTTGTTTAATATTTTTTCCATAAGTTCACCAATTCCGGCGGGACTTTCTGAAACAGCAATTCCTGCTGCTTTAAGGGCCGCTATTTTGTCTGAAGCCGTCCCTTTTCCACCGGAAATTATAGCACCAGCATGACCCATACGACGCCCCGGAGGAGCGGTGGTTCCAGCAATAAATGCTACAATTGGCTTGGTAAAGTTTTTTTGTGCCCATTCAGCAGCTTCTTCTTCTGCAGTTCCACCAATCTCACCGATCATGACAACTGCATCAGTACCTTCATCCTGGTTAAACAGGTTAAGCAAATCAATAAAGTTGGAACCGATGATAGGATCACCACCAATACCGATGCAGGTGGATTGACCAATACCACGTGAGCTCAATTGATGAACAGCTTCATAAGTCAGGGTACCACTTCTCGAAATGACGCCAACTTTACCCTGTTGATGGATAAAACCTGGCATAATACCAATTTTACCAGCTCCGGGTGATATCACACCAGGACAGTTTGGACCGACCATGCGTGTCTTTTTACCTGCCATGTATTCATGAACTTTGACCATATCAGCAGTGGGAATTCCCTCGGTGATGCAGATGACCAGATCAAGTTCCGCATCAACGGCTTCCATAATCGCATCAGCTGCAAAGGGAGGAGGAACAAAGATGACTGATGTGTTGGCCCGAGTCGTATCTTTTGCTTCTCTAACCGTATTAAAAATGGGTATACCAGCATTCGTTTGCTGTCCACCCTTTCCCGGTGTTACACCAGCCACTACCTGGGTTCCATATTCCAACATTTGACCGGTATGGAATGATCCCTCACTTCCAGTAATGCCCTGGACGACAAGTTTTGTATCATTATTAACTAAAATCATGCGATCACTCCTTGATGGCTGCAGTTACTTTTTCCGCAGCTTCAGCCAGACTTGTGGCAACAATAAAATCCATATCAGAATCAGCCAGAATTTTGGCGCCCTCTTCAGCATTGGTACCAGCCAATCTCACAACGAGAGGAACCTTAACTTTTACCTCCTCCAAGGCCTGGATGATGCCCATGGCGACGCGATCACACCTAACAATCCCACCAAAAATATTAATCAGAACTGCTTTGACATTGGGATCACTCATGATAATTCGAAACCCGTTGGCAACTGTCTCAGGATTAGCAACACCACCCACATCCAGGAAGTTGGCGGGTTCACCACCATAGAGTTTGATAATATCCATGGTACCCATAGCCAAACCGGCACCATTGACCATGCAACCCACATTTCCATCCAGTTTGATGTAATTCAAATTGTACTTGGAAGCCTCAACTTCTGAGGGCTCTTCTTCACTGAGATCACGGTACTCCAGGATATCGGCGTGCCTGTAGAGGGCATTGTCATCAAAATTCATTTTGGCATCCAGTGCCATGACATCACCGCTACCAGTAACAACGAGAGGATTGATTTCAACCAGAGATGCATCTGAGGTGTTAAACGCATTCCACAGAGCAAACATGAATTTCACAGCCTGTCTGACCTGAACGCCTTCAAGACCTAAAGCATAAGCCAGCTTGCGAGCCTGAAAAGCCTGTAAGCCAATACCCGGTTCGATCCATTCTTTGATAATCTTTTCTGGGGTTTCGGAGGCAACTTGTTCAATTTCCATACCACCTTCAACGGAAACCATAAATACAAACTGTCCGGTTTGGCGATCCAGCACGATACCCATATAGAGTTCTCGGGCGATATCAATGCCCTCTTCAATGAGAAGACGGCCCACTGTTTTACCAGCTGGTCCGGTCTGATGGGTCACCAACGTCTTTCCTAATATTTCTTTAGCGTACAGTGTGACTTCGTCAAGGTTCTTGGCAATTTTTACACCGCCAGCTTTTCCGCGACCCCCAGCATGAATCTGGGCTTTGACCACAAAGATGTTTGAGTCAAGAGATTTGGCTACGCTTAAAGCCTCTTCAACAGAAAAAGCAACACCACCGTTGGGCACGGGGACATTGTATTGCCGGAAGATCTCTTTTGCCTGATACTCATGAATATTCATGTACTACTTCCTCTTTTTGTCAGTGATCTCATTTATGAGATCTTCATTACATTAAATCAACAAGTGATAATGGTTCCGTTTTGTCCTGAAGTATCTTTTTTGATACTTTCAATGGAGGTAATGATGACTTGCTTGCCGCCACCCTCCAGAAACTTGATACTGGCTTCAATCTTTGGACCCATGTTGCCAGGAGGGAAATGACCCTCAGCAAGATATTGCTTGGCTTCAGCCAGGGTGAGGCTGGATAGTAGGCGCTCATTCTCTTTACCAAAGTTTAAGGAAACTCGTTCCACATTTGTAAAAATATATAGCAATTCAGCACCAATTTGGGTGCCTAATAGGGCAGAAGCCTTATCCTTGTCAATCACTGCATCCAATCCCTCAAGGTTGTTGTCAATATTTCTGAAAGCCGGGACACCCCCACCACCTACTGCAATGACGATATGTCCAGCATCAATGAGTTCACTTATGACTTTCGAATTGATAATGTCAATGGGCTCTGGGGAGGGGACAACCCGTCTCCAATTACCATTGTCCAGTTCTTTTATACTCCAACCAAATTGATCTGCCTTTTTATGGGCTTGATCTGCTGGTAATTCAATCCCGATATATTTGGTGGGATTTAAAATAGATGGGTCATTTTCATCAACCAGTACTTGAGAGATGAGGGTGACAACCTGTCTATGAATCCCATCCTCTCTGAGACGATTGATCAGGGATTGTTCGATCATGTAACCCATACCACCTTCAGTATCTGCTACATTGATACCCAGGGGTAAATAGGGGATGGATTCGGCCAGCTCTTCTGTGCGTAGAGCGGCATTGCCAACTTGTGGACCGTTGCCATGGGTGATGACGGGAATGATGTCCTTTTTTAGGAGATCAATAATGGATCCCAGACTTTCACGTGTGTGCTTGAACTGGTTCCTTATTGAGTCTACTTCACCGGGAGGAGAGATGGCATTTCCACCCAGAGCTACAACTGCTTTTCGCAATAGTTTCTCCTTCAAGATTAAGAGCAAAGTAATGTATTTGCTGTAATATGAAACTCAACCCAAATCAAGAGATTCGGGTCAAATTGTCGGATCAAATCTTACAGAAAAAGGTGTAGAAAATGAAGCCTTTTTAATCCTGTATAGCATCCTCAGTTTCATCTTCAAACATATAGTCTGGAATCCCCTGATTGACTTTATATTTTTTGAATTGAATGCTGATGGAGCCCTTTAGCCATTCATCAGTCATTTGTGATTCGAAATCCTGCATTTCTGTCCACTTTTTACCGAGTCCTTGCATATTTCGAAAATCTGGTGGGAAAGTCATGTTAATGGTTGTTGAGGTAGGCAGATGAATACCATTAACCTCAGCATATTCTGAATGGAGATGGAAAAATTCCCGACCATCGTGCATCACCCAGGCTTCAGTAATATTTCCAGTCTCCCGATTCACAAAGAAATTTATTTTCCCCGGTTCATTCATAAATGTGTCTTCCAAGGTCACTTCATAAACCGGTTTCCCATTTACCAACGAATCATTCACAATCTGAAGTGAAACCGAATCTCGCAAAAAGGTAAAGAAAGGCTGAATACCCTGCTTGGGGACAATGGCAAATCCCTTGACTTCAACTTTACTTTTGTCAGGAGATTTATATAAATAATGAATTTTCTTGGAAGGCATGCGAAAACCGGGGATATCAAGAGCAAGTATAATGTCTACCTCATAATCTTCAATCTGTTCCCAGTTTCCCAGCATGAGACTCTGTAATTCCAGTTGGCTGGGATAGTCCTGGGCTGTTGAGCCAATGGAAATGCTCAGCCCCAGAATAAATATGAAGGTTCTATATATGTGAATCATGAAAGGATATCCTTTCTGCGGAATATGATAAGTGCAATACCGAGAAACATGACGATATTAGATACAACGAGACCCAAACCCCTGAATAAATCAGCCCAGGGGATGGGATCATGGAAAGCTTGCTCCCAGTTTGAAAAATACGTCGTGAATAGATAAGGCTGAATACTCTTAAATACATCAAGGGGGAGGCTTGATATCATGAGAATGAAGATGAACAATGCCATGGTTCCTATCACCGGTCCCACAGCGTTTCTTACCATGGTGGAGAAGAAAATGGCGATCGAACTTACCAGAACCATATTCATAAATGAGAAGAAATAGGCAATAAAAAATCTAATTAGTGCATCTCCTGATTCAAGGATGAGTACCCCATTGTGAAACACCAGCATATCACCGCCACCATGCCAGATCAGCCCCAATCCCAGGGTTAAAAACCCGAAATAGGCCACAAAGATGAAAGTATAAATGGTGGTAGCCAGTACTTTGGATGCAAAAATGCTAAGACGTGAGATCGGGCGAGTGGCATACACCCTGAATGTTCCGTTAGCGTGCTCCCCGGCAAAGATATCACCACCCACCAGCGCCAGCAGAAAGGGAATATGAATCCAGAAGAAATTCATAATGAAGTAGGCAGCTGTAAAGCCATTAGTGGGTGAACCTTCAATGAAGAACATCTCTGAAACTGAACCCTCGATTTGAGCTTCAATGTGTGATGCTCCCATACCATAACCCCAGAGAATCAGGGGTACGATACCTGTAAAAAGAATGATGCCAATATATGAGCGCATCAGCGAGAAAATTTTATATAACTCGTTTTGAGTCAATTTGAAGAGTATCATTTTCCCTCCATGAGTGAGAGAAAGTAATTCTCCAGGCGATTCCTTTGAGAGACCGAGAAAATATTGATTTTCGCAGCTGTCATGAGTCGAATGAGCTCTGGAATCTTGTTGTAGTGAATTTCAATTGAAATCGCATTGGCCAGGGGAGTGACCTGTGTGACCAGATCGTTCTTCTCTAAAAAGGAGATCGTTGCAATTGAATCCTCGACCTCCAACTCAATCGTCACATTATCAATTTCACGAAAGATGTTTTGCATGGAACCCTGAGCCGCGAGTTTGCCATTAAATATGAGAGCTATATCTGAACAGATCAATTCCACTTCATGCAGAAGATGGGAGGATAGAAAAATGGTCACATTCTGTTCTGCTGCAATTTTTAGAATAAAATCCCGGATTTCATGCATTCCCTGTGGGTCAAGACCCGTGGTGGGCTCATCCAGTACCAAAAGCTTGGGGTTGGGAAGGAGAGACTGAGCCAGACCCAGACGCTGCTTCATACCCTGAGAAAAGGTTTTGACCTTGTCCTTACGACGTTCATACAATCCCAGTAAATCCAGCAATTCATTGATGTGCTCGTCACTATCATGCCCGGTGATTCTGCCCAGAATCTTCATGTTTTGATAGGCGCTGAGGTTCTTATAGAAGTCCGCCCTGTCTACTAGAGCACTCATGTCCTTTCGAACACTGTGACCTTTGAGACTGGAATTACCCAGAATATCAAAATGTCCCTTGTCAGCAGCTATCAGCCCCGCAAAGACTCTGATGAGGGTCGATTTGCCTGCTCCATTGGGACCCAGAAATCCAAAGATGGATCCTCGGGGCACCGTGAGACTCACATCATCAAGAGCCTGGATGGTTTTAAAGCGCTTGGATAAGCCATAACAAGCCAGCGCCGGGGACGATTGCACCGAGTGAGTCGTTCCAGCGGATTGAGGTGTAGTTATTTCGGATTCAGTCATATTACTTTCATTTATTTTTTTGGAATGTTGCTTAGTATGTATTCCGCTACGGCAGTGATGGTCAGACTGGGATTCACACCCAGGTTGGCCGGGATCACCGATCCATCCACAACATACATATTATCATAGCCGTGCACCCTACCTTCAAAGTCGCAAACGCCATCATGTTCCGAACTTCCCATGGCACAGCCACCTAAAATGTGAGCGGTTGAGGACACATTGAATAGAACTTCAGGCAAGACGCTATAGGCATTGCCTTCCATCTTCTCAGCCATTTTTTCTGCAACCTTATTAGCGATGGGGATATAGGTAGGAACCATGGGGACACCGGGTGCCTTGGTGGAGTTCATACTCCTGCGACCCAAACGCCACCACCGTCGCTTAAAATCAAATTGCATATAGTTTTCAACCGTCTGCATGACGAGGAGGATGGCGGTACGATGGGCCCAATTAAAGGGGTTAAGTGCTTCCAGGGCTTTGAGTGGATGTCGGATGACGGTTCCCAAAAACCGGATGGGTCTGGGCAGCCAGCCGCCACCACCAACCAGGAGGGTCGTCAACATGGCCATGGCATCTGAGCCCTTGGGATACCGTACAACTTCAACATGGGTATCCTTATCCGGATAAATCCCTGATGTAATGGCAATTTCCTTGGAGTAGTTGATATCCTTTTTGTTGGTTTTAACCCCTATAAGGGCTTCTGAATTGGTCCGGATCAGGTCACCCAATCGATTCGATAGATGGGGGAGGTCACCGTTTTGTCGGGATTTTAACAACAGCTTGACAGTTCCCATAACCCCACCGGCCAGAATGAGGCCAGGGGATGAGTAAGTGTTAATGCTATGCCGAAAGCCGGTGCTCTTGCGAGTCAGAATGCGGTAGCCTTTGCCGCGATTCAAAATTTGGGTCACTTCTGTTTCAGGGATGATATCCACACCAAGATTTTCGGCGAGATAGAGATAATTCTTATCCAGAGTGTTTTTTCCATCATCCCGGCAACCCACCATGCAGGCTCCGCAGAGGGTGCAACCTGTGCGGGGAGGACCTTCACCATTGAAAAAAGGATCAGGGACCTCCTCGCCAGTACTTTCATAGAATACACCAACATCATTGATATGAAATGTGTCTTCACCAGTGAGTTCTTTGCACACTTCAGCGAGCATTTCATCGGTAGGGGACAGTGTAGGACTGGGTGTGGCTCCCAACATATGTTGTGCCGTGGAATAATGGGCTGCTAATATGGCTTTCCAGTCTCCTGGACCCCATTCAGGTTTTTTAAAGACTTCATCAGGTGGAACAAGGAGATTATTTGCATACACTAGACTACCCCCACCAACCCCTGATCCATGCAGAATAAAAACATGTTTCAAAAGGGTCAGGCATTGGATTCCATAGAGCTTAAGTTGTGGCAACCAGAAGTATTTGCGGAAGTTCCAATTGGTTCTGGCAAAATCTTGAGGCATATAACGTTTGCCTTTTTCGATGACGGCCACAGAGTAACCTTTTTCTGCCAGACGGAGGGCTGAGACGGATCCGCCGAAACCGGATCCCACTATGATATAATCGTAGGTATGAGACATGGAAAAAGCTAGGCGGTATTAGAAGTAATGGTACAAAAAAAGCGCCGGTCCCGAGTTTTTTTAGATTATTCTCAGCGTTCAGGAAATAGATCGAAGTTGTAGGTTAGAATAGAAATAAAAAAGCCCCGTTTATCACGGAGCTTTTAAAATTTTTCTAGATATTGAAAAAAATCAGGCAGCTTTAACTACTTTTCCTGACTTGATACAGCTTGTGCAAACTTTTTTATGTGTTGTCTGTCCATCGACGGAAACACGAACACGCTGCAGATTAGGTAACCATCTGCGACGAGATTTTTTGTGTGAGTGACTCACATTGTTGCCCGTAACTGGACCTTTTCCACATATATCACATCGTTTTGCCATTTTCATACTCCCATTCTAAAGCGCGCAAATATAGACGGACATGCCCCTGTGTCAAAGAATATTTCACTCCAAGTTAATGAGATTACTGAATGTATTAGTTTATGAGTTGGGAAGACCAAATTATAATCACTCCCACTTGCTAATGGGGATGGTATGTTGGACTTGAAGTTATCAATTAGTCAGCGCAAACAAAGGGGGTGTTGCGAGTGCCTATAGAATCCAATGATCAAACAGACAATGACCTATACGATTTTATTCTGGATTGAGTCCTCAATGGTTGCGTCCAGTAACGCTACCTACAAGTCAATTCTATAGTCCCGCTTACTCCAGCTTACAAAATGGTTTATCAATCTGAGAGCTCGCTCGGATAATTAACTGTTTCAAACTACATTGCATGAAACCAATCGGGAGACTCATTCATTTGTTAATCAACAATAGTAAAGATTTAGCTAAATTTATAAACGATATGGGAACACCACCCTATGTAGCTTTGGATACTGAATTTCTTTCCGAAAAAACCTATTATCCTCAACTCTGTTTGATTCAGATTGCTCACGGTTCCCATGCTGCCGTCATTGATGCGTTGGCTGATATCGATCTTGAGCCTCTCATCCAATTCCTGAGAAATCCAGATATAGTGAAAGTTTTTCATGCTGCTGAGCAAGACCTGGTCATATTGTGGAATGATTTCAAACTCCCGCTCACACCTATTTTTGATACTCAAATAGCCGCCATGGTCTGTGGTTTTGGTGATCAAGTATCCTATGCTCAACTGGTCAAAACCTTAGCCAAAGCTAGAATAGATAAAAGCTCGCAGATTGTTGACTGGTCAAAACGACCACTGCGAGAGCGACATCTTGAATATGCTGAGGCAGATGTTACACACCTCTGTAAGGTGTATGAGCGTCTCCAGAATAAAATTGACCAACAGGGACGAGCCACCTGGGTAGCTGAAGAGATGAGGAATCTTTCTGATACAAAGCGCTTTGACTTCAGACCAGAAACCCAGGCAAAAAAGTTAAAATTAAGAAATATGACACCACGGCGCATGGCTATGCTCCACGGATTGGTTACCTGGCGGGAGGAGCGGGCAAAAATCCAGAACATTCCTCGCGGTTGGGTGATCAAGGATCTTGCCCTGCGTGATCTGGTTTCCAACCCACCTGAGAATTTACAGGATCTAGCTCGTGCACGGGGGATTGGAGGGAATGCCCAAGGACAAACTGGACGAGACATTCTGAGGAGCATTCAAAAGGCAAAGGATTTACCCCTTTCAGAATGCCCGCCAGTTCAGGACAATTCCAACGATGAGGGAATTAATAGTAATGCTATCGTTCTTCTAAGGGCCTTGCTTACGCATGTATGTGAGAAAAATAATGTTGCCCCCAAGCTCATTGCCTCTAAATCAGACCTGGAACAGTTGACCCTGGGTGCGGGAACCAGATTGTCCCAGGGATGGCGTTGGGAATTGTATGGAGAACTGGCTGCTCAATTATTACAAGGACAAATATCCCTGACGCTGAGCGAGGGTGAAATAGCAGTTGTCAGCAATTAAATTTGATTGGTATGAGTAAGCAATTATTGAGGAGGATGTATCAATAGATGTCGATTTATATTAGTAAGTATACGTTGATACTCATACTCTTTGGCATCCTGATATTTTTAATTGCAGCCATATCAGTTCTTTTGAGGATGAAGAAAAAGAAACAGGTTGAGGAACATATACCTGGTGTGGAAGAGATGGCTAAAACCACCTTTTTCTGGTCCGATTATCATCGAGGAAAAATTGGGAAAGAGGAGTGATCGGGTTTTTAATAGAGATGTGTCAGTACAAAGGAAAAAAATGTTATGTTATCTGAGCTGAAGAACAAAGAAGTCACAATCCACTACAGCCCTATTGAAGGATTTGCACTCCAATCAAAGGGAACCATTTTGGAGCTGTCAGAGAAGTGGATAAAACTCAAATCTCCAGGCAAAAAGCAAAAAGTGAACTATGAGTATATTCAGGTCGAGCGAATCTTGAAAATTGTGCTCGCTGATCAATATTGATATTCAATTAAATTGGCTGAATGTATGACTTTGTGCATCGATCCATAAATTGGTAATGAAAGGCAACAGGATTTTGATTAATGAGCAAAGTAGGTGAAGAATGAGTCTTGAAGATTATGGTTGGGATGAAACCTGGGTAGAAAAACTGGCCCTGGCAGAGGACAATCGCGGGATTCCAGCCCGGGTCATCTCTGAGCATCGCAGCGAATATAAGGTTCATACCGGTGAGGTGGATATCTCCGCCAAAGCAGCCGGAAGGCTTTACCATGCTCCCTTCAGACAAACAGAACTACCAGCCGTCGGGGATTGGGTGGTTGTGGATGAGACTGATGCAAGAGGTAAAGCTACTATTCGTGGTGTTTTACCACGAAAGTCCACATTTTCTCGTAAAGTTGCTGGAAAGAATTCCAACGAACAGGTTATGGCTACCAATCTGGATACCGTCTGGATTGTTTCCACCTTTGGAACGGACCTGAACCCAGCCCGCCTCGAAAGATATGTTGCTCTCGTAGTTGAAAGTGGGGCTAAACCGGTGATCATCCTGGCCAAAGCGGATCTGGTAGAATTTACCGAACCTATTATTGAATCTCTGCAGGATAGAATCCAGGATGTGCCCATCTATGCCGTCAGTGCAAAGGGGCAAATAGGTCTCAGCAATCTTCATCAATATATTGCTCCAGGTCAAACCATAGCTCTCCTGGGCTCGTCTGGTGTCGGCAAGTCCACCCTTATCAATCATTTTGTAGGTCATGAGCTACTCCATACCGCTGAGGTTCGTGAGAAGGATGGTAAGGGCAGACACACCACCACCCATCGTGAATTGATCTTTCTACCCACGGGTGGCTGTCTGATTGATACACCTGGGATGCGTGAACTTCAACTCTGGCGACAGGACGACAACCTGGATAAAAGTTTTGCTGATATTGATGAATTTGCTTCGGCATGTCGATTTTCAGATTGTTCCCACGAGACAGAGCCTGGATGCGCTGTGATGAAAGCCGTTAAAAATGGGGACATCTCTGAAGAAAGAATTAACAATTATAAAAAATTGAAAAAGGAACTCACTTATCTCGAGCGAAAGACGGATGTTGGTGCTGACCGTGCTGAAAAGGAGAGGTGGAAGGGTGTGAGGAAAGAACAAAAACGCTATAGCCAGGAACACAAAGGGAAGAAGCAAAGATAAGTCCGTCATCTCCTATGCATGACATAAGACCCCAAATTTCTGTTCTAAATCAAGAACAAATCCAAAAAGTCCATCAAGATTCCCTTAAAGTCCTCTCCCACACCGGTTTACGAGTTGACTCAGGGCAAGCTCGTAGAGTCTATTTAAAGGCATCCGGCTGTACTATTAAAGACAATATTGTACGCATACCCCCGGAATTAGTGGAACAAGCTCTCCAATCTGTCCCGTCAAATGTAAATATGTATAATAGAGAAGGAGTCCATGCTTTCTCCCTGGGAGAGAATCAGGAATCTGGAACAATCTATGGAATTGGTGTGACCAATTCCTGGTATCAGAATCCTGAAAATGACTCGGCTACTCCCTTCACGCGGAAGCATGCTGAACTTGCCACAGCACTGGGCAATACCCTGACTCAATTTGATCTGGTTTCAACTCCCGGGGTGATCCAAAACGATGCTTCCCCTGTGAGTGAGGTGACTGCTACCCTGGAGATGATAGCCAACACGAACAAACCACTCAGCATATTAATCTCAGAACCAAAACAGTTTGACCTGGCACTGGACATGCTTGAGCGTCTTCACGGTGATCTCTCAGAAAAACCCTTCCTACTTCCATATTTTAACCCAATCACCCCCCTCGTTCTCAACGAGGACACCACCGATAAGATACTGACCACCATTCAACGGGGTTTACCTTTCATCTTTTCCAGTTATGGGATGTCAGGCGCTACAGCACCAATCAGCGCAGAAGGCACTCTGGTTATGCTCAATGCAGAATTATTAGCAGGTCTGGTATTCTCTCAACTAATTAAACCTGGAACGCCAATCATTTTGGGTAGCCTACCTTCAGTTTTCGAAATGCAGAATATGATTTCCGCCTACACATCGCAGACCATGCTGGTCAATCTAGCTTGTGCCGAGATGATGAATCATTATCAAATTCCACACGCAGGAACCTCCGGTAGTGGCACCGGATGGGGTGCCGATTTATTAGCCAGTGGTACGTTGTGGATGAACCATCTCACCAGCTCAGTAGGTAAGGTTGGGTTGGCTCCCTTTGTTGGAGGCAATTTTGACTCTCAAGCATTTTCACCCACCACCGTGGTCTATGCTGATGAAGTGATTCGCCAGGTTCGGCAATTTGCCCATGGTTTTTCAATTGGTGAATCTTCTGATATGATAAAAGATATTCATTCGGTGGGGCCAGGAGGAAGCTTCCTAATGTCTGAAGCAACTCTTGCTCAATATCGTGATGTCCATGAGCAACACAGCCATATTTGGCCAGGCTATTCACTGAATCAGTGGCAAGATGAGTGGTCTCCTGATGCCTTGAGCAGATTGAGAGAACATACATTAAATGTACTGAATAATCTTCATATTCCAGAAGACCACGATGAGCTGATTGAAAAAGGTCAGAGAATTATCGCGAAAATTTAAAAGGGAAAGGTCTTTCCTATGAGTAAGGTAAAGGATGCCATCAGTAAGTTTAATAATGGATATAATTGTGCTCAATCCATCATAGTTACCTATGGCCCACAACGAGGTCTTTCTGAGGATGATTGCCTCAGAGTTGCCAGTGGTTTTGGCAGTGGAATGCGTAGGGCTGAAGTTTGTGGGGTTGTCAGCGGATCCATTATGGTGCTCGGTTTGGACTATCAGCCTTCAGATTCGACAACCACGTCAAAAGATCATATCAATCAGAGGATACTTGAATTCACTAACAAATTTGAAAATAAATGTGGGTCAATTCTATGTCGGGACTTGTTAGGCTGTGATGTCAGCATTCCTGAAGGTCAGCTCGAAGCAAAACTCAAAAATACTTCCCAAACAATTTGCCCTGGCCTGGTGCAGGCAGCAGCAGAACTTATAGAAGAATTCACTTAATTATCCTGGTTCATGAAAACTTTTTAAAATCGATCAGATATCATCAAATAACCTCTCAGGGAATCAATACAAACTAGTTGTTGACCAAGACCTCTAGGAATAACATGTCTGAGATGTTTAAGATTGGACCCATACAAATAAAATCGAAAGCCTTCCTGGCTCCAATGGCTGGTGTCACAGGTCATCCCTTCCGGGTACTCTGCAAAGAGCAAGGTGCTGGTCTGGTCTATACTGAATTTGTTTCTGCTAATGGCATTATCCGTGAGAATCGGAAAACTCTGGATATGATGAAGTTTACCGAGTCAGAGCGTCCCATCGGTGTGCAGATTTTTGGAGAAACCCCAGAACTTCTAGCCAGGAGTGCCAAATATATTGAGGACATTGTCAAGCCTGATCTCATTGACCTGAATTTTGGCTGCCCCGTGCCTAAAGTAACAAAGAAGGGAGCGGGATCTGCCATTCTGAGAGATTTACCTCTCATGGATGAAGTTGCCCGAGCCGTGGTGGAAGCCGTTTCCATTCCAGTGACTGCTAAAATTCGATCTGGTTGGAATAACGGTTGTATAGTCGCTCCGGTAGCTGCTGCAGCCCTGGAAGCCGCTGGTATTGCAGCCTTGACCCTCCATCCACGTACGACCAAGCAGTTGTATACTGGTGAAGCAGATTGGAGTCTAATTGCCGAAACTCGCAAAGCCATCAGCATTCCGCTCATAGGCAATGGTGACATCAAAAGTGCACAGGATGCAAAGCGCATGATAGATGAAACCGGTTGTGATGGAGTCATGATTGGTCGAAGGGCCTTAGGCAATCCCTGGATATTCAGAGAAATCAATGATTATCTTGAAACAGGGATTCTACCCGAAGCGGTTCGCTTGATTGACCGTGTGAAATTATGTCATCGTCATCTATACCTGGAAGCAGTTACCATGGGTGACATGCGGGCCACCAATTATATTAAGAAACACCTCAGTTGGTATCTCAAGGGATTCCCTGGCGCCTCAGAGTATCGGAAGCGCCTCTACCGCCATATGGAATTCGCCTATATGGAGGGTGAAATCTCAAAAATTATTACTGAGCTGGAAAAGAATCCTGAACTGGCGAACTTCGCATATCGTGAAGAAGGAGCCTTATTTCCCAATGTTCCCGGCAGCAAAGACAATTACTAATTAATTGTTTTAAGAATGGATGGCCAATATAAAGCCTAACATTCTCTATATATTTTTATAAAAAAGATTATAATATTTGCATTACAAACTTGCCATTATTGGCGGGAAATTTGCATTGATTCATCTTGAAGATTTTGTTTCAAATTAGAAATAATTACATAAAGGAGATACAATGAGCGATCGAGTAAAAGTATTGATCATGGGCGCAGCCGGACGCGACTTTCATAATTTCAATGTTTTTTTCCGGGACAACGAAGACTATGATGTGGTTGCCTTCACCGCCACGCAGATTCCAGATATTGACGGTAGAAAATATCCTGCAGAATTAGCAGGAAGCCTCTATCCAGAAGGCATCTCCATCCACGATGAAGAAGAACTTGAAGATCTGATTTATGATCTTGACGTAGATGAAGTTGTTTTCTCATATAGTGATCTTCCATATGAATATGTCATGTCAAAAGCCGCCATCGTGAACTATGCCGGTGCAGACTTTCGCCTTATGGGTGCCAAATCGACCATGATTCCCAGCACCAAACCTGTAATCGCTATTTGTGCGGCTCGTACAGGCTGTGGTAAGAGCCAAACTACACGCGCTGTCTGTGATCATCTTACAGCTCAAGGTAAAAAGGTCGTAGCCATCCGTCATCCCATGCCATATGGTGATCTCGTAAAACAGAAAGTACAGCGTTTTGCGGAGCTGGCTGATCTCAAGAAACATGATTGTACCATCGAAGAGATGGAAGAGTATGAACCACACATCATGAACGATACGGTTGTTTATGCTGGCGTTGATTATGAAGCCATTCTCAGGGAAGCTGAAAAAGAAGCTGATATTATCATCTGGGATGGTGGTAACAATGATATGCCATTCTATATGCCTGACATCATGATCACCGTTGTGGATCCCCATCGAGCTGGACATGAATTGACTTACTATCCAGGTGAAACCAATCTCCTCATGGCTGATGTCATCATAATCAATAAAATTGATACTGCTGATATTGATGATATTGCCACGGTACGTGAAAATATCCGTATTGTCAACCCTGAGGCCATTGTGGTGGATGCTGCATCGCCTGTTTCTGTGGATGATGAAGACGTGATTTATGGTAAAAACGTATTGGTTGTAGAAGACGGTCCAACCCTGACCCATGGTGGAATGCTTTATGGCGCTGGTGTTGTAGCTGCTGAAAAATATGGTGCCGCGAGTCTGGTTGACCCAAGACCGTGGACCGTTGGTAAACTTTCTGAAACTTTCGAAAAATATCCTGATATTGGTCAGATCTTGCCAGCCATGGGATATGGTGAAGAACAGATGAAAGATCTTGAAACCACCATTAATAAGGTTGAATGCGAAGCAGTAGTGATTGGAACTCCCATTGACTTGCGACGCATCATCAATATCGAAAAACCTTCAGTTCGAGTGACTTATAAGCTACAGGAAATCGGTATGCCAACATTAGCCTCCATCCTGAATTCAGAAGTAATTAAGGAAATGGAAGAGGCTGTCAAAAAGAGTCTCTAACGACTGGCTTCGAGCCATAGGTTAGATTGAAAAGGTCCTGTCTGCTTGCATTCGGGACCTTTTTGTTTTAATCGGTGCAGCCAAGAATAGATTATGCGCGTATGAGTCGTAAGAAATCAAATAGAATCAGTGTGGGTGAAGGGTGGACCTTCAATGCCGCCGATGACCGTTTATCCAGAAAACGGGTGAGTGGCAATAAGATTGTACGTCTTCGTATGGAAAAGCGCAAAGGGAAACCAACTACCATTTTGTATGATATGGAAGGCGTTCCTGACATGAAGACACTGGCAAAACAGCTAAGAAATCTCGTAAGTGCCGGCGGGACGACAAAAAATGAAAGAATCGAAATTCAGGGTGAACATCGGGATCGTTTCCGTGTATACTTGAGCGATGAAGGTTACGAGGTGAAAGGCTAGTCATGATATTTCTATATACATTACTCGTAGTGGGAGGAGCCATGCTTATGATGAGTATTGCTCTGATTCTTACAGGAGAGAATAAAGTCCACAGTTCCTGTGCCGCGACTCATGAACTTGATGATGTAGGTGATCACGGTTGTGCCTTCTGCCCGAATAATGAAGATGAAGAGCAACTCACGACGCTGGCAAAGGCTGGATATCCTGGACGCAAAGATATTGTTTCTCAAGAAGCATATAAAGGTAAGGCCAATCGCAACATCGTAGTAGAACGCCTTAAATACAATAGCGGTCGTGATTAACACTTTTTGACCTGATCATCAGGGGATGCCCAGTACATCCCTTCTTTTTCACCCATTAAAAACAATATCAGTCGACATACGAATTCGTATTCCTATCTTCTAGCCTGAAGCCAATCCAGAGAAGCATAGGAATCTTCCCATGTCCGATAAGATCACACTAAAAGAAAGCTATTTAGGTATATCAACCAGTGCCTGGAAGATTATTCTGGGATTTTCAATATTTCGTTTATTCCTGGCCATCATCCTCCCTTTGACACCTCAGGAAGCGTATTATTGGAGCTGGAGCCGAGATCTGGCTCTTTCATATTTTGATCATCCACCGTTGGCAAGTTACAGCATTTGGCTCACTACCCTGATTTTTGGTCAGACCATATTTGGGATTAAGCTAGCTGCCGTACTCTGGTATTTAGGTATGAACATCATCTGGGCAGTCATGATACAGGAGATGTTTGACAATACACGCCAAACTTTCTGGACATTATTGGCCCTCAATGCCTCAATCGTGTTCGAACTCTATGGATTTGTCATCACGCCGGATACACCACTGCTCTTTTGTTGGACAGCCACGATCTATGCCTTGTGGAAGCTGGTTCAGTCTAAGAATCCCAAATGGTGGTATTTTGCTGGACTGTTTATGGGCCTGGCCTGGCTGGGGAAATATTCAGGGATTATGTTGGTGCCCTCTGTCCTTCTTTTTATTGTCATCTCTAAAGAGCAGAGGAAATGGCTACTCACTCCACATCCCTATCTTGGAGTGCTCCTGGCAATTCTGGTGTTTTCACCCGTCTTGATCTGGAATGCTCAACACGAGTGGATGTCCTTCGCCTTCCAGGGATCAGAACGTGCCTCAGGGATGGGGCATTGGAAAGTGAAACATTTTGGGGAGCTGTTGGGCTCACAATTTTTCATTTTATCCCCCTATTTATTTGTTGTAGTTTTTGCTACCCTGATTCGATATGGCCGGAAGCTCTTTTCGGGTCTAGAAGATAAATTATTACTTCTCCTGAGCAGTGGTTTAGTCACCTCAGCCTTCTTCATAGCTGTCAGTTTTCGCAGTCTGGTTAAAATGAATTGGCTGGCTCCGGCGTACTGGTCTCTCATTATTTTAGGGATTTACTACCTCTTCCAATCTCCCAACAGATTCAATCGTATGCGCACAGGTATTTTTTCTTCAATTATATTCCTGGGGATAGGCATCTCAGTTGTGGCTGTTCCCAATGTGCCCCTGGGAGAGGGTAATACCTGGAGTGGCTGGAAGCAGGCAGCTAATGAGGTGAATGCTCTTCAAGATTCACTCAAGGCTGAAGGAGACAATCCCTTTATTTTTAGTACCAATTATAAAGCCAGTTCGCTCTTGAAATTTTACCTGCCAGATCAACCCAGGACCTATGCTCAGGATATTATCGGCAAACACGCTCTCCAATTTGACGTTTGGCCCAAAGAAGAGAAGCTTAAAGGAAGAACGGGCCTGCTAGTGGTGGACAATCGTCGCGAATATCGATTTAAGTCTAAAAAAATCACACCCTACTTCGGTGACGTAAAGAAATTGAAGACGATTCGGATTGAAAACTTCGGAAAATTGGTTCGAGAAATCGACATTTATCAGTGTTCCGACTATAAAGGTATAGAAAAATGATGCAAAAACCCTACGGTTCCTGGAAATCTCCCATATCTGGAAAAACATTGGTACAGAGCAGCTTACGGTTAGGACAAATCCAAATTGATGGAGATTCTGTCACCTGGACCGAAGGACGACCTGCCGAAAAGGGACGCACAGCCCTTATGCATTGGTCAGGTAGTGATATCCATGAGATCACCCCCCCTGATAGCGATGTTAGAACACGTGCCCATGAGTATGGTGGTGGAGCATTTCTCAATGCTGGCGGCTACAGGTTTTATATAAACAATTCTGATCAACAGATCTATGAAGTTCTTGCAAATGGTGAGACCAGACAGGTTACCCACAAACCAGAATATCGGTTTGCAGATATGATTTTAGATCAGAAAAGAGATTTGCTTTATGCTGTCGGAGAAGATCATTCTGACACCCAGAATATTGAGAATTATCTCGTAAGAATCGCTCTCAATGGAGGCAAGTTCCAAATTGTAGCTGAAGGATTCGATTTCTATTCCAATCCACAGCTTAGCTCAGATGGAACCCAGCTCCTATTCCTGACCTGGAATCACCCCAATATGCCCTGGGATGGAACTCAACTCCGTTTGGCTGACTTAGATGATGAGGGGAATATTGTTGGTATTCAGGAGATAGCTGGTGGAATAACCGAATCCATATTCCAACCACTCTGGGATCCCGATGGCAGTATTTACTTTGTCTCGGATCGCAATGGTTGGTGGAATATTTATCGCTATTCCAATTCTCAGGTCACATGCGTTCTGGAGAAGCAGGCTGAATTCGGACTTCCTCAGTGGGTATTTGGCATGAGTAAATATGCTGTGCTGAATTCTGGTGATCTGGTGGCTGCATATAGCGACCTGTCAGGTTCAAAACTTGTTAGAATCGATGTCAATCAAGGTATTTTCAAAGATATCAGTACACCCTATACCGGTATTGATCAAGTTAGAGGATCAAAACACCGGATTGCCTTTATTGGTTATACAGACTCCCAACCGGGTGAAATTGTGACCATGGATATGGTAACAAATACCTCCAGGACCTTGCGCAAGTCCGCGGATACAGATATCGATGGTTCCTATATATCTAAATCCCAACATATCAGTTTTGAAACCGCTTCTGATGAAATGACCCATGCCTGGTTTTATCCACCGAAAAACCCCAATTATGAAGCACCTCCAGAAGATCTCCCTCCACTCATCGTCCTGAGTCATGGTGGTCCCACAGGGAACAGCTCAGGTGCATTCAGTCTGGCCATTCAATACTGGACCACCCGTGGATTTGCTATCGTTGATGTGAATTACAGTGGCTCAACAGGATATGGTCGAGCATACCGTGAACGTCTCAAAGGGAATTGGGGGGTTCGAGATGTCCAGGACTGTGCTGCGGCCGCTAAATATCTGGCTGATGCTGGATTGGTTGACAGGGCAAGACTCATCATCAAGGGTGGTAGTGCTGGAGGATATACTACACTGGCTGCTCTCACCTTTATGGACGTATTCAAAGCTGGAGCCAGTTACTATGGGGTTGGGGACTTAACTCTGTTAGCTCAGGACACCCATAAATTTGAAAGTCGATATCTGGATAGCATGATTGGACCTTACCCACAGGAAAAACAGCTCTATTTTGATCGTTCACCTCTAAATTTCGCTGACCAGTTGGACTGTCCCGTCATATTCATGCAGGGACTGGATGATCCTGTTGTGCCGCCGAACCAGGCTGAGAGCATGGTGGCTGCTCTAAAACAAAACGGAATTCCAGTCGCTTATCTGCCCTTTGAGGGAGAGTCACACGGCTTCAGGAAATCCACGACGGTGATCAAGTCTATTGAGAGTGAATATTATTTTTATACTCAGATTTTTGGAATTGACCCTGCTGAGGCTTTGGAGCCTATCAAAATCTTCAATCTGGACTAGTCTTAACATGAAATAGGGGGATATGCGTTCAGGTATTTTCCGATAAAAAAAACTGCAACAATGTGACATTTTTGAACCGTGTTTATTCACGGTGGGCACCGCCCTTAAAGATCAGACTTCCTTGATCCCCGGGGGGAGGGAAAGGCCTGCCTTAGCAGCAAGGAGTTGGGTTCCCGTTGGTTAGTTCTCGTTCAAAAAATGCCGAGCATCATTGCAGTCAAATCTGTAAAAAAGCACCATAATATTCCCCCGATGCGCCAAATTTAGTTCCAGAGCTGGTTAAGTCCTAGAGCTATTGAATTTGATTTAAATAAAGATTATGTAGACCCTTCAGCGAGGCTGAAGGGCCGTGAGAATCGAGTATTACTTAGACCTTCGTAAGCACTTCTTCGCCTTCGGATTTTGCTATGATAACAGCACCCATGGTGTCACTGGTAACATTCACAACAGTGCGAAACATATCGAGAGGACGATCAACCGCCAGCATCGTTCCGACAATAATGGCGGCTTGAGGATGATCTCCAAGACCCACAGCATCCAAAACAATAAATATCATGACCAAGCCTGCAGATGGTATCGCCGCTGCTCCTACAGATGCCAGAAAGGCTGTGATGACGATAAGCAATTGTTGGGCAAAACTGAGATCAAAACCAAGCGCCTGAGAAATGAAAAGGACACCAGCACACTCGTATAGAGCCGTACCATCCATGTTGATTGTTGCTCCCAGCGGAAGGACAAAACTGGTCACCTTATTGGAGACGCCAGCGCGATTCTCAATACAGTCCATGGTCACCGGCAGTGTGGCTCCCGAAGAACTGGTAGAAAAAGCAGCAGCCATGGCCGAAGCGATAGCTTTAAAATGTTTCAAAGGATTGATCTTGGTGAACAGAAAGAAAACAATTGGCAACACAATGAAAATGTGAATGGTCAGGCCGGATGCAATCGTCACCATGTACCAGCCCACTGCCTTGAAGAGGGTAAAGCCCGTACTGGCGACTGCCTTGGCTATCAAACCAAAGACCCCAATGGGTAGAAACATGATCACACCCTGTGTCATTTTCATCATGACCTTGAAAAAGGTATCAAATAGTTCGTGCATAAACTTGTACTGTTTCTCTGGCAGGGCAGTGATGGCCATTCCCAGGATGATGGAGAAAAAGATAACGGAGAGGACATCACCTTTGGCGGCAGCTGCAATGGGATTCGTCGGAATCATACGAATCAGAATGTGCCCAAAGCTTCCCGGTTGACTCAAACTGGATGGATCAAAATCTTTACCACCAGCATTGATATCCACACCAACACCGGGTTGAATAATATTGGTAAGTGTCAAACCAATCAGGATAGCCAACATGGAGGTAAGGAAGTAATACCCAAAGGTTTTGGCACCAAGACGCCCCAGGCTTTTATTTTCTCCGATGCCTGCCACACCAGATGTGATGGAAAAGAATATGAGGGGTACGATGACCATTTTAAGCAATCGCATAAACATATCACCCAGCGGTGCTACGTTCATTGCCTTTTCACCGAGAAGAAGGGCATAGATAATTCCTGCACCCATCCCGATAAACACTTTCCAGTATAATTCCAGATTCCAGAACTTCATGAATGCCTGACGTAGCAATGACATAGGATCAACCTCGAGATTTTATTAATGCTTAAATGAACGTGGCACAATATATAATCGCAGTGCTGGAATGCACCTCGCAATTTGATTCAGAAATGAATTGATTCATTGCGGGTTTCGATTTAGTTCATCCTGGGGAAAGAAATGGTAGAGGAAATAGTGTGTTTTTTGTTGTAGTCGTATTCGTGTTGACCCTCCTGTATGGGTATGTTGGTGCCAGAGTAATTGCCCCTTTTGAAATCTCAGGGATGAGTCTATTTATATATTGGGCAATTATTGTCCTTATGGCCTTGGCTCCCATAGCTGGTATGATATTCCGCTCACGAGGGCTGGAGAATTTGCTCATCGATAGTTTCTTGTGGCTTGGCTTTATTGGCATGGGATTATTCTCACTGGCGTTTATCGCTTTTATAATTCGCGATCTGGGTTGGGTTACGGGTACCCTTTCATTCAAAATCCTGAAATCATTTAGCAATAATAGCCCTAGCAGTATTGAACTGGATCCGGGTCGCAGACAGTTTCTTCTCATGTCAATGAACCTGGGAATCGTGGGCGTGACTTCTTTGCTGGGTGGTATTGGTTTATTCCAGGCGAGACGGAAAGCCACTATTATTACACAGAATATCACGATTACCAATTTACCTATCGATTTCCAGGGGCTAACCATCGCTCAGATATCTGATTTACATATTGGTCCCACCATCAAAGCTGACTATGCCAGAACGGTGGTCAAACAAGTCAATGCTCTCCAACCGGATTTGATCTTTTTCACGGGAGATATGGTTGATGGCTCTGTCGAGCGCCTATCCGAAGATGTTGAGCCATTCCGCGATTTAAAATCCAAATATGGAACTTATTTTGTCACCGGTAATCATGAATACTATTCAGGTGCAGAGCAATGGGTGACTAAAGTAGGTGAGTTGGGCATGATCCATCTCCATAATGAGCATCGCATTCTAAAAAAAGGGAATGCTTCCCTAGCCATTGCTGGTGTCACAGATCTTATGGCTCACCACAGTATTAAATCTCATAAAACTGAACCTCAGAAGGCCATGGAGGGGATTCCTGATGATATGCCAAGCATTATGCTGGCTCACCAACCTGGTACAGCTGAGCTGACCAATGGACTGGCCATTGATCTACTGGTATGTGGACACACTCATGGCGGTCAGTTTATGCCATTCAATCTGGCTGTAGCAAAAGCTCATAAGTATTATGCTGGATTATATCGGCATGGAAATATGCAAGTCTATGTGAATCGAGGGACAGGTTATTGGGGACCTCCACTACGTCTGGGAATACCCTCTGAAATCACTTTATTCAAACTTGAATCAGACACAATTGCGCTCAGCTAATTCGTTTGATTGATCCTAATAAAAAGCACCCCAAACGTCGGGGTGCTTTTTTATCTGACTTCTTGGGGAGGAAGAAGAATTACTTCCGAAAAGGTCTGCGACTTTCACCACGATCTCGGCGAGATCCACTTTTTCGTTGATCTCCTCGACCCGCTTTGGCTTGCATTTTTTTCTGAAACATCTTGAATTGCTCATCGGTCAGCACTTTACGGACCTTTAGTTGATGATCAACGCGAGCCTTCTCAATAGCGGTGCGCTGTTTGCCTACCTTATCAATCTGAGCATAAATTTTCTTTTTGTTAGGCTCATCGGCTCGTTTAAGCTTTTTTAATTCGAGTTGAGAGGTTTTTAGGTCTGCGCGCAATTGGATGAGAACCTTCTCATTGGCATAGCGAAGATCTTTCATCTGATCTTCCTGCTCAGCAGTCAACTCCAATGCCTGGAGTTTGTCTCCCCTGCTCAGACCAGAACCATCTTTAGCTGGACCCTTTTGGGCAAAAGTGGGCATTGCTAAGGCGAGGAAGAGTAGGGGGAGGATGAAGCGATTTGTCATTTTGTGCATCGTACGGTTCCTTTCAATTTTCTGTGCTTTTAGACAACTAAGATTCGGTAAGGTTAAGATCATCATATTTATCTAAGGGACTACCTCTCTTCAGGTTAATTTTACCCGTTCATTCATCTTATGTAGAAAGGAGTGAACCATGCTGTTAGCCAATGGGAATATTTATCTCGACTACAATGCAACGACACCCATAGATCCAATGGTTCTGGATGCCATGGAACCATTTTATCACTCACATTTTGGGAACCCTTCTTCCAATCACAGCCTTGGAAGACACAATCGGCAGGCCATTGATTTTGCCCGGAAACAAGTGGCAGGTCTATTAGGGTGTAACTCTAAGGAAATCATTTTCACTTCTGGTGGCTCGGAATCCAATAATATGGCAATTAAGGGTATTGCCAGATATCGAGAAAATAAAGGACAACACATTGTTGTGTCCAGGGTTGAACATCCTGCGGTCCTGAATGTGGTTCAATACCTACAGCATCAGGGTTTCAGAATTACTTATCTTCCTGTTGATAGTCAGGGTGTTGTCAGTATCCAGGATTTGGACGAGATCATTACATCAAAAACTATTCTGGTTTCCGTGATGCACGCTAATAATGAGATTGGGAGTATTCAACCTATCGATGAGCTAGCAGAAATTGCTCATGATGCTGGTGCAATATTTCATACAGATGCAGCCCAGTCTGTTGGGAAAATTCCTGTTGATGTAAATCAATTAGGTTGTGACCTCTTAAGTATAGCTGGCCATAAACTCTATGCACCCAAAGGTGTTGGAGCCATTTACATCCGGGATGGTATTGATCTTGAACCTCTCATACATGGTGCCAATCATGAAAATGGTTTAAGGGCCGGAACTGAAAATGTTGCCCAAATTGTTGGATTGGGGATGGCCGCAGAAATTGCCGGTCAGAAACTCGAATCGGAAAACCTTCGACTGCAAAATTTACGTGATCGCTTGCAGGCTAGTCTTAAACAGGCATTTCCTGAAATCAGGATCAATGCAGCGAGTACACCAAGATTGCCAAATACGTTGAGTGTCAGTTTTGCTCAACTGAACGCCCTGGACATTCTGGCCAACCTGGAAGAAGTCCTGATTTCTGCTGGGGCTGCCTGTCATAGTGCTGATGGGAAAGGTTCAGGCGTCCTTGAAGCCATGCACATCCCTTTAAACTATCAACTGGGAACCATCAGAATTTCATTGGGTAGGTTTTGTGATGAATCACAAGTGCAACAGGCCTCAGCTATCCTGATCAAGCGGATATCGCAGCTTCTGGAAAACTAAATCATAACTTCTTAACCATTTCTCGTTGTTGAGGTCAAAGCTTTGTTATGTATAATTATAGATGAAGGAAATGTAATGACCAAAAATTGGAACATCGCAGGATTGATTACCCTGGTGCTCATATTGAATGCTTGCAGTAGCAACGTATTTCTCAGTGAAGCAGCCACGGAAGATTTTAGAACAGATGGACAGCGAACAGAATGGGCAGGTCGATTTCAGATACCCCATGGCGAAAACTTCGCCTTAGGAGTAAGTCACGATAGAAATTATTTATACATCGCTGTGAGTAGTATTGATAGAGATTTCCAACGTCAACTGGCCATGGGTGGACTCACTTTGTGGCTGGATGCAAAAGGGGGTAAACGTCAGAATCTTGGGATTCAATTTGAGAGTAAAATGCCTCGCGGAAAACGACCTGATGTTTATCAACGTGGTCAAAACAATGCAGGCGACTCGCAGGATAGAGATACCAGGTTTAGTCCATCAAACCTATTTAATGGAGATCTCACCCTGATTGTAATTGATACCAAGGCTGGTAAAAGTCTGGGTCCTGCCGATCTATTAGCTACAGCCAATTCCATTGATGAGACATTGTTTATTGAATATCAGATACCCCTGACCCTTTTAGGAGAGGAATTTGATATGCAGAAACTAGGATTGGGTCTCGAGTCCACTTCAGAAATATCTGGAAGGAGTAGTGGGAGTGGTGGGCATCCCGGTGGAATGAGTGCTGGTGGTAGAGGTGGCAGACCAAGTAGTATGGATGGTGGCCAGAGAGGTGCTATGCGACAAACCGGTGGTCCATCAGGAGCAAGCATGGGGCAGAATGATCTTGAAGTCTGGTTGAAAGTTCAACTATCTCCCTGAGTTTGAGAGACACCTATTTTTCCTAAAACTCCGTGTGTATCGCGGAGTTTTTTTATTAAACAATTATTTGCATGTTGACAGCTCACGATTATTCTAATCGTGACAATTATTATCACAAAACCTGGGGATGTTATGAAGCGCCAATTACGCGATGAAATGAAAAAATCTCAATATGCTGGAACTGATGATGTGAAATTCAAGGAAGATCCTGTATTCGGGTTCGAAATCCCGGTGAGTTGTCCTGAGGTTCCATCTGAGATTTTGGATCCAATTTCAACCTGGGCTGATAAGGAAGACTATAATAGGCGCTATCAAAATCTCGCTGTAAAATTTGTTGAAAACTTTAAACAGTTTGAAGATGGTGTCACTCCAGAAGTGATTGCAGCAGGATCTAAAGTATAGCCCCTTCCCAGCAGATGCCTGAAGTTAAGCCCTTGATGTGGATGGAAAAGCAGGATTTGAAACTGGGAATGACCCTTTAACAAAGGTGTTAATCCCATCAACAGCTTGAGTCTGTATGTTTCTGATCCCCAACTTGTCTGTGTGGAAGTGGAAAACAATTTGTCTATCCGAATCTGAGGAGATGTATTGATATATTTCCTCAAATGCCGGGATGGACTCACCAAGGATATCATAGACGTTCACCACGTCGTCATCTCGATCATAAAATACCAGGCAATCTAGACTCGGAGTCCCAATATCCACGAGTTTCCCACTCTGAGAAATCAAGACCATGGATATCCAGGATGAACGCTTTAAATGCTTCCCTGGCCTCTGAATCTTCCCAGTAATCGTTTCTTAAATCAAGATCCATCTGGTTGTATCGTGGTCACATTAATTATGGATAGTTACTTTGAATCCAGGAATTTCAAAACGGATGCCATGACCTCATCTCTGCCACTCTCAGAAAGGATACTTTCAAAAGGGAACCCAAAAACAATGATGTTGGACTCACCGGAAGCTGCGATGGCTGCGCTGGTATTGTTTTCTGCATATCTCAATATGGTACTGGCACTGCTACCAACGGGCTCAATGGCATCTGGAGATTCAACCTTATATAATGAAGGATGGAAGCGGGTGTTAAACTCAAGGTTCAACAGGTTTTCCAATTTGAAGAAATCATTTTTAATGACACTGAGTTTTCCAGTCTTGACAGCGTGATCAGTTCTAAATCTATATTTGAGGACCTCTTCACCAAATTGCATGTCGAGGGAGTCGTTCCCATTGTCAAACAGGTCGAACCCAACATAGGCACCACTGAGAAATAGGTTCCCTCCAGATTGTGTGTAGGCAGTGATCTTTTCCTGAAATGCTTTTGGAAAACCACGAAAATCACGGGGACTGAAATCTTTGGGTCCCGGAACCTCTTTTTCCTCACCAAAAATCAAGTCCAGCAAAGAGTAATCGTTCATCTCCAATTGACCATCCCAGATGGCTTCATCACTTGATGAGACAAAAGAATACCCAGCTTCACGCAATGATTTTCCATGTAAATGGGGAAAATCGAAGCTATTGCCAGGAATAAGAGTGGTTTCCATATCTCCATAACTGGCACCATGCCCCGGCTCATCATCATCAAGCCAGGGTGAATCGGCCAGGATATCATATTGGGAACCGATATAGTTCATATCATAACCATCTGAAACACCCTCATCCCAGAGATCAACAAAACCGAGGTATTTGTCCGTTTCAATAGTACTCGCTGCTGAAATTCGATCAAAGGCATTCACAATTAAAACGGGTGCTTTGTCTCCGCCCATGTTGCACACAGCGAGAATCTCTGAAGGGAAACTTTCACCACCTGCATTGAGGGCAGTCACCTTATAGCTATATATGATACCTTCCTCAAGTGAGTTGATACGCAGATTGGGCTCATCCACTAGAATTCCATTGTCAAATCCCTCATCCTCGACACGAGTGTAGACCATATATTTTTCTGGAGAAGCTGTAATTTCCATTGGATCGAGTACAGGCTGCCATTGTAGATTTAGTTCACCGGTCTCAGCAAAAGTGGCCTGGAAGTGTGATACAGGGAGGGGTTGGATAACATACTCAATATCCCATTGTGTGGATATGTATCTAACAAAAGCTTTATATATAGATCTGCTTGCATCAAATTTGAAGCGTGGATCATTGGCGAATTTCATATCCAGAAAATTTTGGTGGGAGAGGAGTTCTAATAGCACGGACGGTACGTTGGGTCTGTATGCCTCGTTATAGCCACGATCCCAAAGCATACGACGTGTCCAGGCCGGATCATATTTTGCACGGATATCATTGACGATCTGGGTCTGGAGTATATCTGCCAGATCCCGATTGGTCATACGAGACATGGAATCAGGAAATACATCAAGCCCTTCATAGTCATCAGTACTGTATATGGAGAGCGTACCGACCACAGTATCATTTCGAGTGAAGCCCGCATCCGTATGGAACCCAAATGATAAATCGATGGGAATTTTTAATCCAGGAGCCTGGCGGTCGCGGTTGGGACCATAGGGTGCTCCTCGAAGATAGTTGACCCACTCTGCCCGGCATTGAGAGTCATCTTTATAATCACTCTCATCTGCGTTTAAATTGTATATGAGTGTATCTGGCATTCCAGCATATTGTAGATAATAACGAGCGGCTTCAGTAAATCTGGGGCGACCACTGACTTGCCCTTCCCGAGAAATATTACCAATACCACCACCAAAACGAATGGCATCGGCACTGACATATTGACCAGACTCCGTACTCTTGTTGGTAAGTTCAACACGGTGGATATCTTCATTCAAATCCTGATTGAAGTCAAAGGTGCTGAGATAAATCCAGGTGCTGCCACCAATCTGTTGATTCACAATGAATTCGGTTTCTCCACCTGTGTGGAAAACCGTATAGTGGGCATCCGTTACATTCGAATCAGCAGCTGTATAGGTGATATAGACTGCATATTTTCCAGCTTCTGGAAGACTTGGTATCCAACGAATTTTTGCGCTTCCGCTGGTGTCAGCCTCGATCTGACAGGATGTTCCCATAAAAAAGGGATTGTCCCCGGACACATATGGAGGGGTCCCAATAGCAAATCCTGGTTCGCTAAGCGTTTGCCACTTGCTCGATTTTGAACCATACTCCTGATAGGCTTGTTTTACATCGGGAGTGTCATTATCAATGATCACTTCATTGGTCTGTAAATCCCGTTCTCTGGGCATAAAAACTTGAGCACCTGCATTTTCCAGCATAGGGACGAGGTACTTCAAGGTAAAGGACATGGGCAGGAGATCTTCGACGGTTTGAAAGAATCGAGCACGTTGCCACTCCCAGCGATGTAGTTTCTGCTCGTAGTACCAACCGTGACTATGCCACAACGCAATATTACGATTGTAGAGACCAGCAGTTGGGTTCCATTTGTGACTCAGGTTACGAACCAATGGTAAAGATCTTTCTTCTGGAGCAGGCATGCGGCTTCGGTCATAGCTGCGTTTGCTTCCACGGAAATAATTGGGAATAAGATCTTCAATGAGGTGATCAACAGCATAAACCTTCAAACTATAGTTTTTAAATTTTCCACCCAGGAAATTTCGGAGACTGGAGTGAATATTATTTACCACATCTTCTCGAATGGGAATATTGGCAAAATTTCGATTAAAGTGGATTTCTAGTCCCTTGGAATCCGAATCAACAATGATGGTATCAATTCTGGTGTATTGATTCAACCGAAGCGGTGAATCAGGCGATGTATTTGCTTCGAGGAACCGTTGTACTCCCTGGTAGGCCTTTCTTGTGGTCCTATCCATGTTCGAATAGTCGTGGTCGGGTTTCCCTGGTTTGCTTGCTGAGCAAGTCATCAGAAATGATACAAGCACCAAAGTGAGTAACTTTTGATATAGATTCATGTTCAGAGGCTCCAAATGATTGGTCAATAACATAAGAAATCTTGATGCTTTTTCAATTAGTCAAAGTGGGGGAGTTCCATGACCCAAATTGAAAAAATACTTCATGAAAATGTGCCAAACTTTATTTATGACGGAAATAGCAATCGGAATTCCTAACTGTTGGAGCTAGCTTCGCCTATTAAGGAAGGGATTGCAACATTCATGAATAAAAACGATCTATCTCCTGCAAGCTTTATAGGGGTTGAGGGCAACGGAATCATTTCTTTTGGCTCAGGTCAGCCAGATTTACCTCCACCAGACCAAGTCTACAAAATGTTACCACATTACAGAGATTTTAAATATGGTCTCATACAAGGAATGCAGAGTCTCAGGAAAGCATTGGCTGAACAATATCCTGATTCGGGCTCAGAAGATTTTGTGGTGACAAATGGAGCTTCAGAAGCTCTGGATTTGTCACTCAGGGTGATTGCAGCTATGGAGAATGGCAAATCGAATAAAGTATTGCTAGCTGAACCCTACTATTATTCATATCCTCATTTAATTCGATTTTCCGGTTTAGAACCAGTGTATTTGAAAACCTCCCAAGGTCGAATCGATTTGGATGATTTTAGGCGGAAGGTGAATGACTGTAAAGCTATTATAATCAATTCTCCTTCGAATCCAACTGGACGGGTAGAATCCATAGGAACGCTCAAAGAAATTGAAAAAATTTCGTCTGAGCATGGCGTTTTTGTAATTTCTGATGAAGTCTACAAAGAACTAATTTATGTTCGAGAAAATTATCTACTAAGTGGTCCTCATGTAGTCACCATTAATTCGTTTTCAAAAACTTATGCGATGTGTGGTTTTCGAGTGGGCTATTTGTGGTCACTGGATGCAGATTTCGTCCAACGTGTGATTGCTATTAAAACCCATGCTTCAATGAACACCAATATTCTTGGGCAGGAGATGGCGCTAGAAGCCACCAGAGTGCCGAGGCAATTCATCGCAGATCAATTGAAAATCTGGGAATCAAGACGAGATTTATTGTTCCAGGGTCTTCAATCCTTGGATCTGGATATCTGGAAACCTGAAGGCGCCTTTTATGTGTTGCCAAAGATTGATAATCCGCTTGATTTTGTCTGGAATATGTATAGCCAACATCAAGTTATTACTTATCTCGGGGATTGGTTTGGTGCTCCAGGTCGTGTGAGATTTTCATATGCACTAGATGTGGAGAAGATTGAAGAAGGTCTGGCCCGCATTAAGAAATATTTATCAAGATGAACGGGACCAGGCATTCACAGATGCGTTTATTTCGATGTGATGCATATTAAAAACAAAAAAGCCCCTGATTTCTCAAGAGCTTTATGCGGGACCGACCGGGATCG
>CAZDVD010000027.1:0-34446 GCA_964508765.1 uncultured Lentisphaeria bacterium
TCATTCATGCTTTTATTGCCATGCTGCTCATCCCACTCACCTTCAGTATTACACAAGGGATAATTTGGGGTTTCCTGAGTTGGACTTCTATCAAGGTTATCAATGGTAAATCGGAGGAAGTACCACCCATGCTGCGGGGGATAGATGTAATTGCCGTGCTTGCTTAGATAGCCTGAATTCTCGTTTAAAGGGCTGTAAAAAAACGCATTAGATCAATGTTTTGGGGCACTCATTTTCTGCTTCTCAGAGGTGCTTAATTTCTCTCAATCATACCTTCGCGGAGATAATTCTGGCTTGAAGAAGGAAAGTCTGTCTTATGAGGTGTGATATATATCAAAATCTTGTTATCATTTTTTTATCCTGTACGAATTGAATGTCCTTAGTGTCACATGTATCTTGCGCCGCTAAAAATGAGTACATTGTATTATAATATTTTAAGGAGAGAAGATGAAACAGAACCTGAGAACCCGGGAATCTGGCTTGACGCTGATCGAGATATTGGTTATTATTATTATTGTTGCCATTCTGGCTGCGGTAGCTTTCCCGATCTACCAAAACTACGTGAAAGGTGCCTACGCATCTGATGCTAAATCAGCCATTGGTTCGATTTGGAATGCTGCCCAGATGTATTATCAGGACAGAGGCGAATGGCCAGATGATGTTGAAGGACAACTGGAACCTAAATACATCCAGATGAAGAATGCTACCAAGCGCCAATGGGTCTTCACCATTATTGGTGGTGGTGATGGTATCTCTGAAATCACAGCTTTAAGTACAGAAGAAATGAAACAGGGTGCCAGTCACGAAGTTCGCTATACAACTGATGACGGTAGATTCACCGGTTACGGCTCCGACGAAGAAGAGTAACCCCAATGCCTTCTAAGATAGACCAAATTACTTGGCTACGCACTGGAGAGTGGATCTTCTGATCTACACTTAAGTATCGGTGCCATTCCCATGGTCCGCATCAATGGAACCATGCGGAAACTCAATCTACTGGAAAATGTTCAGCATGTGGACACGAAACGCCACGTATTTATCCATTATTTGAGTTTATCATCTTTGTGTTCACCGTTTGGGCATTCAGCGCAATGAAGCCCGTACTTGCAATTCAAATCAGTGTGCTATGCTTTGCCTTAATTGGTGTAACCTACATGGATTTGAAAAAATGGATCATTCCGAACGCATTTATTGTCTACATCATTGCCATTGGTGTGTTTGGTATCATGAGAGGGACAGTGAGTATTGGACACTCATTAATAGGTCTGGGTGTCGCGGCGGTTGTATCCCTTTTCATTGTCTTGCCTCAACGCTATGGTATCGAAGATAAAACCCTGGCTTTGGGTGATGTCAAATTATGTTTGGCAGTGGCCTTGTGGTTGGGTTGGATTCTTTCAGCTTATGTATTTTTTCTGGCCAGCTTACTGGCTTTTCTTACCTGGGTGTTTGTTGGTTTCTTCAAAGGATTTTCTACTCAGCGAAGAGTTCCATTTGGCCCATTTGTTGCCTTGTCAACAATGATCTTTGGAATTGGTCGAGTATTAGACCCCCAGTTTGTAACTTACTTGCTTACTTTTAGATTTAAAAATATAGTAAACGAGTCATGCGTACTGGGACAGGGTTTCTCTGGACCAATTTTTACACAATAATGAGGAGTATTATAGATGAGTGATATCAGAATTTCAGGTTACGGTGACGATCTTACGATTAATAACGTTCGTATTGGCGATCTCAGTCCGGGAGAACATGAAGCCATTGAATTAGAAAAAGGTGGGCAGAACTATGCCCCCCTTGAAAATGTCGTTGTGAGCCATGTGCAGGACAGCTCAACCTTAATATGTCGCAAGCCTGATCCTGAAGGGGTTAAGGCTTACATCGAAGAAGAATTGCTAGATGGGTTGTGCTGTTATTCAGCAGTGAATCAGGGACAGCTCAACAAAACTATTGTGGATGCGGTCATTGCACATCTTCAGAATGAGAAAATTCCAACCGTTCCACGTTCAATCAGACATAAGTATATGGCGGCTTTTCTCATGGCTGCTACAGCTATCACCAAAATGGATAAGGTAGTACCTAAGGTAGCTGGAGTTGAGGCTCCAGAACTTATGGCCAAATTATCTCGACGCTGGGGTTATAGGGTCAAAGGTATACCTGCCAATGAAGCCATCATTGTGGTTGCGGCTGAAAATTTCCATGGTCGCTCTCTCTTCGCTGTCTCTGCTTCAACTGACCCAACTGCCAAAGCTGATTTTGGTCCTTTTCTACCTGGAATAGAGGTAGTCCCCTTTAATGATGCCTATGCCCTTGAAGCGTTGTTTAAAGAAAAGGGCGACAAGATAGCTTCATTCATCGTGGAACCCATTCAAGGTGAAGCAGGCGTTATCCTGCCATCAGATGATTATCTGCCACGTGTAGCTGAGCTCTGTAAACAGTACAATATTCTTTTCTGTGTTGATGAAGTACAAACAGGGTACGCCAGAACAGGCGCTCATTTTGCTCATCAGCTCTATAATGTGAAACCTGATCTCATGGCTTGTGGCAAAGCTGCCGGTGGTGGGATTATGCCCGTTTCATTTGTGGCTGGACGGAGAGATGTCATTGATGTATTGACACCAGGATCCGAGGGTTCCACTTTTGGTGGTTTCCCACTGGCATCAGTGACGGCTGTATTTTCCATTAAGGCCATGGTTGATGAAAAACTGGCTGAGAATGCCAGAAACATGGGTGCAAGACTTCTCGGGCATTTTGAAAGTATTCGAGCAGAATTTCCCGATAAGATTAAAGAGAGCAGAGGTGCTGGTCTACTAACAGCATTTGAAATGTTTGATAAACCCGGTCTGGATGGACATATAGTTTCTCTAAAATTGCTGGAAAATGGCATCTATGCCAAGGAAACCCATAAAACAACGGTCCGATTGGCACCAGCACTTACTGTCACTGCTGCAGGTATCGACCATATTGGTGAGTCTATCCGTAAAGTGATTAGAGACTTATAAGGAAATTGAGATAACCTTGCGAAGGTTTTAAACCTTCGCAAGGTTAAACAATATGAGAGAGCCAGACTAATTATCTGGCTCTTTTTTTATGAGATGGGTTTGAGTAAAACCATTGGGGTAGTTAGTGACCCGTTCCACCTTCCAAATATCTCTGGGAAGTTCTTCCTTAAATAAGCTGATACCCTTGCCCAGTAGAACAGGTACCTGGGTGAGGATAATTTCGTCAATTAAACCAGATGAGAGAAATTGCTGGACCACATTGCCACCATCTAAATAAATGTGTTGATCACCTTCAGATTTGAATTTTTGAATCAAAGCCTCAGGTGTGCCCTGTGCAAAATTTACGATAGCACCAACTGGAATATTGTCTGGAGGAGGTTGGTGGGATAATACCGTTACCGGTGTATCACCATATGCCCAGCTACCAAAGCCCAATACCTGGTTAAAGGTGGTGCGCCCCATGACCAATCTATCTACAGATTGCATCAAAGCCCCAAAACCTAAATCTTCCTTGGGATCGTCAGGGGGAGGTAGCTCATTGAGCCACTCTACACCCCCATTTTCATCGGCAATAAAACCATCCAGGCTTGTGGCCATAAATACAGTGACTTTCATCAGACTGGACGAACCACCATGAGATAGAGGGCAATTAAAGGTAATACAGTAGCAATAATCCCAAGAACGGACCACCACTTATTCAGCGTTTTATAGCGGATGCCCGCTTCCTTTAGAGAATGAGATTCATCAATGAGTCGCATCTGTTTTCTTTGAATAGGGAGTAGTCCTACCACCCATATAAGGGCTGAGACGCTCAGCAGAGCATAGCTGTGGTAAATCCAACCGTGGGCACCTATTCCGCCCAGCCCAGTAGCCAGCATATGGCCTGTGACAGCGATGAGAACCACCCCTGGTACAGTAAACAGATAATCAGTGCTCTGAATGAGCTTGATTGAGAATTTATGAATTGCTTTATCATTTGCTTTTTGGGCTAACAGTCGCCAAACAGCGCTGATTATGATATTCCCCAGGAAGAGGACAACCCCGAGAATGTGAAGTGTTTTTATCATGATAATTGATCTCCTTTCAAGGCGCGAAAGTAGACCGTTCAACATGGGGTCACAAGATATTCAATTGATCTGAACGAAGAGAATCTCGATTCTCTGGGGATGAGGTAACGGGCGTACCTTACCCTGGGAAAAGCCCTGCTCCCAGGAGAACAAGGCTTACGGGAAACGGAGGTTGTGCGACCCGACCTGGCGGGGTGTTGACCCGAATAAACGGGCTGTTTGATCCTACAATCAGAAACGCTTTAGAGAGTCAAGCCCTCATTGCGTCGGATATACGTTGGCACAGAAAGGTCATCGCTAAAATGCATGATGACATCTTCTGATTCAGATTGCTGACGTGCGTATGTTGGAACTTCTAATTTCTCACGGTTTTCAAAAGTTTCCAGACGCGGGGCAATCCTGGGCTCTACAAAATTCTGTACAGGAGCTTCGATGACAATCTCTTCGCCGGGTTTGGATGCAGCCATTGGAGCAGTTGGACGATATACTCGGGCTGGCTGGGTTTCTTTCCTATCAAATTTGAGATCAGAATCATAGTGAAAACCGGTGGCAATCACAGTTACTCTGAGCTCTTCACCCATGGTTTCATCAATGACCGCTCCCATAATGATGTTAGCTTGTTCACCCACTTCTTCAAAAATGAGATTGGCAGCTTCATCAACTTCAAATAGTGACAAGTTTGGACCACCCGTAATATTGATAAGTAGACCCTGGGCACCATTAATATTCGTGTCGTCAAGCAGAGGTGATGATATGGCGGTCTGAGCGGCCAATACAGCGCGTTCCTCACCAGAAGCTATGCCTGTGCCCATGATGGCATCTCCCATGCCTTCCATGGTCGTTTTAACATCGGCGTAATCCAAATTGATCAGACCGGGAACATTGATCAAATCAGAAATACCACGTGTTGCTTGAAGCAATACTGAATCTGCTTCCAGAAAAGCATCGACCATCGTGGTAGTTCTCTCAACAATGGAGAGTAATCTTTGGTTTGGAATGACGATCAGGGTATCGAGATATTGGCGCAGATTCTCAACACCTTCTTTTCCTCGCTTAGATCTTTGTGGACCTTCACAGCGGAAGGGTGTGGTGACGATCCCGATGGTTAAGGCACCAATCTCTTTAGAAATACGTGAAACAACTGGGGCTGCACCTGTTCCTGTGCCACCTCCCATACCTGCAGTTACAAAGACCAGGTCAGAACCTTCAAGGGCTGATGCGATAGCCTGTGCATCTTCTTCAGCAGCAGCTTCACCGACATGCAGCTTTGCGCCGGCACCGAGACCTTTGGTTATGGTTTTACCAATCTGGATTTTGACATCAGCCTTGCTGTTATCCAGTGCCTGAGCATCAGTATTGACGGCGATAAATTCCACGCCTAAAAGTTCTGAGTCGACCATGCGATCGATGGCGTTGCTACCTGCACCACCAACACCGATTACCCGAATCCGCGCCTTCTGTTCTTTTAAACTATCAAATTCAAACAACATGTAAGTATCCTCCGTTTTGGATGTGATTTCTATTAAAAATTTTTCTTAAAAAATTCAGTTACTGTCGTAAACATTCGAGTCAGCGTTCCGCTGTCATAACGACGCGTTTCTTCTGATTGAAATTTCGCGGCATAGGCGATAAGTCCTGTCGCCGTAGCATATTCAGGACTATCGATCTTTTCGGTTGTGTCAATAAAGCCGATGGGATTACCGAGACGGACGGGCAGATCAAATACACGCTTGGCCAGTGGAATAATTCCAGGAATCTTGGAGCCACCTCCAGTAAATACCAACCCAGAATTCAGGTGCTTCATCATGCCACTCTCTTCTAGATTGGCTTTGACCATTCTGAGAGTCTCATCCATACGTGCTTCGATGTACATGGAAAATTCGGATTCATTAATGTTGCGATCCTGGCGTCCACCCACACCTTTGACATCAAAAACCTTATCCACTTCTGTGTCAGCAGTAAAGCAATGACCAAATTTGTGTTTGAGATCATCAGCCTGCTCGTCAGTAATCCGCAGGATGCCGGCGATGTCTGAAGTGACCTGATTCCCGCCAAAGGGGAGGGAGACAGTGTGTTCGACACCAAACTTTGATATGACAATGGCATCAGTAGTCCCTGCACCGATATCGATAAGGCCGACGCCAATTTTCTTTTCCTCTTCGGTGAGAACAGATTGTGCCGAGGCAATGGGTTCGAGAACGAAATCTTTGACCTGACAACCTGCTTGACGAATAGCTGTGATAATATTTTTGGTGCTTGAAGTGGCTGTGGTAACTAGATGCACTTGGGCTTCCAGTCGGCGACCTGTCATTCCCACAGGATTGCGCAGACCGGCTTCGTCATCGACAGTAAATTGCTGAGGTATGACATGGATGATTCTGCGACCATTGGGTAGACCAACTGCTTTAGCAGATTCTATAACCCGATCCACATCTTCCTGTGAAATCTTCAGCTCTTTTTCAAGACCCCTGTTGGAAGGATCGGCGATGCCAATAACACCGGTGGCATTCAAGCTGGCAATATGCTCGCCAGCAATACCTACAGTGACCTGACCGGCTTTAATTCCAGCTCGCGCTTCGATATCATCCAGAGCGGTACGGATAGCCTTGGCGGTGGCTTCGATGTCAACAATTGTTCCACGCCGAAGACCTGTGGAGGGTGAGCTACTGAGACCGACCACTTTGAGAACATCTTCGTGATCCGGTTCTGCTGCAATTGCACAAACCTTCGATGTCCCTATGTCTACGGCTATGTAAATTCCACGGCTGTTCATCGTGATTTTCGCTCCTTTACGATGACCTGACGATCAAATCGCAGATCGATATACTGATAGGGACTGATGATCCCTGAATCTGATTCTTCGGATATAAATTTTTCCAGAATGATACTGTTCACCAGCGCATCATCCTCATTTCCCAGAAACACAGTGGTTCCATGAGTTGCAGAGATCAGTTTGATCCCGCGCCGGTCATACGATATTTCTGAAATGTCGAGATAAAGGCTCTGATGTTCTTTGCGAATATTCTTGAGAAAGTTGACCAGCATTTGCACCGTTTCATCAGGAATCACCTGCCCAATATCTGATGCTGGCACGTCCACATTGATTCCGGTGATGATGGGTAAATTATAGAGCATCCCTTTATCAGGTAAGGGGAGCAAGATGCTTTTATCATCAAGAGTCATGATATCCTGAATTGCGATGTAGGCTACAGGAAGAACATCATAAAGATAGATGTCCAAAGAATGAGGATAATTGCGTGTCGCTTTGGCACTGCGAATGAGTGGATATTCTAAAAAACTTTCCTGAATTTCATCAAGATCGATCTCGATGAGTGAAGCGCCCAGGTAAACTTCTGTGAGGCTTTTAACCCGTTCCGGGCTCATGGTACGTTGACCATATAGATTGATAGTTTCCACTTCATCACTCCTGAGCAGGGTCGCATAACTCACGCTCATGAAACCCAGAAGCAGTAAAACCGCCAGCAACCCTGCTGAGAAAGCCCAGCTGAGTGTTGGAATGCTATATTTTGATGACCGGCTCACTTATTTGCTTTCCTCAAGGAAAAGTCCATGAAGTTTCCAGATATCGCCAGCACCCATGGTGATGACCAGATCATCACTTTGCAATTTTGGGCTTAAGAATGCATACACATCTTCAATGGTAGAGAGGCGTTGAATCTTATCATTTCCAGCTGCCATGATTAAATCCGATGTTACCCCTGGAATGGGTAATTCACGGGCGGGATAAATATCAGTCAGGATGGCCACATCAGCGATCTGCAGTGCCGCTGCAAATTCCTTGGCAAAATCTCTGGTCCTGGAATACAGATGGGGTTGAAATACTGCAATTATACGCGCATGAGACCAACCACTGCGGGCGGCCAGGAGGGTGGCTTCCAGCTCTGAAGGATGGTGAGCGTAGTCATCGACAAATTGCACACCATTTTTGGAACCCTTGAGTTGAAAACGTCGCTCTACACCATGGAAAGACTCCAGGCCAGCTTTGATATCCTTGAACGCAATACCCATTTGATGGGTAAGTGCGCAAGCTCCCAGAGCATTCATGACATTGTGATCACCAGGCATATTTAGGTGAATATCACCCAATTTCTTACCCTGCTTGACAACGGTGAACCGTGATGTGAAAGTGCTTATTTCTATATCAATAGCCCGATAGTCAGGCAGATTGGTGAGTCCGTAACTGATGACAGGATGAGGGCTGCGGTTGGCAAGTTGGAGCAATTCGGCATCATCTCCCTGTAGAACGAGCAAACCGCCATCATCCAGTTGTGTGATAAATTGAAGAAAGGTATCGCGGACATCCTGGAGGTCTTTGTAAATATCCAGATGATCAGCTTCAAGGGTAGTGACAATAATATGACTTGGCTTCAGCGCCAGGAAGGATCGGTCGTATTCATCGGCTTCCACTACGATGTGATTCTGTTTACCGAGACGCAAATTAGACTTTAAATCAGGTAGAATACCGCCCACCAAAATGCTGGGATCCATATCAGCCGCTATCAGTATCTGACCACACATTCCAGTGGTTGTCGTTTTGCCGTGGGTACCAGCAATTGCTAGGGTATTTTCATATGCTTCTGCTATTTGACCCAGCAATTCAGCCCGACGAATTTCAGGAATACCCTGAGACTCGGCATAGGCTCGTTCGGGGTTATCAGGTTTCACGGCACTTGAATAAACTACGAGATCAGCACCTTCAGCATGACTGGCTGCATGACCAATATGAATCTGAATATCTGCCCGACGGAGTGAGTTGAGCAACTCGCTGTCCATCTGGTCGGATCCAGAGACCTGCTTGCCTTGTTGTTTCAGGAGCAGGGCCAGAGCACTCATTCCAATGCCCCCAATTCCGACAAAATGAATATGTTGGGCTGACCTAAGCACAGGTACTCGCAATTCTAATTATGCTGTCACAGATTTCCTGTGTGGCATTGGGACGTTTGAGTGCGGCTGAGGCCTTGGCCATACCGTTCAGTTTCTCTTTATTGGTAAAAATGTCAGTGAGAAGAGGTAAAAAGGCACCGTCAGCCAGTTCAGACTCAAGGATGACTCTGGCAGCACCGGCTTTTTCCTGGCTTCTCGCGTTGAATTCCTGATGGTTGGCCGCTGCACTTGGCAGAGGAATCAGAATTGAGGGCAATCCAAAATGATTGATCTCAGTCAGGGTCATGGCACCTGCTCTACATACCATCAGATCTGCTAATGAATAGGCCTTATCCATTTCTTTAATAAATGGTCTGAGGACGATACGGGGGTTGGAGCCTATCTGCTTCTGGCAATATTCGAAATCAGCTTTGCCTGTTTGCCATAAAACCTGCATACCTAATTTCTCAAGATATTTGGAGATGCGATCAACAAAATGACGGTTGATAGCCCGTGCTCCCTGTGAACCTCCCAGGATAAACAAGGTTGGAAGTTCAGGATGTAGCCCAAATACCTCTGCGGCTTCAACACGATCAATCGTATTGCCCATATAGCGAATGGGATTTCCTGTCAATAGGGTCTCAGACCCTTTGAGATAGTGTTTTGCATCTTCATAAGTCAGGAAAACCTGGCTGGCTTTAGGAGCAAATAGGCGTGTGACCATCCCAGGATAGCTATTCTGCTCCTGGAGGACGACGGGAATATTGTTCCGCAGGGATTGACGAACAGGTACGGCACTGGCATAGCCACCTGTGCCCACTGTAATATTGGGACTAAAGGACCGCAAAGCCCGGTTGGCTTTGATGATTGATGCAATCATGCGAGCTGGTAATAAAAAATTGTGTTTGAGACCAGCAAGAGATATGGATCGGGAAAGCCCGCGAATGGGAAGGGTTTCAAGTTTAAAACCGGCTTCTGGTATGAGACGTGTCTCCATGCCGTAGTCGCTTCCAAAGAAGAGTACTTCAACATCTCTGAAGGCACTCTCTTTAGGAACACACTCCTGCAATTTTTCAGCAATGGCCAGGGCGGGGATGATATGGCCACCTGTGCCACCACCTGCAAAAGCAACTCTCAGAATATTATCAGAAGTCAATGTTCAAGACCCTTTCTGCTGATAAAGCTTTACCCGACTCATTGTTAGACGAAATATTGAATAGAATGCCCAGCATGACGGCTGTGGCCAGTAAATTTGAACCCCCATACGAAATCAGAGGCAAGGGGAGACCCGTTGTTGGTAAGAAGCCTGTGACCACCCCAATATTGACCATGGCAAAGCTGAAAAGTGAAAAACTGATACCGATTGCCAGAAGCATACTAAAAGAATCTGCTGAATTTCTCGCAATTCTCAATCCCCTCAGAAAGAGGAGCAAAAAGAGCAACAGGAAGAATGAAGAACCAATAAATCCAAATTCTTCTCCAAGAATGCTAAAAACAAAGTCGGTATGTGGTTCTGGGAGAAAGAGGTCTTTCACATAGCTATTTCCCAATCCAACACCACCAATGCCACCATGAGCCAGACCCATGAGCGAGTGGTGCACCTGAAAACCTTCATTGGCAACATCAACATTGTCGCTGAAAAAGGTCATGATGCGTTTCCACATGTAGGCATTGTTCCAGGCATACCCCAGTGCGGTAATTGAACCCACTGACAGGAGGGCAGAAATGTGGCTGATTTGAATGTTGCCCAGATAGAACAGGATAAGGCACAGCATCATGATCATCATCGATGAAGAGAGATCAGGCTGGATAGCAATAAGACCCACGACACTACATACAATTAAAAAGGCTGGCAGGACACTTCGCTTGAAGTCAGTTAGAGTTTGCTGATTGCGATGGAGATAATCCGCGATGAATATGATCATCCCTAGCCGGACAAAGTCAGCCACCTGGAAACTAAAACCACCCAGATATAACCAACGAGCAGGATGCCTTAAGCCCATAGACTTATTGTAGATCAAAACACCGACCAAGAGTATATACATACCAATGAGGATGAAGTAACGGAGGTGTCTGAAATATTGATGGGGGAATCTGGAAAAAGCGATACCCAACATGACTGCAATGGAGGCATTTAAGAGATGACGTTTTAAGTAATGCGATGAGTCAGCATTTTGAGAGGTCGAGGCGGAGTACATCACGACCGAGCCAGCAACAAAAAGTATTATTACTATAATAAACATGACTTTATCCAGGTGGAATTGTTTCACATCGACCACCCTTCATGTGACTGAATCAGAGTGCGGAAGTGATCACCGCGGACTTCAAAATTTTCAAATTGATCAAAACTGGCGCAAGCTGGCGAGAGGAGTAGGATGTCACCGTTTTTTCCATGATCAAGACAATATTCAATGGCAGAATCAATGGTTTCCACTTTACGAGTGGGTAAGGCTGGGCTGATCTGGGTCTCAATGATATCTGAAGCAGCTCCAACCAGCAAAACTTCCCTGGTGGATCCCTCAAGTTGGGAAATCAGTGTGGTAAAGTCCCCACCCTTGTCCTTGCCACCGAGAATGAGCCATACGGGTTCCGAGAAACTGTGGATGGCGACCTCGGTGGAGGCGATGTTGGTGGCTTTTGAGTCGTTATAACACCGAATACCATTGATTTTACCCACATATTCAATTCTGTGGAGTACCGCGGCAAATGTCATGAGACCCTGAGCCAATATTTCAGGATCATTGATAAAACCCATCACGGCAGCGATCGCAGCGAGAGCATTGCTCAAATTGTGTTTTCCAGGCAGAGGCAGTGCTTTGGCCGGAAGAATGGGGCTCCATTCACCATCACGCATCATACCTAGGACACCTTCAGCCATCATGGCCTCGCCTCCTGAAAGGCTGGAAACAGCGAAATAGCGGCTGGAATCGACATTAATATCGTGTCGGGATAGTTCTGGGTCGTCTCGATTGAGAATAGCTGTACACTTCTCATCCAGATTTCTGAGGATACCCAGTTTGGATTCATAGTAGGCAGCCAGACTGGGGTATCGATCTAAATGGTCCGGAGTCAGATTCAGGATGACTGCGACTTGTGGTTTAAAAGTATCAATATTGTCTAACTGGAAGCTACTCACCTCCAGGACAAAAATGGGCTTATCCGCCTCTTTTTCCAGGCTTCTTAAAAGGACTTCAGAAGCAGCCACACCCACATTGCCACCCAGGAAGCTATCATAGCCAGCAGTTCTAAGCAGGTGGTGTATGAGATTTACTGTTGTTGTTTTCCCGTTGGAGCCTGTCACAGCAATAATAGGAGCATCAATGAACCAGGAAGTCATTTCAATTTCAGAAAACATGGGAATGTTTTTGGCTCTAATCTTTTGAACGATATCGGCATTCTCTGGAATTCCGGGGCTGACCACCACAAAATCGCTTTTCAATACATCAGGAGAGTGGTAGCCAAATTCAAATTCAGCATCTATTTCAGCCAGAATCTGACGCTTCTCTGTGCTAAACTTATCTGCGTCGAATTCGCTGACGAGCACCTTGGCTCCAAAATGTCTGAGTAGACGTGCTGCACCCATGGCTGAGCGTTGGCTGCCCAGGACGGTGACGTTTTTTCCTGTGATGTCAGATTTATTCATATTACCGAATCTTGAATGTTGTCAGTGTTAAGAAGGCAAAGAGGATTCCAATGATCCAGAAACGGATCACAACCTTGTTTTCATCCCAGCCTTTGAGCTCAAAATGATGATGAATAGGAGCCATTCGAAATAACCGGCGACCTTCACCATACTTCTTCTTTGTATATTTGAAATAGCGCACTTGAATGATTACGGAGATGGACTCAATAATGAAGACACCGCCTGCAAAGGGCAGCAGGAACTCTTTCTTCAGCATGACCGCCACCGCCCCAAGTGCGGCACCAAGAGCCAGCGATCCGGTATCGCCCATAAAGACCTCTGCAGGTCGGGCGTTATACCAGAGAAAACCCAGCGAAGCTCCAATAAGTGCCGCACAAAAGACAGTGAGCTCTCCTGCACTAGGGAGATATATGATATTTAAATATTGACTAAAATCTGCACGACCTGTGATGTAGGCAATTCCAGCAAAAACCAAGGCTGCAATGGCCATGAGCCCCGAAGCCAGACCATCAAGGCCATCACTCAGGTTGACAGAATTCGAGGTAGCCGTAATTACAAAAATGACGAAGGGGATGTAAATCCAGGCAGATTTGAGATCGAAAACCAGATCCTTGAAGAAGGGGAGGGTCGTTGACGTTTCAAAACCTGCGAATTCAGGATGGAGAACCATGACTGCTCCCAATACCAATCCTAGACTGATTTGACCCAGAAGTTTATAGCGGGCGATGAGACCCTTTTTCGATTTCTTTACCGCTTTAAGGTAATCATCGATGAACCCTACAATGCCCATCCACACGACAGAGACAATCATCATCTGGATGTAAATATTGTCCAATCTAGCGAATAGCAGAGTGGGAACCAGAATCGCACCAATGATGATAAGGCCACCCATGGTAGGTGTCCCAGCTTTTGCACTATGAGATTGAGGTCCATCAGTCCTGATGGTTTCACCTATTTGCATGCTATGTAATTTTTTGATAATCCAGGGACCGACAATAAAGGAGAACAGCACTGCGGTGACTGCCGCACTGGCGGATCGGAATGTTATATATCGGAATACATTCAATGCTGAGAAATATTCTTGCAGAGGTACCAGTAGATGATATAGCATTATTTGTTTTCCTTATAGGCATTGACAAAATCTTCCAACTGCATTCCACGGGAGCCCTTCAGATACACCAGATCACCCGTTTTAACCTCTTGCAGGAAATGTTGGAGAGCTTTGGATTTATCCGAACTACAGAAATAGTTACTAAATCCACGTTCTTTAAGATGATGAGCACTGTTAAGGACTTCCTGGCCCAGGAGTATGATATGGTCAAATCCGGCCTGCATCATGTGGGTTGCAGCTGAAACATGGGATTCTACACTCTGAGTGCCAAGTTCCAGCATATCAGCGAAGATCAGAATCTTGCGTGCTGAGGTTTTAATTTCAGCCATGGTTTCAAAACCGGCCTTGGCGCTGGCTGGATTGGCATTATAGGCATCATTGTAAAAGTGCACGCCCCTTACTTCTGCATATTGCATCCGTCCACTTTCACCAGCATAATCCTCCAGGGCTTCCTGGAGTTGGTCAAAGCGAATCCCATTTTGGAGGGCGATAGTTGCAGCGGCAGCAGCATTGAGGACGATGGCTTTGCCAGCTTGACTCAAATGAGCTGTATATTTACCAAATTGAAGATCATAACAACCGAGATGATCAGGTCCAGCCATGCTGAAATGGCGTTCAGTTTCTTGTTTGAAGCTGAAGGGGATGTGATTGGTACAATTCTGACCTAACTCAGCGACCTTCTCATCATCCAGATTGACAAAAGCCCGACCTGAATGAATATCCAGATACTGGAACAGTTCACCCTTGGTTGCTTGGATCGTTTCGAGATCAATGAAAAATTCAGTATGGGCCAGACTAATGTTGGTAATCAGTCCCTGATCCGGTTGTGCAATATCGCAAAGATACTTGATATCACCTTTTTGACTGGCACCCATTTCGATCACTGCAACTTCATGCGTGTCATTCAGGCTCAGAATCGTTATTGGTAAACCAATATGATTATTAAAGTTACCATCCGTTGAAAGCACAGAGTAGCGCTTGTGGAGGATGTGGGTGAGCATATTTTTTGTGGATGTTTTACCGTTGGTCCCTGTAATCGCGATAAGTCGGACATTAAAAAGTTTCCGGTGTGCAGTGGCAAGGTCAGCAAGAGCTTTGACCGGATCCTCTGTCATTATCAGAGGGATGGAAGCGTCCCAATCTTCACATCCGTCCCATGAAGTGGAGGCCATAACCGCTGAAGCGCCACGGGAAATGGCTTTTGGGATATAGTCATGACCATCCACTTGGGAACCGATAAATGCAACGAAGAGGTCTCCGGCATTTAAACTTCGAGTATCAATACTGACACCGGTAATCGGGGACTCAATAGCCCCCAGAATGTTTACATCAGGGAGCGAGGTAATCGTATTAGGCAGAATAGCCATGTTGCTCCATGAATTGATCTACAATTGTCATATCACTAAAAGGTTTACGTTCGCCCATGATTTCCTGGTAAGGTTCATGCCCTTTACCCAGAACGGCGACGATATCGCCCTGTTTGGCCTCGAGTAAGGCTGAATTAATTGCTTCAGTTCTATCCTGAATGACAGAATAATTTGAGCGATCTCCGCAACCTCCTAGAATATCCTGAATAATCTTGAGAGGTGCCTCAGTCCGTGGGTTGTCATCTGTGATGATGACCTTGCTTGAAAGTCGGGTGGCAATTTCACCCATGATGGGGCGTTTCCCCTTATCCCTGTCACCACCACAACCAAATACGGTGATGAGGCGATTGTCAGGATATGACTCAGCCAGAGTGGCAAGGACAGTTTCCACGGCGTCTGGGGTGTGGGCATAGTCAACAAAGACATGGAAAGGAGCCTGTTTAGCAATTTTCTCCAGGCGCCCCGGTACCATGGGAAGTGTTTTGGCAGAAAGTTCAACTTTCTCAATATCACATTCCAACTCAATGGCTGAGGCGTAAGCAGCCAGGAAGTTGTAGTAATTAAAAGTTCCTACGGTGTTGACCTGCACCACTCTTTGCCCATAGGGAGTATCCAGAGTTAACTCAACACCATTGCGATTGATTGAATGATCAAGGATACGATATTCGGCATTGGAGTTATAGCCGTAGCGGATGATTTTCGCTACACAGACTTCAATAATTCTTTCAGCGTATGGATCATCCACATTTACAATGGCCACTGATTCTTTTGGTAAGCCCTTGAACAGCAGCTGTTTAGCAGCGAGGTAATCCTCCAGCGAGCCATGATAGTCCAGGTGATCCTGAGTGAGATTTGTATATACAGCTACATCGAAGGTCAGTCCGTCAACCCGATTTTGTGAGAGGGCGTGGGAGGAAACTTCCAGGGTTACCGCTTTGGCACCGTGAGACACAAACTCGGCCAGGATTTCGTATAAATCTGCAGATTCAGGCGTGGTGTGCATCAGGTCGATGTCCACATTTTTCATCTGGGCACCCGTCGTGCCAATACGCCCTGCTTTGGCTCCACTTTGGTTTAGGAGATGCTGAACAAAATAATTGGTGGTTGTTTTTCCATTGGTTCCAGTGATAGCCACCAGCTTCAAACCTTCTTCAGGATGCCCGAAATAGGTTGAGGCAATCACAGGTAGTATCAAGCGTGAGTCCTGGACCAGAATGGATACAATATCTTCGGGGATGACAAAATCTGAACGATCATAAACAATAACCTGTGCTCCGGCTTCAATAGCTGCATAAATAAAATCATGACCATCAGTGATAAGACCCCTGACAGCAATAAATAGATGCCCGGTGTGGACCTGTCTGGAATCATAACTGATACCAGTTACTTCGGTCTTCAGATCACCGCGTGTCTCGAGAATGTCTGGAACCTGATGAATGATGTTAGACAGTCTCATTATTCACCTAGATAAATTTCTACGGATTGACCCGCTTTGAGTGTTTTTCCAGCAGCTGGCACTTGCCTGATTACTCGACCGCTTCCGTGAGAAATTGGTCTCAATCCCATGGCGTACAATCCAGAGAGACTCATTTTCAGGCTCATGCCCTTCAAATCGGGCATGGTGATCTGTGCATTATTGGCTTTAAGAACAGGGAGTGAAGCGCTCAGCAGTTGCCCCTGGGCTGAAAGAGGGGCTTCTCGAATACTCTCATCCCGATCCTTTGGTATGGATGCCTGGAGATAAGGCTCGGCGTCACGACCACTTAGGTTGTAAATCCGACGATAAATTTCCTTCGCAATTGGAGCGGCGACCATTCCACCGCTGTAACCACCCGTCCTGGGATGATCTACAGTAACGATCAAGGTGTAATCAGGATCATCAGAGGGATAAAAACTAGCAAAAGAGGCGACATACTCGCTCACGTATTTGCCATTTTTCAGTTTTTTTGCAGTGCCTGTTTTGCCAGCTATCCTCAAGTTTGGCAGGAAGGCCTTATGACCTGTACCCTGAGAAACTGCCTTCTCAAGAATACCCGACATGGTATGCATGGTCTTCTCTGAAGCCACACGGCGTAATGCATCGATGTGGTCAATATTTTGCTCATGGCCCTGGGGTGTTTTTAACTTTTGAATGAGCTGTGGTTTCATAAGAACACCACCGTTCCCGATAGCCGCATATGCCATTGCCAGCTGCAAGGTTGTTACTGAAACTTCGTAACCGATAGCGATTTCAGATTTTGATAAATCAGACCAAAGTTTGTTGTTTTTTAAAGAGCCGCTGCTTTCATATGGGAATTGGACGCCACTTTTTTCACTAAAACCAAATTTTCTAGCGGTGTTAAACATCTTGGAAGCATCCAATGCCTCAACAGCCTTAATGACTCCGATATTAGAAGACATTTCCATCACTTCGGAGAAGGTCAGGTTATCAAATGATTTCCAATCTCTCACATTTAGACCATGGATTGAATATTTTCCGCCTTCACAGTTAAATACATCCATGGGATGAACTTTATTATCCTCCAGGAGTGCTATTGCACCGACGACCTTAAAGGTGGAGCCTGGTTCAAAGGCTGACATAATGGGGTGAGCTATAAGGGATGCTTCTGTGATTTTGGATCTTGAATTAGGATTAAATGTTGGGATGTTAGCCAGTGCAAGAATTTCGCCTGTACTGGGGTCAACCAGAATTGCCTCCGCCTTATCAGCATTATGTCGTTCAACAGCGGAGCGTAATTCTTCTTCAATAATAATTTGTATATCAACATCTATAGTGAGGTAACAATCATCGCCATTGATAGGTTTTTGTTCTTTAAACCCACCTCTGATTCGGGTATTGCCTCGACCATCAGAACCAAGCTCTCGCCATCCTTCAATACCTGCCAGCTGATGGTCATAATGATCTTCAAGTCCTGATAGTCCATGATTTTCAGTTCCCACAAAGCCAATCAGCGGTGCAGCAACATCCCCATAGGGGTAATAGCGACGCACATTAGATTCTACCTGAACTCCAGTGGGGAGGGGGCTTTGACTTAATTCACGACCCAGAAGTGGATTTACAGCCTTTTCAAGATATACAAAAGATTTTTTGGATTTGAGCTTATTGAGATAGTGGCGCTTGGATTTATTAAATGTTTTGCTGAACAATCTGGCTACAGCGTCTTTGTCCTTCACCTTGGCGGGATGAGCAGCAAAAGTGAAGTGCTCGATGTTGTCGGTTAGCTTTTTGCCATTCCGGTCATAAAAATTTCCACGAAGAGGGGCTATGGCGACTTTATCTTCGAATTGAGACTGGAGTGCCTTGCCAAGGTTGTCAGGATCTATGACCTGAATATAAAACATCTTGAGCACGAGGGCTGCCCAGACGATGATTGCTGTGACAACAACAAAGACGTAACGACCGCGAAATTTCTTGTAGGTCATACTCATTTGAGTTTCACCCTGACTTCGCGCGTTTCAGGGTCTGGCTGGACGAGTCCCAGCTTCTCTCGTGCAAGTTTTGAGAGTTTATCAGGTCGATGGAGGCGATTGCGTTCACTTTGGACCAAATTGTACTCGCCACGTAACTTGATTTCACGATTGCGCAGAGAATCCAGTTCCAATTCACCGGCTCTAACTTCTTCGCCCAGCCATATATAGAGGAATAGTAAACCGGCGACGACAGGTATCATCCCTATATATAGAATCGTCTTAAAAATTTCTTTGCGGGTCTCAGTCTGCCGCATGGGCTGTTCTCTCAGCAACGCGCAATTTGGCACTGCGGGCACGGGGGTTAATTTCAGCTTCTTCAGAAGTAGCAACAACAGGCTTACCAGTAATACGTTTGAGTAAAGAAATTTTTATTTCACTATCCAGCATACCTGGCTGTCGGGAAATATCCTGGGACAGATCGCGGAAATGGTTTTTCACCATGCGGTCTTCCAGAGAATGATAAGAGATAACTGCAAGACGGCCGCCTGGAGCCAGGACCTGGATTGCTGTATTAAGGATGGTCTCAAGCACTTCCATTTCTCGATTGACTTCAATGCGGAATGCCTGGAAAACGCGGGCGAGGGACTTATTACGAAAGCGAGGATCTACGCTCTTGGCGACTGCTTCACGGAGCTCGTCACTTCTAGTTAATCTTTTGTTTGTCCTCATTTCCACAATTCTACGCGCTATTCTGCGACTATTCCTTTCTTCACCATACTGGTAAATGATATTTGCCAGTTGCTCCTGGGAGTATTCATTCACCACGGTTTCAGCAGTCAACTCGTTCGATCTGTCAAAGCGCATGTCCAGGGGTCCAGCGAGGCTAAAAGCGAAGCCCCTCTCTGGATCATCCAACGAGAAGGAATTTAGCCCCAGGTCCAGAAGGATTCCATGGACTTGCGTGAGTTTCAGGTCATCAAGTACCTGATCCAAATTCTCAAAGTTTGTGCACCTCAGGTGCAGTGTTTGCTTAATTAAGGAAGGGTCAAATTGTGCGAGGGCAGATTCATCCTGATCAATTCCGATCAGTGTAGCATCAGCATTTACAAGTGAAGATATTACTTTGGAGTGTCCACCGAGACCGAAGGTGCCATCTATATAGACTCCCGACAGATCGTTTAGCAGCAGCGCGCAAACCTCGTCCACCAGAACTGGTGTGTGACGAAATCTCGGCTGATTTACCTGATTCACGATGATCGAGTGTAGTTGTCAATGGCTTCTATATCCTCAGCATCAAGTTGGAACTCAGTCTCCTCATAGCGTTTGAGAATGTCCGGATCCCAGATTTCGATTTCGTCGATCATCCCAATAATCACGACTTCTTTGTCAATCCCGGCATGTTGCAGGAGATTGAGCGGGATCGCAACGCGACCCTGGCTATCGAATTTCAGGGGGGTGGCAAATCGAGTAGCCTGCCGTTTATAGGCTCGGTGTGCTCGAAGCTTAGAAGAAAGCGTTAATAATTCTTGCTCCTTCTCGCGCCATTTGTCAAGTGAGTATACAGCAATATTCTCTTCCTCACCCCGTGTAACCACGAAAGTGTCCTCACTTGTCTCCGGTAACGCTTTGCGAAATTTCGCAGGAATATTCAATCGACCTTTTACATCAATTGAATAACGAAATTCGCCTGTAAATGTTTTAGTTCCCATTTCCCGTTTCAGCTTTCTAACAGCAGGGGTAATAACCCACTATTAACCATAAGTTAGGGATAACAACCCACAAATCAAGAAAAAATGGTGAATTAATGTCATAAAACATTCATGTGAATGCCCAACGCGGGAGAAGTTTAAGTTGAATCAGAATGAATAAAAGATTAGGTAAGTATCAGTAATACAATGGTTTACAGAAAATTAATTTAGAGGGTAAAATTGAAGAAGTGGGGCAGTGTGGGTGACCTGTGGGTTAAAAACCCATGCCTTTCCCTGAAAATAGGACTAATAGAACTGAAAAATGATGAAGCGAGCTACAGTGTGGGATAGGTTTCCAGGTGTCCGCCTATAGAGTCGGAGGTAACCACAAGCCATGAGTTGCTAAATGGTGAACCTGGTAACGTATCTCCATTTACCGAAATTAAAGCGGCTTCACCGGGATACAATTTGAGTTCCGTTGTATCCGTGAGGAGAATGCCCAGGGATAAACCCGGTTCCTGAAATAAAGTATCGGAAATATGCTGCCCATTATTTCTGATGATAGAAAGAAAGTCAGTTGAGGTAATGGTCAGGCTGTCTGAGTTAGCACTAAGAACCGAATCTGAAATGTTCATAGATTCGAGACTGCTGGTGAGATTCATGGGTGGCAGAAGTGATGATAGTGTTTCCGGTTCAGGTGAATTGTCCGACTGTAAGAGGCTTTTGCCAAAAACGATGACAATGATCAGTGCAATGACTCCACCTATCAGGCGAATCATATTGCTCTGAGAGCCTTTTTCCATTTGTAACAAATTTTGTGTTTCGGGAAGTGTTGCTCCGCTCATATCCAGTGAAGCATTGGAATCTGCAGAAATATTTCCGGAAACACCCTGTTCACCTGTCAACTTGAGTTCGTTTTCCAGACCTCTTAGAATATCCTCAACAGGATAGTCAATGGCCTGGGCGTAGGCTTTCATGAATAAGCGGACGTAGGGTACAGGTAGGATGTGATAATCACCCTGCTCCAGTGCCTGCAGGATGCGAACATTGATTTTTATATCCTCAGAGATCTCCTCCAGGATAAGACCTTTTTTCAGGCGATGGTTTCTTAAGTCCTCATGAAATGCCACGATTGTTCCTCTTCGCTAAGTGCTGGTGAGTTTAAGTATTTTTCCACGTAAATCAAGACCGCAGAAAGAGGCTGACAGGCTTTTCTCTATGATTTCCCAAAAATCAGGGAAATATGAATGAGTTTATTTAAGGGTGAGTGAATACTGGCGGAGAAGTTTGTTTAAGTTCTCATTTAAATCAGAGATCGGTAAACCCACGACATTGTAGAAACAGCCTTCAATCCTATCAACAAAAACACTGGAGTAGTCCTGAATACCATAGGCTCCTGCTTTGTCAAAGGGGGCACCCGTGCTGATGTAATGGTCAATCTCATGAGAACTGAGCTGCTTGAAATGCACCTGAGTCAGCACATGATGGACTTCTTTTATTTCAGAGGTCCTCAACTGAAAACTGTAGGCTGTGATGACCTGATGATTTCGACCAGAAAGTTGACCCAACATTTTTCGAGCAGCAACTTCATCCTCGGGTTTTCCCAAAACTTCTTCACCGATAACTACAATGGTGTCCGCTCCTATAACCATTGCGGTGGGATATTGCTCAGATATCTCACTTGCTTTGAGTTCAGCCAGGTTTGAGGCATAGTGGGCAGGATCATGTCCCGTATAAGGCGGTTCATGCATATGGCTTGCAATGACGCTAAATGAGAAACCAATCTGTTCAAGGAGAAGCTTCCGACGAGGGGAAGCGCTGGCGAGAATCAGCTCGACAGCAGGCATCAACGTGTAATGACTAATTTTTGTAAACTCTGAGCGGGCTCTTCAAACTCATCGCTATCAGCCTCAACGGCCAATATGTAGACGCCATTGGCCAGTTGATTTCCGAATCGATCATGTCCATCCCAGGGGAAGGAGTTAAAGCCCTGATTTTGATAACCCTGTGAGTCAGAAATTATTTTGCGTCCTGCCAGGGTATAGATGGCGTAGTTCACATCTGCTGGATGAGAAAGCATATAAGTTACTTCTGTGTGATTTCTCATGGGGTTGGGAAAGTTGAATAGATCATATATGCGGAAATCATTGGCTGCAAAAAACTCGAGGCGGACACTGGCTTCGCTGGGATTGTTCTGACTGTCCCATGCTTTGGCGGACACAAGATGCTCACCTGGTTGAATATTTGCGAGAAAGGCTGAAAGACGACCCATATCTGAATGATCCAGGTCATATTCGAATAATTCAGTCACATCAAAAGCATTTTCCCAATCTTCATCAATGGCCAGAGTAATACCATGTCCTGCGGCGCCAGTCAAATTAATGCCCTGTTCATCACTTATCTCGATATCAAGGGGCTCATTGGCTGAAAAATGATCACCGTTCAACAGTACCATATTGTCAGAAATGAACAGAATTTCCGGACCTTCATTGTCAATTGCCGTAGAGTCCGTCCCCATGAATTTCAGTGTATCAATGAAGACACTGCCGTCCAAGCCTGTATCATCCCAATACTGAACCCGTAAAATACCACCAGTTCCTGAATATTTTATATCCTTGGGAAGGGTAAAATTTCCGGAGAAGTCACGGTCATTCACGGATATCAATCCTCGGAAAATGCGCTTACCGGGAAGGACGTATGAGATAGATCCCGTTGTATTGTTGTAACCGTTGTAGACCGATCGAGTTACTGGAGTTGGAGTATCATAGACCGTAATGGCAGCTCGAGCTTCAGGAGCCAAGGTGGTATCCGTACTTCCAGTATAGTTCACCGTGCCCATTGCTTGAAATACAGATGGGGAGACCGAGTCGACTTGACCCTTTCTGGTTGGCGAGGCTAGGCGCAGGGCAGGATCAGACATTAATATATATTTCTCATCATTTGGATCGGATCCAGCTACTATGTTTTTAGCCAGCATGACAGCGACACCTACAGGGATTGAACGTCCGGCATCATTTTCTGGAAATAAGAAATTAAAAAAGTTGGTGAGCAGAATTTTATTAAATACTCCGTAGGTCTTCCGGGTGGTGGAAAGGACACCAACGGCTCCATTGTTTTCCATTAACATAAGCTCTTCAGGTACACAGGATGAATTTACATCATCATATTTGGCCCAGTCACAGGTCCCCGCAACCCAGAAGGGGAGTTTCATTCCTGTTTTTACCAGCCCCAGATCTGAAACTGTAAATACTTCCTCCTGTGCCCACACATTGGGAGAACCATGCCCCAGGTAGTTCACCAGGAGGGTTCCGTTGTAGAGAGTTTGAATAAAGGCGTCTCTGGCCTTAGGCTTTTTGATGTAGGGTGAATTGGGGTCTTGTACTTCAGGATATTCAGTGAGATAGATTTTATTCACATGCATGCTTTTGGGCATGATCCTGGCCATACTCTCAGTGTCATTAATATGGTAATACTCAAATGATTTTAGGGGGCGGAGCGGATCGTCTGCGACCAGAGTCACAGTATTGCGCCAGATTCCAGGCTCTGGGGTCAATTCATAACTAATAATTTTATCTATCATCACTTCAAGTTGATCAACAGTCTGAGCCGGCAGGCGGCCAATGGCAATATCAGGGAGCTTATCACCCACACCATCAGCAATATAGGTGTAACGATCATCTGTTGGATAGGAGGTCACATCATTGTGTCCATCCTTTTGATAGGTGGGTATAACCATTTTGCTCTGACCTGTGATATTGCGGTAATCATAGTCGGTGTCACCTAGAAATAAGACATACTTGAGGCTGGGTGATCCCCAATTGAAGTATACATAGTGCAAAAAATGTTTGATAGCGGCAGGATCCTGGGTCCCAGCAGAAAATTCATCATAAATATCTTGGATATCGACAATCTCGACAGTAAGTCGCTCATCAACGGGGACTTGTTCTTCCCGGAGCAGTTTTATCCGCTCAGCCTCCTCGGAAAATTTCTCTGGCGTAATAATGATATAGTCTGCCTGCATACTAGTGTGTCTCAATCTAGGCTCACCCAGGTTAGAGGCCTCACTAAGTACCACCTGGGCAGGCTGATCGTCCGTATACCCGATGAGTTCGTGTACGCCTGATTCAGCAAGCTTGAATTGATTGTTGGCAATATCCCATTCTCTCACAGCTGTGGGGTCAGTGACATCCCACAGGTGAAATTGAGGAGAGGTGTCATGAAAAAAGATATTATTCACTTGTCCCGGTAAATCCACAAGCCCGAATAAATAGTCCGTTGAGGGGGCCAACTGACGATTGTAGGCCAGTCGCATACTATCAATATATATTATTGATGCATTGGAGGAGCTGGAATAGGCTATACTCAGGGTATTGGAACCTTCGCTCAGCATGATTTTTCCAGCGGTACCTCCAGCGGTACCACTCAGGCTGATTTCTTTGTACAAACCGGGTCTTGAAGTCACGTTAAATGGGACACCATTCAATTCCACATCCAGGATATGCTGGAAATTTCCAGCATCATAGTCTACAGCCAATCGGGCATTAAATTTTATTTCTGAGTAGAAGTCGATATAGTCATCGGTGAAGTTGATACTGAAGAGGGAAGAAGGACCAGTCAGCTTTTCCCCAATCCAGGTTTCGCCTGAATGAAGTTGATTATAGAGCTCAGATTCATGATAAATACGTTTTTCATAGGATGTTACCGTGTGTGTTTCACTGAGAGGAGAACTCTGTAGCGGGGTGACATTGTTTGCGGTTTGAGAATCCTGATCAGGAGCACATAGCCAATAGTAACGTTGCGTCCCATAGAGGTGTGTGAAGCCATTGCTTTTAAAATTGCCATTCAGGGGCTGGGCAAAGAATAGGATTTCATCGTTTCCACTGAAGGTGCCGTCCTCAAGTCCGCTGGTTTTCATACTGATGGTTTTCAGGTTGTCAGGTGAGGGTTCAGTATTGCTTAAGCCAAAGGGGAGCGATCGACCTTCATAATACGGAGCATAGACCTGCCAGCTAGCTGGATCAGAATCTGGAATGGCATCAGGGAAGGAAGCAGGATTAATGCGTTGAATACCCATGTCATTGATGGGAAAACGATACCATTGACCACTTGGTAATATTTGACTGCTCCGGTTGAGGCTTCGGGGAGTGATTTGAGCCCAATCAGTAGCCATATCCGAATTCAGGTAGGTGGCTATAAGTTCTGTATCCTGTCGACTTCCTGGGGATATATTTTTTGGAAATGTAAGGCGAAAGGTGATGTTCTCAAGGCGCTGATCGCTTTCTGCATACGGCATGACCAATATTCTGGCCGTATTGAAAGCACGGAAATCCTCTGCAGGTATTAGCTGTATGATTTGTGAGGATTGAGCCAGGGGAAACTCCATATCTTCATATAGTTCATTCCTGGGGATTTGACGTGGCATTCGTTGATCTGGACTGGAGTGGGAATAAAGAATTTCAATTTCTGGAAGTGATCCATCTGGTGGCAGTAGGATTGGAATTGTAAAAACGGGAACGATGCTTTCAAGTTGGGGCTGATAATAAAAGGCAGCATCCGGCCAGCGGGGTAATTGGAACCTTTTTTCACCTATCTCCAATTGAGAGATCTCGGGACTCGGAATCAATATTTCCACCGTCATAGAATTTTTCTGCATCTCTGAAACAGAGATGTCCATACCCAGCAGAGTTGCTGAGAGCAAGATGAGTGCAATGAGTTTATTCATGAATTCCTAAACGGTGTTCCAGGGCTATTGTTCCTTAGTCATCTTTGGTAATAATAATTGAAAAGTCCCATCCACAAAGGGAAATGATGTGTTGCTGGTAGATTAAGCGGATTAGAGCGATTGAACCAGTGAAGCTCCGATAAATATTTCAACCCTGCGATTGATCTCTCGCCCCTCTTGGGTTCTGTTGTCACCAAGGGGTTGAAATTCTCCAAATCCACCGATGGCAAAAATAGATGCTGGCAGGGCAGTACGCTCCTGTAACTGGATCATAATAGATTGTGCTCTGGCGGCACTGAGCTCCCAATTGTCTCTGTAGAGGGCATTTCTGGTTAGGGGCATGTTGTCTGTATGACCCTCAATCCGAATTTCCACCAGCCATTGTAACCCTGAAGATTCCAGTTCACGGAGAAATGAAGCATGTTCCGTATCAAGCAAATGGAAAATATTGAGGTTCTGGATGGAAGTCGCAACCTCATCCAATTGATAGAGGTGGGTATTGCGGGGCTGGGCTGAAGCGATCTCAAAAAGTCTGGGGTCCTTCAGGGTAATTTGAACTCCCTTTGAGTTGCGTGTCACAGCAATCTCTTCTATACCCGCCTCATCCATGGCTGCCTGGACTTCGGTGGCAGCTTCATCGAGACGATCATTTACCCAGCCGTGCACTTTATTGATCTGACCGGCGCGAACCGAGATCATCATGATAAAGAAGCAGATTAAAAGCGTGACCGTATCTCCGTATGAAAGCACCCAGCTGGAACGGGCATTACCGGCAATTTTAGCTATTTGCTCCGATCGGCTAGCCATTGTCTATCTCAATCAGTTGTATGTCTAAATAGATTTCCACACGGCGATTTTCATCATAATTACGTTCATCAACAAGGGGATGGAAAGGACCATAGCCCGATATGGAGAAATAAGATTCTGGTATACTTGTTTCTCCGATTATGAATTGAGCGACCTGATGTGCCCGAGCTGTTGATAGATCCCAATTGTCACTGAATCGTGATGATCGCCCCAGGGGGACAGTATCAGAGTGACCTTCGATACGCACATTGATTTTAACCGCTTTTCCGGTTGCCTCAAGTTTTGCAAATATGTCTTTGTTTCGTATGGGGATTTTTTCCAGTTCCAATTCACCAATGATCTGAGCAACCGTTCTCAGGTAAAAAATGAAATTAATGACAATCTGGTCCTCACCAGATTGGAAAAAAGTTTGATCACCAATCTCAGAGGGAATCAGGAGTTTGATACCCTTAGGGCCAGCATGTTCAACATATAACCAATCCAGATTACGAACCTGTTTTTCCTTCATCACCTTGGCATAGATGACATCTTTCATTTGATCGGCAAATTTGAAGGTGGTGTTGACATCCTGTTCGGCTTTGATAATCAAAAGCAGAAAGAAGGCCAACAACCCTGTCAGAAGATCACTGTATGTGACTTTCCAGGAGTTGGATGCCCGTTCAGAGGTTAATGAGATGTCAGGCATATGAAATTAGGTCGTGGTTTGTCTTGCTGCCTTCCGCGTGTCCTTGTCCACAAAAGTAAGCAGTTTTTCACGCATAATAAGTGGGTGTTCCTTGGAGTGTATACTAAGTATACCTGCTTTGATAATATTGAGGGAATGCACTTCGGCATCTGAGCGTGCTTTCAGTTTACCTGCAATGGGTATAAAGAGAAGGTTCGCCAATAGTACACCATAAAAAGTGGTCACCAGAGCAATACCCATTCCCTGGAGCAGGGCAGACATGGAGTCTTGAGCACCCGTTGCATAGCTGTCTATTGTAGAGGTGGCAGACTGTCTTGTCATCATGAGGATTAATCCCATAACGGTTCCAAGCAGACCAAAGGCTGGGGCATAGGATCCCATGTTATAAAAGATTTCCTGACCATTGGAATGTCTATCAATCATGGAGTTAAGTTCATTGTCCAGGAATTTTTCAAGTTTTACCGAGTCTCTCTCCAGAATGGCATTCTCCAGACCCATCTGGAGATAGTTGTTGTCAATGCCATCCAGAATATTTTCCAGAGCGGGTAGACCCTTTTTTCTAGCCTGGTCAGAATATCCAGCTAATTCATCGATGATTCCGATGTGATCGAATGTGCTGCCATTTGAGAATGCCTGCAAGGAAACCTTTAGCATTCCGATGACATTTTTCAGGGGATAGTTCACCAGTGTAGCTGCGAAAGTTCCACCTAATACAATAGCCAGGCCTCGTAGATTAAAGAATGTATCTGGCGGTGAAAAAGTACCGGGCTCAGACATTCCAAAAAAGACCAGAAACAAGCCGAAAATCAATCCAATTATGGTTGCAATATCCATAGTTTCCCCTTGGTAATCTTCCTACAATTCGTGCTGCAAATTTACTCTGAATAGAGTGTTTTTACCCAACCCATTAGCGCTTTTGTTTGACTGTCACTCAAACTTGCACCAGGGTGGAGTAACAGATAGGGAATGATGGGCATTTCACCCTCTTCCAAGACCTCTAGAATCTCGTTTGCTACATCAGTGCTATCAAATACATCCATATCTGAGAATTCTGAAAAATTCAGATGTTTTCTTCCTTTGACAACATCGTGTGTAATGAGAAATGATCCTGGTGCAATACGACTGTACCAGGGCCATTCCGTTTCATTGGAATGGCAATCATAACACGATGTTTTGAGTATCATTTTTATATCTACAGGTGCTGATGCATCCTGAATAACCGGTGGGTTGGTTTGATTCAATGGAATGAGCTGCATGATGATGAACAATCCGACAATAACGATCAGAATTATTTTTGTTCGAGTCACAAAATTCTCCTTTAAAACCAATTATGACAACATAATTAATGAAGAGGAAATATAAAGGCTTATTTGGTTGAGAATCGCGGCGATAGCCCAGCGATTGAATAAAAGAAGGGGAGCAAGCTCCCCTTCTTTGAAACGATATTACATAAAAATTAGAGCATGCGGAGACGATTGTCCATCACGTCTGCATTTTCACGCAGAGATTCAAGATATTTGCCCCAGACTTCATTCTGACGTGTCTTGGTCAGGTTGTCATAGAGTGTTTCGTATTGTGCAGCAAAGTCTGATTCATCAAAATCAGATCGTGCATTCAGACGCACAATGATGGCACCGCGTGGGGTATTGAATACAGGGGAGATTGATCCCGCTTTGGCATTCTCCAGAAAACCGAAAATCTCATGGATTCGACCCAGACCTTTAATGCTGGTATTGCCTCTAGCACCTTCAACGATTTCATAAGTCAATCCATCACGATCAGCGAGTTCTATGTTGGTCCAATCATTTTCAGAATTAAGCTTGCCGAGCAGGGTAGAGGCAGCTTCACTGGCCAGAGCCTGTTTCTTCTCGTTCATGAGTTTGCGTTTGATGCTGACCTTGGCTTGATCATATGGCCGGTCACCAGCTGGACTGATTTCAGCGAGCATGAAAATGGCGAAATGGGTTTCGTTCTGCAGCACGTTACTATGTGCACCCAACTCTGAGAGATAGGCAAAACGGACAGCAGATTGAAAAGAGCCAACACCTGAAACAAAGGTGTCTTTCTGACGGAGTTTGTTGCTTGTGCTGGCAGTCATGCCTAGTGAGTCAATTGCTTTTTCAAATCCGACTTCGTCAGCCAGAAATTCAAGATTTTTCAACTCTCTCCTGATTTTGTCACGAGTAGTCTCACTGGGTCGAATCTCAATCAGGATATGACGAGCTTCAACTTCAGGTTGTCCATCAACTTCTCTGGTAGACTCGACCTTGATGATGTGATAACCAAATTGTGTTAGCACAGGACCAACCACTTCTCCTACAGGTGCAGCAAAGGCGGCTTCTTCAAAAGGAGCGGCCATTTTGCCTTTTCCAAACCAACCCAGGAATCCACCGTTAGGGGCGGAGGGACCTTCGGAGTGAATTTGAGCAGTCGCTGCAAAGTCGGCACCGGCAATAATTTCAGCCTGGATATCTTTGATAAGATTCAATGCTCTTAGTGAATCTGAAGACGTTTCTTTTATCTCAGTTGAAACCACTTGAAGGGTGCGGGTTTCTTCCTGCTGGTAATCCTGAATATTCAGATCATAATGATTTTGGATTTCAGCTTCAGAGATTTCCAATTCACCATCTTTCCAGAGGGAAGTCTTAACAAAGACATAATCAAGATCGAAGGCAATGTTGTTTTTCATATACTCTGCCCTGACTTCAGCATCAGATACCTGAGTCGTGGCCAGTACCTTCTGTTGTAATTTCTCAACTGGAACAATGGCTGCAACCTGTTGCTTCATAGAGGCAAAAAAGCTCGCTGCATCAGGTGAGTTTACCGCTTCCTGATAGGCGTTGTAGTCAAATTGACCTTCTTCAGAAGTAAAATATTGTCTTACGCTGGGATGAATGTTTTCAGAAAAATAATATTTAAGCTCTTCTGAAGATACACTGATATCCTGGTCTTCAATCTCCTGTCGAATAAGAATCTGAGTCACCATGGTTTCCCATACCTGATCAGTCAATTGAGCCATCTGCTGTTCAGTAGGTTCGCTGCCATTGCGTTGTCTATAATTTTCACGCTCGTTTTGCAGTGAACGCATGAAATTTTCCCTGGAAAGTTCCTCACCATTGACTGTGGTAAAGGCATTGGGTTGATTGCCACTGATCAGGTCCGTGATATCGGCACCTCCAACCAAACCACCCACAGACATGGTCAGTACGAAAACAACAACCAGAAATATCATGATCCCGGCCATGTTGTCCCGCATTTTATTCATCACACCCATTTTGTTATTCCTCCTGCGCTACTCCGCGTATAAAAATTTTGGATTTAAAAAAAGCCGCCCAATATAGTTTGACACACAAGGGGTTGCAAGGATGGCTCATACTGAATTGAAGAAGTAACAAAATCAGTTTTAACAGCAGAAATATGTAGTCTGAAATCCCCTCTAATCATTGAGTTGAGACAAAGCTAAATTTCACCAGAATGGCAAATCATGTAAAATACGAAACATCATGGTGACAACAATTGTGACAATATCAATCGCATTGAAACATGTTGTGAATATATTGCTCACATGATAGATCTTAAGTTTAGGTTCATACGATCGCATAACATCCTGTTATTCATAAGCATTATTGCACTCATCTTATCTTGCCAAGGAGATTCAATGCACGAATCCCACACCCATACAAATCGTCTCATAAAATCATCAAGCCCCTATTTACTCCAGCACGCGTACAATCCCGTCGATTGGTATCCATGGGGAGAAGAAGCCTTTGAAAAGGCACTGAGGGAAGACAAACCCATTTTCCTTTCCATTGGTTACTCAACCTGTCATTGGTGTCATGTGATGGCACATGAATCCTTCGAGGACTCAACGGTAGCCAAGCTCATGAATGAAAATTATGTGTGTATCAAGGTTGACCGGGAAGAACGTCCCGATATCGATCAACTCTATATGGCTGCTGCCATGACGCTCATCGGTCGAGGTGGCTGGCCCCTCACTATTGTGATGAGTCCTGATAAGAGACCATTCTTTGCTGGGACCTATTTCCCCAGGGAGTCTGCCCCAGGAAGAGTCGGCATGCTTGATCTTTTGCCACGAATTACCCAAGCCTGGAACACTCAGCGAGAAGAAATAGATGGTGCGGCTGATCAAATTGTGAAAGCCCTTAAGCAAAAGAAATCAGAGCGGGGCGGTGAGGCATTGGGAGAGGAAATCCTGTCTCAAGCAAGTATGGATTTCAGTCGAAATTATGATTCCTCCAGAGGTGGCTTTGGTTCGGCTCCAAAATTTCCGTTACCCCACAACCTGGTCTTTTTGCTCAGAGAAGGTCATCGAACAGGAGATGCCACGATCTCAAATATGGCACTTCACAGTCTGAAACAGATGAGGCTGGGAGGTATCTTCGATCATATTGGTTTCGGGTTTCATAGATATAGTACAGATTCCCGCTGGCATGTCCCGCATTTTGAGAAAATGCTTTACGATCAGGCGAATCTTCTATTGGCCTACACTGAAGCCTGGACGCTGAACCGAGAGCCCTTATTTCTACAAACCGTGGATGAGATATTTCTCTATCTCACAGATAAACTGAGGTCACCTGAAGGAGCCTATTACTCGGCTGAAGATGCAGATAGTGAAGGTGAAGAGGGTAAATTTTATGTCTGGTCCTGGGATGAAATCAAGGAGGTGATGGGTGATGATAAACTTGCCAGATATGCACCCGTTTTCGGTCTTGATGTCGCGGGAAATTTTGATGATGAAGCCACTGGAAAACCCTCTGGAATGAACATATTTGATATTGATGCCGATTCAGACTACGATAAACTCATCCATAGCGCTGAATGGACTGAACTACGGCAAAGCCTGTATCAAATGAGGGAAAAACGAATCCATCCCGGTCTGGACAATAAAATTCTGGCGGATTGGAATGGTCTCACATTGTCAGCTCTTTCCCGAGCTGCAGCATCCACAGGAGAACCCCGCTATCTAAAGGCCGCCAGTGATTTAGCCGAATATCTGCGGGATGAGATCGTCCAGAAAGGCCGGGTTCTACTACATATGCCTGAATCCGGGGATAATAAGATTGAAGGTTTTCTTGATGACTATAGTTTCATTATCCAGGGGTTCAGATATTTCTATGAAATTTCATTTGAACCAGAATATCTGGCGTTGGCCATTCAGCTACAGGAAACTCAGATTGAAAAATTTTGGGACACTGAAGGTGGTGGATTTTTCTTTACCGAAGCAAATGACGAAGAGCTATTTATTCGGCAGAAGGAAATTTATGATGGTGCTATTCCCTCAGGAAACTCGGTCGCCGCAGAAAACCTATACTATCTGGGACGGTTGGCAGAGATTCCAGAGTGGGAGACACTTTCCAGAACCATTGGTGGTGCTTTTGCGGAACAGGTGACCAGGGCTCCTCGTGGATTTTCTGCTCTCTTGCAAAGTGTTCAGGTCCATGTCAATGGCAGCAGAGAGATTGTCATCGCAGGTGATGATGAGGACCTAAGAGGAGCAACTGCGGTCCTTCGAAAATATTATGATCCATATAAGCTGGTACTTTACCGGCCCAATAAAGGATATGAGGACATTGTGGATATTTCTGGATTTCTGGCTTACCAAAAAGCTATTGATGGAGGATTGACCGTTTATATTTGCGAGGACTATGCCTGTCAATATCCTGAAACAGATTTGCACGCACTGGAGAAAACACTCCAGCAAGCATCAAGAAAATAGCAGATGAATACATCTCCTTGCAATTCCTGTACTGCAATCGTTTTGGCAGGTGGTAAAGCGAGGCGAATGGGTACAGATAAACGCTTCTTAAAAGTAGGCAATGAGCAGTTACTTGATCGCCAGGTTCGGATCTTAAAACGGCATTTTCAAGATGTTATCATCTCAGCAAATGACCCTGAAAAACTAGCTTATCTCAATGTTCCTGTGGTGAAAGATCAGCATGAGGGTAAGGGTCCTCTAGAGGGCTTAACCTCGGTGCTCAGCGCCTCACGGACAGAATATAATTTTGTGGTGGCTGTAGATATTCCCACCATAGATATGAGTTTGGTGGAAAAAATGAGATCCAATCTGGATCACGTTTCAGCAGTTGTCCCTGTCTGTATCGATGGTCGACAGGAACCTCTTTTTGCATTTTATAGTAAAAATTGTATTCCCATTTTTCGTGCTGCCATAGAAGAAGGGGAGTATGCTATCCATCGAGCCTTAAAGCGTTGCCCTGTCTACTTTTTCCCCATGAAGGATGAAATGCCGCTCAAAAACCTGAATCGTGAGGAAGATTACCAGGCCTTTCTCAAGGGGAAATAATTGAACCCCGTTTTAGCGCTTCATCAAGAAGCATCCACTCATCCAGTTCTGACTTATTCAGCAATCTCTGTAAATCTAAGCCTGAGAGACGACCCCAGATTAACTGACCTTTTGGGTTGACCTTTTGGGTGGATTGAATATTCCCCATGAGCATGCGGATAGCTCTGATCTGTAAAGCTTCTCCTGCATCAACCTGATCCAGGGCAATCTTTACTTCAGCACGCTCTAGCAGAAGCTCGACATAAGCCTCCACCAGGTCTGGGCTCCCCAGGAGGGTGAGAGCCGTTTTCTCATCGACCATTTCTACCAGATCAGCATGTTCAGGCATAATCGTATGTAGAGCATCATCCAGAGTTTTATCAGCTCCAGTGAATTGTTCCATCTTTTTCAGGTTCAGGGCTGCTGTAATCACTTCACCCATCATCTGAATCATACGCAGGAGATAGTCTTCTTGAATTGTAGACACATTTCACCTTGATTGAAGTTTTGAAATTTATTAGAATATAGACAAACAATAATCAATTGGGTAGAGCAAGTTTAATTGAAAGGACGTGAGTCATGACACTCAGCAATGGATTTGTCTCATAATTAAATTTAATTAAAATGTTCCCCGAGCACTAGCAGGAAGGTAGTTTCAACCATGAAAGCCAAAATCACCAGGATCAAAAACTTTCGTAAAAATTCCTTAATACAGGGATTTTTTCTGGTCAGGGAAAAACACCTGAGAAGTACCCGCACCAATC
>CAZDVD010000028.1:0-33853 GCA_964508765.1 uncultured Lentisphaeria bacterium
GATCATCCACAGCCACAAGGGTTTCGTCTGGGAAAAAAGTATAGCCGACGCCCCCCTTGGTGAACCAGGATTGGGATATGGCGGACTTGCTGAATTCATAACCCTCACCGTTCTGGCGGGCAGGGTCGTGCACCAGAGGATCACCCTGACCGTCAAATCCAGCCAGCATCATGAGGTGTCCTGTGTAAAGCGGGGGTCCCACTGACATAACTACCCGGCCACCGGCTGCCAGAGTATCATAAGCCTGGCTCCAGGTGCGATAACGGGTGACGGCGCCATCAAGATGAAAGCCGGCAGCATTTTGAACCGCTCGTGGCCAGATACCAAAGAGGTTCCAGTAATTATCATAATTATCCACGGCGAAGTCATAGGGATCCACCTCAATATCATATGATCGAATAGCTAATATAGTGAAGGTCGGTGAGCAGATACTCCCACCGATTTCTAGATCAACATTGTACTGACAGACAAAATTTGTGGGAATATAGATGGCTGGTGGATCATCATTTACTATGGCTTAAAGGTTCATGTTGTCAGTGGTTCTCTGATCACTCATATAAAAACTAAGCTTGTCGATGGAAGGTGAGGAATGCCCGGCTTGTTGTCTCTTAAACTCAACACGCCATCGACCAATTCTAAAGACTTCCCGTCCTCGCTGGGTACGACATTGCTGTTGCTACTAATATTTTTCCACATTTCTTCAGATCTTGAGACTTTGGCCTGGTCTGGATAATCCGCCAGGGCTGTTGTGACAAGAATCAAAAAAAGGAAAAAGAACTGCTTCATAGTGAATATCCTGTTTTGACGAGATTTATATGATGTGTTTTTAAGTGTTGAACCATGTTGGCAGAGAACATAGCTGGAGCTGAGTGCTTTTCTATAATGATTTCAGGGATATCGAAAGCCGAGGTGAAGAAAGGTTTCATTACCGACCTGTCGACTATTGAGGATTTTAAACTGGGGCGGTGACGGCAGGTTTTGGCCGCCTAATAGGTCCGGCGCCTTGAGATCTCCAATGACAATAGGTACCAGCGTGAGATACAATTCTTCCAGGACCTGTGCAGTTATAAATTTGTGAAGGATATGCCCACCACCTTCGACCAGCAAGGATGTGATGCCACATTTGGCGACATGTCTGAGAATAAGCTCAATTTGACCGGGTTGATCAGGAATGGAGACAATATCAACATGCTCTGGCAGGGTCTGTTTTGCCGTAGTGTTCTCTGAACCAGAAAAAATGGTGATAGGAATATCGGAATATTGAAAAAGCTCAGCTTCAAAATCCAGATCCAGACTGCGGCTCATGATGAAGTGATGAGTATTCCGTGTTGAATCATTCCCCCGATGTACTTTTGGCCAGGTTCTGAATGTGTTGGCGCCAAACAGAATTCCATCGGCATCATCTCGAAGCGAGATCAGGTTTTCCATATCATAGCGCGAGCCAAGAGCCACAAAATGGTCAACGCCGGCAGGTCCGATCTTGCCATCCAGGGAACTGGCCATACAGGCAAAAATTCTCATCTTTTGCATCTCTCCATGTATGAAAATAGCCCGTTAGATAAGAAAAGCACAACATGTGATTTGTTTTTTGGGTCACATCGTGTACTTTCAGCTAATGAAATGGTTTATAATTATATTGCTGGGAGTGCTATTATTGACGGGTTGTGAACTCTTTACGCCCCGTGATTCTGAACTCCCCATTGATGTTTTGGACCCCTATGCCTGGATTCCTCCAACCTCACCAGAAATTGTTCTCCAGAATCTCGCCAATGCCTTTCCAGCTCATAAGCTCAATTATCATATGGATGTTTTGAGAAAGGCTGATGAAACGGGAGTGGCATTTGCATTTTTTCCGGATCCGGACCTCGCCATCTCAGAAGCAATAGTATTTGAGAATTGGGGCTATATTGAGGAAGAAACTTTTATTACCAAGCTTTTCGAAGAACTCGATGAAAATGGCCTCCAGCGCCTTGTCTGGGAACGTACAGACTTTTTACCTATAGAGGATCGTTTTGAGATCACCACAGATTATCATCTGACTTTAGCATATGGGGAATCTGAAACCCCCCTGCCCGAACAATTCAGAGGCCAGGCCACTTTGACGCTGGTTCAAAATGTTGACCTGCTCTATGAAATTTCAGCTTGGCATGACTTAGCATCTGATACGCTGCCCTGCTGGAGCAACCTTAAAACCCTGGTACAATAGGTTGTGAAAGTCTTCAGGCTTACCCTCCCTATAATATTGCTCAGCCTGGTCTGTTTCCAGGGCTGTTGGAATCCCTTTGCCCCGACAGAGGGTATCCTGGAGGGAGAAGCCTCACTTATCCTGACAGAACAAAGATCACCCGATGAAGTTTTGCAAAATTTCCGCTATGCTTATATCTATCGGGACAGTGTGATTTATAGTGAACTACTCGATACCAGCTTTATCTTTCTGTATTATGATCCGGAGCTGGGTGGCTCAGGGGGTGATGATTATTGGGGTCGGGATACAGAGCTCCGCACAACAGGTAGACTTTTCAGGACCTTTGATCACTTCACCCTGGTCTGGAATGCCACCATTGCCGCAGATACTTCACAAAACGGCATTATCAGTTTGACCAAAACCTTTGATTTGTCCATTGCTGGCGAATACTTCCTTAGCGGGAATGCTATTTTTGATTTTATCAGTGATCCTGATGGAATCTGGCGTATCTCTCGCTGGCAGGACGAATCCTTCTTTTAACAGGGGTTCAGACCTTAAGATTGTTGAGTACGCCCTCGCTTAGGTTTGACATTGGGACCCCCCACAATAAATTCAGAGCCATAATAAAGGAATCGATATGATCGTTTTAAATAAAGTGTTTCACTTCTGTGCTGCACATCGCTACGGAAACCCAGCTCTCAGTGAAGCTGAAAACCTGGCTGTTTTTGGTAAGGATCTCAATATTCATGGACACAATTATGAACTGACAGTTTCAGTAACGGGAGCAGTGAATCCAGCCACAGGCTTTCTGGTGGATTTGGGACACCTCAAAGAGGTGGTGAAAGAGCATGTCATTAAGCATGTCGACCATTCTCAGATAGAGATCGATATTCCCTGGTTTGAGGGCAAACAACCTTCAACTGAGAATATGGTGGTCTGGATGTGGGAGCAGGTAGCAAGTCATTTAGAAGACGGCAAGCTACATCGCGTTCGGCTCCAGGAAACACCAACTATTTATACGGATTATTACGGTCCTGAAGATTAATCGGCTCACACTCTTGACGGCATGTATTTTAGTCCCCTCAAAAGGATGATTTATGACGGTATATAATTCGAACCCTTCTCCTGAGATCATTCAAAGGAGAGAGCGGGTCTTTCTCATTTTGGCAGGTCTCTTTCTGGGGACCCTGTCCATGCTAAACATTCTGGGTATCAGTCGATTTATAAAGCTATTTACGCTGAGTTTTGATGGTTACGGTGATGTGGTTTTTGCTGTAGCGGTGGGCGTTCTGCCGTATCCATTAACTTTTTTAGCCACCGATTTCATCAGTGAACTCTACGGACGCAAGCGAGCAAATTTTGTGGTCTTTGTTGGGCTCATACTCAACCTGTGGGTTATGTTTATCATGTGGCTGGGGGGCGTGATGCCTGGCTTTGAAACATTGACCGTCACAGGAGAACTTGCCCGGGATGCTGCAGGTCGGCTACCCGTTTTTTATGAAGTGAGAGCCCTGACATTTGGTGCGGTTACGGCGTCCATGATTGCCTATCTGGCGGCCCAGTTTGTAGATGTCTATATGTTCCACTTTTGGAAAACCCTCACCAAAGGAAAACACCTTTGGCTGAGGAATAATGGGTCGACCCTGGTGAGCCAGCTTGTTGACACGGTGGCGGTGATCTTGGTGACTCACTATTATGCCAAAGCCCTACCTGTGGATATGGCAAAACCCATCTTTAATCAATTGCTCGTATTTATCATTTCTGGCTATACCTTTAAATTGATCGCCGCCCTGGTGGATACAGGCCCTTTTTACGTTGGTGTGCACTATCTTTCACGCTATCTGGAGATTGACCCTCTGGCTGATTTTGAAACTAAATAAATGTCCCCTGGATAGGAGTAATACATGGTAGACTTAAAGAAAATAGAAGATTTGACCCACAGTCTCTTATCGGAGATCGGTGAAGACCCCGAGCGCGAGGGTCTGATTCGCACCCCACACAGAGTTGCCAAAGCCTGGAAATACATCGCCAGAGGCTATGAACAAAACCTGAAAGACGTGTTGAATGATGCCATTTTTGAGGACAAGTGTTCTGAAATGGTCGTTGTCAGGGACATAGAGTTCTTCAGTATGTGTGAACACCATATGCTGCCCTTTTTTGGGAAAGCACATGTCGCTTATATCCCCCGTGGAAAAGTGATCGGCCTTTCAAAAATTCCCAGAATCCTTGAAATGTATTCCCGTCGACTGCAGATTCAGGAACGCATAACCCACCAGGTGGCAGAAGCATTGAATGAATTATTAGATCCGGCTGGCGTTGCTGTGGTTTTAGAGGGTCGTCACCTCTGTATGCAGATGCGTGGTGTAGAGAAGCAGAATTCTTTTGCTACTACATCAGCTATGTTAGGTGAATTCCATGATGAGGCTGAAACAAGAGCCGAGTTCTTGAGTATCATCAGCATGAAGAATTTATAAACCAATCATACGTGATTCGTCACACCGAGCGGAGTCGAGGTGCGGGGTGTCAATGTAATATGGTAAAACAAAACATTTAAAGCCCTAAAATGGTTCTTTATCCCTCGAGGGAGTTTATGCTGGGCTTGGCCGAAGTACTCGGGATGACGAAAAGGGTTGCTATAAATAGAGAGAAACTATGCCTGAAAAACTAAAAAAATTATTTGAAGATCATTTCAAGGAAGATGTTGCTGAACTGAGTCCCTTGCCAGCTCATGGCTCCAATCGAGAATATTTTCGGTTGAGTAATGACAAGCGCTCTGTTATCGGTGCCAAAAATCTGGACCGACTGGAAAACGACGCTTTTGTCACCTTCTCCAGGCATTTTCTCTCCAAAGATTTGACGGTACCAGAAATTTATGCCGAAGATCTTGAAAACGATATATACCTTCAGCAGGACCTTGGTGATGTCACCCTCTTTGACTATCTCCTGGATGTCCGAGAAGGGCGCAAGGATTTCCCGAGCAGGTTGCTGAAAACCTATGAGCAAGTTGTAGAACTTTTACCCCAATTTCAGATCAAAGGCGGTCAGGGGCTGGATTACAGCAAGTCCTATCCCCACCATAGTTTTGATCGTCAATCCATGATGTGGGATTTAAATTATTTTAAATACTATTTTCTAAAACTGGCCCACATCCGCTTCAATGAACAGCGGCTGGAACAAGACTTTCGGACTTTCACAGATTTTCTACTTCAGGCTGATGGAAACCATTTCCTATATCGTGATTTTCAATCTAGAAACATCATGCTCAAAGATGGCAAACCCTGGTTTATTGATTATCAAGGTGGACGTAAAGGTGCCTTACAATATGATATCGCCTCGCTGCTCTTCGATGCCAAGGTGGATTTGCCTTTTGAGGTGCGAGAACACCTTCTGGACCACTACCTAAATGCAGTGGGTGAGTTGATTCCCATCGATCGTGAAGTCTTTACCAAACATTATTATGCCTTTGTGTTTATCCGTATCATGCAGGCCATGGGTGCCTACGGATATCGTGGGTTTTATGAACGCAAAACCCATTTTTTGCAGAGCATTCCTTATGCCATAAGAAATCTTGAGTACCTCGTTCGCAAAGTGGATATATCCATTGATATCCCCGTCATGATGGATGTCTTTCAACAACTCATTCAATCCTCTGCCCTGAGAGAGTTCGGCAAGGCAAACCTGCGTCTCAAAGTTCGCATTTCCAGTTTCTCATATAAAAAAGGCGTTCCCATTGATGATCGAGGTCATGGTGGTGGTTTTGTCTTTGATTGCCGCTTCCTGCCCAATCCAGGACGAGAAATAGCCTATAAGAAATTGTCAGCGAATGATCAGGAAGTCGTTGATTGGTTTGCTGATAAGCCTGATATGGACCGCTGGCTAAAACGCATATTTACCATGGTAGATGCAGCTATAACCAGTTATGAAGAACAGAACTTCACTGATCTGATGATTTCATTCGGATGTACCGGTGGTCAACACAGGTCTGTCCATTCAGCCAACAGGCTGGCTGCCCACCTGAAGGAGACCCACGATATTGATGTAGTGCTCAGCCACCGCGAACTGAGAGACTAGCCTCTCTTGAAGGCCATGCTATTTGCTGCCGGTCGGGGTACCCGATTGGCCCCTCTCACCGACAGACATCCAAAATGTCTGGTGGAGGCTGGTGGCAAGACCCTTCTTGAACACAATATCCTCAAACTCAAAGTCGCGGGAGTTGATACGCTCGTGATAAACGTGCATCATTTTGCTGAACAAGTCATTGAATTTATCAACTCCAAAGACTTTGGTTTGACTATCCATATATCAGAGGAGCAAGATCTCTTGGGTCAGGGTGGCGGATTGCTTGTGGCTTCTCAGTATTTTCAAGGTGACGAAGCCTTTCTCGTCTGCAATAGTGATATTTATACAGACTTGGATTTGAAAGTGTTGGTGACAGCCCACAACGAGACGCAATGTCTGGCCACGTTGGCAGTAGCAGGACGACTGACGTCCCGCTATTTGAGGTTCGATGAGAATCGCAATTTGTGTGGCTGGGAAAACCGCAAAACAGGTGAAGTTATTTCCTGGAACGCCAACAAGTTTGAACTCTGGGCTTTTAATGGCATTCAGGTGATTTCATCCAAAATTTTTGACTACATGGATGGACAGGGTACATCTTTTTCCACGATTCCTGTCTATCTGAAAGCCGCACAGGCTGGTGAAGAAATCAAGGCCTTTCCCATGGATCAGTCCTACTGGATTGATATTGGAACGGTTGAAAAACTGGAGCTGCTGAAAGAGCATTTGAGTAAAGAACCTTACGAAGGTTTGAAACCTTCGTAAGGTTAACCCAAAGGTTAATAATCTTGTATCAAGAATCAGGTATATATCACATTTTTAACCGCGGCTGCAATCGGAATCCAATTTTCTACACAGATGAAAATTATCGCTATCTAACGGAAAAAATAAGTACCACTGTTGAACGCTTTGGTGTTGATGTCATTGCATACTGTCTAATGCCAAATCACTATCATTTACTCGTTCAGCAGAACTCTGAGGTACCTATCTCAAAATGGCTTCAATATATTTTTAATGGATACTCTCAGGCGATAAACAAACAAGAGGGTCGAACAGGAACCCTGTTTGAGGGAAGACCCAAACACATTCTGATAGATAGTGATGAGTATCTTCTGGATGTTATAGCCTATATACACTTTAATCCTGTCGCTGCTGGACTGACATCAAAGCCTGTTAAGTGGGAGTTTTCAAATTGCCTGGAATGGCTGGGAAAAAGAGAGTCCATGCTCATCAGTAATCATATAATTGAGTCTTTCATATCTCGATCTGAGTATGCAGATTTTTTGAATTATTATTCCGAGACGAAGAGCAAGAATCTGTTGGATAAGTTTAACCTGGAGAATAATTAGATATTGAAATAACCTTGCGAAGGATTAGAACATTCTCAAGGTTACTCATAGAGGAATATTTATGACAAAATCACACTATGATATAGCAATCATCGGTGGTGGTCCTGGTGGATACGTCGCTGCGATTCGAGCAGCCCAATTGGGTAAAAAAACAGTGGTCATTGAACGCGCTGATCTGGGTGGCGTTTGTCTGAACTGGGGTTGTATTCCAACGAAAGCACTATTGAAAAGTGCCGAAGTCTTACGGTCAGCTCAGAAGGCCAAAAAATTCGGTGTGGTGGTAGGTGGTGTTGAAGTGGACTTCCCATCAGTGATTAAGCGTTCAAGACAGGTTGCAGGTTCTCTTTCAAAGGGCGTCGATTTCCTCATGAAAAAGAATGAGGTAGCTGTAATCAATGGTTCTGCCACGCTGCTGGGTGGCAACCAGATTCAAATCAATGAAGACCAAAAGATCAACGCGGACCATATCATCGTAGCCACAGGCGCCCGTCCCCGACCCATGCCCGGAGCGGCCTATGATGGTGAGGTTATTATCTCATCAAAAGAAGCCATGAGCCTGGAAACCATCCCGGAAAAACTCGTGGTGGTTGGCGCAGGAGCCATCGGTGTTGAATTCGCCGATTTTTATGCTGCCATGGGCAGTCAGGTAACCATCGTTGAAATGCTTCCTCACCTGCTTCCCATTGAGGATGAAGAAGTCTCTATAGAGCTGCAGAAAATGTTCAAACGTAAAAAGATAAAAGCCCATACTGATTCCAAGGTTGAGGCTGTTTCAGTTTCTGGAGGAAAAGCTCTCGTCAAAGTAAAGACGGGCAAAGGTGACATTCTAGAATTGGATGCAGATAAGGTTCTCATTGCCATCGGAGTTCAGGGCAATACAGAAGAATTGGGTCTGGAGGAAGCCGGTGTCCAGCTGGAAAAAGGCTGGATAAAGACCAACGGATACATGCAAACCAGTGCTGCTGGCATCTATGCTATTGGTGATGTGGCAGGTCCTCCGTGGTTAGCACATGTGGCATCACATGAGGGCATTACCGCCGTAGAACACATTGCAGGGCTGAATGTAAAGCCCATGCATTATGATAATGTTCCTGGTTGTACCTATTGCACACCCCAGGTGGCTTCTATTGGGCTTACAGAAAAAGCCGCTCGTGAGGCTGGCTATGAAGTAAAGATTGGAAAATTCCCCTATCGTGTATCAGGGAAAGCCATGGCAGCCGGTGATACCGATGGATTCACCAAACTCATCTATGACGCCAAATACGGAGAACTCCTTGGTGCCCATATCATTGGAGCAGAGGCAACCGAACTCATTGCTGAAATTGGAATGGCTCGTTCATTGGAAGCCACCCATGAAGCTGTACTTGAAACCATACATGCCCACCCCACTTTATCTGAAATGATTATGGAAGCATCGGGCTTGGCTCTGGATCGCGGAATCCACCTTTAAAAGGTGACGAGGTATATCCCATTATTCTGGGAAAGCCACAATATGTTGATAAAAACCAGGAATTCCCCTATATGGATGGTGCTTTACCGGCTTCCCTAATAAGTGGGATGTTTGATTTAGTAACACAAGATGAATCAAGACTTCAAATGAAGCTCTTTGGTATGAGACCTCAACTTTCCATGAATGACTGCTGAAAATGGTCTATTCTTTGAAGAATAATTCGATGTTTATGTGCGCAATTAACTCAAGCATATTACACCCTTCGAGAGCCTCCAGTCTACGCTTTTCAGCTTCGACCTGGCAGGCAGGGATACGGTCAGGAATTAAGTTGTGTCCCCGCCTTATGCGGGATGTTCCACTTGCTGAGCCTGTGGAAGTATAGCACATTGTGCGCACTATGAACTCGATAAATAGAAATTCATTCCCCGATATATTATCCATTCTCGAATCTGTGGATTCTCTCATGACATCCCTGAAAACCAGGGATGAAATTCTTCAAGAGATAGCAGAGTTACTTTCCAGCAAGGTTGACCACTACAATTGGGTGGGCTTCTATATCGTTGATGAATCTGGCACCAATCTCATTCTGGGTCCTTATGTGGGCGCTGCCACAGATCATGTTAAAATTGCTTTTGGTAAGGGGGTATGCGGCCAGGTCGCAGTTTCTGAAATGAGAAGAGTTATTCAAGATGTGTCCCTGGAGGACAATTATCTATCTTGTAGCCCGAACGTTCATTCTGAAGTGGTTTTCCCTATCATGAAAGACGGAAAATTTGTTGCCGAGCTGGATATTGACTCTCATGCTATTTCGCCCTTCACGGGTCGGGATACTGAGTTGCTGGAAGCTATCTGCAAAAAAATATCGGTGCTGTTTTGATTCAAGAAAGAATCAAATGTGAATTTCAAGACCTCACGATGGAGTTTATGCTGAGCGGAGCCGAAGTGCTCGAGGTGACCGACTCTGTTTTTGGCAGTATCATAAGATACTCTTCTGCGGGTGTCAATCCGAGTTCGTCACACCGAGCGGAGTCGAGGTGCGTGAGGCAAAGGGTAGCTCATAACTAAAATGAGTTCACTTCAAATCATAAAAAAGGGACTGGTCCCCTACGAGGAAGCCTGGAAGTATCAGCGTCAACTCCATGCCAAAAGACTGGCTGGTGAGATATCAGATACTCTGATTCTTCTAGAACATCCTCCTGTTTACACCTTCGGGAAAAACTCAGATCAATCCAATCTTATTGATGCCCGGGATGCTCAGGTCATCCAGAGTGACAGAGGTGGAGATATCACCTGGCATGGTCCCGGTCAACTTGTTGGCTATCCCATCATCAACCTGGAAGACCATAAGAAAAGCGTGAGTTGGTATATGCGCAACCTAGAGGAGGTAATTATCCAAACTTTCCAGAACTACGACATCACCGGTGAGCGCATTTCTGGGATGACCGGTGTGTGGGTTGGCAATCAAAAGGTTTGCGCCATGGGTGTGCGACTCTCCAAGTGGGTTACCATGCATGGATTTGCCTTGAATGTGAGACCGGATATGTCATATTTCAACGGCATGATCCCCTGTGGTATCAAGGGTAAGGGGGTTGTGAGTATGCAGGAATTGCTTGGCCATGAGATAACCATTGAAGCGGTTTCTCAACCACTGATCCAAGCCTTCCAGGCGGTATTTGAATTTGATAGAGTTGAGGACAAATAGTGGAGATTTTGCGTGTCATCAAACCTTAAAGGATTCAATAAAAACGAATTATTAAGCATTTTTAAAACCATGGCGACCTCCCGTCGTGCCGATGAGAAAATGCTCACCCTGCTGAGACAGGGAAAGTCATTCTTCCATATTGGTGCAGCTGGACATGAAGGTGCACAGCTCGCCTGTGCCATGCAAATGAATCCCGAGTTGGACTGGTCATATCCCTACTACCGCGACCAGACCATGGTTCTGGGTTTGGGCATGACACCAGAAGAGCTCTTTCTGAGCTTTCTGGCTAAAAAAGATGATCCCGGATCAGGTGGTCGTCAACTCCCACAACACTATGGCCAAAAAGATTTGAACATTGTTTCCCAGTCCAGCCCAACGGGTACCCAGTACCTCCAGGCAGTTGGAACCGCCATGGCAGCCCGTCATGCCGGGAACAAAGCTCTCGTCTATGTTTCTTCTGGAGAAGGAACCACCAGTCAGGGTGAATTCCATGAAGCCCTCAACTGGGCAAGTAGAGAGAAACTTCCTGTTCTTTTTCATATCGAAGACAATGGTTTTGCCATCTCCGTCCCCAGCTCATCGCAGACAGCGGAAGGCTCGATCTATGACATGGTTGGTGGCTATGGAAACCTGACTCGATTTGAAACAGATGGCACCAACTTTTTTGAGTCCCATGAAACCTTTAAAAAGGCCGTTAGGAGTATCCGGGCTGGAAATGGTCCAGCTATTGTAGTTTCAAATGTGGTCCGTCTTTTACCACACTCTTCTTCAGACGATCATCGAAAATACAGGGATGCTGACGAGCTGTCAGAGGAACAAAAACGGGACCCCATAGAAAAATTCAGAGCACAGTGTGAACGAGATGGCATCATCAGTTCAGAGGAATTTCAACAGGTCTGGGATGAAGTTATACAAGCGATTGACAAGGTCGCTGAAAAAGCCCTGGCGGCACCTTTTCCAGAAAGAACAGATGCAACCACCCATGTTGTGAATGAATCTCCCGTATCCATGAACACCTCAAAATCGGCAACAACAGGATCCGAAATCGTAATTGTGGATGCCGTCAATCATGCTTTACACGAAGAGATGACCCGTAACGATAAAATGATTATCTACGGCCAGGATGTTGCTGATGGGAAAGGTGGCGTATTTACTGCTACCAAAGGAATGTCCACGGAGTTTGGCGACCAGCGTGTTTTTAATTCTCCCCTGGCAGAAGCATCCATCATTGGAACCGCCGTTGGTGCTGCGGTTGCAGGTCTGAGACCCGTGGTTGAAATTCAATTTGGTGATTATATCTGGACGGCGATGATGCAGATTCGCAATGAAGTCGCTACCATTCGATATCGCAGTAACAATACCTTCTCGTGTCCCATGGTGATTCGAACTCCCGTAGGTGGATATATTCACGGTGGTCTTTGCCACAGCCAGAGCATCGAAGGCTTTTTCATGCACTTGCCAGGCATTCACATTGTCTACCCATCCAATGCTGCGGATGCAAAAGGACTGCTCAAGTATGCCTGTCGTATTGATGACCCCGTTCTGTTTCTTGAACACAAGGGCATGTATCGACAGGGATTTGCCAAACGACCTGAACCAGATGAAAATTACCTCCTGCCCTTTGGTCAAGCTGCTGTGGTTCGCGAAGGTCGAGATCTCACAATCGTCACCTACGGATTAATGGTTTATAAAGCCCTGGAGGCTGCCAAATATCTTAAAAAAAACATGGGTGCTTCCATTGAAGTGATCGATTTACGGACACTCAGTCCCCTGGACAAAACCACTATTGGAAAATCATTACAGAAGACCAGTAAAGCTCTGGTCGTTTATGAGGATACACTGACAGCTGGTCCGGGTGCTGAAGTAGCAGCCATTATTGCTGAGGAATATTTTGAGTATCTGGATGGCCCGGTTTTACGCGTGGCAGCCAAAGATTCACCCGTGCCCTTCAACTGGGATCTGGAAGATGAGGTCCTGCCCCAGACCGAAGATATCCGCCTGGCTGCAGAACGGTTGTTGGGGTATTAGGATGGACGAGAGAACTCTTTGTGTCACGTTGAGCTCGTCGAAGTGCGACACAGTTATTGTTAACAAACATCGCTTATCCTTCGACAGGCTCAGGAAGACAGCGCTGTTTGAAGGGATATACTCGGAGGTGAATAAATGATTTTCGATATAGTCATGCCCAAAATGGGTGAATCCTTGACCGAGGGAACCGTTCTGGAATGGAAAAAGGCTATTGGAGAGACCATCGACAAGGATGAGACCCTTCTGGAAATCGCCACAGATAAAGTTGATGCTGAAATCCCCAGCCCTGTCTCAGGCACAGTGGTTGAGATTATTGGCGTAGTCAACCAGACCTACGATATTGATACCATCATCGCCCGGGTAGAAACTTCAGATTCTATTGAGGTTGAATCCAAAACCGAAAAACCCTCGGCTCAGCCATCTGAATCCCCCGGGTTGCAGAAGGCGCTTCGCGAAGCGCCACAACAACCCATCCCTACCTTTGGAGATGATCGTGTATATTCACCCCTGGTGAGGAGCATTGCATCCCAGGAAGGCATTACACCCGCTGAATTGCAGCAGATTCCAGGTAGTGGTTTTCGTGGCCGCGTTTCCAAAAAGGATGTGCTCTTCTATCTCCAAACCCGCAGCTCAGGCGCTACTAAAACCAACGCTGTAAGCGGTTTGGAAGAAACAGGTCTTGCTGAAAAAATGCTGCCTGAAGATGTTGAAATCATCGACATGGACAGTATGAGGAAAAGCATCGCCAAGCACATGCGCAAAAGTATTGATACCTCAGCACATGTTTATGTGGTCAGTGAAGCTGATATGACAGACATCATGAATTTCATTTCAGAGAATAACGAGGATTTTAAAAAGAAACAGGGTCACTCCATAACGGTAACCCACTTTATTACAAAAGCGGTGAGCGATGCCCTCTTAAAATTCCCCATGATTAACACCTCCCTGGATGGGACAAAGATTATTCGTCATAAACATTTGAATATCGGGATTGCTGTGGCTGTGGGTAATGGCCTGGTGGTTCCTCCAGTCAGGAATGCAGAAGAAAAGTCATTGCTGAATATTTCAGATGCGATTTCAGACATCGTGAGCAGGGCGCGGGAAAAGAAATTGACTCTGGATGATCTGGAAGGTGCCACTTTTTCCATCACCAACTTTGGTGTCTTTGGTAATCTGGCAGGCTACCCGATAATTAATCAACCGAACGTTGCCATTCTAGGTGTCGGGACTATTAAAAAGCGACCTGTTGTCGTAGAAACAAAAGCAGGTGATGAAATAGCTATTCGTCAGATGTGTGTCTTCACCCTTGGATTTGATCATCGTATTGTGGATGGTGCCATGGGCGGAAAGTTTATTGAAGAAATTGTGAAGAACCTTGAAAGCGTAGATTCCCAACAGGAACTCGCCGAATTCGTTCGGTAAATAGATACGTCTTTGCGAGAAGTGAAACGACGAAGCCTGTCCGCCGCCTGCCTTCGCCGAAGCGGCTACGCGCAGGCAGGTACTGCGTACTTGCTGGAAGGCGGGCAATCTCGAGCTTTTGATATTCCAAAGTCTGGAGATCGCCGCGTTCGTCCCTCACTCGCGATGACGTTAGTGAAATTTGAAAGAAGTATAAATGTTTAAGATAAATAATTTTATCTCTCGCAGAGCACGCCCGCCTGCGTATAACTCAGTGCGGGCAGGCAAAGGCGCAGAGATTTTTTTTGATGAACAAAAATTTAAAGTTCGTGCTTTTCGTCAGGTTCGTTGTGGAAAAACAACTTCTGTGGTCTCCGTTAACTCCGCGGTTACAAAGGAGGCTATTTAGTGTCAAAACCTTCCAAGCCAGCTTGGCTTAAAACAAAATTACGCACGGGTCCAAATTTTCAGGACTTAAAGAGTATTGTAGCCGACAACAAGGTACATACCGTTTGCCAGGAAGCCATGTGTCCCAATATCAGCGAATGCTGGGAGCGTCGCGCTGCCACCATCATGATTCTGGGAGACACCTGTACGCGCTCCTGCGCCTTCTGTGCCGTTAAGACGGGTCGACCTTCAGCTGTGGACCCGGATGAACCTAGAAGGACTGCTGAGGCTGTTAAAAAGATGGGTCTCCATCATTGTGTCATTACCTCGGTGGATCGCGATGAGCTGGATGATGGCGGTGCTAATATCTGGGCAGAAACCATCCGCCAGATTCATGCAGAAGTCCCAGGTTGTTCTATCGAAGTATTGACGCCCGATTTCAAGGGTGATAGCAAGAGCATCCAGGTGGTTTTGGATGCCAAACCAGAAATTATGAGCCACAACATGGAAACGGTGGAGCGTCTCCATCGTCACATCCGTCCCCAGGCAACCTATCAGCGATCCCTGGATGTTCTGAGACAATCAGTTAAGACGGGATTACAGACCAAAACCTCCATCATGGTGGGCATTGGTGAGGAGAAAGATGAAGTCTTTGCCCTCATGGATGATGTGAGAGAAACAGGTTGCCAGATTTTCTCGCTGGGACAATACCTTCAGCCCACCAAAGAACACGAACCTGTCCACCGTTATGTCCATCCCGATGAGTTTGCCGAGTATAAAGCATATGGAATGAAGATCGGGTTCAGTTATGTGGAGTCAGGTCCATTGGTGCGGTCTTCCTATCATGCAGACGAACAGGTTCTGCAGAATGAAATCCTCCATCCAACAGGCAAATAAGAGGCTGTCCAGGGATAGATGCCAATGCCAATCAAATATCGTGAAATGATTCCCGGGGACCATCCCTTTCTCTATAAAATGTGGGAGGAGTCTCCCGGATTGACTATCAGAAAAGCAGATACTTCGGCTGGCTTTACTACCTTTCTAAAGCGAAATCCTGGTCTCAGTATTGTGGCTGAAACCCAAGGTCGGATAATTGGTGGGATACTGGGAGGTCATGACGGTCGCTTTGGCTCTATTCATCACGTCGTGGTGTTTCCAGAATACCGGAAACAAGGAATCGGAAGGCAGCTTGTTACTCTGAGTCTGGGAAGAATCCAGGCCGCAGGCATTGAAAAAGTTCACATCTTCATTAATAAAGATAACCTGGAAGGGCTCAATTTTTGGAAGAACCAGGGTTGGATTGAACGTCTAGAACTCACCATGACATCGTATACTTTTTAATTTTAAGGCCCACCTTCGCAAAGACAGATCAATATTTTTCCACATTGAACTCAAGAACTCACCAAAAGGTGTTTTAGCGTTGTAATTAATGATTTATGCAGGTAAACTAAACCGCTTTACAGTATCTATCAAATAACAACAGGAAATCAAATAGGACGGTATATATGAACTTTCCATGGAATATGTTTCTAGATCTTGGTGTCATTTCAATGGCCCTACTCCTGGCCACTTTTCTTAGGGCTCGCATCAATTTTTTTCAAAAATATTTGATTCCCAACTCATTGACAGCTGGATTCATACTCCTTCCTTTTTATAATTTTCTTGCCCCCGTCGTCGGCATGTCGGAAATCGGCCTGGGAGCCATAGTGTACCATCTTTTGAGTATATCATTTATCTCCATGAGTCTTCGTAAACCAGCCTATACCAAACGCAAGGGTGACAAAAGCGTCTTTGGAACGTCGGTTTCTATTATTTCCCAGTACTCTCTCCAATCTCTGGTTGGCTTGCTCCTGACCTTTTTCTTTATGAGTACAGTCATGAAAGAGCTTTTTCCAGCATTTGGATTTTTCATGCCCCTCGGTTTTGCCTTAGGACCAGGCCAGGCCTATGCCATTGGTGAGGGTTGGGTTGAAATGGGCTTTGAAGGCGCACCAGATGTAGGTCTCACTTTTGCTGCTGTGGGATACATGTGGGCTTGTTTCGGGGGTGTCATTCTGATTAATATGGGTATCAAACGGGGTTGGTTAGGCAAAGATCAGATTGAAAAAATCAGTGCTCGTCGCTTTCGCTCCGGTGTCATGGGTCGTGGTGAAAAACTCCAGGTTGGATCCAAACTGACCACTGAATCTGAAGCCATTGACTCAGCCAGCTACAATATGGCTGTGGTACTCATGGTATACCTCTTTAGTTTCTTAATGCTCAAGGGTCTGGCCGGACTGCTTTCGTTTGCAGGACCTCTAGGAAAAGATCTTGCTGTGAATCTCTGGGGTATCAGTTTTGTTTTTGCAGCTATGGTAGCCCTCATCGTTAAAACCATTATGATTAAACTCAAGCTGGAACACACGCTGGATAATGGAGCTCTCACACGTATTGCTGGCAATAGTGTTGATATTATGGTCGCTGCGGCCGTGGGTGCTATTTCTCTGACGGTGGTTGTTCAATACTGGCTGCCAATCCTGGTCATATCAGTCATGGGTGGCGTTATTACATTCATTACTGTGATCTGGATTAGCTCACGAATCTTTGAGGACTATCAATTCCATAGAGCCCTGATCATTTATGGCGCTAGTACAGGTACGATGCCTACCGGTCTGGCGCTTTTACGTGTGGTTGATCCTGATTTTGAAACCCCGGTTGCCACGGATTACATGTATTCTACAGCCTTTACCTTTTTTCTGGTGATCCCATTTATTCTGTCCATTAACCTTCCGGCCTATAGCATCACGAAAGCCAACCCGCTCTATTTCTGGGCGGCAATTGGAGTTGCTCTTGCATATGGATTATTTTCACTGATTTCCCAGCGAGCCATTGGCGGCAAACGGGCGTTTGCCAAATTTACAACCCTATGGTATGAGAAATAAAATCTAGGGGCGCGCCCAATCATCAAGGGGTCCTGAAAAGCCAAACCCCAGGGAAAAGAAGAGGTTTTCGGGGTCAGATGAATCCCGATGTAAACCAAAGAGGGGTGTGAAAACATAGTCATTGCTCTTCATGACAAACTGACGACCCAGCATCAAGTCTTGTGTTTTTAATACATCCATCCTTGATCGGACATAGTTGTACTGCCCTACCACAAAATAATTGTCTCCACCAACGATGATCGCGGGATGGTAACCAAGAAATGATTGAATTGATGTATTCGTCCAATAGGACATCCCAAAATCCACGGCGACCTTTACGGGCTCATGAACCATCAGCCATTTCACATCTGTCAGGATAGCCCCATTGGCCCAGGGTAGTCCGACAAACTTGATACCTATTTCCGTATTGTTTGAAAAACCCCGCCTGAAGAGCAGGCTGGCATCTGCCAGAAAAGCAGTTTCATCTCCATTGCTGGAATCCTGGAGGGAAATAATATTGGACATCCAGCTCAAACCGATACCGAGGGTTTCTTTACCCACAGGTAAAACATCGGGACCTTGAAAGGTTCCCAGTGGATAACATGATATGATCATTAGAACTGATAATGACAGAAGCAGTGGTTTTTTCAATATCTTGTCCCCGTATTAGATGAATAAAGTTATTTTTTGCACGATTCAGATGAAACGGAAAACTGGAAGAGAACAAATAATTATCAAACAGGTTAAGGATTAATCATGATTGGCATCCAATTTTCAAAACATGGTTCCAGTGAGGTCTTAGATATTTTGCCCATGGAAAATCCGCGTCCTGATGATCATCAAGTACGGGTTGAAATAAGAGCTGCCAGCCTTAATCATCTTGATCTCTGGTTACGCCGAGGATTGCCGGGCTTGAACATCCCCCTGCCCCATATCCCTGGGAGTGATGCCTCTGGTGTTATCGCTGAAATAGGATCCGCTGTGAAGGATTGGAATGTTGGAGATGAAGTGGTTATCCAACCCGGGACCTTTTGTGGAGAATGCGAGGCGTGTCAGTCAGGTCAAGAAGACATGTGTGCCTCTTATGGGATACTCGGTGAGACACAAGGCGGGGTTCAACGACAATATATGTGTTTGTTTCCTGCGAATATTGGACCGAAACCCAAAAACCTCAGTTTTATTGAAGCCGCCGCCTTGCCCCTGGCATCGCTTACCTCATGGAATATGCTGAAAAACAGAGCTCAACTCCGCCCTGGAGAAACCCTGCTGGTTTTGGGCGCAGGTTCAGGCGTGGGTAGTATGGCGGTACAGATGGGTCGCTATCTGGGTGCTCGGGTCATAGCAACAGGTGGATCTGAAGAAAAACAGAAGCTGGCCTTTTCTCTGGGAGCTGATGAAGTCTTGAATCATCGTCAGGAAGGTTTTTCTAAACAGGTCAAAGCGCTGACTAATGGTCGCGGAGCAGATGTTGTCTTTGAACATATTGGCGCAAGTACCTGGTCGGATTCTATGAAAGCTCTGGCTGTGGGAGGGCGGATTGTGACCTGTGGAGCAACCACTGGTGTGAAAGGCGAGGTAAACCTCAGGCACTTATTTTACAAACGGCAGTCAATACTGGGGTCAACCATGGGCTCGGTTTCTGATTTTTACGAGTGTCTTCACCTGGCAGAGCAGAAGGCCTTGATTCCAGTTATAGACCAGGTTTTTTCTTTTCAGAATATTCGTGATGCTCATGATCATCTGGAATTTGAGCATGCCTTTGGTAAGGTGGTTTTGGAGGGTTGGGATTAATTATGAATTATGAATTATGAATTATGAATTATGAATTATGAAGTTGACAGGGTTTGCATTCTGACCCTGCTGAGGGACATTTTGTTGAGTACTTAGTGCCCATGGCCGTCATTGCGAGCCTGTCCGCCGTACTGCGTACTTGCAGGAAGGCGGGCGTAGCGCAGCAATCTCGACGATTCTGATTTGCAAGGATTCTAATACCTTGAGAGCGGGTTACTCCTTCTCTTCTCCACCATCATGGGAGTCCCCATCTTCACCGTCATTTTCGTTCTGCTGTTTTTCCTTGTGGTAAGAGTGCAGGGCAGCTCCGATAGCCAATCCCACAGCAATCCCGACAGCAATATTTCCTAACGCTGCCCCCACGCCCACGCCGAGCACGAGGCCGGCACCAAGATAGCGTGGTGGATGTTTCTCTTTTTTCTCGTTTTCAGGTTCTGAATTCATTTAGAATCTTCTGTTTATTGGTTAAGAGCCCCCAAATTTTTATACAACTCCAGGGATTCTGGATTTGCCAGGGCGGATTGATTCCGGACCTCTTTACCCCCGATAATTTTATTCACAGCAACTTCCACCTTTTTACCATTAATGGTGTACGGAATATCGGTAGTCTCAAGAATGATTGCAGGGACATGTCGGGGAGTGCAGTTCTGACGAATAGCGGTTTTTAACTTCTTCACTAGAGCCTCATCCAACACACCACCGTCTGGCAATTTCACAAAGAGGATCACCCTTTCATCATCCTGATAGGCCTGACCCACCACAAGACTATCCGTTATTTCAGGCAGGTTCTCAACCACAGTATAAATTTCAGCGGTTCCAATACGTACACCGCCGGGGTTCAGGGTGGCATCAGAGCGACCATAGATACGCACACCACCATGATCATTGATCTCAATAAAATCCCCATGACGCCAGATGCCGGGATAATCGGCAAAGTAAGCGGAATGATATTTTTCGCCCTCAGGGTCATTCCAAAAGAAGACAGGCATAGATGGAAACGCCTGAGTGCACACCAGTTCGCCATTTTCATTGAGCACACCCTGGCCAGAATCATCAAAAGCCTCCACTCTCATTCCCAGACCACGGCACTGCAATTCCCCGCGATACACAGGCAGGGTTGGATTCCCCAGAACAAAACAGGAAACGATATCGGTTCCGCCCGATATGGAAGCCAGGAGGACATCCTTCTTGATGTCGCCATATACAAAGTCGAAGCTTTCTTCTGAGAGAGGCGAACCAGTAGAGAGAACGGCCCGCAATGCTGACAATTCAAAATCTTTACCTGGTTTCGATCCCGCCGACTCCAGGGCATCCAGATATTTGGCGCTGGTGCCAAAAACGGAGATATCAAGTTCCTCAGCCATCTTCCAGAGAGCTTCTGGTCCCGGGTAAAATGGATTTCCATCATAGAGGACCAGGGTAGCCCCTACGGCCAAACTGCTCACCAACCAGTTCCACATCATCCAGCCACAGGTTGTGAAATAAAAGATGGTGTCCTCACGCCTTAAATCGCAGTGGAGGATCAGTTCCTTCACATGTTGGATCAAAGTGCCACCAGCGGAATGAACGATGGATTTTGGAAGTCCCGTGGTACCAGATGAGTACATGATATACAGGGGATGATCAAAGGGAAGCGGCGTGAAACTCACGTCAGTCGCATCATTATCGATGAAATCATCCCAATGAATACTGTTGGGTACTCCTGAAAGATCTGGTGTCTGGGTATAGCTGATGACCACCACTTTTTCCACTGATGGCAGTTCATGTAAGATGCTTTTGAGTTTTTCCAGTGAGTCAAAAAGCTTGCCGGCGTAAAAGTAACCATCAGCAGCGAAAATAAGTTTGGGCTCAATCTGAGAGAATCGATCAAGGACCCCCTTAATGCCAAAGTCAGGAGATGAAGATGACCAGGTCGCTCCCAGGCTCGAAGCAGCCAGCATGACGATAATCGCTTCAGGAAGATTTGGGATAAATCCGGCAATACGGTCACCTCGAGTGACACCAGCATCCTGCATAGCCCGAGCGGTATGGGCGACCTGTGTATAAAGTTGGGCATAGGTCAGAGAGCGTTGAACCTGGTCTTCCCCACGGAAATGAATGGCGATCCGGTCATCCCGATAACGCAGCAGATTTTCTGCATAGTTGAGGCGGGAGTCCTGGAACCACTTTGCTCCAGGCATTTTCCCCAGGTTATCCACGACTTCGGTAGCATTTGCACTGGAAATGATCCCACCGAGATTCCATATCTCAGACCAGAATTCAGCGGCATGATCCAGTGACCATTGATAAAGATCCTTATAGGTGTTCAGGCTCAATCCATATTTGGCATTTACATCTAGACGAAATTGAGTCATTTGGGCTTGATCCAGTTGCTCCTGGCTGGGTGTCCACATCACTTTATTGGTCATGGTTGGCTCCCACCTGGCTATTCATCATCTGGCTTGACGCGGGTACGAAGTTGTTTCACCCGACTCCGTTTGGTTTTGGTTTCCAGTCGCCTGGTTACTGAGGCGCGAGTTGGACGGGTCGCTTTGCGCTTTTTCGGCTCTAGCTCAGCTTTCTGAAGAATCTTTTCCAGTCGTTCCATCGCCGCCAAACGGTTGGCCTCCTGATTACGATATTGTCTGGCAGTTATGGTTATAACTCCGTCTGAGTTGATACGCTGGTCCCTTAATTTTAATATCCGTTCTTTGATATGATCGGGGAGACTGGAATTCTGGCTGTCAAAACGGAGCTGAATAGCAGTAGCAACCTTATTGACATTTTGTCCACCGGGTCCACCTGACCGGATGGCTTTGAGCTCGAGCTCACTTTCTGGAATTCTCAGGGAAGACAAGCTGCTTCAAGCCACCACAGTTGAGAGCATGCCCAAAGCCTGGATCTCAATATCTATTTTCTGTCCCAGGCTGAGCGTCAAATCCCTTTTGGAAGGGCTGCCAGAGCAGAAGATATCCCCAGCAGTAACACGGGTTGATCTGGCATATTTAATCATGTCATCAAAACTAAAGTTCATCTCTTTCAGCCGGGTATCAACTTCAGTGTGTCCATTGAGACTGATCTGCATATCCATATTAAGACCCTTGCCAATCATCAGGGATTTAATCTGATCTGATGTAACCAGATAGGGTCCCAGAGAGGTAGCCTGACCCAGGGCAAAGCCTGTTTTTCCTGAAGCCTTCTCCTGAGCAGCCGTCCAATTGTTCACAATAGTGTATCCAGCAATTTCGGGGTTCTCACCCATTTTGTTAGCTGCAATTATGGTGGCGATTTCCCCCCGCGGTGAGAGTCCTGTCGGGATGAGTTCCTGACCATGACCCAGGAGTGTCTGGGTTTGTCCAAAGTCGAAAGATTCAGGAGACTCATCCACAAAGGCATTGAAAAAGCGGATGCTGGGTGGGTCGGGTATGGGGGCAAAGAAAACGATATCATCCTCAGCCTGGGCCAGAGGTCGAGCATGGATTGATAGACCTGTCGTGTCAATATTTTTAAAAGCCTCTTCCAGTTGAGAAAGCAGGGAAAAAGAACGTTGCCAATCCTCCAGAGCCAGCTTCATGGATGAAGCCAAATTCAAAAAGTCCTGGGCATGGCGATCTTCTTTCATCCACAGAGAAGCCCGCATGACATCAATAGCCTGTCCGCCAAGAGAAAAGGCCAATCTGGGTTCCATGCGATAATCCAGTCCATAGGAGAGTAGTTTCATAAAAGTATCCTGTATTATCCGCCTTTGCGGAATGTTATTGGTCGTAAAAGATGCACTCCGGGTCAAGGGGCTGAAAGATTTTTTAGTAGAATTATTTATCTCTGCTAACCTAAAAGACATTTAATCCTATTCGGAGACAAGTATATTTTGGACGACAACTGAAAAAGTAAATAAGAAACGGGGAGCTTTATGAAAAAAATACTAACAATCCTAATGCCCTTTTTGTGTGGAGGGTGTCTGGATATTCCTGATGGAGTGAGTGCCATTCAGGATTTTGAATTGGATCGCTATCTGGGAAAATGGTATGAAATTGCCAGGCTGGATCACTCCTTTGAACGCGGGCTGGAGAATGTGACTGCTGAATACGCCCTGAAACCTGATGGCGGTGTAAGTGTGACCAACAGGGGCTATTCAACCGCGCAGAAAAAATGGAAAGATGCGCAGGGGAAAGCTTTTTTTGTTGGGGATGAACAGGTCGGACATTTAAAGGTCTCGTTCTTTGGTCCCTTTTATGGCAGCTATGCTATTTTTGAACTGGATCAGGATTATCAATATGCTTTTGTATCTGGATCCAACACCAAATACCTTTGGTTCCTGTCACGGACACCCCAGGTAAGCCAGGAACTGAGGGATCAATTTGTTGAGAAGGTGAAAGCCCTTGGGTTTGAAACCAGCAACTTAATTTTTGTAAATCAGGAAGCGGTTGAACAACCTTAAAGGGAAGTAAGTTAAGGAGGGGCAATGGGATGCGAAAAATATTAATCATTTTAGTGTCTATTATTGTGATTGGTTGTGGGGTGGAACAACCTGATGGTATTCAACCAGTTAAGAATTTCAATTTTAAAAAATACATGGGTAGGTGGTATGAGAATGCCCGTCTGGATCACCGCTTTGAACGGGGTATGAATAGCGTCACTACAGATTATTCTCGCAACGCTAATGGGAGTATAACTATAAAGAACTCGGGTTATATGGTGAAACGGCAAGAGTGGCGCGATGCCGAGGGGTTGGCCTCTTTTGTGGATGAAGAGAAGCTGGGTTTCCTGAAGATCTCCTATATGCGCCCCTTTTATTACCCCTATGTCATCTTCAAGGTGGACGAAGACTATGAGTGGGCTTTTGTAGCTGGCAAGGACATGTCCTTTCTATGGCTACTTTCCAGGGAGCCAGAAGTGGATTGGGATGTGAGGCAGGACTTTATCAGCGAGGCCAAAAAGTTGGGGTTTGATACATCTAAATTGATTTTTATTAAACACATCTAGTTCATTACTAACTATTATTAAACAATGAGCTCAGGGAAACCCCCTGGGCTTTTTTTTATTTTAAAACGAGAAAAGACTTGAAATGCGCGATATGCGCGATTTAATTATGGCATGCGCGAATTGAGCGTTAGTTATAGATGAAGGATTTGATATGAATACAAAGACAGCTACACTGAAATTAGGATTTAATGCACTGGGTTTTCAATCAGCTTGGTGGCTCACCGTTCTGGGTATTGTTATGGGGTATCCCTTTTTAGGACCTCTTGTAATGACCCTCTATTTAGTGGCAGACCATTTCTCGCTAGCCAAACCAAAATCTGAAACCCTGTTAATTCTATCCGCCATGGCGGCTGGTACCTTTGCCGATACGATTTTTACGGCTACTGGTTTTTTGAGCTATGCTGGAGGCTACTCTTTTGCACCCTTTTTGGCCCCCCTGTGGATTACAGCGATGTGGGGTGGCTTTGCTGCAACCCTAAATCACTCTCTGGGTTGGTTAAAAAACAGAACGCTCCTGGCTTTTGTGATGGGTGCTGTTTTTGGTCCCCTTTCATATATGGCCGGAGCAAAATTTGATGCCATCATTTTTAACCAGGGTACGACAGTTACCGTGATCATCCTGGGTGTTTTCTGGGGTCTGGCTATCCCTGGTCTGGTAAAACTGTACAATTGGCTGGATGGAGGTGCTGCATGATGAACCGTATCATAGCATCAGTCCTCTCAATTAGCTTCGTTCTTCCATTAATTGGAATGGCCTCCCCGGTGGTCTTATCTAAAAAACTATACAATGAAGAAAAATGGACACTTGTTGAAAAAAGAGATGATGGAATCTCTGTCGCCGAAAAGGAAATAGATGGAATCGATGTGAAGGCTGTAAAAGTCAGTCAGATCATTGAGATCGACCCAGAAATACTGGCGCGAGTTATTGAAGACCTGGCCAATTATGGTCAGTTTCTTACCAGCGCACCCGGTATGGAGTGCACCCTGCTTGCAGACAATGAAGACCATATCGTTGGCTATCAATATGTAGAAGTACCTCTCATTTCTGATCGAGTGTATGCTTTCAAGATGTTCAGACCAGATACTTCATCAACCAGGGTAGACTGGGAGTTGGTTCCGCAAAAAAGTTTAGCTGATTTCACCATCAATGAGAGATCAGGCGTTTACATCGATGTTGGTGTGGGTTCCTGGTCCATGAATAAAAGACCGGACGGAAAATTTAACGTTTCCTACCGTCTCGTGATGGATCCCGGTGGCTGGATTCCTGATTCCGTCAGTGATTACTTTAATCGGGTATCCATTGTGGGTATATTTAAAGATGCACTTATAGAAACAGAGCGCCGTGGCGTAGAGGGGAAGAGTTAAATGGAACAAATATTTCTACAGGGTGGTCTGGCCATCCTCATTTATGTAAGTCTTATCTGGATCGTCAGTCTTATCAAAAAAGACGCCGGCATCATGGATATTTTCTGGGGGCTGGGTTTTATTGTTGTTGGTTACTTCTATCTGTCCGCAGCCTATAGCAATGCTTTTCAACCGCGTCTCCTCTACACGCTCGTCCTGCTCTGGGGTCTCAGACTGACCTTGCATATTGGTGTGAGAAATCTCGGTGAGGCCGAGGATGCTCGGTATGCCAATTGGCGCCAGCAATTCGGTGCGAAGTGGTGGTGGTTGAGCTATTTGCGGGTGTTTATCCTCCAGGGTGTGGTGATGTGGATTGTTTCTCTCCCCCTGCTGGTTGGTTTGCAGGACAAGTCATCCCTGACTCTTATCGATTGGATTGGAATTATGCTTTTTGCAGTGGGTTTTCTGATTGAAGCCGTGGGTGACTGGCAGCTGCGCACATTCAAAAAAGATTCCGCCAATAAGGGCAAGGTTTTGGACACGGGTCTCTGGAGTCTGACCCGCCACCCCAATTATTTTGGAGAAGCACTTCTCTGGTGGGGCTTTACCCTCATAGCCATCGAAGTCAGTACGCTCTGGATAGTAATCAGTCCCATCATCATGACCTGGTTGCTCATAAAGGTCTCCGGGGTTGCCATGTTGGATGATCTTTTGAGAAAAACCAAACCTGACTATGCCGCCTATATCGAAAGTACCAATGCCTTTTTTCCAGGAAAACGAAAATGACCAAGCACACTATTTTTAACATAACACTTTTACTATTGATAGGATTGCTAACCATGCTTAACGCTGCAGAAAAACAACCTGAACAAATACTGGTAGACTACGTCGATCTGGATCGATTCATGGGCGACTGGTATGTCATTGCCAATATTCCCACCCCTTTTGAAAAGGGCGCCGTCAACGCCATTGAGAATTACACCTGGAACCCCGAAAAAGAAATCGTTGAGGTATCTTTTGATTATCGGGCAGGTTCACCTCAGGGGAAACCCAAACATATGACCCAAAAGGGCTTTATTTATAACCAGGATACCAATGCGGAATGGCGGGTTCAACCCATCTGGCCATTAAAGCTTGGTTATCTGATCATCGATTTGGCAGACGATTACAGTTATACGGTAATTGGTGTACCCAATCGCAAATATTTATGGATTATGGCCAGAGAATCCAGTCTTCCCGATGGGGTTTATCAGAGTATCTTAGATAAAGTTGAAAAACAGGGCTATGCACTGGATAAAATCCAAAAAGTTCCCCAGATCTGGTCGTAGGGTTGAGTAGTCCAAATGAATCGCAGAGGTTTTAATGAGTGAGTTAGCGGCACGACAAGGTGTGAAATACATAGACGGATATCGATTCAGGGCAGCTTTTATTGCCGGAGCCCAGGCCATTATTAATGACCGGGCTTATCTGAACAAAATAAACGTTTTTCCTGTTGCTGATGCTGATACGGGAACCAATCTGGCATCAACGGTTCAAGCCGTTGCAGCAGAACTTCCCACTGACCCCTCCCTGGGGAACGTCGTATCAGAGGCGGCTGATGCAGCCCTCATGGGGAGTCGGGGAAACTCAGGAATTATCTTTGCCCAATTTCTTTATGGATTGTCCATATCTTTGAAAACCGAAAAATTGGCAACACCGGCAAAATTTGTCGAAGCGGCCAGGATAAGCGTGGAACATGTCTATAAATCGCTGGTTAACCCGGTTGAAGGAACCATTCTCACCGTCATGCGTGCCTGGTCTATAGCGCTTAAAAAATTCAGCGCTACTTCAGATGATTTCCAGATCATCCTCCATAAATCGCTTGAAGAGGCTGAAAAAGCGCTCACGGACACACCAAAACAATTGGAAGTCCTGGCCAAAGCAGGTGTGGTTGATTCAGGCGCTAAGGGGTTTGTAGACCTCTTACAAGGGATCACAGAATTTATCAAAGCAGGTAATTTGAGAGATATTCCTCTGTTTGAAAAACCAGAAGAAAGCCAGGAGATTCATCATTTCACAGGGGATGAGAATATTCCCTACCGTTATTGCACGGAAGCTTTGATTACTGATAGCCAGGTAGATTTTGTCGAGATAAAGCGAAAAGCAGAGTCCTTTGGCGATTCAGTGGTTGTAGCAGGTTCACCCCAGCGTATGAGACTCCATGTGCACACCAATGATCCTGCCGAGTTATTTGACTGGCTTCGTGAGAAGGGTGAGTTGGCCAGCTTGAAGGCTGAGGACATGCTGAGGCAGTTTGATGTAAGTCATAATCGGAAATTCCCCATTGCCCTGGTGACAGACTCTGCCTGTGATCTTCCCCAGGAAATTATTGAGAAGTATCAGATCAATGTGATTCCCTTTACTGTGAATTTTGGAGATAGCAGTTATCTGGATAAAGTGACAATTACCCCGGAAAAATTCTACAGCATGTTGGATGCTGCACCCATTCATCCTTCAACGGCACAGCCAAGTCCAGCCATGGTGAGTAACCTCCTATCCTTTTTGAAAACCCATTATGATTCAGTGATGAGTGTTCATATCTCCAGTCAGCTCAGCGGTATTCACAATTTGGCACTCCAGGCTGTTGATAGCCATGAAGGAGATGACATTCATGTGGTGGATTCCAAGCAACTCTCCGTTTCCCAGGGTCTGATTGTTTACCGACTGGCCCAGGCTATCGAAGCCGGCAAGAACATTTCTGAACTCAAAGAATTAGCACAGAGCTATGTGGAGAAAACCAAGGTTTTCGTAGATGTGGCTACGTTGAAATATATGGTTCGTGGTGGACGAGTGAGTCCCATGAAGGGGCTGGTCGCCAAGCTACTGAACCTGAAGCCCATTATCTCCCTGGATAAAGCCGGTAAGGGGGTGGCCTATGGGAAATCCTTCAGTAGACAGGGAAACATGGAAAAGATTAAAAAAATGGCAGCTGATTATGCTGAAAAAGGACAGATATGGAATTATGCCATTGTTCACGCCAGAGCATTGGATCGGGCTGAGAGTTATGCCTCAGACCTGGAAAAATTACTGGGCAAAGCTCCGGCTTATATCCAGGAAATATCACCGGTTGTCGGCGCCCATAATGGTATTGGCGTTGTGGGAATCGGTATCATGTACGAGTAATTGTCCAAGACCTGAATGATAACGTAACCGATACCCCCGTTGTGGATCAAAGAGAAAAGAATTAATGACGATAGGAATACATCTGAAATGAATGAATTAGTAATGGCAGGACTCATGTTTTTTGGAATGGCGCTGGGCGCACAGGGAGCCTCCTTGCTGGGGGAGCTTGCACCAGATTTTACCATGTTGGATCAGGACGGGAAATCTCATACCCTGTCAGAATACAAGGGACACAAAGTAGTGGTATATTTTTATCCCAAAGATGACACCCCAGGTTGCACCAAAGAAGCCTGTTCTATTCGTGATGACTACAGTCTATTTGAAAAGAATGGCATCAAGGTTTTTGGTGTGAGTTATGATGATGTGAAAAGTCACAAGAAATTCGCTGAGAAATATGATTTACCCTTCACACTGCTCAGTGACTCAGACAAATCTGTAGCCAAAGCCTATGGAGCCAAGGGGCTGTTTATGCCATCTCGCAAAACCTATCTCATCGATGAAACAGGCATTCTTAGAAAAATCTATGAGAATGTGACACCCACTGGACACGGTCCTGAAATTCTGGCTGACTTCAAAGCCATGGAAAAACCTTCCAAAACCCCAAAACTGGAGCTCAACGCCCCCGATGTGAGTGTAGGGAAGAAAAAATCGTAACTTTGTCATTGCGAGGACCCCGCAGTATGCGGGGGACGTGGCAATCTCCAAAATCTTAATTGGCGATGAGACCGAGATCGCTTCTCCCGACAGACCTGTCGGGATCGCGAAGACGGGATGGCATATTCTCAAAAATAGGATTAAACCAAGGAAGAAGAAATATATGAACATGAAAAAGTATCTCACCCTTATAGCAATGAGTACCTTATTGCTGTCGCAAGTTGCCCTCGCCGGCACCCCAATCGATGTGACTCGTAGCAAGGTAGAATGGCTGGGCGAAAAGGTTATGGGTCAACACAATGGTAATCTTCAGTTGAAAAAAGGTGAGGTGGAGATAGAAAACAGGACTCTCGTAGCCGGACGCCTTGTCTTTGATATGAAGAGTATCAATGTCCTGGATATCAAAGACCCCAAAAAGAAGGGTAATCTGGAAAAACATCTCAAGGACGATGCTTTTTTCGGGGTTACTCAGTATCCTTTCGCCATTTTTGAGATCACTTCAGCCGTGTCCATACAAAAGGCCGGGCCGGGTGAGGAAAATTATGAGATCAAAGGCGAATTAACCATCAAGGGTATCACCCATGCCGTGAGCTTTAAGACCCTGGTTGATATGAAGTCAAAGCATTCAAGCGCCAGCGGAAAGATCATCGTTGACCGCACGCTCTATGGAATTCGCTATGGATCAGGCAAATTCTTTGATGGTTTAGGTGACAAAGCCATCTATGATGATTTCGTCATCAGCTTTGATGTATTGACAAAATAGAGTATTTACTTATTGTCATTGCGAAGCTTGAACGAAGTGAAAGCTGTGGCAATCTCCAGATTCAAGATTAGAGATGAAACCGAGATCGCTTTTCCCGACATGTCTGTCGGGATCGCGAAGACGGGATAGGATCAGCTGGTATGTCATTGCGAGGAATGTAATGACGAAGCAATCTCCGAATCCTTGGCTAGCGGATTGACCGAGATTTATCTCTCGAAGCTTTAGCGTAGAGAGATCGCGTCAGTCACTTCAATCCTTTGCGAAGACAGAAAAGGATGACCCCCCACATCCAAATAGCTGGTACCCGCCACTAGCAGATTGTATCTTTACCTCGCTCAATTGTAGTTGAACAATTGATTCATTGATAAAAGCAGTTCATTATTCAATAGGGAGCTTCATGTTACTCAATCCGACTGATTATTCGCTAAAACACGAGGATCAATGCTTCCAGGATATCATCCAGAAAACCATTGAATTTTTTGAGACCAAAGGGCTTCAAAAGGTAAAAGACGATGATACCCACCGTATCTGGTATGCTGATTTTTTAGACTTTGTAAAAAAAGAAAAAATCTTCGCTACGCTTCTAACCCCTCCCGCTTACGGACAAAAAAATTATCGCTGGGATACCTGGCGTATTGCTCATTTTAATGAAATACTGGGCTTCTATGGTCTGGCTTACTGGTACACCTGGCAGGTCTCCATTCTAGGGTTGGGCCCCATCTGGATGTCTGAAAACGAAGCCTTAAAGCAACGGGCTGCCCGCCTCCTTGAAGAAGGTGAGGTCTTTGCCTTCGGTTTGTCTGAAAAGGATCATGGAGCTGATATCTATTCGACGGAGATGTCACTGACACCGCAGCAAGACGGTCAGTATCTGGCCAATGGATCCAAGTACTATATCGGGAATGGCAATACGGCTAAAATGGTCTCTACTTTTGGCAAAATGGCTGATTCTGGAGATTATGTCGTCTTTGTCGCGAACTATCAGCACGAACAATACAGCTGTGTTAAAAATGTGGTGAATAGCCAGAGTTATGTGGCCGAATACACCCTGGATGATTATCCCATTTCAGAGGAGGATATTCTCCACAAGGGTCCGGAGGCCTGGAACGCAGTGCTGAATACCGTCAATATTGGAAAGTACAATCTGGGCTGGGCTTCCATCGGGATGTGTACGCACGCATTTTACGAGGCTCTCAGCCATGCATCTCAGCGCAGGCTATATGATATGCACGTCACTGATTTTTCCCATGTCAAACAGATGTTTATGGATGCCTATACGCGACTGGTAGCCATGAAGTTGGTGGCCCTACGCGCCGCAGACTATATGCGTGTGGCTTCTCCTGATGACAAAAGATATCTGTTATACAATCCCGTGGTAAAAATGAAAGTTACCACCCAGGGTGAGGCAGTCATCGATCTGCTCTGGGATGTGATTGCTGCCAAGGGGTTTGAAAAAGACACTTTTTTTGATATGGTTACTCGTGATATTAGAGCTCTCCCCAAACTGGAGGGCACCGTTCATGTGAACATCGCACTGATACTCAAGTTCATGGCGAATTATTTCTTTAAAGCCACTGACTTTCCTTTTGTGGAAAAACAATCGCAAGCCAGTAATGATGACTTCCTGTTCAAGCAGGGACCTGCCAGGGGATTGGGAAGCATACGCTTTCATGATTATAGAAATGTCTATCAATCTGTTCAACTTCCCAATGTGAGGATTTTTAAACAACAGATTCGCCTGTTGAAAACCATGCTCATGCTGGCCAAGCCAGACAAGGAACAACGCAAAGACATTGACTTTCTTATGGCACTGGGGGAGTTGTTTACTCTGGTTGTTTATGGTCAACTCGTGCTGGAAAATGCACGGATTTACGATATTGAAGACGATACGATAGATCAAATTTTTGATTTTATGGTCAGGGATTTTTCAAAACATGCCCTGCAACTGTATTCCAAAGCCAGTAGCACCAAAATCCAAATGCGGCTCTGTTCCATGATGATGAAAAAGCCAGCGGTGAACAGATCCCGATTCTCACGTGTCTGGTCAGATCAAATCTTTCCTTTAAAAGATAAATATATCATGCGATTATAGTTTGGACATTGAGCTTGTCAAAATGTCCATTTTCCGCAATGAAATACCCTTTGGCTTCGATACTTCGACGGAGTTAATACAGAGCGGAGTCGAAGTGCTCAGTACAGGCTTTCTCAGCCGCCGGGTTACCCCTTATCGTCATTGCGAAGAGGTCTTTAGCCCGATGAAGCAATCTCCGGATCCTTGGTTTACGGATAAGTCGAGATCGCTTCAGTTGTTTCACTCCTTCGCGAAGACTTAGTAGGCAGCTGCCGGCTATTGGAATCCGGACATTGGAGATAGAGTAGTCTGTGTCACCCCGAGCACTTCGACTCCACTTGGCATAAATTCCGTCGAGGGGTTCTTAGCCTTCATTTGAAAAGTATATCCCCCGATTCCGCTCGGGATGACAAAAGCGCTGTCTGTTCGTAACCACAAAATCGGACATTCTCCTGCTGTCATTACGTGGGCAGAAGCATTGTTTTAGTGTGTCCATTTCTCCTCCTGCTGGTTAATATCCGACGAACTTCACGTTTTATAACCCAGTAAAAACCACTCGGGAGGTGCGTTATGGATTTAAACATCGCAGTTTTAATTGATGGTGATAATATTCCATCTGCCCATGTAAAAGAGATGATGGAAGAAATTGCCAAGTATGGCAATCCAACCATCAAGCGCATATATGGGGACTGGACCAAACCAAACCTCTCCAAATGGAAAAATATCCTCCTGGAAAATGCCATCACACCCATTCAGCAGTATGGCTATACCACCGGTAAAAACGCCACAGATTCCGCCATGATCATTGATGCCATGGATATTCTCTATTCAGAAAAGGTCAACGGTTTCTGTTTGGTATCCAGCGACAGTGATTTTACCAGACTGGCAACTCGTCTGAGGGAGGCTGGCATGAAGGTCTTTGGCATTGGTGAAAAGAAAACACCCCACCCCTTTATTGTGGCCTGTGATCGCTTTATCTATATTGAAATTCTTAAAAATATCGCCGAAGAAAACGAGTCTGAAAAGACCAAGAACAAACGATCCAAGTCGAAGAGCATTGACAAGGTTACCCCTCAGGTCATCAGGTTGATTTCATCCACTGTATCTGACCTGGCAGACGATGATGGCTGGGCATTCCTAGGTGATGTAGGCAATTTGCTGCAAAAGAAGCAGCCCAACTTTGATTCCAGAAATTATGGATTTTTAAAACTGACCCCCCTAATTAAATCAACCGGGGTGTTTGATATCGATATGCGCGAAAGCCCAACAGGACGATTTAAGCTCATTTATGTAAAAAACAGAGATCAGAACCATCGCGGCAATAGATAGGCGCATTACAAAAAAGTCAACTTTAGAAGAGAGGTATTCCAAGAAGGCCCTCCAACATCTCAGTATTAATGAGTGCCAAAAGTCCTTAGCCGTTCAGTACAATATTCTAAAATGAGGGTGGGATTGTTCTACACGCTCTATGGTATGGGAACGAGTATGAAGAGATGGAAGGCTTGAGCTTTCAGCAATACACCGAAGATAGCTTTTCCCAACGCCTTGATGTTCGTTTTGAAATTCGGGAGGCTAAAATCTTTTCGGAAATGCCGAAGGATGATTCCATCGCCTTCTCTTTGAAGCGCTGCAGTCTTTGGGGACGGCA
>CAZDVD010000029.1:0-33315 GCA_964508765.1 uncultured Lentisphaeria bacterium
TCTACCGACTGAGCTACCTGGCCCCAGTCGTCTCGTTAAACGAGCGCGCAATAATAAGATATGAGTCCCCTCCCCACAATACCTAATTTATTCGCTCTCCTTGAGATGGAATAAAATCTACACGAGTGAATTCAATTCACAGTAATTTTAGTGAGCGAGGCATTCTGAATAGCGGATACCGCGGCGAAGCTATCAAAGCGAAGACGGGTACAGTTTGATCTAAGAAAAGTTATCTAGCTATGGAGTTAATCAAGCCCTGTTTTCGATAAACTATCAAGGGTTTGAAAAGGTATATCAGACATATGAAAAATGTAGTGCCAGCCACTTACACCCCTCGTGCGACTGATAGAACTGAGTATACCAATAAGCTGACCCTGTTCACTCAATACTGGAGCCCCACTCATGCCTCTGATGGGGATAGCTCCCACTCTGGGAGTCAGAATACTTGGTCGCGCTAGAGATCGTTCACAAATCACAGCCAAGGGGTAAACCGAGCCCTGATCTACTTCAAGTGCGTGTACAACCCGATTGCTATCATCCAACCCGAAACCGCCAGGATACCCCAGCATAATGGCTTCTCTACCTGTATAAACCCTTCCGTCAAAATCCAGGCTTTTGGTGGTCCGTGGGCTCACCGATTGTAGAATAGCCCAATCTTTATTTGCGTATTCATCCTTTGAATATCCTAATGCAATAACATTCAATGGAAAATTGTGGCGTGAGATAGTTTGAGCTTCCAGCCCAATAAGTTTTCCAGAATCCACATAGAAACCATGCCCTGCCGTCAGGATATATTGACCATTCGCTATGAAACTCCCCGTCTGTTGCACCCGTTCTTTTTCACCATCTTCATATTCTATGGTAAGATGGATAAGCAGTGTAGCAGCCAGGTTGCTGTCCAGCATGCGTCCCAGCCCTGGCCTGGTTTTTAGATAGAATTCCAGTTGCTCGTGTCCAGCTGAATACAAATCGCTGAATTCAATCAACAATTTATCCTCCTCAATCCCATCTTGCTTTGAGGTGAATGGTGTGCAGGTAACCAGCATGAATAGACCCAATAAAAACAATTTCTGCATGACTAAAACTTCTCTCCTCGCTGTTCTCGAATCTGACTCCCCACCGGTCTGATACGTCCCCACAAACTATAGACCAGTACTATGCTGGCTATCACCTGGAGTACAGAGCACCAAAAACCCACCTGCGTCGCTGGGCTTTGTGGATAATAACCCTGAAGAATTTCAACGATGAACCTTAGCAATGTCGATAGGGAAAAGAGGTAGTAACTGATGCGAATGATATCGGGGTTATAATGTTTGTCATCTTTTTTGGCTCTGGGGAAAAACCAAACTGCTACATCCAGAATCATCATAAACACACCTCCCATGAGCCTGAATCATGGTGAAAGGCATGGACCATCCGAATGTTCTGGCACCATACATATAGAGTCCTGTAAAGCAAACCCAGGATGAAAAATCCGAAGGCTGTTTTTATAAAATATCGAGCATTGGTAAACAAATGATGTATCTCCACTTCTGTCAGTTTGTGAGTCTAGCTTTAAAATAGACAAATCCTGTAAAATAAAAGAAACTTCATTTCCATTTTTCACTCCAGCTGGATTTTGCTCTATCCCCTCGTCCCTCGACTCCGCTCGGGATGACACAAGCTCAGGATTCGGCAAGGAAGGCAAGCTCATTCTCCAGTCTGGGGATTCGCATTCACCCAACCGCCAAAACCAATTGGGTGCATCTCAAAACGGAATTTTGCCACCAATAAACTCATAATGCTTATGAAACTCAAAAACTCAAAACTCTCAAACTCGAAAGAAGATGTTTCACTCCTCAACACATCGTGTATTTTCTTGCATGGATAGTGATAAGATAATTCTTAAGAATTTGAGCCAGTCTGAAATGGAAGCTTGGGTCCAGACAAAAGGACAGAAGGCTTTTCGTGGTCGTCAATTATTTCAGTGGATCTGGGAGAAAGGTGTCCAGAATTTTTCTGAGATGACCAATCTGTCCAAAGATTTTATTCAAGAACTTGAATCCTCATGTGTTTTGGAGATAACCAGTGTCCATCAGGTTCAAACCTCACAAACTCAGGGAACGTCCAAATTTCTGATTCGTCTTGGAGACAGAAAGTTTGTTGAAACCGTCCTCATTCCAGAAGCCAAACGCGCTACGGTCTGTCTTTCCTCACAGGTGGGCTGTGCTCTGGATTGTGACTTTTGTGCCACCGGCAAAATGGGCTTGAAGCGTAACCTCACATCCGGAGAAATCGCTGATCAATTGCTGCATGTCAGACGATTCAGCGATCGGCCTATCACCAACATCGTCTTCATGGGAATGGGGGAGCCCTTTCACAATTATGATCAGGTCATTCGATCTGCAGATATTCTCAATTCAGAGTCTGGATTTGCACATGGTGCGCGCAAAATTACTATCTCTACCAGTGGTATGGTCCCTCAGATTCGTCGCTTTGCCGATGAGGGACACCGTTATAAACTAGCTGTGAGCCTGAATGCCTCCGATGACGCCAGTCGTACCCAGATTATGCCCATTAATAAGAAATGGGATATCGCTGAACTGGTCAAAGCCTGCAAGTATTATACAGAACTGTCCAAGAATATGATGACCTTCGAGTATGTGCTTATGCGGGGTGTTAATGATGGTCTTGGTGATGCACGACGTTTGCTGAAAATCGCCAATCAGGTTTTTTGCAAGGTGAATGTGATACCCTATAACGAAGTGGTTGGGGGCTATTTGCGCCCCTCAAAAAAACGGATTGAGAGCTTCCTCGAAGTACTGGAAGGGGCAAGATTTGGAGTCACCGTGCGTTGGAGTCAGGGTGATGATATAGATGCTGCCTGCGGCCAATTGAGCACGGCGGCAGTGAGTGAAAACACTTGAATCGGCTTAAACGATTTAATGTTTGTGAAAATCCGTATTGTCTTCGCGAACCTAGTGAAGCGATCTCGGGCTATGCGTTACCCAAGGATTCTGAGATTGCTTCGCTACACTCGCAATGACTTGATTAATTTGTTCCTATGAGGTTAAATGTAAGCAGATGAATACAGAATTAGTTGATACAGCCATTAACGAGATTCGTAAACGCGGAACATTTAAAGCCGACATCGCTCTGGTTCTGGGTTCAGGACTGGGAAACTTTGTAGATGCATTATCCAATACTACCCGCATCGCTTTTGCTAAGATCCCAGGATTTCCTGTCTCAACCGTTGAAGGACATTCCGGCGAATTGGTCCACGGGTTCTTAGGTGATGTCCCTGTACTGGTCAATTCTGGGCGAGTTCATTTTTATGAAGGCTATACTCTGGATCAGGTTGTTTATCCAATTCAGATCCTCCAAGCTCTGGGAGCACGCACCATCATTCTCACCAATGCCTCTGGTAGTATCCGTGAAGACTATGCACCTGGTGATCTCATGCTTATCACAAAGTTGATGAACCAGACGGGTCAGTCTGTTTACCAAGAAGGTGAAGAGCCTGACAATATTTTTATTCCAGAGCTTATGGATACCGTCAAACAGGTAGCCCAACGAGTGTCAGTTCCACTTAAGACAGGATCCTATGCTGGTTTAAATGGACCATCCTACGAGACACCTGCTGAAATACGATTTCTGAGAATGAAAGAGGCGGATGCAGTTGGAATGTCAACTGTCCACGAAAGTATGGCAGCCTTTCAATTGGATATGCATGTGCTGGGAATCAGTTGCCTCACCAATTATGCAGCAGGAATTTTGGATCAACCGCTGAATCATGAAGAAGTCATGGAAACTGGCATCCGTGTGCGGGAAGATTTTGCTACGCTTCTCAGCGAATTGGTCCACGAAATCAGTCATCAAACTCACTAATCCTTTTCTCGTTAAAAGCCCATTTCCCAAGCGTTTCCAGGCATTTCGGCAACGACCTCGAGCAAATGGAATTCCAATTAAAATCAGGCACATATCATTCTGATATGGCGCTATATCAGAATGATGCTAAATTGACCCCATGTACCCTCACAAATTTTGCATAAAATGCATCTATAAGAAATTGATATTACTGTGACTTATCGTATGTCCAATTCATTGTGGCATGGCAATTGTCCTTGATGAAAGCAATTGAAAATGGAAAACGATAGATTAGAAAGGACCCCGAAAATGACTAAAACAACAGATCATCTGGTAGCCTGGAGTAACCTCTCAGGAACATTGATCGCCATCGCAGGCCGTGGAGCTCTGGCGATAGTGCTGACTTTTGCAGTCTCGCTACTGATCGCAAGCCCAGCTTATGCACAGGGTGGAACAAGAATTCAAATCGACATAGCCCAGGACTTGGAAGAGGAACTCAATGATGTTGCTCAAGAAGTTCAGGATGCTCTCGATGATATTGGTGTGGAAACAGGCATCAACATTCGTATCAATGACAACGATTCAGATTCTCGTCCCAAGCTGGGTGTTTATCTGAGTAATATGGATTTTGAAGACGCCTACAAAATGCGTTATCCCTACGCCCATGGTGTACTGGTTAATGGTACCGTGAACAATGGCGCTGCTGACAAGGCTGGAATTATTGAAGATGATATCATCATGTACTTTGGTGGAACCAAAGTGCGTTATGAGGATCACCTCGTACGCTTAATTCGCGGCAAGGATTTCGGCGATCAGGTTACTATCGTCTTCTGGAGAGATGAAGCAATTGATTCGACAGTTGTCACCTTTACAGCTCCTGTAAAGGAAGAAAAAGAAACTCAGCTGAAAATGGCCGAGCAAGATAAAAAAGAGAAGAAACGTAAAAACTCCCGCGGTTATGGTGGTGGTGGTTTCACTCCCATGCTGGTTCAGGATGAATTCCTTGACATGGTCGGTGTGGATGGTCTAATGACCGAGCTTGGTGTGAAATCAACGCCCTTCCGAGATGATGGCATCATACTCTGGGGTGGATCAGGACAGGGTTATGTTGGTAATGGTTGGTTCCTCGGTGGCTTTGGCAACGGTGGTTCCGTCTCCAATACAATCACGACTTATTTAAGTACGGATGTTGCAGAAGCAGATCCTATCGAGAGAAAAGTAAGCTTTAAAATAGGTTTCGGTGGATTGACTATTGAAAAAAGATTAGCTCCTTTCTCATTTTTGACCCTTAGTGGTGGTGTTGGCCTGGGACTTGGTGGCATTGACTTGAATGTGACGCAAGATGAAGGTGCTTTTAGCTGGGAAAATCTCAATGACGAGCTTATTAATACCCGAAGCACCTCGGTGAACTTCTCAAAAAATTATGCCATCGCTCACCCAAGAGCAAGTGTCATGATCAGACTGACAGGCTGGATGAGACTGAGAGCTGAGGCTGGGTATCTCTACGGATACGGTTTCAGCGATGGTTGGAAAACCACGCTGGGCAACAGCTCCATCGATTCGAATATTGATACATACGAACTTGAAAATAGTCAGGGTAGATTGTCTGAGCTCAGTGCTCCCACAATGTCCCTCGGTCTCTGGTTTGGTTTCTAAGCAGAACTGAATAATTGAATCTCATGATGCCGGTATCTACACGATGTCGGCATCATGATTTTTATAGGCAGATAATATGAAAATAATATTTAGAAATATTGGTTTGATCCTCCTGCTGATATCTCCTTTGTTTTCAGCACTGCTCACTCAGGACCTGAAGGTGATATCACCAACGGGAATCCCCCTCAATCAAGCAGCACATGAGATGGGGATTTTCACAACCAGTTCGAATCATACAATTACCATTCGCTTCATCGAAACTTCGATGGGCGTTTTCCTTGTCAGGGAGTATACAGGAGGTGGAGTCGTACAGTTATCTCGACGCCCGGTCAACCCTAAAACAAGTATCGTTATCATTAAATCTTCTTCAGGAAATATTCCTGAGGGCAGAATCAAGAAAATGAATGTGATTCTGGAATAATCCAGTAACCCAAGTAGGCGACATCAGACTATGACACTCACGATGCACCTCAAGGTAAAAAGACAGGAAAACCCACGTGCTTCAGTTTTTATCTGATAAACTGAGTGCTGGTGCTTTCCTCGTTTCTCAGCTCCTGCTTACAGCATTTGTTGGGACCGATCCTTACTTTCAGGATGTGAGTCTGGAAGTGAAAGGTGATCGGCTTTTCTGCTCAGCCGTCCTTATGGAAAGCTTTACACCAGACCTGGATATGCTTCTGGAATCCGGTGATACGGTTATCATTCATTTTGAAGTTGACCTGGTCAATGCATCAAATGACTCCATTGTGGCAATGGCTAACTGGGAACACCACTTTCGCTATTCGCTCCTGGAAGATGACTATGACGTCTACCGTAGCGAGGTTGATGAAACCCGTCGGGTTTACACATTGGAAGCAGCCAAAGAAGAGTGGGTGAATATAGAAAATGCTCTTTTCTGTCGAATGCGGGTGATGGAGGATGACCAGTTTTATTTCTTGAGAATTTCTGCTTATATGGAGGAAATGGATATGCCCGGTATTACGGATCGCATTAACCTCATGTCATTCTGGAACCGTATCAGACCCATCCATATCTCAGAACCGTTTGAAAAGAGGCAGTTGGTACTATGAAACTGAGAATGCCCTCGTTCAGAATCCAGATTATGATTCTGGTCAGTCTGGTGACCTTGATTGTCGCCCTGCTTATGCGTGATTTTTTTATCAGCAACCTCTCTGCCTATCAGGAGCAGATTACTGAACTAGATACCAAAGAAAAGGTCAGGGCACTTCATAAAACCTACACAACCGTGCTTGATTCCAGTGAATTGGATTTTTTCAACCAGGAAATAGAAGGGGTTTTGAGAGATTTACATAAGATTGAAATTGCTGGAGATTTTTACAGTCGGGATATCAAACGATATTCCATTGGAATCGTCATTGTCATGGTCATACTCACAGGTAGTCTATTCCTATTCCTGTTTATGCTTATTACGCGACCATTGACACGTTTGCTTTCAGCTACTGAGCAGTTAAAAGGTGGTGACTTTAATTTCCAAATCAAAGAGAGTGCTTATTCTCCGCTGAATGGTCTCATTATGGCCTTCAACAATATGGTTTATGAACTCAATCAAAGTAAAGAGCGCTTGATTGAGGCAGAAAAACAGACGATCTGGCAGGAAATGGCCCGTGCCATGGCTCACGAAATCAAAAATCCTTTGACCCCTATTCGTCTGGCTGCACAACGGCTTGAAATGAAGTATTATGAAAAGGCTGAAAATCTGCCTGAAATATTGGAAAAATCCCTGAGGATCGTCAATGAAGAAGTGGATAATCTCCAGTCCCTGGTGACAGCTTTCTCTGGATTTGCAAAAATGCCTGAGGCACAATTTTCAAACTATGACCTGAACAAGCAATTACGTGAAATCTCAGATCAATACTCCGATGATGCTAAAATTGAACTCAATCTGGATGAAAATCTGAAGGAAATCTTTGCCGATACCATGCAAATTAAGCAGGTGCTGGTAAATCTGATCCAGAATGCCATTCAAGCCTGTGAGAAAGAGCCTCATATTGAAGTTTTCACCCGTGTCCAGAACCAATCCTGTACTATTGGTATCAAGGATCATGGCAAAGGGATTTCAGAAATTGATCTGACCAAGATTTTCGAACCCTATTTTACGACCAAAAAGAAGGGGACAGGTCTAGGCCTCGCCATCGTTCGTCGTATTATCAGACAACATGGTGGTGATATCAAAGCCACCAGCATCCTCGGTGAGGGCTCCACATTTAATATTAGTTTTCCCTGTAATCGGGAAAATAAACAACAATTAACCAACTAGAATGGGTAGCAAAATGGCTGATCACAAAATCAAAATTTTAATCATTGATGATGAAAAAAATATTCGTTTAACTCTACGGGATATTCTCGAAGATGATGGTCATCTTGTGGTGGAAGCCGGGACCGGTGAAGATGGATTGGCACTCCTCAGGAATGAAAGTGTTGATCTGGTACTCCTGGATATACGTCTGCCTGGCATGGATGGTATCGAAGTCCTGAAGGGGATTCGCCTAATCGATGAAACGCTTGATGTCATTATGATCTCTGGTCATGCTACTGTGGGAACAGCCGTTGATGCGTTAAGAATTGGAGCTTATGATTTTCTGGAAAAGCCCCTGTCTCTTGCTCGGGTAAAACTGGCCATTCGGAATCTCTCCGAAAAACAAACCCTGACCAAACGATCTGCCGTGATTCAACAAACCCAGAAAGATAAATATCGCATGGTGGGAAGTTCACCTCAGATACAGCAAGTACTGGAAACTGCTCGTCGTGTGGGACCCACTTCGGCAAAGGTGCTTATTCGTGGTGAAAGTGGTACCGGTAAGGAACTGGTCGCTCACGCCATTCACGCTGCCAGCCCCCGTGCTGAGGATGCCTTTGTGAAATTTAATGCTGCAGCCATTCCTTCAGAATTGGTTGAAAGTGAACTGTTTGGACACGAGAAGGGCGCCTTTACAGGAGCCGTTGGTCAGAAAAAAGGTAAAATCGAGATGGCCCACAGTGGCACCTTATTTCTAGATGAAATCGGCGATATGAGTCTTTCAGCCCAGGCCAAGATTCTGCGTGTCCTGGAAGATGGAAAATTTGAACGTGTCGGTGGCACACAGACGCAGACGGTTGATATTCGACTGTTGGCAGCCACCAATAAACCTCTGGAGGAGATGGTCTCCGAAGGAAGATTTAGAGAGGATCTATTTTATCGTCTCAATGTCGTTCCAATCAATTTACCACCCCTCCGTGAGCGAGAAGGGGATATCAAAACCCTACTCAATCACTTCTTAACCCACTACGCCGCTGAACTAAGTCTCTTGCCAAAACAGTTTTCACGGGATGCCATGAATATGTTAGTTGGCTATCCCTTTCCTGGAAACATCCGTGAGCTGAGAAATCTCATCGAGCGTCTATATATATTGAGTCCTAATGAAGAGATTGATCTGCCCGAGGTGAAACCTCATCTGAATCAGGTCGTCTCTACAGAAGGAGATGCTGCCATCTTTACTGAAACCCGCCCCTTTGCGGAAGCAAAGCGGATGTTTGAGGAACGCTTCCTGGAATCGCAACTCCGTCAGCACGCCGGAAACATCAGTCGGACGGCTAACAGTTTGGGAATGCAGCAATCCAATCTCTCACGGAAGCTAAAAGAATTAGGGCTGGGTAAATCCTGATTTCCCTCAATCTATAAAGAAAAGAGTTACAATATAAGTTATAGTAAAGCCCTATTATTGGGCCTATTATTTATAATATCTACTAGCATCGCAGAAACAAAAAAAACGGTATCCACTTATAAAGTTGATACGGTTCCGGTCATTGATGGTCGCATTGATGAAGCCATATGGCACACCGTACAACCAGCCACCGGTTTTAATAGATATTTACCTGAAAGCGGTGGGCTAGCACCGGTCAAAACCGAGGTTCGCTTTCTCTATGACGATTTAGCGCTCTATGTAGCCGCGAAAATGTTTGACCCGGATCCATCAAGTATACCAACCCAGCTTGGCAAGCGGGATGATGACGATGTGGTTGCAGACTGGCTTGGACTGTGGATTAATCCATTCAACGATGGCGCCAACGAACTGGGGTTTTTGGTTACGGCAGCAGGTGTTCAGGTCGACCAAAAATTTAGCCCCAATGGGAATGATGCGAACTGGAATCCGGTTTGGGAAAGTGATATCAGTTTTGATGCTGAGGGATGGTCAGTTGAAATGGCTATTCCCTTTAGCCAGATGCGCTTCCCTTCCAAGGATATCCAAACCTGGGGAATTAATATTGCTCGACAACGGTCCTCTGTGAGAGAAATCTATACCTGGACCTATCTGGATAAGGTGAAAGACAATTTTGCCCAACAGGCTGGGCTTCTCACCGGGATTCAAAATATTGAGACACCGCTCCGCCTTTCCTTTACACCATATGCCTCTATCGCAACAGATCATTACTCCGTTGATGAAGGCGGCATGGCATCCTCAAGATCCTATCGTGGGGGTATGGATTTGCAGTATGGGATCAATGAGAGCTTCACTCTGGATATGACCTTGATTCCTGATTTTGGACAGGTCCAATCAGATAATGTAGAGCTGAATCTTTCCCCTTTTGAGATCCGTCACAATGAACACCGCCCCTTCTTTACGGAGGGTACACAACTTTTGCGAAAGGCTGGTTTATTTTATTCCCGACGAGTGGGTTCAAAACCAGCCCGCTACTGGCAGGTTGCCGATGAAGAGCCTCTAGATGTTGGAGAAACCATCAAGTCCAATCCTGATGTGACACAGCTCATTAATGCCACTAAAGTCACTGGACAGACGGTTAACGGAATTGGTCTGGGGTTTTTTAATGCCATCACAGCTCCCGTGCATGCCATCATTGAAGATTCACTCGGGAATGAGCGTGAGTATCTCACAAACCCCACCTCCAATTATAATTTGATGGTTATTAGTAAAAACCTGCAGAACGGATCAGAGATCAGCCTCACCAATACCAATGTTCAACGTTTTTCCGGGGATGACTCCACAGATGATTTCCGAGATGCCAATGTGATTGGCTATGAGACCCGGTTATATACAAAAGATTCTAAGTGGCGCTTTGAATCGGGAGGAGCATATAATCACCTGAGTTACCCGGACAGTATCTCATCTGGTTTCAGGTATTTTGTTGAACTTGTTGAGGATCAGGGTGTTCTACAATATGGTCTTGGCCATTCCGTGGAGAGTGAACATTTCAACCCAAATGATATGGGTTTCTTACGGCAGGCTAATAGTGTGGATGAGTTCGCATGGTTGGAGCTGCAAACGCTTGATCCTGTCTGGGCGTTAAATGATGCCAGCTTACGGATACGCTCAAGATATTCACGCTTATTTGGATCAAATACAGGGTTGTTTGTGAAGCGAAAGTATACTGATATGAATTTTCACGCCAATTATAATATGACTTTTAAGAATTATGTTTCTTTGGGTGGTGACATGGAGTGGCGTCCTCGGGAAGGACATGATTATCATGAGCCTAGAGCCGAGGATCGATACTTTACCGTTCCCAAAACTTTTGATACGCACATGTGGCTGGGATCCAATTATAACAAGCCGTTTTCAATGAGCGGGTGGACAGGTATCTCTTCTAAAACCCGGCGGGGGAGTCAATGGCAGGGAGGTGGTCTTAATCCCAAGTGGCGGGTCAACAATCAGTTTATGATTCAGTACGAACTGGATAAACATCATCGCACAAATAATCACGGCTTTGCAGATTTTGACGATAACGATAACCCCATTTTTGGTAGACGGGACCACTTTACAACGACCAATACTATTTATACTCAATATATAGTGAGTAGAAATCTGGAATCCGATATCCGTTTTCGACACTACCGCTCAACGGTGGAGTACAAAGAATTCTTTGATCTTATGGATGATGGAAATCTCTCTCCAAGTAGTTTTACAGGTGACCTGAATACAGTTTTCAATGCTTTGACCATTGATGCTGTGATGACCTGGCGTTTTGCACCGGGTAGTGAACTCACCCTGTCCTGGAAAAATGCCATCTACTCCGATGGTGACACTGAGGATCTTCCGAAAACTTATTTCGAGGATCTTGAGGATGTCTGGAATGAGGATCAGAGCAATAGCATCTCTGTGAAACTGCTCTACTATGTTGATTCCTGGGCATTGACACACCGCCTGAAGTAGTTTCCCTACACACAATCTAAGACAACCAGGGGTACTCATTTATTTAGACCCTTTGTTGCATCAACACTTATCCCACTTGTTTAGTTGTCAATACAAAATTCATCTCACAAGAAGACATGATATGGCACAGAGCTTGCCTCAAGCAAGGCTTGAAAACAGGAGTGAGAAATGTATAAAATTATTAAAGCTGAGTTCATCGCACCCAACGTGAAAAGTTTCATTCTCGAAGCACCTCATATCGCCAAAAAACGCCAGGCTGGTCAGTTCATTATGCTAAGAGTCCATGATAAAGGGGAACGTATTCCAATCACGATTGCTGATTCAAATGCAGAAGAGGGTTGGATCAACATCATTGTCCAGGGCTTGGGAAAAACCAGTGCTCATTTGAATACACTTGAAACAGGTGATCATCTGCAAGATCTGGTGGGTCCACTGGGACGGCCCACCCATATCGAAAATTGGGGTACTCTCGTTTGTATGAGTGGTGGTGTAGGTACTGCTGAAGCCCTCCCCATTGCCGTTGCTGGAAAAGCTGCTGGCAACAGAGTGATTTCAATTATTGGTGCTCGGAACAAAGACCTCATTATCGCCGAAGAGCGCATGGCCGATGTCGTTGACGAGGTAAGGATCTCTACTGATGATGGCTCAGCCGGTCGCCATGGCCTGGTCACCGATGTACTCCAGGATCTCATTGATGAAGGCATCAAGCCTGATATGATTGTGGCTATTGGACCACTCCCCATGATGGCAGCCGTTTCCAACCAGACCAAAGAAATTGGCATTCCCACCATGGTCAGTCTGAATGCTATCATGGTTGATGGAACGGGTATGTGTGGTGCTTGTCGTGCCACTGTAGGTGGAAAAACCGTTTTTGTCTGTGTTGATGGACCTGAATTCGATGGACATCAAGTTGATTTTAAAGAATTAGGTAATCGCCAGAAAATGTATAAGCAGCAGGAAGAAGAATCTCACAAATGCTTCCTGGAGAAACAGGTGAAAAAAGTGAAAGCTGAACAGATGAAAGAGGAGGTCTGATCATGAAACGAGAACGTCCTCAATCATTTAATAAAGTTCCTATGAAAGAGCGCCTGACCATTCCCCGTCAGGTAATGCCCGAGCAGGATGCCACTGTCCGCAGTGGAAACTTCCTCGAGGTAAACCTGGGTCTCACTCCCGAGCAGGCTGTCGTTGAAGCACAGCGTTGTATCGAATGTAAGAATCCTACCTGTATGGATGGTTGCCCTGTTAACATCAAAATCCCTGATTTTATTCAGTTGATCTGCAATGAAGATTTCATCGGAGCTGCCAGGAAAATTAAAGAAGACAACTCACTGCCCGCCATTTGTGGCCGCGTCTGTCCTCAGGAATCCCAATGCGAAGAAGTCTGTGTCATGGGTCGCCGTTTTGAGCCTGTTGCCATTGGTCGTCTCGAACGTTTTGTGGCTGATTATGCCATGCAGCATGATGATGGATCTGAAGAGATCATTGAGAAACCAACCTCAACGGGTCAAAAAGTTGCCATTGTTGGATCTGGTCCCGCCGGTTTGGCAGTAGCCAGTGATCTGATTAAGGAAGGTCATGAAGTGACCGTCTTTGAAGCCTTACATGAATTTGGTGGGGTGTTGGTATATGGAATTCCAGAGTTCCGCCTCCCCAAAGTCATTCTGCGGAAAGAGGTCGCAACCCTGGAAGCCATGGGTGTGAAGTTTGTGAAGAATTTTATCGTGGGTCGTACGATGACCATACAGGAGCTTATGGCCGATGAAGGTTATGATGCCGTCTTTTTGGGTCTGGGAGCTGGTCTGCCACGCTTTATGAATATTCCTGGTGAAAATTTGAATGGAGTATACTCCGCTAACGAATTTCTGACCCGCTCCAATCTTATGCGTGGCTATGAGTTCCCAGAGTGGGATACACCACTTTATCGTGCGAAACATGCCATTATTGTTGGTGGTGGAAATACAGCCATGGATGCCGTCCGAACTGCCAAACGTCTCGGTGCTGATGAAGCCTCCATTGTGTATCGCCGCTCTGAAGAAGAAATGCCAGCCAGAAATGAAGAGATTCATCACGCCAAGGAAGAAGGCGTTAAATTTATGAATCTGGTCAATCCCATTGAATTTATCAGTGATGATCAGGGAAGTGTGGTAGCAGCCAAATGTCTCCGCATGGAGCTGGGTGAACCCGATGAGTCTGGTCGTCGCCGCCCCATGCCCATGGAAGGGTCCGAATTTGTCATGGATGTAGATATGGTTGTCATCGCAGTGGGAAATGGATCAAATCCACTTATTTCCCAGACAACCCCAGAGATTGAAACCAATAAATGGGGTAACATTGTTGCTGATGAGGATGGTAGAACTTCCATGGATGGTGTTTTTGCGGGAGGCGATATTGTGAGCGGTGGTGCCACAGTTATTTTAGCTATGGGTGCAGGTCGTAAATCAGCTATTGCCATTAATGAATATTTGAAAGCCAAGGTGAGGAGTTAAGCATGAGCTTAAAAGATCAAATTAATTCAATGGATATGGATGTTATTGTTGAAATGTGTATAAACCAGGAACAGCAGGCAATCGATCTATACACCCTCGCACGAGATCAAGCTAAAGATGAGAGTTCCCGTCAGAAATTTCAAGAACTCGTCGATATGGAGACCGTCCACAAAGTCTCATTAAGCAATTTTGAAATTGAGAACTACATTGAGTTGCCACCGGCAGATCTGAAGGTAACAGATTATCTCATAGAGCCTGAGTTGAAAGGTAATATGACGACTCAGGAGATCATCATTTTGGCTGCCAAACGTGAAGATAAAACAGCACGTATGTATCAGGATTTAGCAGATCATTTCCACTTCGATAAAAAATTGAATACCTTTTTTCAGATGATGGCTGATGAAGAGTTACGTCATAAACATGATCTTGAAACTGAATACGAAAACGAGTTTCTTCAAGAAGGATAATTTTCTTCTCAGAATTGTTGATTCGACCAGGCTGAAATTCGAATTCCAGCTTGGTTCATCCCACTGGGACTTTACATCTGCTCTGGTGCAGAGATTCCCAATATACGTAAACCATTTCTCAAAGTGATTTGCACTGCCTCGAGGAGGGCCAGCCTGGCCTTTGATAATTCAGGCTTCTCCAGATCAATCACCTTGTATTCGGTATAAAATTTGTGCAGGGCTGTAGCAAGCTCAAACAGGTAGCTGGGCAAGTGATGGACTTCTAAAGCGCGGCGACAATGATCAATGACCTCAGGGAATTCCAGAGTCTTGTTGATCAGGGCAACGGTAAACTCCTCATCGAGTAGCGTGAGGTCTGCATTCTCAGTATCTGAAGCCAACCCACGCTCTTTTGCTCGTCTAAAAATACTTGAAATTCTAGCATGCGCATATTGCAGGTAAAAAACCGGATTTTCTTCTGTTTGACGCTTGGCCAGATCCAGATCAAAATTGAGATGACTGGAAGCGCTGCGCATGATATAGAAATAGCGGACAACATCAGCACCCACTTCGTCAATGAGTTCATCCAGGGTTACAAAATTAGCTTTCCTGGTGGACATTTTAACGACTTCACCTGCACGGAGTAGGGTGACAAACTGGTGAATAACCACTTCGATGTGTTCATGCTTCAAACCCATGACCTTCAGGGCTGAGAGTACATCGGGATAGGCATCAATATGATCAGCACCGAAGATGTCAACAACCAGATCAAAGCCACGAGCCACTTTTTCACGATGATAGGCAATATCTGGTAATCGATAAGTGGGTTCCCCACTTGATTTCACCAGCACGCGATCCTGTTCAATACCCAATTCGCTGGTCTTGAACCAGGTTGCACCATCCTTATCGTAGAGCAGACCCTTCTCTCGAAGAATCTCCAACACTTCATCAATTTTACCTGCTTCATAGAGCGACCGCTCATTATAAAATACATCATGGACCACGCCAATTCGTTCCAGGCTGGTTTTGATGATGGCAAAGATCGATGTTTCAGCATAGGTTTTAAAAATATCAATTTCAGTATCAGCAGTCAGATCTGGTTGTTCAGACATGAGCGCCTTGGCTACATCGATCAGATACATTCCCTCATAACCACCATCTGGTAAGACAATGGATTCACCCTTCAATTCCAGATAACGCGCCTTCAGGGATTCACCCAAGAGTCGCATTTGACGACCTGCATTGTTAAAATAGTATTCCCGGATAACATCATAGCCGGACCAGGTTAGGATATTGGCCAATGTATCACCAAGAACGGTCTGGCGGCCATGTCCCACTGTCAGCGGACCCGTAGGGTTGGCACTGACAAACTCAACTTGAGCCGATTTGCCACTTCCGAAATCACCCTTCCCATACTCATCTTTTTCGGTGAGAATAGTGCGAACCTGGGCAGTGAGATAATCTGCGGACTGGAAAAAATTAATAAAACCGGGATTTAAAATTTCAAACTTTTCAACGATGTTTGGATCCAGAACCAATCCATCCATGAGTTCTTCAGCTATCTGCATGGGAGCCCGTTTTAAATCACGAGCCAGAGCCATGGCAATATTGCTCGCCCAATCTCCATTTTCAGTTTTTTTGGGTCGTGATAACTGAAGTCGTTCCGAGGGCCACTCCAATTGCTCTAGTCTTGCAGTGAGCTGCGTAGTTAAATATTCAAACATTTTGGATTCAATCAATTCTTATAGATTGTCGAAAAGGGGTGTATCTGCACTGGGAGCATTTTCGTCTTCGGTGAGCTCTGTAATTTCAGCATCAATCCAGAGGCGCTCAAGGTCATAAAAATCTCGACTTGCTTCATGGAAAACATGGACGACGACATTGATATAATCCAGGAGTATCCATTCGCGAGTATCATAGCCTTCACGATTAAAGGGGCGTTCCACTTCAGCAATCTCATCTACAATATGATCGGTGATTGCTTTCACCTGCGTATCAGAGCCTCCAGAACAGATCACAAAAAAGTCAGTCATTGAGGTAATTTTGTGAACATCCAATATTTTAACACGATTTGCTTTTTTTTGAAGAGCAAGTTCACCGATCTCCAAAGCAAGTTTTTTTGAATCTGAATAATTATCAGGCATAGATCATTTCAATTTTTTTATTGATGAAGAACTGGGCTAGGTTGCACAAAGGCAATAGTTACGACTTTTTCTCTTTATAGGCAGGTACCGACTTATAGTCGTGACCAATTATCATGGTGATATCCACTGAGAGACTGGCATCTGCTTCCAAGCTGACATGTTCTCGACTGATACCCAGTTCTTCAGCGAGCTTGAAAGCAGCATCGATATTGTCAGTGCGGGCAATAATGAGCGTGTTATCGTAATGGAAGTGGGCAGCATTTTCAGTATTCAGCACATCAAAAGTTTTTTCGTGTACAATATCCTTAAAAAGAGCTGCCACACCGCCAATGCCGCATCCGTTCAGGATCTCGACACTGACCTTGGTATATTTTTGTTTGGCAATCAGGGTCTCAGGGGTGGCTTCTTCTGGAATTTCTGCATAGTAGCGCATCTCTTCAGCCACATTGAGATTGTTTGTATGACGATTCCAAAATGACCAGATAAATGTCAGCACCAACACGGATAGTGCCAACATGAGAACATTTACCAGCATATCCGCCGATTGGGCTGGTCGTTTCTTGCGATTTTTTTTGGTTGCTCGTCTGGACTGTTTAGAAGATTTGCTGTTAAGAACTTTTGCCATGAAAAATTAGTATCCCAGTCGTCTGTAAGGGTAGGGTGAATAATATTGATTATAAGTGTTTGCCGGCATTCTACTAAACCCAATCTGGAAGGACATATTCTCTTTGGGTTTGTAGGTAACCTCACCACTGTAAAAAATGTTATCAGCACTAAATCCATTTAGAAATGAATATTGCTCACTCATTGGAGTAATGCTTGAAAAAGGGGAGTGCATCAGACCAATCGATCCCTGAAAACTCACCTGCGGATTAATGGTATATTCAAAACTGGATTTTAGCAGTCCCATTGCCACCGCATCACCACCAAATGAATTTACCTGCATGGAATAACTGTGCTGAAAGTTGATCTCTGACAGATCAATTCCGAAGAAGGAAGGGGATCCACTAGTCGTTCTGGTATTTAGACCAGGAATGGTTGGAACTTCAGCTTTAAACTGAGCCTGCACCAGTAGGGGTAACATCAGAAATATGATAATTATAGCAGTAAAATATGGTTTTCTTACAACGCTCATGAGTCACTCCTGCGAGGCTAAAATCTTCGCTTCCACTGTTTCTAATTCGTCTACAGTGTTGATACCCTGAATTTCAGAAAAAGTTTCACAGATTTCAACCCCTACCTTTGAATCCGATTTTTGGAGAAGGGGGAGGACATCAGGCAGGTAATATTCGCCCTGAGCGTTACTGTTACCCACTTTGTTCAGCTCTGCGAAGAGTTTTTGACCATCAAATATATAAATGCCAGAATTTATTTCCGCGACGAGAAGCTGCTCCGCAGTAGCATCCTTATGCTCCACTACCTGATCGAAGTAATCATCTCCAGTTCGCAGAACTCTCCCATATCCGGTAGGATCTTCAGCGATGGCGGTAAGAACTGTGGCCGCAAAATTGCCGGAATGATGTTTCAACAACAAGGCACACAACGTACTTTCTTTTAGCAGGGGAACATCTCCAGATAAAACGATAACATCTCCATTAAAATCATTGAGAAGAGCAGCAGTTTGAAGCACGGCATGACCGGTTCCCAATTGCTCCAACTGTTCAGCAAAAAGGACGGGCTCATCTTTCAAGGCTTCTCGGATAATTTCCTGCTTATGTCCAACAATGCAGATGATTTTTGTGGCAGATAAGCTTTTTGCCTGATCGACAACATACTGAATTAAAGGTTTACCCAATATAGGATTGCAGACCTTGGGGATATCATCGCGTTTCATGCGGGTGCCTTTACCCGCTGCCATAATGACTACTGCTAATTCTTGAGACATATTCGTTTCCATCCAAGTTTATCTTGCTTCAATTTAAGCGTCTCACACCGAAGTGGTACGGATTTCAACCTTTATACTGATTTTATGATGCCACCACCAACCACAGCATCACCCTGAAAAAAGACAGCGGACTGACCTGGAGTAATGGCATTTTCTGGAATCTTAAATACAACCTTCACTTCCTCATCAGATAGTCGAATTAATTTTGCTGGTTTGGCCTCATGATTATAGCGAATCTGGACAGCCAGTTTTTGATCGAAAATAAAATCCTCAGGGATAAGCCAATTACATGAATTGACGGTAAAGGTTGTTGCTGCAGCATCTTCTTTGCTGCCCACATGAACCGTGTTGGATTCAACATCAATCTTATTTACAAAAATGCGCTCGCCGGTTGCCAGCCCCAGACCTTTTCGCTGACCCACCGTGTAATTGTGGATTCCCTGGTGCTCCCCGATGACTTCACCCCTGGAGTTGACAAAATTCCCTTTGGGGGCAGTCTCAATAACTTCTGGGTACTGCTCTGACAGGAATCGTCTATAATCATTGTCAGGGACAAAACAGATTTCCATGCTTTCTGGTGTCTCTGCCGTTCTCATACCGGCTTTAGCAGCCTGCTCACGCACTTCCTGCTTGGAGAGATCACCGAGAGGGAAAAGTGTGCGGTCAAGCTCTTCAGGGCGGATTCCCCAGAGTACATAGGACTGATCTTTTACTTGATCTTTGGCTCGTCCAACCACCCATTTTCCAGAAGCTTCGTGCTTTACTTTTCTGGCATAGTGACCCGTTGCCAGATATTGGACACCCAGGTCATCCAATTTGTTCAAAAGGGCATGCCACTTAATTTCTGTGTTGCAGATAATGCAGGGATTGGGGGTTCTGCCAGCTTTGTATTCCGACACAAAATTTTGAATCACGATTTCTTTGAATTCAGCCGACATATCCAGTGTGTAGTGAGGGATACCAAGCGAAGCGCACTCGGCTTTTGCATTATTAATATCATCCAGTGAACAGCAATTACTATCGTGGGTTGGACGTCCACCTGTATCGATGTATCCCCACAGCTTCATGGTAACACCCATGACATCATAACCCTGATCCACCAGCAGTCTGGCTGCCAGTGAGCTGTCCACGCCACCACTCATGGCGATGACGACCTTCTTATCTTTTGAATCCATTATTAAACTTCTCTATATATTGAATGGACGATCTGCTTGAGTTCTCTGCAGAAGTCATCTATTTCTTGTTTGGTTGTCTCTATTCCCAGTGAAATGCGTAAGGTTGCCTGAGCAAGAATTTCATCAAATCCCAGAGCAGTAAGTACGTGTGAGGGAGCCTGTGATCCGGAGCTACAGGCTGCGCCATTTGATATGGCAATGTTTTGCATGTCCAGCCTGATAAAGAGTGCTTCACCGTCAATATTCCGAAAGGAGCAGCTCAAAATATTGGGTGTATACTCCCCGCCATGACGGTTGATCTGGATACCTGGTAATTCCTGCAACTGATCCTGAAGGCAAGCCTGTAGTTCGATGTACTTTTGCTCATTCAAATCGAGATGTGCAGCATGATAGTCAATGGCAGTAGCGAGAGCCGTGGCACCTATGTGATTCTGAGTACCTGCCCGTATATTCTGCTCTTGATTTCCACCAAAATTTTTGCGTGTAATGGCGTGTCCCTTTCTCAGGAAAAGGGTGCCAACCCCAGCTGGTGCACCCAGTTTATGACCGGACAGTGCCAGCGAATCAATGGCTGAATTTTGAAGCTGTATGGGGGTATGTCCAAATGCTTGAACCGCATCACAGTGAAATTTGACGCCATGTTCATGGGCAATTTCTGCGAGGGCTTCAATAGGATGGAGCAGACCGGTTTCATTATTTACCCACATAAAACTGGCCAGAATGGTTTTATCTGTGATACTGGAGTTGAATTCCTCCAGGTCAACATCACCGTTTTCATCGCAGGGGAGATAGGTGACTTGATATCCATTTTTCTCAAGGTGTTTGTAACTCTCCAAAACCGAAGGATGTTCAGTTGTGGAGGTGATGAAATGATTGCCCTTTGATTGCAGCGCTTCTGCTGCTCCCAGGATAGCCAGGTTATTGGCTTCTGTAGCGCCTGAAGTAAACAGAATTTCGCTGGGTTTGCACCCGAGTACTTGAGCGATACTGGACCGGGCTTCATCCATGTCTGCAGCAGCTCGTCGACCTTCCTGATGTATGCTGGAGGGATTTTTCACACCGGCATCAAGCCATTCTGAGATACAGGTTTTTACTTCTGGGAGGAGTGTGGTCCCAGATGCATGATCAAGATATATGGTGTCACTTCTTCTCATCGTATGAACATAGTTGAAAGGGGGGGCTGAGGGAATAAAGAATGATTATGTCATGTTTACCTTAAAAATGGATCATCGTCCCTATTGAAGAATTCATCAATCACTGTTTTCCTGCTTCCTTAAACTTCAATCCCGCTTAATTTCAAGGCACTGAAATGAAAGATCTACATCTCCATATTGATACCGTAAGACGCCTCCTTCGCCGCCATGCCAGGAGCAATCTTGAGAACATGTTGGCTAAGATGCACGCTGCCGAACTGGCTCTCATCTTTCGCCATATCACTCCAGAGGAGCGCAATGAAGCGTTTCTGACCATTGCTGACGTGGATCACGCCGCAGCGGTTATGTCCGAGATGGACGAGCACCTCATCGAGGAGCTGATTACAGAACTTCCCATCGAAAAAACCATGATGCTCATGAAGGCCATGTCACCGGATGATGAGGCCGATATTCTGCAATTGCTGCCTGAGGAATTGGCTGAAGACATTCTGAATCGCCTAAAATCCAGTGAATCGGAAGAGATGGAAACGCTTATGGCGTATCCTGAGAATTCGGCTGGTGGATTGATGATACCAGATGTTTTTGCCCTCCATGAAGATATTACCGTGGGGGAGGCCATTGCATCCATTCAGAATCAAGATGAACAGGAGATGGTATTCTATCTCTATGTTGTGGATGAGCGTCAACATTTGGTTGGTGTCATTTCCCTACGTGATTTGATTACCTCAAAACCGATGAAAAAACTTAGCGACATGATGATTACCCGTGTCCATTCTGTTAATCCTCTAACAGATCAGGAAGAAGTAGCCCAGATCGTCTCGCGTTACAATATTCTGGCGGTTCCTGTAGTGGATGATGCCAATAAACTTATGGGTATTATTACGGTGGATGATGTCATTGATGTTATTCGTGAAGAAGCCACCGAAGATTTTCTCCAGATGGCGGGTGCTGGTCGTGACCGCGATATCCTCTTGAAGAGCACCTTTTCCAATGCTAAAACCCGTGTACCCTGGCTATTCGCCAGTTGGATTGGTGGTCTGCTGGTAGCCAGCATCATTACCACCTATGAGGACACACTGGGCCAGGTGTTCGCACTCATGGCTTTTCTGCCTATCATTATTGGTATGGCCGGTAATGTGGGAACCCAGACATCTACTATAATTGTTCGAGGAATTGCCACGGGTCGTGTTTCAACCGCGAATGCCCTGAAGTTGGTTTTTAAAGAATTGCGGGTGGGTTTTCTTCTGGGTGGACTCTATGGATTATTGCTGGGTGGGGCTGGCTATTTGCTAAGCTCCAGCGGTTATATGGATATTGGTGTCATGAACTCAGTCGAATTGGGTATAACTGTGGGTCTGGGAATTATTCTGTCTATGGCCATAGCCGCACTTGTGGGCGCTCTCGTTCCCGTTCTACTCCACCGCATGAACTTGGATCCAGCTGTGGCTACCGGACCATTTGTTACCACCTCGGTTGATATCCTGGGTGTCGTTGTCTACTTCGTGGTCGCTGGATTCTTTATACTTTAAAAAATGAGTATTGTGATTACTAGCCTCCTGGTCTTCTCTACACTAATTTATTCTATATATACTCTGTTTATCACACGTGGTCTTCTTGCTATTCCAGGCAGGTCACTCAGAACTGACCACCCGGCTGTGGCTGTTGTGATTGCAGCGCGCAATGAAGAAAAGAATCTGCCACAATTGCTCTCAGATCTTGTTGCCCAAAAATATAGTGGCCCCCTGGATATTTACATCGCAGACGATCGTTCCACTGATTCAACCTGGTCTATACTGGATCAAGCGTCAAAAAAACACACTCATATTCATCCCATTCGTATTACCACTACCTCAACTCAGTTAACTCCTAAAAAAAATGCCCTGACTGAATGTTTAAAACGGACAACCGCGGAGATTGTTGTTAGCACAGATGCAGACTGCAGTATGGGTAAAAACTGGGTTAGCAGCGCCGTCTCTCATATGACAGAAGGTGTTGGCATAGTGGTTGGCTATTCTCAAGTCAAAGGTCACACTTTTTTTCAGAGATACCAGGCCCTGGATTTTATCGGGATCATGGTGGCAAATGCTGGAATCATGACGCTGGGGCCGGCCTGGAGCGGTTCTGGACAAAATTTAGCCTATCGTCGTTCAGCATTTACCGATATTGGCGGTTTTTTTTCTGTCGCTGACAAAGTCTCAGGGGATGATGTTTACCTCGTTCAAAACATTCCGGCACGCACCGGGCTGAAAGCAATCTTCAATTTTGACTCAGATCATTTTGTTGAGACCTTGCCCATGGAGACTGTAGCCGAATTTCTTAATCAGCGAATTCGCTGGTCTTCAAATTCAAAAGGACTGGAGAAGACTGATCCACTATTTTTCGGGTTCCTACTAAGTGCATTTCTCACAAATACGATGATTCTCGTATCCTTGATCTTCGGATTAATGAACCCCCTGTTCTGGATGTCATTTATTTTAAAATTCCTCATAGAGGGAATGGTGCTTTTGGCTGGTGTTAAAAGATTTGCATACTGGTCACACCTGCTTGTTTACCCCGTTTGGTTTCTAGTGCAACCTCTCTATATCAGTTATGTTGGTCTTATGGGACTTCGCGGAAAATTCAATTGGAAACGCTGAGTGGTGTTTAAAAAAACAGTATTGCTGTTGATACAAATATTCTTTGTGCAGAGTACCGTACAGGCTGCTTCAAATCATGTCATTGAATATGAAGCAGCATATATGGGTATTTCTTTATTGAATATGACACTTACTTGGGAAGAGTTGGACAGCACGGTTCAGATAACCTACAATAATCAACTCAAACCCTTTATGGCTTTCTTTCATCCGCTCCACAATATCTATAAAGTTCGTTTTGATAAGACCAGTTATGAACCCCTCACCTGGTCAAAAGAGGTTTCTGAGGGATCCATGAATTTTTTCCTGAGTGCCACGCGCTCAACAGACGGGATGAAGGCGGAATATTCGAATGGAGCTATCAGGTCCTTTCCCGAAGAGGCGCTTACCGTATTTTCTGCCACACACTTTCTGGCCTTCAAAGCAAAAGACTCTGCATTTTTCCCCAGAGATTTGAAGGTTTTTATAGATGGTGAAATATGGAGTGCCAGGGCGACACGCTATACCTCAAGTCATCCTCATCCAAAAATAAAATTCTCAAGCTCACAGATACTGATCCAGACAGAGCTTCACTATTTAGATGGTACGAGGGTCATGGATCAAAATGATATTCTTATGGATGTGATAGCTCGAGAGGGAACGCGTTTCCTGCTTTGGGTGGAGCCGGATGGGAGTTATAGCAAAGCCCAGTTTGGCGAATTTCCCAAGGCTGTGGTCTTGAAACGCATTCAAAAGTAGACCGATATTATCAGAGGGAATGCTGCCCTTATTTCAATTTGGGAATTGCAGTAATCCCTTTAAAATGAGAGGTCGTCAATCTTTTGTGATCTCAAACATTTTGACTTCATAGTAGGTCAGGTTATCTTGACCTTCTAACTTGAACATTATTCAGGAGCTAAATGTTAAATAAATTGTTTATTACTCTCTCACTACTGGCCACAGGGAATCTGATGGCCTCAACTACTTTGACTGCCATTGATGCAGCATTTGATCAAGGTGAGTTGACTCAAGATGAGAGAATATTAAATAAAGTTTATTCATTTCTCCAACCGGAACTCCTTGATGTTCGCTTCCAGGTAGATGAGCTTGAACTTATTAAATGTGGAACCCCCATTTTGATAGAGTACGAAACCCTTCAGCCTGTCTTGTCTGAAAGCACCATTAATACGATCGAAAATTTACTGCTTCCAAGCTCCAACGGTTTATGGTCAATATATTTTAGTCCCGGTGGACATTTTTCTTTTGACTACTCAACCGATCCCACAGAGGATAATCGTGTTCCAGCAAAAGATGCTGATGCAAGTAGGATTCCAGACTATGTAGAATGGACAGCAACTTATCTAGACTACACCTGGGCCCAGGAAGTGGATAGTGCAGGTTTTGCCGGACCAAATCATGTGGGAGGCGATGGATTTTACAATGTCTCTTTTGAAGATATGGGTGCTTACGGATATTGTACAACCAGCTCTGTAGATGGCTCAGAACTCACCAGATTGGTCCTCAATAACAATTTTCTTGGATTTGGCTCAAACCAGGACCCTGAAGGTAATGTTAAAGGTTCAGGATGTGGTCACCCTCGTTGATGTCATCCTGCAATAGACTGACTTAGTGAAAGTCGGAAGGCGCTTATGAAAGACATACTCAATACCTCCTATCCACTTTTTGAAAGCTTCAAAAATAAATTGAAGCCTAAAAGAAGTCAGGCTCAGATGGCACTTTCTCAAGTGAACGTGTTTAGTCGCTTATCGTGGCAGGAAATAAAAATTGTTGAGAATGCAATACACATTCGCAATTATGCCCCAGGGGAACCTGTTTTTAAACAAGGTGATCCCGGGAGCGGTATGTATATCATCATGGAAGGCTGTGTCGGTATCTTCTTAGATATTCCACAACAGGCACCCAAGCAACTTTCAAAGCTGGGTGATGGCGATTTCTTTGGGGAAATAGCGCTCCTCGATGCGTCTCCAAGAACGGCTGCAGCAACGGCCCTTGAAAACAGTACCATTATTGGTTTTTATCGTCCTGATCTTATGGATATTCTGAAGACCAAGCCAGCTCTGGGTGGGAAAATATTATTGGCCCTTTCTGAAGTGCTGGCAGTTCGTTTAAGAAGTACCAATGGTGAGCTCGTCAAGGTATCCAGGAAACTAGAAACAGCCTTAGAGTCAGGGACAAATGAGTAACAACGATCTCGTCACCATCGCACCTCAATCGGTGCGACTATTTCACCAGAGTCTCTTCAAAACCCTGGTCTATTTCTTTCTCCTCATCCTGGTGTTGGCAGGCGCATACAAAGCTTTCCCCCTGGTCGTTGATGCGCTTTTTCTCATTGTCATAGCAGCCATACTTACAGCAGTATTCAACCCAGTAGTGGATCGTTTGGAATCCTCTGGTTTAAGACGGATATATGGTACTCTACTTATGTTTGGCGGGGTGTTTGGTCTTGTGGCTCTGGGTGTAGTTAAAGGTATTCCAACCCTACTCACAGAAATAAGTCGCATCAAAGATGTTATCCAGCAGAATGCTGCCACCGAATCCCTGGATGCTATTATGGGTAATTTAAATACCAGAATTGCAGAATATATCCCCGGCTTTCAGCTGGATTTAGATCTCATCTCAAGTCTTTCTTCTCAATTCTTTAGCCAACTCGGTTCTGTGCTGGCGGGAGCCCTTGATACCTTGGCTACCATCATTTTCATCCTGATTATAACCATGTTTTTTCTGGTTGATGGTAAGCGGATGACCAAACAGCTCATCGGAATGGTGCCAAACAAATATTTTGAGATGTCCCTGAATATTATCTACAAAACAAAAAAACAGCTGACTAATTTTCTCAGGGGCCAATTGTTAGCAGCTCTGGGTGTAGCTATCCAATCCTTTATTGGTCTCACCTTATTGAATTGGATATTTGATACCAATATTTCCGGAGTCCTACTCATCAGTACAATTGCCGGTATGGCAAATATGATTCCCTTTGTGGGACCCTTTATGGGAATGGTTCCAGCCATTATTGTGAGTTTATTCAATAATCTGGGGGATCCGGTCGCTGCCTCACATTTTTACTATATTCTGCATATAGTTGGAATGTTTCTTATCGTTCAGATGATTGACAACAACATTATTTCACCCATCGTGGTCTCTGGATCTATGGAAATGCATCCACTCACAGTTATTCTGCTCATTTTGGTCGGATCTCAAATGGGGGTCTTGGGGATGTTTCTGGCTGTGCCTGCCTGGGGAATTTCAAAGGTGGTTATTCAAGAAGTTTACCAGGGCTTAAAAGGACACCACCTGATCTAGTTATTGCTTGTTCTGATATTCGACCTTTTCAATACTTCCTTCACGTAAATATAGCCAAATTTCAACGCTTTCAGATTTTGGATAGACGTATAACTCGTATTCCCCTTCTTTGAATTTCCGTTCAGGAGGACCAATATATCGAACAATGAGTGATCCTTTCATACCCAGTTTGGGTACGAAATTTTCAGGATCCAGGTTTTCAACATCATCCATCAAATTATCTAAAGCCATGCGTTTCATAGGTGCGATCTTTTGCTCATCAGCGTATTTGATGGCTTGCTCCAGATCTTTCAAATGATCATCAATAATATTTGAGAGGGCCGGATTCAGGTTTTTCGCATCTTTCATAGACTCGTATACCATTTGACGATTTTCTTTCAAAATACCTTCATTGGCATCATCCAGCCGACCATCACCAATTTTTTTGCGAAGATTTTCAGTAACCATCGTGTAACGATCAGTCAGTCCATCAGCCTGTTTCAGCCAATACAAACTGCGACCAAAAACACCTGATTGATATAAAACAGTAGCTCGAATGATATAGGATCGTGCCAAGAGAACCTTGGCAATGGGATAGGAGGAGGGATCACTCTTGAGAGCCAGGAAGATGAGATCCTCAGCCAGCTCGTAGTCCAACATTTTAAGTGCTTCTGCTACCCCTTCCAGAGCTCGGTCGGCTATCTCCACTTCCATATTCTGGACGGCTCTCTCAATAGCTTCCCCTGGTGGCTTTTCACCCTGCTGTATGAGGGCATAGGCGTCGCCCAGTTTACCCTGTGATAAAATGGTGCGCACATCACGGTAATAGTGTGTCACCAATGAATCTTCGACCATTTGCTTTTGAATAAGTACCGCTTCTTTATTGTGGTGGCGGGGAGTGAATTGTAAAAGCTCCTGCTGTATCTCCAGAGCACGGGTATAATGCTTATCTTTAAAGGCTTCGAAAGCCTTCATCGCGCCATTGGGATATCCGCCAAAGATCAGTCCAATATTCAAAGTAAAAACCGGTTGGCTCAAATCAATATACTTGATGGGAATGATCTCATCAGAATTCACTGGAGACAGATTTGAGGCTGACATGTCGATCTCAAAAGCTTGATGGAAATATTCAAGATTAACTCCAAATGTCACCCGTGAACTGCCATCTCCCTTAATTGTGTAGCCAAGACCGGACCCAATATGCCAGGTGAAGCCATTGGCATCGATTAATCGGTCTAACACTTTATTTTCGTATAAAGTCATTGATCCAAACCCCGTGCCACCACGAATTTTAGTGAATAGTTTGGGTCCCAGTGGATAAATAATTTCATGATCCAGGTAAATGTCAAAAATCCTTGGTGAAAAGGTCAGATTGTTAAACTCAGCCGTACCATCAGTCAGACTCCGTGCCCAGCCTTCAGGCAACGAGGCAGGAGCTGACAACTTCCAGAGACGCATGCCTAGACCGCTAAATACATCAATATTGGCCTGACGGATGAAATGAAAGGGCCAATTGTATTTAATAAGCTGAAGATCATAGTTCTGGCTAATACTTGAAACGAAGGGGATGCTTATTTCCGTTCCCGAAGAATCATAGTGGGTTGATTCTCCCGTTTTAAGTGACAGGGCACCGATACCAACAGAAATGTTAAGCAACCCAAGTTTCAATGGATCTCGAAAGGGAGTATAAGCTCCAAATAGCGCTTCCCCAAAATCCAGGGTTACCTTCAAATCTGGAGTACCGAGGGAAAGTGCTTGAATGGGTGAAACAGCACCAGTCACTCCGCCAGGTAGTTTTAACACTTCAGCTTGATCCGCAAGATCAAAGCCCTGCAGTGAATACCCCAGATCCACACCCAGGCGAAAACGTTTACCTGGGCGTCCCCAAAGTGTGGATTTCCAACCAAGTCCAAAATCGACCTTATAACCATTTGATTCTAAAACTTTAATACCACCAGCGCTTTTATAGAAACTGAGGTGCGATATTCCCAATCCAAGCTTGGCGTGAACACTTCCACGGCGGCTGTAATCATAAACAAAATAATTGTCCAGTGAAAAACCCCGAATAAGCATGTTCATAGTGAAGTCAGAGATGTCCGTGCCGTTGACTTCCAATGTGGAGGGATATCCTGCGGGGAGTTCCACATTGCCTAACTGATTGGCAATGGAGTATCTCAGGCTTGAATATGCATCAAATCTTGATGGCTTCATGAGGTGATCCCACCAACGGTATCGGAACAGTTCTATATCGATGGAAGCGAGCACACCCTTCAGGGTGTCTTGAATAGTCCAACCGCCGACTCCAGGTGTTACTTCCAGATTTTGGGTAGGCTTAATTGAGAAGTAAGATACTCCAGTGCCGATACTGGGGAAGGGCAGGAAGTGGGGTGTGGTGATGGGGATTTCTTGACCAAAACCCAAAACTGTGACCAAAAGCCCAGCCTGATAGATCCTTTTGAATATTCCACTAGACATGTCTGTGAAATTAGCTTTGAAGCAGTAATAAAAAAGCCGAATCCTGAGATCTGGCTTTAATAGAGTTCTTTAGAATTACTTTTTCTCAGGTTCAACGGTCACAGAACGGGTGTAAATGTAATCCCCGGTTTTTTTCTTGTTCCCGTTTGCTGCATTTACAGCAAAGAAAAATGTTGAAGCCTCAGTGGCTGACTCTGGCGCTTTCCATTGAAACGTCCATCTGGGAGATTCACCCTTTTGGGGGCCCGTGACGCTCTTCTCAGTATGCGAGATGTACCTACGGGATGTCCTGGATTTTGTGCGGCTATCATCCAGTATTTGTGTGTATTGATGTTTTAGAGAGATTAAGGTTCCCAGTGCTTCCCCTGCTGAATCAGCGGCAGTGGCCACAAACCCCCATGTTTTGGCTCCGTCCTGTTGTAGGCTGAGAGTGATGTCATAAATCTCATTGGGTTTATAAACTTTAGGAAGTCCCTGGATAGAAATTTCAGCCTTCCCTGAATTCAAATCATTCCCGGCGTGGCATTTACTGGTCAGGCAGGTTCTGTCTCCAGGTGCCCCGGAAGTCATTGGAGGAGCCCCTTTTTTCTTAGCACTGAGTGAGACTACGAGGAACAGGGATAAAACAAATATGATTACATGACGCATAATTAAATCCTTTCACTTTAAATTGAAATGTGCTGGAAAAATAAAGTGTGCTGGAGGAGATAAAACAAAAATCCCACTTCCAGGATTTTTTTAACGGGGTTCCTGGAGCGCCAACATTTCAACTCATGTTAGGTGCATTTGATTTGCACTGTAATTTTGGATATAAAAAAACCCCGCTTCCAGGGTTTTTTAAACTGAGTTTATAGCGTGTCAGTATCTCAACTACTGTGACGTTTATTTTATTTTCAGTGCAATTTTGGCTATAAAAAACCCCGTTTTTCACGGGGTTTTAATAAATCAATGGGAATGAGAATTATTTAAGACTTTTCTCAATCTTATCAATGTTTTTGAACTTCTCAGACTTGGTACCATAGTTATGGTAGTAAGTCATTTTCAGTTCATGAACCACATCCAGATTTTCTGGAGTTAGTTCGAAAGCAGCCTCAAGATATTTCTCGGCTTCTTCGAAGTTTTTCATGCGGCCAAAAGCAAGGCCAGCATTGAATAAACCATCAACTTCTGTGGGAGCAATTTCAGCAACTCTAATAAATGAATCAGCAGCTTCTTGCCATTTTTCCTGCTGGAAGTAAAGGACACCAAGATTGTAATGCAGGTCAGTGCTGTTGGGATCCATCTCAATGGCATTGAGATAGGCCTTTGCTGCGGTTTCTTTCTCACCCTTTGCATCATAAACAAAAGCAATCTGCTTGATGGCGTTCAGGTTGGCAGGATCCACTTCAAGAGCTCTTATCATATAAATCAAAGCATCATCATAAGCTTTTTCACGGAAATAGACGAGACCCAGGTTAACCAGGGAAATAATATCTTCAGGGTTTTTCTCTACAGAAAGAACCATATATTCTTTACCCTTCTCAAACTCTTCTTTGAAGAGGTAAACCTGAGCTAGTGTGCTATAGGCCTCAGGTTTTTCAGGACTCAATATGATACAGCTAAGAAAAGCATTAACGGTTAACTCGTACAGTGCTGCTTCGTCTTTAGCTTCACCCTTAATTAAGGCATTGTAATTTTTCGCGCCTGAATTGAAATTGTCGATCCAGTATTTTTCACGGGCAAGTTTGATCTTCTCTTCAAATTTTGTATCAATTGAAGATGAAATAGTCAGGTATTCTGATACTTTATCCCACTTTTTGTTACGTGCATAAATCTCTGTTGCCAATAGGAAGGATGGTTCTGAATTCATCGCTTCTTTTTCGGTGGCAGCCAGCAGCATCTCTTCTGCTTTGTCATAGTTCTTCTGTTGCAGGTAGACTTTTGCTGAAGTCATATCTGTGGAATCACATCCCAGAATCGTTAGCAGTAAGAGCCCCACAACCCACATCATTAGGTTCCTTGATTGTTTCATTGAATCTCCTTGTATAGATATAGTACGTATTTTAGATGCCGTTTTCATGCAGGCGCAAATATATTCGCCCGACTCGCTGAAGGCAACTATTACAAAAGATCAAAATTAAGAATTTGATATATGTCCTCCCCCTTTTAAAAGCAGTTGGATTTTGCTGCCCTCAGAGAGATATTTGTCCCTCGATATTAAGGAGTAAGCACGAACTATAGTTATCATCATATTCGAGTTGAGGAACTGATTCATGCCTGACGGCGGCGGAAAAGCAACCTCATTTGCCCTGATTACTGATATTCACGGGAATATTCATGCTCTGGATAAAGCGATTCAGCTCATCGAAGAACGCTCTGATATCGACAATATTATTTGTTTGGGTGACAATTTCTCACTGGGCGCTTCACCTACCCAGGTTCTTCAAAAACTTCAAGAACTACCAAATACCATTTTTATTCGCGGAAATCATGATCGCTATCTGGTTGAGCGGATTTGGGAATACGAACGGCCCACGATTGAAGGGATGGACCCGGATGACCCCGTCTGCATTGATATTGTGGCCAATGAAAAATGGACGGCTGAGCAGATCGGACTAGATGGCATAGAATTCATCCGCAGTATGAAAATGTCCCACTTTGTGAACATAAATGGTGTGTATGCAGAATTCACCCATGCCTGGTTTGGTCGTGATGAATTGCCCCCTAGCTTGGATGAGGCAAAAAAGTGGCGTGATCATGAGCAAGTGAAACATGCGGAAGCCCAAGCATTCGTGTTCACACATGGACATACTCATATCCCTAGACATGAGCATTTCGGAAACTTAAGTGTGTTCTGTCCCGGTTCTACCGGACTCCCCTTTGATGAGGATAAGCGCGGTGTGGTAGCTTTCTTGAAATTAGAGAATGGCTCTGCGCACTGGGAAGTCAATCGATTTGACTACGATTACAATGCCGCCATAGAGCACATGGATAAAATACAACCACCCTTTTACAAGAATCTTCACTCCACTCTGAAGTACGCCAGTATTCGCAACGATCTGGTAGAAAAATAAATTAGTAAATTCAGGCGCTACAAATTATCAGGATTCAGCTTTTCCTGGATGTTGTGTTGTTTTTCAAAATAGAGAGTAGCTGTTTCCAGGTTGTCGCGCTTTTTGGCCCCAGCAGCCACAACCCCGCATTTGAATTCGAGCTCTTCAAGTAAAGTTCTCTTCCAGGCTGGATCCATATTGCTATCCACATGTTTTTCCATGGCTGAGATTCGGAATCTATCCATGCCCCAATATTTTCTGCTTAACTGATCCTCATGACCCCCGAAGCGGGTTACCAATTTCTCATTAAGCAGCCCTATCTCATAGTGGGGAGCTATTCTCAGCCACAGATCATAGTCTTCACAGGCTGGAAATGTGATATCGAACATTCCAATTTGGTCAAAGATGTGTCGATGAATGATCACAGCGCTGGGACTCACAATGCATAAGGGAAGGCAGGCCTCGAATATCCAGCCACCCCGCTTGGCATGTTTGTCCATGGGGTTCACCCTGACCCCGTTCCGAACCCAAATTTCATCGCATTGACTGATGAGAATTTCTGGATGGGTCTGGTGAAACTGCTTTTGTTTTTCCAGTTTACCCGGTGCCCATTGATCATCGGAGTCAAGGAAAGCAATCCACTCGCCTCTGGCTTTCTGAATCCCAGCATTTCTGGAAAAGGAGACACCGCTATTTGTCTGGTTGATGATGAGATTGATCTTGTCAGAGTATTTTTCGAGAATTTCTGAAGTATTGTCTGTAGACGCATCATCAACGACGATAATTTCCAGGGCTGGGAATGATTGATTCAGAACCGATTGAATGGCTCGCTCCAAGGTAGCAGATCGGTTATATGTGGGAATGATGACAGAAATATTCATGCCTGAATTCAACCAGTAAGTGCAATTTCTTGTTTCCCAAAGAATACATCATT
>CAZDVD010000030.1:0-28933 GCA_964508765.1 uncultured Lentisphaeria bacterium
TCCACAGGCAGATAACGTTACTCCTGCTTGATTCTTATTTAAGAAATCAATTAAAACGCCGGTCTCTTCACGAGTGCCGGCGTTTTTCATTTATTAGGAAGTTTTTTTCTAAACACAGGGTCTTCATACTAACAGTCAGACCAAGAAATACTCGGGATTTTACTTATAGTCCAGGCCTCCAATTGCTGCGAGGATTGGCAGCGCTCATGATTGTCTTTCTCTACCTCGGGGTTGCCGAAGGGAGATATGGATCATATGGACGACAATATCTGGATGGTTTTCGAGTTGGTGCAGCTGGCGTAGATATCTTCTTTGTAATCAGCGGATTTGTTATGATGCTGGTTATTAACAACAAACTGACAAGTCCGGGAATATTTCTTAAAAACAGACTTTCTCGCATCTATCCAAACTATTGGATATATTTTATAATTGTTGTTCTGGTCTGGTTGGTCCAGCCAGGCTAGGTGAATAGCTCCTTGGCAGGCACTCCTGACTTTCTGAGTTCATTTTTCCTTTACCCATCCTCAGAGCCACCAATTATCTCAGTGGCTTGGACCCTAGAGTTTGAAGTCTTATTTTATCTGGTGTTCACGTTCTTTCTGTTGATCTCACGTCAATATTTAGCACCTCTTCTCATTAGCTTTTTTATCGCGCTTGTGTTTTTGGGATGGCAATACCAACCTGAATTGCTCTTCCTGGAGCGTGTGACTCATCCACTTCTGCAGGCGTTTTTCTTGGACGCATATTGATGTCAAGGCAAATACCAACTGGCTGGCTGGCCATACCAGTTGCGATTTTTATATTTACCCTCTATCAAACGGGGCTTGAACTCACTCAAATTATTCCAGCAGGGATGCATTTTGAACGTCTGGTTAACTTTGGTATACCTGCTGTCCTTTTGGTGTTTGGCATTGTGAGTCTAGACATGAAATATGAAATAGCTTATCCAGAGCTGTTTATCAAAACAGGCGATGCGTCCTATACACGATACCTTTCTCACATACTGGTTATTTCTGCATCTGGAAAATTGTTTCAAGTACTCCATTTGAATGAAATTCTATCCAATTTTATTTTTATCATCGGAATGCTTGTTATATGTATTCTTTATGCGCTTATGGCATGCCAGTATATTGAATTACCCCTCTTGACCTTTGTCAGGAAAAGTCTCAAGAAAATCTCTGAGTAACTGCAACAATCATCCTCGAGAGGTACCATTTCCAGCTTGGCGTGTTTATGAATGATTCAGCCACTTTTTAGTGGCGAAAGACATTCATTTGGATTTATTTGACTCCACATTGAACCTAAAAGCATAAGATCAAGATAATGACACATTCAAACGAATTACTGATACAACATTTCTATAAGGCTTTTTCTAAAAAGGATAGCCAGACAATGTCAGCTTGCTACCATACTGAGGCTGTCTTTGATGATCCTGTTTTTCAAACTATCCTGGGGTCCGAGATAGGGATGATGTGGAAAATGCTGTGTCTTCAGTTCGGCTCCCTTGAGATTAAGGCTGACAATATCCAGGCAGACGATGATTCCGGTCAAGCCGACTGGTCTGCTATATATGAGTTTGGCAAATCTCGTCGCAGAGTTCATAATAAGATTCACGCTGAATTCAAATTCAAAGAAGGCAAAATCATCAAACAAACTGATGATTTTAATTTCTGGAAATGGAGTCGGATGGCTCTGGGACCACTTGGATTTATAATGGGTTGGAATTCAGTGGTTCAGGTAAACATCCGCAAACAAGCCAGGGCTAATTTGACAAAATTTATAACAAAAGCAAAAAACACGTAAAATCCTTGTGAAAGTCCATTCTTTCTGTTATAGAAAGCGCGAAACAGCACGGAAAACATTTTTGCTGATTTTTGAAGAATAAACGAGGAGAAGTCTCGAGATATGTATAGAAAAGTAGCCATCGTTACGGGAGCAAATAGAGGTTTGGGCCATGCTCTGACTAAAGCTCTCGCCGAAGATGATTATAAAGTTTTTATGGTTGGGCGTAATAAGATCGAAATCGATAATGCCTCAGCCAAACTACAAGAAGCGGGTCTGGATATTGAAGGTTTTGAGGCAGATGTGAGCAAGGCACGCCACGTAACTGCACTTTCATCTTATGTTCAGTCACAGTTTGATCACCTTGATCTCCTCATCAACAATGCCGGTATTATCATTGAACCAGGTGGCCTGGATAGTCAGGTAACTTGCTTCACCATTAACCCTGAACTTGTTGAACAAGCTTACTCGGTTAATACCGTTGGCTCCCTGCGATTGGTCCAGGCTTTTTATGATTTGCTCAAAAAGGCGCGTCAGCCTCGCATTGTCAATGTGTCCAGCGGCATGGGCTCTATCGCTCACATGAAAGCAGGTTGGCCAGCATATCGCATGTCCAAAGCTGCCATGAATGCCATGACGGTCATTTTGTCCAAAGAATTGGAAGATACCCGCATTAAGGTCAACTCAGTTTGTCCTGGTTGGGTGAGAACAGATATGGGTGGTCCCAACGCTGATCGATCCATTGAAGAGGGAATTGAAGGTATTCTCTGGGCAGCCAAGCTTCCACCAGATGGTCCCACAGGTGGCTTTTTCCAGGACGGGAAACCTCTGGACTGGTAATTTTGTCTATCTGACAGTTTTCTAAACCCCATGTTTCGGCATGGGGTTTTTTGTATAAAGTTTTGATTGATTATGGGGATGATTCCATGATCTTGTCCAATGTCTTGAAACGCTGCACAAGCACCTGAAAATTGGAAGCGAGTCATCGCTCTCTTGGGGAATTGATGAGTGAAGTGGTGGGTTAGGTGACATCGACAGATGGACTGTGTACAGATCAATAATTATAGGAGCAATTGAATATGTATGAGGCGGCTGAAACACGATATGATTCCATGAGCTATAAAAGGTGTGGTGTAAGTGGTATTCTTCTGCCAAAAATCTCTCTGGGTCTCTGGCATAATTTTGGTGAACCAAACGACTATAACACTGCCAAAGCTATGCTTCGACGGGCTTTCGATCTGGGTATCACTCACTTTGATCTGGCCAACAATTATGGACCTCCCTATGGTGCTGCTGAGACCACTTTTGGCAAACTCTTCAAAGAAGATTTTACGGGTTACCGAGACGAATTGATGATCTCTACAAAAGCAGGTTGGGATATGTGGCCCGGTCCCTATGGAGATCATGGCAGTCGTAAATATTTGATAGCCAGTATTGATCAGAGCCTTAAACGTATGGGGCTTGATTATGTAGATATCTTCTATCATCATCGTCCCGATACCAGCACGCCCCTGGAGGAAACCATGGGTGCCCTGGATCAGATCGTACGAAGTGGCAAAGCTCTGTATGTTGGCATCTCCTCCTATAATCCCGAGCAGACCAGACAGGCAGCCAAAATTTTAAGAGAACTTGGAACGCCCTGTCTCATTCATCAGCCCAAATACAACATGTTTCATCGTCTTCCCGAGAAGGGTCTTTTTGATGAGCTGAAGAAAAATGGAATGGGCTCGATTGTATTTTCCCCTCTGGCTCAAGGTGTTTTGACAGACCGATACCTTAGCGGATTCCCAGAGGACTCACGGGCGGTACGTGACGGTCGATATTTGAAGCCTGACTTTATTAAGGATGAACAAATTGATAAAGTGCGAGCATTGAAAAAAATTGCAGATCAACGTGGACAGAATATGGCTCAAATGGCCATTGCCTGGGTTTTACGCAAGGAGGAGGTCACATCTGCATTGATTGGGGCTTCCAAAGTTGCACAAATTGAAGATGGAGTAAACGCTCTTGGCAACCTTGATTTTGATCCCTCAGAGCTGGATCAGATCGAGAATATTTTAGGATAGCGATTTTTTATAGATCATCTAATGGAGACCGATGATGCGCGGAATAAAGGGGCAAAAACCGTGTTTTGTCACCAAGCTTTCAGATTAGATTAAACGCTACTCACATTATCGCCATTGAGCTTGTACTAAGGAAATAATCTATGGAACGGAAAATAAGAGTTATTCTGGCAAAACCTGGTTTGGATGGCCATGACCGGGGGGCAAAAGTTCTGGCAAACTCATTTAGAGATGCCGGCATGGAGGTCATCTATCTCGGTCTGAGACAAACCCCTGAAATGATTGTTGCCGCTGCTGTCCAGGAAGACGCAGATATTGTGGCTCTCAGTATTTTATCAGGCGCCCATATGACCATCTTTCCCCGGGTTATGGAATTGATGAAAGCTGAAGGTCTCACAGATGTTCTAATCACGGGTGGTGGAATCATTCCGGATTCAGATATGGAAGCATTGCATAAGCTGGGCGTAGGTCGCTTGTTCGGTCCTGGGGCCAGCCTCATGGAAATCAATGACTATATCACCAACTGGGTTCAGGAAAACCGCTAAATGAATCGTCGCGACCGACTGGAACAACTCAACAAACTCAAAGCAGAAGCACTCCTTGGGGGTGGACAGGATCGCCTGGATGCCCAACACGCCAAACAAAAATTATCCGCCAGGGAAAGACTTGACCTGCTTTTAGATCCCGGTTCATTTGAAGAAATGGGCATGCTAGTGACCCATCGATCCACCAATTTTGGCCTGGAAAAACAAAAATTTCTTGGTGATGGGGTGGTAACTGGTCATGGAACAATAAGTGGTCGTACCGTCTTTGTCTTCAGTCAGGATTTCACCGTGATGGGTGGCTCACTCTCTGAGGCGTACGCTGAAAAAATAGTCAAGGTCATGGATCTGGCAGCCAAGGTTGGCGCACCGGTTATCGGTCTGAATGATAGTGGAGGAGCACGAATCCAAGAAGGTGTTGTAAGCCTTGCGGGTTATGCAGACATTTTTCTGAGGAATACCCTCATGAGCGGTGTCGTTCCTCAAATATCAGCTATCCTGGGTCCTTGCGCTGGTGGTGCGGTCTATTCACCTGCTATTACGGATTTTATCTTCATGACCAAGGGGACGAGCTACATGTTTGTCACCGGCCCTGAAGTAGTGAAGACAGTTACCCATGAAGAAGTTACCAAAGAAGACCTGGGTGGCGCTACAGCCCATGGTTCTAAGAGCGGTGTCAGTCACTTCACCTGCAATAATGAAATCGAAGTGATCGAAGGCATCAAGAGATTATTGAGCTTTATACCGCAAAACAATCTTGAAGATCCACCAACCCTTGAATGCACCGATCCCATTGATAGATCCGACGAGGCTCTGGATACCATTGTTCCAGAAAACCCCAACAAACCCTACGATATGAAGGCTGTGATTCACCGTGTTGTGGACAATGGTGAGTTCTATGAAGTTCATGATGAATTTGCCATGAATATGGTGGTTGGTTTTGTTCGTCTGAACGGGAAATCAGTTGGCGTGATTGCCAATCAGCCTGCCCACCTTGCTGGTGTTCTGGATATTGATTCTGCAGTAAAAGGGGCTCGTTTTGTGCGCTTCTGTGATGCCTTCAATATCCCGCTGCTTACTTTTGAGGATGTCCCCGGTTTTCTGCCTGGAACGGACCAGGAATGGGGTGGCATTATTCGCCATGGTGCGAAATTGCTATATGCTTTTGCTGAAGCGACTGTACCAAGAGTTACTGTCATTACTCGCAAAGCCTATGGTGGCGCCTATGATGTGATGAACTCCAAGCATATTCGAGGAGATATCAATTTTGCCTGGCCTTGTGCGGAAATTGCTGTCATGGGTGCCAAAGGGGCGACTGAAATCATTTTCAGAAAAGAAATTGCCAAGGCTGATGACCCTGAGCAAGTCCTGGAGCGTCTCACAAATGAGTTTTCTGAGAGATTTGCCAACCCATATTCTGCTGCTGAACGTGGCTATGTAGATGAGGTGATTGAACCAAACCAGACACGTTTAAAAGTGATCAGAGCTTTTGAAATGCTTGAGAATAAAGTTGATTCAAACCCACAAAAAAAACACGGAAATATCCCGCTATAATTCAGGGAGAGAGGTTTCAAGTGGATACCAGAAATCGTGATGAGTTATTAAAAAAGCAGGAAAGCCTGGAAGCCTACTTGCTCAAAAATCCCCAGTCGACCCTATTCGCCTGGTACGCACGACAAAACATGGAAGCTGGTGAGTTAAACCGAGCCTTAAGTATTTGCTTGCTTGGAATCCAGAATGTGGAGAGTCGCGGTATTTTACACAAACTCATGGGTGAGATTTATCTGGCCAAGGGTGAAGTCACCAATTCCATGAAGCAGATGATTGAATGTATTCTGACCAAAGAACCCTTTCCAGGAGTCATCATTGAAGTGATCAAGAATCTGGGTGACTCCATGGAGCCCCAGCAGGTTGCTTTCTTGATTTATTTGCTGAACAAGGCCTTGCCTGGTCACCCCGATGCTATCCAATTCTACAAAAAATTTCCCAACTCACGCAATTATGTGGTTCAACCAGGGGAGTATAAATTTCTGGAAGAATTGGCCATTGGCCTGGAACGGTCGGCAATGGTAGAAACCATGCCTCTTGATGAAGATGAGGAAAGTCCATTAGCACTGCCAGATTCAGTCTTACCTGAGGTGGAATATACTCCACCTCAGCCCGAGCCAAGGCCCGTTGCAGACCCAGGTCAAACAGCTACGCCGCGAGAAGTAACCGAAGGTGAATACGTTATTGATCCTGAACTGGGAACCAAGTCTGATCCACCGGCTCCTGAATACGAAATTCCAGTTTCAACACCCCCTTTGAATGAGGTTATAAAACAGACTGATACCAAGACAGGTTTTGATGAAATACCCATGCCAGAGGTAACACCCATACCAGAGCCTGAACCTGTTCCCCAGCCATCTCCACAGCCTCCACCACAGCAAGCCGCCGCTCCCCGGGAAACAACTCCACCTCCTCAAAAGCCTGCTGTGAAGCATAATATTAATCGCTCCATGGCTACCTTTACTTTGATGCAAATATTCAAGGATCAGGGGATGTACGAAAATGCCTTGCAGGTATTGCAGTTTCTCCGTGAAAAGTCCAGCGATATTGAGCGTATCGATCAAGAGGAAAAAGAAATTCGAGAGCTCGTGGCTCGCAACGGCAAAAAATAAGTCAATTGTAATAAATAATGCCTGAAGCTCAACCGGGGGAAACACCCGCAGAGAGGGAATCCCCGATTCAACTATCAATCCTCATTGTGACCTACAATTCCAGCTCGACCATTCGAGTCTGTCTGGATAGTGTTTTTCTGGAGTTAAGCACCCTTGAAGGAGAAGTTGTTGTCGTTGATAATCACTCCAGCGATGATACCACTGCAATTCTGGATGACTATTCGGCTCAGCACCCCAATCTTCAGAGTAAAATAAATCGGACCAATCGCGGTTTTGCAGTGGGGAATAATCAAGCTCTTGAAATGGCCAGAGGGCAACACATTCTCATCCTGAACCCTGACACCATTCTTCAAGCTGGTGTCCTGAAAAATCTGCTGGTAGAGCTTGAGAAAGACTCAAAAACGGGTGTTGTCGCACCACAATTACAATTTCCTGATGGTAGTATACAGAGAACCTGTCGACGTTTCCCCAGTCATTTGGATGTGATCTATAATGTTTTTGGTTTGTCGACTCTTTTTCCTGAAAATCGTCGCTTCAATGGTTGGAAGATGGGTGATTTTGATCATAAATTACGAAAGTCGGTCGATCAACCTGCTGGTGCAGCCCTGCTGGTGCGTGGTGATCTGCTTCGGTCGTTAGAAGGCTTTGATGAAAATTTCCCCATGTTCTTTAATGATGTGGATCTTTGTAAGCGCGTTAAGGAAGCAGGTTATGCCATTTGGTATCTCCCGGAATATGCTATCCAACATTTGGGCGGAGCCAGTGTCAAACAGGCTAAGCTAAAGATGACCATCAGCTCTCATGTTTCATTTTTTAGATATTTTGAGAAACACTTTACTCGGATGTACCAGCAACCCCTCAACTTTATCGTAGGTGTTTTACTTTACCTCTCTCTGATTCCCCGATTATTGTTTTTACTCCTATTCAAGGGGCAACGTACGGCCTCTCGAGAAACGCTATAGCGTCACAGACTCAGATATGAACCCTCAACGAAAAATAAAAACCATCTTTTTTGATATCGGAGGCGTCCTGGTCAAGGTCGACTCCAGTGAATCTATCCAGAAATTATCCGAAAAACTGGGGGTGAGCCCTGAAAAAATAAGGCAGGGGATGACCCGGGAATTACTCAATGACTACGAAAAAGGACATTTGACCTCAAACCAATTTTATGAACAGCTTCTTATCAATTATGATAGCAAGTTGACCATGGACATGGAAACCTTCAAGGCCTATTGGCTTGATGTTTTGTTTCTGTGTACTGAAAGCGTGGCTTTTCTGCAGAGAGCAACCAAGGATTTCCCGGTCTGGTTATTGAGTAATACCAATGACTTTCACTATGACCTGCTCATGCAGGATTTCCCATTTATGAAGTGGGTAGATGGGGGCACCTATAGTTTTATGGTGGGCAGTGTGAAGCCTGACCCGCTGATCTATGAGGTTGCCATCCAGAAGAGTGGTTTCCGTCCGGAAGAGATTTTATTTATTGATGATTTGGAAGTCAATGTTCAAGCCGCCCAGAATCAGGGTATCAACATTATCCATTATGTGGATTTTTCCAGCTTTAGCCAGGAATTGAGACAACGTTTTCCAGAATTGGGGTATTTGTTATAAGACTTTTTAAGACCATCCTGGCATTTGCAGTCTTAATCATATTATTCAACCTGTTGAATAACAGTCAGGGCAGCATACCGCCCCTGGGGAAATTTTTGAATCCCTTTTCCGGATTCTGGCAAAATGGCGAAAAGCTGGACCAGATCGATGAAGTCCTGGATGTAAAAGGACTTCGGGACAAAGTACAGGTGGTTTGGGATGAGCGCCATGTCCCTCATATTTTTGCTGAGAACACTTATGATATCTATTTTGCCCAGGGTTTTTTAACTGCCCGTCATCGTCTCTGGCAAATGGAATTTCAGACTCACGTAGCTGCTGGAAGAGTTTCCGAAATCATCGGTGAAAAAGCACTGGAATTCGATAAATTACAGCGCCGTCGCGGATTGTTGATGGCCGCCGAAACCACCATTCAGAAAATGGGTGAGGATCCTGAAACCCACCTCATATTACAGGCCTATGCCAATGGTGTGAACACCTGGATTGAGTCACTCACTCCTGCCAATCTACCCTTGGAATACAAGCTGCTTAACTACGAACCTGAGGTATGGTCAACTTTAAAGACTGCTCTCCTCCTGAAATTTATGGCCTGGGATTTAACAGGTCGAAATTCAGAAATGGATATGAGCATCATCCAGGCAACCCTGGGTGAGGAATTCGTCAATACTTTCTATCCAGAAGACACACCGCGTACTGATCCAGTCATTCCAGCTGCCAAACCCTGGCGTTTTGAAGCCATGGAACCAGACTCCATTCCACCCCTGTTTGTCCCACAGTTTGTCCGTGATCTCAGAAAAGGCGAACCGGACGAGGACAACGGGAGTAACAACTGGGCTGTTTCTGGTGAAAAAACAGCCTCGGGCTACCCCATGCTGGCCAATGATCCCCATCTCGGTTTAAAACTGCCTTCCATCTGGTACGAGATTCAGTTGACGACCCCAGATATGAACGTTTATGGCGTTTCCATGCCGGGCGCTCCCGCTGTGATTGTGGGCTTTAATAATGATGTTGCCTGGGGTATTACCAATGCTGCCAGTGACGTCTTGGATTGGTTTGAAATAGAATTTAAAGATGATTCGTATTCTGAATATCTCTACATGAACGAATGGGTCAAAGCAGACATGCGAATTGAAGAAATTTTTATTAGAGATAGTGAAACAGTGTTGGACAGCTTCGCTATCACACGCTTTGGGCCGACTATTCATTTTGGTGAAAACAAGCTGGAAAATGGACACCCCACCGGTTTGGCCATGCGGTGGTCAGCCCATGATCCCAGCAATGAAATGATGGCTGTTCGAAATATGAATCTGGCTACGGATCGCGAGACATTTTACAAAGCCATTGAAGACTTTGAAGCACCAGGGCAGAACTTTGCTATGATCGCACGGGATGGTGATATCGCAATCAGACATAATGGACGTTACCCATTACGCGGACTTGATCAGGGCAAATTTGTTCGCGTTGGCAGAGATACTATTGGAGAATGGCAGGATTGGATTCCCTATGAACAGCTCCCGGCTATATCTAACCCTTGGAGAGGCTTTGTGAGTTCAGCCAACCAGAATCCTGTTGGGAAAAAATACCCATATTATATGGGATGGGATTACGATGATTACGAGCGAGGTTCCCGCATCAATGATCGCCTTGAAGCATTGAATAAAATAAAATTCGGAGATATGCAGGATCTGCATATGGATAATTTTAATAAGCAGGCCCAACTCATGCTGCCATTTCTCTTAAAGCAGCTTGATGTGGAGACGCTTTCGGGTGATATGGAAGCGATTGTGAATGATCTCCAAAGCTGGAATTTCGTCTCGGATCCCGATGAAAAAGCAGCCTGGGTTTATAAACAATGGTGGTTGAGTATTGAGCAGGCAATCTGGAATGATGAGTTAACTATTTTTGGCGAAGTTAGAAAAATTCCCACCAGATCAGTGACAGCCAGACTGCTTTTGAAAAAATCAAAATTAATATACTATGATGATATTTCGACACCAGAGCAGGAGGGACGCGCTGAGATTATTAATCGTGCATTCCAACAAACCATCACCAGGCTACTGAAGGAATTGGGTCCTTATGGTGATGCCTGGGAATTGGGTCGAGCCCGGGGAACAGACATCAATCATTTACTCTCTGTAAAGGGTCTCGGTCGCACCGGTCTTTATACCGGTGGGGGTCAAGGTATTGTTAATGCAACCAAGAAGACCCACGGACCATCCTGGCGTATGCTGGTGGAGTTGGGTGATAGTCCTACAGCCAAAGCAATTTATCCTGGAGGACAGTCAGGAAATCCAGGATCAGTCTACTATGACAATGCAGTGAACAATTGGGTCGCAGGCAAATATTACGATATTCATTTTCTCAGCTCAACTGATATAGATAAAAACTCAAAACTCTCATTGACTCGCTTAAGGAATTATCAATGATCAACATTTTAGTACCCCTTGTAATTGTATTTATTCTACAACTCCTCTTTTACTCCTGGTGGTGGATTATCCTGGTTCCCATTGTGTTGGGTTTCCTTGAAAAAGATTCAGCCTTAAAAGCATCCGCAGGCACAGGGCTGGGTGTCTTCCTGCTCTGGTTTGGAATGGCGATATACCAGTGGAAAAATGGTGGCGAAATTATCGTCACTCGAATTTCCGAGGTCATGGGAATTGGATCAGGTTTGGTTCTGGCTGTAGCAACGGGTTTGGTGGGATTTATCGTAGCTCTGGTTGCTGGTTATGCTGGCTTTTCACTGAGAAAAGTCCTGATTAAGGAATACCAGATTTCATGATAAAAAATATTCAACCGCAGAGAACGCGAAAGGCGCAAAGAACAGCAAGAAGTTTTGAAGTAACATCCTATATATTCTCTACGGCATTTCGACAAGCTCAATGCAACGCTCCGGGCGCTTTGCGAGAGGCGGACTTAGAAAAACCCAGGGCTTAGATGGCAAAACTAAAAAGTAATATCAATATTTATGAGGAACCCCTCAGGACGATTCCCCACAATGTGTTCAGAGATAATAATCCTGACTATGATGAACTGGAACGACGTCCCAGGATGCCTGTGGTAGCCCTCCTGGACAATATTCGCAGTATGTTTAATGTGGGCTCCATGTTTCGCACCGCCGATGGTGCCTGGTTGGAAGAGATCATTATCAGTGGCTATACCGCTTCACCACCCCGGAAAGAAATTGCCAAGACAGCTCTGGGGGCTGAGTATTCGGTGCCCTGGAGAAACATTCCCGATCCCGTTGATGCCATCCGTGCCTTGAAGCAGAGAGGATATACTGCCATCGCTCTGGAGCATACAACCAGAAGCCAATCCTACACCAGCGTTAAATATGATTTCCCCCTGGTTTTTGTGGTCGGGAATGAGGGTGTGGGCGTCCAAGACAATATTGTCAAGGAATGCGATTTTGCGGTGGAATTACCTCAAAATGGCATGAAAAGCTCTATGAATGTCGCCGTAGCATTTGGGATCATGCTCTACGAGCTGAGACGCCAATGGGACATTAAAAATCAATCCTGATACTGTGATTGTTTCCAAATTACGTTGACCTTTGATAGGTTCAGGTAACAACAATTATATCTGGCAATTTATGCGTGGTGGCTTACTTTTTCACGAATTGACATGGCTCACAGGGGGTGAATCAAGCTTTGAACTCTGTTAAACTGATCCATATATTAAATGATATACAATTGAAATAATATTCTTGAGGAGGAATTATGATTAAAAAGGTACTGGTTCTAATTTTAACACTCACTTTTGCTGTCGGTGCTTTCGGACAGTCACTGGAAGAAAACCTAGGGAAAATGGTGAGCGACAATGCTGAGATGTATCTAATGCCATTGGGTGATGCTTTTGGTTCTGCCATGAACTCTGGTTGGTATCACAGATCCCGTGTTCACAAAATGCTGGGCTTTGACATCAGCGCCAAAGCCTTTCTGGCCGCTGTTCCTGAAGAAAGCGAGTTTTTTAACTTTGCCTTGAGTGAAACTGATATGGAATTTGCACTTCCTGCAGATTTGATTCCTGGTCAAACTTTGGAGCCCATTAGAATTAGTTTTGCTGATATCTATGAAGGCTCAGATACTAGGACACCCACTTTTTTCGGTCCTGCAGATAGTGCAGGTCTCTTAGAAGCAAATCCAACCGCAATTAGGGCAGCTTTTGAAGAACAATTGGCCGCGCAGGTTGGTGAAGCTGCTGCTTCCCTCGCAATGGGAACCCAAGAAGTCACTAATATCCTTAATGGTATTACGGACTTTCCACTGCCTCCTGGAATTGGACTGCCAGCCCTTCCCCTGGTAATGCCACAGATTGCTCTCGGTCTCCCCATGGGAATCGAATTGACCCTTCGTGGTTTTCCAGAAGCTGAAATTGAAGATATCGGTAAGTTCAGCATGTTTGGTGGTGGGCTTCGTGTAAATATTGATCAGTTTATTCCAATCCCACTCTTCCCTGTTGATATTACTGCAGGTGCCTTCTATTCACAGATGAGCATTGGCGATCTGATTGAATCTTCAAATACCTCAATCGGTCTACAGGTTGGAAAATCAATAAATCTGCTCATCTTTGGCTTGGGTGTCTATGTGGATGCTGCATATGAGATGAGCTCACTGAGTATTGGTTATGATGTGGATCCTGACTTCGGTATTGAGAATGATCGTATCCAGTTTGACATGGAAACAGATCCAGGTCTGAGATTGGGTGCCGGTTTACACCTGAAATTGATCCCACTGACATACTTTAATGTTCATGTAAGTCAGACTCCAACCAACAGTGTATTAACCGCTGGGTTTGGTATCTCTCTCAGATAATTGCTTCATTTGAAGTGTTTTAAAAAGGTCATCCCAATGGGGTGGCCTTTTTTTGTCCCGGCCCTCCGTCTTTGAAGCGCAAAGGTAGCTGTTGACAATCCGTCAGTTGGATGAATTGTAATTTGCTCTTTTTTCTCAGAACTAGCTGATTTTTCTCAGATAAGTTCTATATTTCAAATTGTTTGAGGAGAATGATATGATTGATTATGATGAACATATAGATGATGAAATGAAAGTAATGAATGAAGGCGGGTCTTCTACAAAACATGGAGTCAAGCAAATCATTCATCTCAATGATCCAGTCAGCAGTCTGGAACTCAGAAAATCCATCTGCATTCCTGGAGATACAAGTATTGCAGCCTGCCTGCAGCTGATGAAAGATGAGCGCATTGGTTGTCTGCTCATCACCGAAGATAAAAAGCTGGTGGGTATATTTACCGAGCGTGACATCATTCGACGCATTGTGGGGAAAAACTTGTCCCATGAGGATATCGATGTGCAGGATTATATGACCAGTGATCCTGACGCCTTGATGCCTGACGCTCCTCTGGCCTTTGCCTTGAATTATATGGTTCTGGGTGGCTATCGTCACGTGCCCATTGTGGATGAGAATAATAAGCCGCAGGCGTGTCTTTCCATCAAGGATATCGTGAAGCATATAGGTAACTATTATTTCAATGAAATCGCCAATCTACCGCCGACACCAAAAAATCATGGCTGGGCAACCGTTGATGGTGGTTGATCAACCCCTTTTTTCACTGCAGAAAGAAAGTATTTAATTCAATTGAACAATAGTCCTGATCTTGACCGCCTGAAGGCCATCCTTTTTGATTTTGATGGTGTCGTTGTACAGAGTGAAGATGTGTACGATCGCGCTACCAAAAAACTTGGCGAGATGTATGGTGTACAGATTCCAGTCCTCTTTTATGAAGCAAATCGCGGTATCTCTGAAGCACTTTTTTACGAAAGATTTAAAACAGAATTTGATTTAGATGTTGATCTGGCATCTCTGCATGAAAACGGGCAAAAACTGCTCTGGGCTGAGTTTTCATCTTCTGTACATTACACACCGGGATTTCAACAATTCTATACTAAAATTCGCAAGCATGTCGGGCAAGCAGCCTTAGTAACCGCCACACCCAGACCACTCGTTAACGAAATTTTCAAGAACTCTAATATTGATGTGGATTTTGATTTTATTGTGACCTCAAGTGATGTGGAAAACACCAAACCGGCTCCTGAATCGTACCTGAAAGCATGTGGTCTAATCGGAGTGGAACCTTTCCAGGCTCTAGTTATTGAGGATTCTTCGACTGGCCTGAGAGCCGCAACGGCTGCAGGCTGTCAAACCATTGGAATAACCACAAGTTGTAGCAAGGATTCCTTAAAAGAGGCAAATTTTATTGTTGACAGCTTCGGTGAACTCGAAGAACTTTTAACCATTGTATGAGGGACATGAATGAGTTGGTATAAACAGTTTGATCTGGTCTGGTTCCCTGTCGTTGATTTTGAGCGAGCCAAAGCCTTTTATCAAGATGATCTAGAGTTTGAACTGGTTCTTGAAGACCAGAAATCCAACTGGGCTGAATTTCAAATCAGTCCCGGAGCGAAAATCGCCATCCATGGAGTCAAGGTAACGAATGCAAATCCTATTGGTGCCCTGGTCCTTGATGTTGAGAATCTTGAAAAATCAGAACTCTTCTTGAGGGGCAAAGGTATCAAATTATTTGATAAGGAAGAAATCCCCGGACTTGCACGTCTCGCCTCGTTTACAGATCCAGAGGGTAATGTTATTCAATTAAGCCAGTCTCTAGTGGAGTAAACTGACCTTCATGAATGCTATCATTCTTGATTCTGCCATGGGATCCCGCCTCGAAGAGATGGGTCACAAACTGACCGCACCTCTTTGGTCAGCCACCGTTCTGCAATCTAAACCTGAAGATATCACTCAAATTCATAAAGAGAATATTGAGGCCGGTGCTCAGGTCATCACAACCAACACCTTTAGAACCACACCATATGCTTTGCATCAGGCTGGCCTATCTGGAGTTGATGCACATACCCGCGCTCGAGCCTTAACCCTCCTGGCCATTCGCCTCGCCTGGAAAGCGGTACAAGAATCGGGTAAGGATATTAAAATTGCTGCCTCAATCGCTCCTCTGGTAGATTGTTGGACTCCACAGGAATTTCCCGGAAATATTATTTCACGACCCTGGCATGATGCTCAACTGGACAACCTGGCTCACCACTCAACGGACATTCTCCTGCTGGAAACCATGAATTCAGCCAGGGAGGCCAAAGGCTTAACCGAATTAGCCCTGCGCTATGAGAAACCAGTTTGGGTTTCCTTTGCTCTGAATGGAGAAGGCAACATTTACAATGGTGACGATATCGTCACAACTGCCAAATTTCTTGAAAAAAAGGGTGTCTCTGCAATTGGCGTAAACTGTTCCAACCTGGAAGTTTCAAAAATGGCTCTCAGTGAGCTACGTGAAGCTGTTTCTGTGCCACTATTAGCTTATCCAAATGTTGAACTGGAACCACCCGAGGGTAAGAAAAAGAAAAAAAAGGTGAAGCTTGCAGATTTCATCACCTGGTCTGAAGAGGTCAAAGAAATGGGCGTCGAATTTATTGGTGGCTGTTGTGGTTCAAATCATACTCACATCAAAGCATTGGCTGATCATAATAATTCCTGATTTATCCCGTTGTTAGACCAACAAAACTTTTCCAACAAACTCACAAAATGGTTCAGGACTGAGCGAGCACATCTAGCGGTTCCCGGTCGCGGTGATTCTAACCCATACGCCATTTGGGTAGCAGAAATTATGCTTCAGCAAACCCAGGTTACCACAGTATGGCCCTACTATGAGAAGTGGATGCTTGATTATCCTACCATCTCGCATCTGGCAGCGGCAGAGCAGGATCAAGTATTGAAAAATTGGGAGGGGTTGGGTTACTATTCAAGAGCCAGAAATCTCCATCACGGTGCAAAATTTGTCATGAAGACATTTGATGGATCACTGCCTGCTGATGTTGTAGAGCTGCTTAAAGTTCCAGGGATAGGTCCATATACTGCAGCAGCCATCGCCAGCCTGGCATTTGGAATGGCAGTCCCATTGATTGACGGCAATGTTCTGCGAGTATTTTCCCGCTTGACTCGATTAAAATCAAACATCACTCTATCGAAAACCAGATCAGATATTCAGGCTGAATTGGCAACCCTCATACCCGTGAAGCATTCCGGTGCTTTCAATCAGGGCATGATGGATCTTGGACGGGTCATCTGTACACCACGGAATCCAGATTGTGTAAAATGTCCGTTGAACCAAATCTGTGGAGCCAAACAAGCTGGTGATATGGAGGACTATCCCGTGAAGCCACAACAAAAGCGTATCCCTCATTATGATATTGTCGTGGGTTTGATTCGTCGTGATCAAAAACTCCTTATCCAAAGACGTCCCGAAAGCGGTTTACTTGGTGGTCTCTGGGAATTTCCAGGTGGCAAGATTGAGACGGGAGAAAGCGGTGAAAATGCCCTTCTTCGTGAAATCAAAGAAGAGACAGATCTGGAAGTTTCAATAGGTGAGGAGATTGGCACCATTCAGCATGCCTACACTCATTTTAAAATCACCCTCACTGCCTGGTTCTGTGATTGGACCAAAGGTCAAGCTCAAACACATGCAGCTTCTGAAAACCGCTGGGTGTCCATGGATGAACTTGAGGAATTTGCTTTCCCCAAAGCCAATCTAAAAATTCTGGAATTGCTCTCTCAATAGGCATTCAATTTGCTACTCAATCCCCCTGCAAGAGAGGGGTTTTTCTTTCTCGTATTGTTGATAATAAAAAATTTATGAGCCCCCCTTCGGTAATGGTTGAAGGGGTTGATTATGGCGAGTATATTTGCCGTCCAAATTCGACAATTTCTCTATGTCGAATCGTCTTATGACAGAAATGTAAAAATGGACTTTAACCCTTTATTTAAGGTGAAGTGAGAATGAGTAAGATGTTTCAGGCAGGTCCCCTGGGGACTCGTATTAAATCTGATTGCCAAGTGTTTTACAAGCCCGGTTCAGAAGCACTCAAAATTCAAATTGAAAGTAAGGTTGATGTTCTGTTTTCGAATGCAATCCGTGAGCTGGCAGAAAAGACGTTCGCCAGTTTTGGAATCGCTACCGGCTCAGTAGAAATTAAAGACTTTGGCGCCCTGCCTTTTGTCATGATGGCTCAAATCGAGACCGTGGTCAAAAGAGCCCACCCTGAAGTTGATGCGGAGGTATTGCCTGAATTCAAAACCCATGCTCAATATGAAACCACCTTTGGACGTTTTCGTCGGAGTCGTCTCTATTTACCAGGCAATCAGCCCAAGCTCTTTTTGAATGCTGGTATTCACCAACCCGATTGTATTATTCTGGATCTTGAGGATTCTGTTCCTCTTGCAGAAAAAGACGCTGCACGACACATTGTGAGAAACGCTCTCCGAACACTGGATTTCTTTGGCGCAGAGCGAATGGTCAGAATAAATCAGGGCGAGTTGGGTATGGTGGATCTCGAAGCTATTATTCCTCACAATGTTCACACCGTTCTTTTACCCAAAGCGGAAACTGCTGATCAAGTCATTGCCATGGAAACCAAGGTTAAGGAGATTCTCAAGGAAAAGGGTCTCAAGAAAAAAGTGTATTACATGCCCATTCTGGAAAGTGCTCGGGGTGTGCTCAATGCCTACGATATTGCCATGGCCAGCAAGAATAATGTGGGTTTGGCCATGGGTCTTGAGGATTACACTGCCGATATCGGAATTCAACGTACTCTGGAAGGCAAGGAGTCCTTCTTTGCTCGCTCCATGCTGGTCAATGCAGCCCGTGCCGCAGGAATCCAACCCATTGATACCGTCTTTAGTGATGTGAGTAACGAAGCTGCCTTAAGAGAATCTGTACGTGTAACCAAATCGATGGGCTTTGATGGCATGGGCTGCATTCATCCCCGCCAGATCAAACCCATCCATGAAGAATTTGCCCCGACCGAAATTGAAATATCAAAAGCAAAACGTATCATCGTTGCTGCAAATGAGGCAGAAGCTAAGGGCCTTGGCGTAGTCGCTGTGGGATCCAAGATGATTGATCCTCCTGTTGTCAAACGTGCCGAACGAACCATTCGAATGGCAGTGGATACAGGGATGTTACCCGAAAACTGGAAAGATCAGGAATAAGAAAAAACAGTTAACCACAGAGAGCACAGAGTACACAGAGAAAAAGAATGGATTAGAGATGGATGACCTTAAATCCCTAAATCATTTGTCAGAGCAAATAATAGGTGCTGCCATAGAAGTACATAAGCATCTCGGGCCAGGATTATTGGAATCCGCATATGAAGCATCTCTGTTTTATGAGTTGCATACATTGAAAAGCATGATGGTGCAAAGACAGGTTCCAATAAAGGTTCAATACAAAGGTCAGAATCTAGATGTTGGATATCGTATGGATTTAATAGTAGAAGATCAAATAATAATTGAGTTGAAGTCGGTTGATACAATTTCAGACGTCCATTTGGCTCAAACGCTCACGTATTTGAAACTGAGCGGAAAACATTTGGGTCTTATTATAAATTTTAACGTCAAATTATTAAAAAATGGAATTAAGAGGGTACTACACAATATTTAACTTTGTGCTCTCTGTGATCTCTGTGGTTTAAAGGTATGAATATGAAAAAGAAATATGAACTGGTAAAAAATGCAGCAGGACGGATGGTACCTACAGAAGTCAATGGCAAACCTCAGGTTCCCTTTCAAGGTGTAAATGGTTATAAGCCTGAGGGCCACAAAGCCGCCCCACTCATTGCTTCATGTACAGATTATCCCAGCGATGGTAACAAAGTGGTTGGCTCCATCAAAGAAGCTCTTGAACTGGCTGGACTCAAAGACGGCATGACCATTTCTTCACATCATCATTTTCGCAATGGTGACCTCGTGATGAATCAGGTATTCGAAGCAGCTGATGAGCTGGGCGCCAAAGGTTTGATGTGGTTCCCCAGTGCTGCTTTTCCCTGTCATGCTCCCATAGCCAAACACATGGACAGCGGTCTAATTCATCATATTGAGGGCTCACTCAATGGACCTCTGGGCAAGTACGCGTCTCAGGGAAAGATGGATGGTTTGGCTGTTTTGCGATCCCACGGTGGGCGCTGGCAGGCGGTTCAGGATGGCGAGGTCCATATCGATATCGCTGTATTGGCTGCCCCAACTGCTGACCCTATGGGAAATGCCACAGGTGATCGTGGACCTTCAGCATGTGGATTGCTGGGCTTTGGTTTAGTGGACTCCATGTATGCCGATAAAGTAATTATTGTTACGGATAATCTGGTTCCATTTCCTTGTTATCCCTGGCAAATTCAGGGTCAGAATGTGGATTATGTGGTCGTTCTGGATAAGGTTGGAGAGCCGGAGAAAATTGTTTCAGGGACCACACAACTTACCAAATCGCCAGATCGTCTTTACATCGCTGAGCTAACTGCAAAATTTGTTCGGGCAGCTGGAATAATGAAAGATGGTTTCAGCTTTCAGGGTGGTGCAGGAGGGACGTCCCTGGCTTTCGCCATTTATTTAAAAAAGATGATGATTGAGGCTGGGATAAAAGCGCGTTTCGTTCGTGGTGGCTCCACAAAATATTTGGTCGAAATGTTGGAAGAGGGACTCACAGACTACATTCTTGATGGGCAGACCTTTGATCTGGAAGGTGTGCGGTCCATGCGTGAAAATGAAGGCCATGTAAATACTTCACCTTTTACCAGTTACAACTGGCACGGTAAAGGCAATTTTGCTTCTCAACTGGATGCTGTTGTGCTTGGTGCCACAGAAGTGGATGTAAATTTTAATGCCAATGTGGTGACCCATTCTGATGGACAGATGCTCCATGGGATCGGTGGCTGGCAGAATTGTCTGTTCAGCAAATGTACCATTTTACCCATACCGGCGTTCCGTGATCGCATTCCTGTGATTGTGGATGAAGTCACAACCCTGGTCGGTCCTGGAGAACTGGTTGATGTGATTGTTACGGAACGAGGGATTGCGATTAACCCTCTGCGAACTGATTTGATTGAGGCAACCAAAGATAGTGGCTTACCCATTCGTACCATCCACGAGCTAAAAGCTGAAATTGATGACCTTGTTGGTGGTATCCCTCAGAAGCCCAGACTCACAGATGAACCCATTGGTGTGGTGAAGTGGGTTGATGGGACAGTGATTGATACAATATTTAAGACAGAAGAATAACTATTTCAGGAGACCTTCTTGGTTCGTCATCCCGAGCACTTCGACTTCGCTCAGCACGAGCTTCGTCGAGGGAGAAGGAACCGGTGATTAGGTGTTTGACGATTGATATAAAGAGAGAAGAAAAAAATATGGACCAGAGACCCTTCGACTTCGCTCAGGGTGACGTAAAAGGATTCCATGATTAAATAAAGGAGATAATAATAAGATGAAAAATAAAGTACTTAAAATCTGGCCTGAGATCGAGTGGATCAAGGACAATGACTTACGCGAAAAAACCCTGAATGCCTGGGTGTGGGCAATTGAAAATAGTGTCCTTTCCCCAGAAGACCTTGAGGTTATCCCCTTTAGTTTATTGATTAAAGATGTGAATGTATCTTTTATGAATCATAAAAGGACCTGTGTCCAGCTGGCTGTGGATATTGCCAGGCGTATGCAGGAGAATTTTGGTGATGCCATGAAAATCGATATGGACATTTTAATTTCTGGCGCCATCCTCATCGACATCGGTAAGCTGCTTGAGTACGAAATGCAAGATGGCAAGTTAGGTACCAGCTCAATGGGTAAAATTGTACGTCATCCCTTCAGTGGCGCATCCATCGCTTTTCAGTTTGAATTGCCACCAGAGGTTCAGCATATTATCGCTACCCACTCCAAAGAAGGAGATTTGGGAATGAGAACCGTTGAATCAATTATAGTACATCACGCCGACTTTGTGTCATTCGAGCCCTTTAAGGCATAATTCAACGACAATAGCTTGACAGATATTTAGAGAAAAGGACATCTTTTATGATCAGAGTTATAGCATTATTTCTATTAAGTACGAGCCTCGTTTTGGCTCAAATCCAGGTCTTACAGCCCTCGGTAGCAGCCACAGATGATCCCTTAGCTATTCGCTATAATCCTGCTGGTCTGGGGTTTAATAGTCATACTGAAAGTATGTTGATCACCCACTTTGATGGATCCGCTTTTACCAAGGATTTCGCCTATTTCAGTCAAAACAAAAATTCAGGTTTTGGCTATCAATGGGATGTGAATTCTGCTACAAATATCTGGAGTTTTAGTCAGGGAATTAAAGTTTCAAAATCACATCGCGTGGGATTTACCTATAGCTTTGATGATTCCCAGTGGAAAGACGGGCGTTTTAACCTGGGTTGGATGCATCGTCCTTTTCCCATGCTTGCACTGGGAGCGCATATCGAGAATGTATGGTCTGGGAACACTGATGCCCTGAAGCTTAACTCTGGTATCGCCGTTCAAAATAGAACGGGTCGTTTTGGGGGTGGGATAGATTTGGCTAAGACAGAGGGCAATTCTGACCTTGATGGTTTTCTCACCGCATTTATCGAACCTATCAAAGGTGTTCGCTTAAACACATATACAGAGCTGGGCGAAAGCAACTACGGCATTTCACTAAGCATCTTCATACCTGACATGGGTATTGAGAGCCATGGAAACTCCGGCAATTCTTCATCTCAAACGTTTGTGATTCGATCAACAGCCAATCCCTACCGCTCAATTTTTGGAGAACCATCACTAAAGAAGGAGGCCAAGACCTACTTGCGCATGAAGTTAGAGGGGCTCTTTATTGAAGAACCAGAAATGAAGAAACCCAATTTCCCCATCAATTTTGATCTGAATATCCCCTTTCTTGGTGGAGCGGTTATCTATGGGAAACAGCTCAAGAAATTTCTAGATGAGATGGAGGAATACACAAAGGATCCCAACATTGACGGAATGATTATTGATCTGGGAAATGTCCGGGCTGGTTTCAGCAAGATGACCGAAATGAGAGATGCCTTTCAGCGTTTCCATGATGCGGGGAAAGAAATCATCGTTTATAGCAAATTTGGATTGGGAAATGGAAGTACATATCTGCTCTCAATGGCTGATGAAATTTACGTACATGAGATGGCTGGTGTAGATCTTCGGGGGCTGGCTATGGAAGTTACCTTTTTCAGGGGATTACTGGATACGCTTTCCATTGTTCCTGAAGTGTGGAGGGTGAGCCCCTATAAGACGGCTTCAGATCGCTATCTCAATGACAAAATGTCCGCAGCCATGCGTGAGAATTACTCACAGTTTCTTGAGGGTGTCTATGGTGAGTTTATTTCCGGTATCGCTGAAGGCAAGGGCTGGGATCTGGACAAAACCCGCGAGGTGGTAGATAATGGCCCCTATATGCTTACAGCCAAGGCTCAAGAAGCTGGACTGATAACCGGAACTATGTATCCCGATGAATTCAAAAAATACGTCGAGGATCTCAATGGGGGTAAAGTCAGAATAATCAAAGTGAAAACAAAAGAAGCCCCCCCAGGTTACCAGTATGCCTGGCGCCATGATAAGGTTAGTGAGAAAATCGCGGTGATCTATGCCGTGGGCGGTATCGTTTCCGGGAAAAGTAAGCGAGGACCTGCTGGATCGACCACCATGGGTGATGAAACCATTGCCAATGCGATTAAGGAAGCCCGTGAAGACAAGAGTATTAAAGCTATTGTGCTGCGTATAGACAGCGGCGGTGGATCGGCTCTGGCATCGGATATCATGTGGCGGGAGATTCTCAAAACCACTGAGACAGATTCGGCCAACATTAAACCCTTTATCGCATCCATGTCAGATGTGGCTGGTTCAGGTGGCTATTATATCGCCTGTCAGGCCGATAGTATTATTGCCTATCCATCAACCTTAACAGGCTCCATTGGTGTCATTAGTATGCGTCTGAACTTCTCCCAACTAATGGAACGCTTTGGTGTCCATGTGGATGGGATAAAAATGGGTAAAAATGCCGATTTTGCCAGTGGCAGCCGTCTGGCTAGTGATGAAGAAAGCGCATTGATCCTGGAATCTGTCAGCGATATCTATCTGAAATTTAAAGAGCGGGTGATCAAGGGTCGTGAAAATCTAAATGATGTGGATGCCCTGGATAGTCTGGCCCTGGGTCGCGTCTGGACAGGTGCTGATGCCAAGAAAAATGGTCTTATCGATGAATTGGGTGGTTATTACGATGCCATCGACCTGGCAAAAAAAGCTGCTGGCATTGAAGGTGATGTCGACATTGTGGAAATGCCATTCAGGGAAAAAAGAACGAATTTCAAGAACATGTTTAACACGACGACTCAGCTTGATCTGCTTTCAAGTAGCGTCCTGGAATCACTCAATGTGGATGACCTGATTACTATCATGGAAGGTGGTCAAATTCAGATGATCATGCCAGTGAAAGTGGAAATCAAGTAATTCGCTGTAACCACGGATTACACAGATTGCACTGAATTATGACTCTGGGAAACACGAAGCTCATTCACGAGGATCTGACCTATAAGATTATTGGCTGTGCCTTTGAAGTTCACAAAGAGTTGGGTCCTGGGTTTTTAGAGGCCGCCTATGAGCAGGCGATGTTGATTGAGTTAAAGAAGCAAAGTCTCAACGTGGTCTCTCAAAAAAGTTTCCCTCTTTTTTACAAAGGCGTTCGGATAAAAGACTATGTATGTGACCTTGTGGTAGATGATAAGGTGATAATAGAGCTCAAAGTATTAAAGAGAATTGGCGATATTGAACGAGCTCAGACCTTGAATTATTTGAAGGTTACCGGATTAAGAGTTGGATTGATTCTGAATTTTGGCGAAAAATCCCTGAAGCACGAAAGGTTGGTTTTGTAGGATGCTTTTACCATTAAAATCAGAGTAATCCGTGAAATCTGTGGTTAGCATATTTTTTACATAAGGAAATTGAAATGTCACAAAATTTGATTGAAAAGATTGCCCAGAAATATGCCGTTGACCTGGAGCAGGGACATAGAGTACGGAGCGGTGATTTTTTATCTATATCTCCGGCTCATGTGATGACTCATGACAATACTGGCGCCGTGATGAATAAATTCAAAGCCATTGGCGCCACCAAAGTGGCCAATCCCAGGCAGCCCGTTTACGCTCTGGATCACAACGTCCAGGATACCAGCGAAACCAATCTCAAGAAATATGCCGGAATCGAAGCCTTTGCCAAAGAAATGGGTGTTGATTTCTATCCTGCGGGTCGCGGTATTGGTCATCAGATTATGTGTGAAGAAGGCTATGCCTGGCCTGGCAGTATGATGGTGGCTTCAGATAGTCATTCCAATATGTATGGAGGTCTTGGCGTTCTGGGAACTCCTATTGTACGAACGGATGCAGCAGCCATCTGGGCCACGGGTAGAACGTGGTGGCAGGTCCCTCCAGTGGCTAAGGTGAAATTAAAAGGTCAGTTGAGCCCTGGCGTAACCGGTAAGGATGTGATTATCACTCTGGCTGGTTTATTCAACCATGATGAAGTGCTGAATCATGCCATCGAATTTGATGGTGATGGCCTGGCCTCGCTCTCTATTGATCAACGTCTGACAATCGCCAACATGACTACTGAATGGGGTGCGTTGGCCGGCGTGTTCCCCATTGATAATGTGACTTTTGACTGGCTGGAAGCTCGTGCACTATTCGTTGAAAAAAGAGGACTCTCTGGTGTGGAATCAGATTCTGACTCTAATGATGGTGATTCCCCCCGTATGAATTATAGACGAATTTCACAACTCAAACAAACAGCACCCTACGCTGACCCCGATGCTTTTTATGCCAAGGAGCTCTTCCTTGATCTAGCTACAGTCGAACCCAATGTGTCTGGTCCTGACAATGTGAAGACCATGACAGCTGCCAAGACGATGGAACATGAAGGCGTCAAGATTCACAAAGCTTATCTGGTTTCCTGTGTCAATAGTCGCGTAGAAGATTTGGCCGAAGCAGCAAAAACGATTAAGGGACAAAAAGTCGCAGATCATGTAGAATTCTATATCGCAGCTGCCTCAAGTGAAGTGCAGGCTGAAAGCGAGAAAAGGGGAGACTGGCAAGCCCTGTTAGATGCTGGTGCAAGACCATTACCTCCTGGTTGCGGACCTTGTATTGGTCTGGGTGTGGGCTTACTGGAAGAAAATGAAGTGGGGCTTTCCGCAACAAATCGCAATTTTAAAGGTCGCATGGGTGCCAAGAGCGCCAAGGCTTATCTCGCATCCCCAGCCGTGGTTGCTGCCTCGGCAGTGGCCGGTAAAGTAGTCTCTCCCTATGATTATGATGATTTCAAACCCCAGGGCGATATCAAGACCAACAAAAAGGCAGCCGCTGAAGCTGTTGCAGTGAGTATTCTTGATGGCTTCCCCAGAGAGTTGACAGGGAATATTTTGTTTTGTCATCAGGACAATCTGAACACAGACGGTATTTTTCCTGGGAAATACACCTATATCGATGATTTTACACCTGAGCAGCAGGCCGGTGTGGTTATGGAAAACTATGATACTGCTTTTGTAGATATGGTTGAGAAAGGTGATTTTCTGGTGGGAGGTTTCAATTTTGGAACCGGTAGTTCCCGAGAACAAGCTGCAACGGCTCTGAAGTATCGAGGCATTTCTCTGGTTTTGGCAGGATCCTTCAGCGAAACTTATAAGCGTAATGCTATTAATAATGGTTTTATGGTATTGGAAGCTCCCGAACTGGTTCAGGATCTTTTAGATGCTCACGGTCGTGAGGCCTTGACAGTAGCAACAGGAATAAAGGCCACCATCGATTTTCAGAGCGCCACTTTGAATTTCAATGGCAAAGCATATTCACTCAGTCCCGTCGGAGCCGCAGCTCAGGAATTGGTCCTGACTAACGGATTGGAAAACTGGGTCAAGGAACGACTCTAAATCATGGGTTTCACAAACTTTCTCATTCGTACAACCACACCCAAAGGTATTGAGGCAGGAACGACGGCTTATCGTGGTCATATCGGTATGCTGGAAGGCTGGGTTTCCATCATTGGTAATTTTGTTCTCTTTGTCATCAAGTTGATTTTTGGCTGGATGGTCAGCAGTATTGCCCTCATTGCAGATGCCTTTCACACGCTTTCAGATGTGGCTACATCCATTGTGGTCATCTTTGGCTTTAAGGTTGCTCAAAAGCCTGCCGACAAGGAACATCCCTTTGGCCATGGACGCGCTGAAACCATAGCCACCCTGACCATAGCCATCCTTATGGCGGTAGTAGCTTTGGAGTTTTTCAAGGGTGCTGTTGATCGGTTATTCTTTTCTGAGACTGATATCGATGTGTCAAAAATTGATTGGCTTGTAATCGGGATCGTATCGTTGACTGCCGTGGGAAAAGCCTGGATGGCCTATTTTGCTTATCAGTTAGGTGAGCTTATCGATTCGGATGCTCTCCGCGGTGATGCCGTCCATCACAAAAGTGATGTGTACACGACACTATTGGTGATTGCAGCGCTGGTTGGGGCTTATTTCAATGTGCCCTATGTTGATGGTATCATGGGTATTGGCGTAGCCATCATGATTCTTCATGCAGCTTATGAAATTGCTCGTGAAGCTATTGATGACCTACTCGGAAAGCCGGCAACACTTGAAGATATTGATGAAATAAAAGGGCTGGCCATATCAGTGCCCGGGGCAAAACAAGTACATGATGTTGTGGTGCACAACTATGGAGATCAGCGTTTCATTTCTCTACATGTTGAAATTGATGAAACATCTTCTCCCACAGTAATGCACCATATTGCAGACAATGTTGAACACAAGCTGGCTCAGGAGTTGAAGGCTCAGATAGTGACCCATATTGATCCCGTGGCGGTTGCCGGAGAGGTCGTTCAAAACATCCGCGCCACCATCGATAAGTCGCTAGTTCCTTTCAGTGAAGATTTCAGTGTTCAGGACTTACGTATCGTCGGGGAAGATCCGGTTGAATCGATTCTTTTTGAGTTGCCGGTGCCTGCCGATTGCTATCAGCAGGATGAAATTGAGGCTGCTATTCGAGCAGCTCTTGGTGAATCACATAAACGAGCTGTAGTGATTATTGAATTTAAAGCTCAGATGACGGAATGATTAAGCAAGGTAGAAAGTAGGAGGTAGGAAGTAGAACGGATGGGGACAGGAGAATCAATGGCTGAACCAGTAGCTGGTGGAAAGATAAAACATTTCACCGATCTGGTGGTTTGGCAAGAAGCCCATACTCTCGTGCTAGAGATATATAAGTTGATTGACAATTTTCCTGGAAGAGAAAAATTCGCTCTTGAACAACAACTCATCAGAGCCTCTGTATCTGTTCCTGCTAATATTGCAGAAGGATTCCGACGAAGAACAAAACCAGAAAAGGTCAGGTTTTATAACATTGCCCAGGCTTCACTGGCAGAGGTGACCTACTTCTTAATTCTAGCTAAGGATTTAAAGTACGTGAATATCGATTACAGAGAACAAATCAATCAACTAGACAGTAAGCTTACTCGCCTCATCCAATCAATTCAACGATGAGTGCCCAATGCCTACTTACTACTTTCTACATACTACATAAGAGTAATACCTAAACACATGTTCATTAATAGCTCTTCACGAAAAACTGATAACAAGCATGTCTGACTTCCCTTACAAACATATCATGTGGGACTGGAACGGGACCCTCCTGGACGATTCCAGGATGGCTGTTATGGTCATCAATGAGACCTTGGCCAAGCGTGATATGCCCACCATAAGTCTCGAGCACTATCAAAAAATATTCGGATTCCCGGTTATTGATTATTACCGTCGTCTCGGATTTGATTTTAAAGACGAATCTTTTGAAGTGGTTGGCACAGAGTTTATAGATGGATATGAAAAACATAAGTATGATGTTGGTCTCCATCCAGGGGTCGAAGAAGTTTTATTAAAGCTGAGCTCTTTAAGAGTAAGTCACTCTATCCTATCAGCTTATAAGCAAAATACACTGGATGAGTTGGTGGAACATTTTGGACTTACCAATCGATTTTTGAAAATCGTGGGTCTGGATAATCATTATGCACACAGTAAAGTGGGCAATGGAATCAAATGGATGTCAGAACTGGGTCTGGAACCTTCGAAGGTCTTATTTGTAGGAGACACAGAACACGATTATGAAGTAGCCGAAGCGATTGGCGTAGATTGCATCCTCATCCCCGGCGGACACCAAACGAGAGAGACCTTAGAAAACACGGGAACGACCATTCTGGATCGAATAGAGGATCTTTTATTGTTAACCGCAAAGCTCGCAAAACCCGAAAAGGGACTTGAAAAGCCTTAGCGCTCTTCGCGTCCCTGGCGGTTCAATTAGTGTTTTTGAAAATTTTCAACCTTAAATCTTAATTTTTAAATGCATAAAGGAGAATGAACGTGTCAAAGAGAACAATCGTAAGT
>CAZDVD010000030.1:29033-32607 GCA_964508765.1 uncultured Lentisphaeria bacterium
TTAATTTTTAAATGCATAAAGGAGAATGAACGTGTCAAAGAGAACAATCGTAAGTATGCCCGGTGATGGTATTGGGAAACCGGTCTTAGAAGAGACCATTCGCGTACTGGAAGCCGCTGGTTTTGAAGCAAATTATGTCGAAGGTGACATTGGTTGGGAATTCTGGCGGAGCGAGGGCAATCCATTACCTCAGCGCACGCTTGATCTTCTGGCTGAGCACAAAATTGGATTGTTTGGTGCCATAACATCCAAACCAAAAGATGAAGCTTTTGAAGAATTAGCCCCTGAATTACAGGCCAAGGGTTTGGTTTATTCAAGTCCTATTGTCGGTTTGCGACAGCATTTCGGTCTGGATATCTGTTTGCGTCCATGTCGCACCTACCAGGGCAATCCCTTAAATTTTATTCGCAGAGCCGCCGATGGTGGTGTGGATGAGCCTGGGGTTGATGTAGCTATTTTCCGTCAAAATACAGAAGGTCTGTATGGTGGCGTGGAATGGAGTAATCCACCAGCACAGGTGCATGAAGCCTTAATGACTCATCCAAAATTTGTATCTAATTTTGGTGACACACCTGTTGAAGAAGTGTCCGTTTCTACTCGAATTTTTACGAAGAAGGCCACAGAGAGAATTCTGAGAGCGGCTTTTGAACATGCTAAAAAGTATGATTATAAATCGGTGACGGTTTGTGAAAAACCAAATGTGATCCGTGAGACATCAGGTATGATGTACAAGATGGCCCAGCAAATCCAGAAGGCAGACTTCCCCAATATTGAATTGTGGAATACCAATATTGATGCTCAGATGATGTGGCTGACCAAAAATCCTGAAAACTATGGTGTCATCGTAGCAGGAAACATGTTTGGTGATATTGTTTCTGATGGATTTGCCGGTTTGATCGGTGGATTGGGTTTTGCCTGTAGTGCTCAGTATAATCCTGAAACAGGTATTGGTGTCTTCGAGCCCACCCATGGTAGTGCTCCCAAATATGCCGATTATCCTGTCTCTATTGTGAATCCCATCGCCATGGTTGAATCAGCTTGTATGATGTTGGATTTCATCGATGAGCAGGCTATTGCCACCAGGATTCGCATTGCAGTTGCTGAAGTTGTGGCTGAAGGTAAGGTACAGACCTATGATATGGCCAAGATGACCGGTCGGCCCGATGTGGTTGAAAAAGGTGCAGCCTCAACAACTCAAATGGCAGATGCCATCATCGCAAAGCTCAACTAATCTGAAGAGCAGCAAACCACGGATTACACTGATTGCACAGAACAATGGCTTAAAAAAACGATAAGCTAATCCATGAGGAATTGACCTATAAGGTTATCGGGTGTGCTTTTGAAGTTCATAAGGAGCTTGGTCCCGGTTTCTTGGAGTCGGCCTACGAATCGGCAATGAAAATCGAGCTAAAAGCTAGTAATCTTGAAACAGAATCTCAAAAGCAATTTCCTCTGATTTATAAGGGAGCCAAGATCAAAGATTTTTTCTGTGATCTGGTTGTTGAGGAAAAAGTTATTGTGGAATTAAAAGCGATCTCAAGAATAACTGATATTGAGAGAGCACAATTACTCAACTATTTAAAAGTTACGGGTATAAAAGTTGGCTTGATAATAAATTTTGGGCAAACCTCGCTTAAACACGGACGTATGGTGTTATAAGTAAGAAAGACCAAAAATTTAATCCGTGCAATCCGTGTAATCTGTGGTTGCATTTAAAAAGGAGAAAGACTTGGAAAAATCAATCGCAAGACAGATGGCTGAATTCGCCGTCGGTTTAAAATACGAGGATTTGCCAGAGGATGTGGTTTATGAGGTAAAACGTTATCTCTATGATTCCATTGGTTGTGCCTTTGGAAGTATGGGAACCCATGATGTGAAATCGATGCTGGAAATCTATCAGGAAATGGGGGGCGCGGACGAATCAACAGTTTTGGGTTTTGGTGACAAAATGCCAGCTGTGAGTACGGCCTTGGTTAATTCTTTGATGATCCGTGCTTTGGATTTCAATGATATCTACTGGAAGGACGACCCCAGTCATCCCAGTGACATTATGCCGGCAGCTTTCTCAGCAGCTGAAAAGGTGGATGCGTCCATGAAGGATGTGATTGTTGCCATCGTTTTGGCTTATGAATTTGAGATGCGTCTGTGTCTGTTTGCAAAGCCCGGTGTCCGGGAACGCAAGTGGCATCACGCTACGCTGACTCAATTTGTGTCTCCCATCGTGGCTGGTAAAATGCTGGGTCTCACTGTAGATGAAATGGTGAACGCCATTGGTATCAATGGCTGTCATAATCACACCATTGGTTGTCCCACGGCGGGAAAATTGACCATGATGAAGAACACTGTGGATCCCATGGCTACGCAGGCGGGTGTTTTCGCAGCCTTGTTGGCTCAGAAGGGTTATTCAGGGACGGAGAAAGTCTTTGAGGGGAAAGAGGGTTTTATGGATGCCTTTGTCGGTTGGAATGCCAAGGATGAAACCATGAATCCTACCGATATGGAAGGTCGCGATGGCGTGTCTTCCTGGGCCTGGGATGTGGATGCTTTGGTCGGTAAACTGGGCGAGAGTTACAAGATTCTGGAATGTGGTATGAAGGCCTTCCCTACAGAAGCATTGACCCACACGCACATCTCTTGCGCCTTGAACGGCATGATCAAGAATGATCTGGATTACACAGATATCAAGGAAGTCAAGGTCACGGCATTTGCACAGGCCTATGATATCCTTTTTGATCCCACAAAATACCGTCCGGAGTCCCGGGAAACGGCAGACCATTCATTGCCTTATTGCATGGCGGCGGCCATTGTGGACAAGAAGATCACGACGCAGTCATTTTCTGACGAGAAATTAAAGGATCCCAAGATTTTTGAAGTGATTGACAAAATTGTTGGTGAGCCTTCACTGGAGTTTGAAGCCATGTTTCCAGCCAAACAACCCTCACGAGTGGTGATAACCACCAATGATGGTGGTTCCTTCGAGGAATATCTGGAGTATCCCAAGGGGGATCCCAGGGAACCCATGACCTTGCAGGATCTGGAGAATAAGTTCAACAGTCTGGCTGCGGGTGTTCTGAGTGCTGATCGTCTGACAGAAATCAAAGATATGATTTTTGCTTGTGATGAGTTGAGTGCCAGAGATTTCATGTCAAAGTTGGTTGTATAGCAACCACGGATTTCACTGATTACACAGATTGTGTTTAATGACCTGAGGGACCGGACTGGTGGTTTAATCTTCACAACCTGCCTGCGCCTGTCCGCCGTACTTCCTACTAAGGAAGGCGGGCGTAGCCGTTTCGGCGAAGGCAGGCGAATGAACGAAAACCACGAACTGGTTTATTTCACATTGATGTAGGGCTGTAATGTATTACGGCCCTATTTTCTTTAACACCCGCGTCAACCTGCCTGACAAGCCGGTGCCTGAAAGCAAAGGCTGCTCGAAGGAGAGCGGGTGATTTTTATTGAGATAAAGTCAGCAGCAGCATGTGCATTCGGACCCTGAGTAGCCCGGAGGGCGTATCGAAGGGCACATTGACAAGCCTTGGTGCGCCGACTATATTCACGCCGCTTATGCGTC
>CAZDVD010000031.1:0-31516 GCA_964508765.1 uncultured Lentisphaeria bacterium
CACATCATTTTCGTTTTCCACTTCTTTGCGTGTGAGTCCGCTCTAAGCCGTTGTTAGACACTCGAAATCAAAGCGACCCCATCAGGGCTTCTCTATCTAAAAGTATACCTAATGCAACAAAAGGTCCTAGGGATGTTATGCTGGCGGGAAAATTGCCGTCTATCAAGGAAAGAAACCTCGCGGGTCCTTTTCTATTTCGATCCTCACGGGTTAAATACCCATGATGAGTATTTCTAAGCGACCTAACGACATCTGAAACGAAATCTTGCTCAGATATATTCATGTTACCATCTAGATTTCGGGTTTTAACAGACACAACTCCATCGGCAAGCCGGTCTGGGACAAATACCGAATTCAGTACTGTGTCATGAAGATCGTCATAAATAGTCTTTAAAGCATCACCTAACTCATTTTTTGACAATAGCTTCGAATTTTGAATAACATTTTCAAGTAACTCATAGCCTTCATTTTTACTTAGCATCATTTTGAAGAATTCTGCATCATTCGAGCAACCAAATTGCCTCCGGTTGGCAATACCCGATATCATGTCTAGAACGCGAAACAAACTATCAGTATTCTGCCTTTTATGATTTGTATGAAGAATAGAAATTGCAACTTTCATTAGAGTAAGAATGGAATTTGAATATTCAAAAGCATACACTGGATCGATATTCGATTCCGAATCTTTAAATTTTGTGATATCCAAGAGATCTCTAATTAGATGATTGACTTGGGTCAGTGTAGTTTCAAACAGATCAATTCTTTTTTCTAGAGATAATGGTTTTTTAAAACAGTACTTCGCAAAATACTTATTACGATTTGATTCGGTAGTATGGTTTGATTTTTCTTCACCAAAGCTGAAGGCTGTTCTTATAAAATCTTGTCTGTCTACAGGAAATCGCAATGTAGAAATCTTCACAGTTCGATTTGGAATAAAAACAAAATGCGTTCCTAGCTTATGGTTTGAATGAAAACCATTTATATATGGGAAGGTAAAATTTTCACAAAGATGAAGGCATGAACCAATTAATTCATGTGCCTCAAATGAATTCCAATTGTGCAAGGTTCTAAACTCTGGTCGTATCTCGGCAGGATTACTGAACAGTTCAGGATAATTGGACAGGGTGTAGAGAAACCGAATTAAACCGGCTCGTTTATAATAAAATTGATTTGACTTGATAACTATAATTCGACCATTGGGGAATTTACCAAAGAAAATCTTTTCAATATGCTCTAGTAGGTCGCCCAGATATGACGGGTTTACAAATGATAGTGCTGATCTGAAGTTATTAATTGAATATTTATCATATCTCACAGCCAAACTATTGACTAAGGCTTTGCAGGTCGAAAAATCTAAATAATCCATTGTCATCTTACTTGTTGGAAATGAATTAATATGTCTAACCACTTCACCGATCGGGAGACCGCTATTTTGAGAATATGTATCAAATTTAAATGGGAGGCCGGCATAATTATTAATCACTGACAAAGTCGGAGGAGTCGTTGCCAAATGAAGGGATTCGAACTTCCCATGATCCAATATTGCTTGGAGTCCTTCTATGGGAATTCCTGGGTATGAAATATTAAGTTTAGTCATTTTTAGTCTATGTGTCTAACAGTAATTATACTGTTCTGCATAACATCCTATCGCATTGATATTGTCCGCATAAAAACCATCTGATCAGCTCTAGCTTTTATCATAACACCTTCGACTCGTGTGTATTGAATAAGATCAGCCCACACAAAGGGGTTATTACTGACCTTATATCCACCCCAGAAATCGTATGTCATTACCTATATGATGGCAAGATATGCCATTTCACTTGTAACAACAATTGTTATTTAGCAAATATAAATAGTTATGAAAGTTTTCAGGGTAATTCGATTTATTTGACTGAACTCGACTTGAACAAAAAGAATATAGCCCTGAGAGTCTTGAAAAATTGGTGTTTAAGCTAGTTGTAGGGGTACTTGGTAAGAGTGTACCACATCAGGAAGACGAATGGTTTGGCTCAAAATGTTTAGCAAAAGGACTAGAATTATCCCTTAATCATTCTGTTGTGGTGCTGATTGAAGGAAAGGTCAGGACTAAATCAGGAGACCTGGGAAAGAGCTGGTCAAGACAGCGGTGACACCAGAAATGATGAACTGAACCGCCATGGTCACCACCAGCAGACCCATAATTCGTGAGATGATACGCAAGGCTGTTTTTCCAAATTTGTTCACCATAATGTGTGAATATTTCAAAACGTAATAAGTGAACAGGCCGGCCAGGAGGACAGAAGCAAACAATGTAGCAATTTCAAAAGAATTTTCAGCATGTGAACGAAAAACCATTATTGTAGCGATACTCCCCGGACCACATAACACGGGAATTCCCATAGGAATTATTGAGATATCCTCCTGTTCTACGACCTCAGCCCGCTCTTTATCCGTAATTTTGGATTGTGGGTGTTTTCCTTTGATCATACTCATTCCCATGCCAAACAGCAGAGTTCCACCAGCGATCCTGAAAGCATCCAGTGTAATACTAAAGAGACTGAAGATGAGCTGTCCTAGAAACATGAAAACGAAAAGGGTTATTACTACGGTCAGTGTGGTTCTTCTTGATTTTTGCCTGAGCTCTGCTCTGGAATCCTCCATGGTGAGTGAAACAAAAATCAAGGCTGCGCCAAAGGGATTTAGAATCACAATGATTGCTGGTAGGATTTCTACTATGTATCCAAGCACTTCCATTAGTTGAGCTTTCCCCCTACAGTATCTACCAACAATTTTGTATCATCGGACATAATCCCCTTGATCCTGGGATCTTGGGCAAAAGTCTTCATGCCCTGCTCATCATTCACCAACCAGACATGCATGGGAATCCCTTTTACCCTAGACCAGAAATTGACACCCCAATTCATATTTTCCTTAAAGGGATGTAAGAGATCAGGATGAGAGAGATGAACGCCCACGGAGTGCCTCAAGGACAAGAATGTGGGATCATACCAGAGTAAAGCTGTAAATATTTTGGGATCAGCCATTTTAACTCGCCAGATATTCAAGGGATTGAAAGATGAAAGCACCACTCTGTCTCGCATGTTATTATCACGGATAAACCTGATCAACTCCAATTCGATGCGCTGTTCAGAAAAAAATGAAAAATCCTTGATTTCAAAATTAAAGATGACGCGCTTCGGCAGGGCATCAACGACTTCTTGAAGTGTCGGAATCTGTTCTTGTCTCCCCTTCCATATTGCAGCCGCATTGAGAGCTTTCAGTTCAGCCAGGGTATGCTCCGCAACACGCCCTGTTCCATTGGTGGTTCTCTCCAATGTGTCATCATGAAAAACAACGAGATGACCATCTCGGGTCCGATGCACATCCAGTTCGATGGCATTACAGCCATCTGAGATGGCTCTCAGGAAGGAAGGAATGGTATTTTCAGGTTCAAAGTGAGGGGCTCCCCGATGACCAAACAACAAATAGGGCTGATCTTTGTAGAGAATTGAAGTATCCTGAGGTTTCCATGCCAGGAATTGGTAGACCAGGATTAACAGGATCAGAAGAATAAACAACATTACAATCATGAAGGCAAATTACTGTGGAAATTATGCATCACAAGGATTGGGGAGTGATTGAGGTTTTAAATTAATAGTTCTAAGTACGGATATACCAAAGGATATAAAGTCTGCTCTTCCATATACTCATCCATATTTATGTTACCCCGTGCTTTAGCTTAGGGTAAGAATATCTAATAGTAAAGGGGGCTTTAGCCCAAGAGGTCAGGGTTAAAACCCTTGCCTCTCTTGGTACTCAAACCCCGGCCTATCACCGCCCATGGCCACCGCATATTGCGGGATTCCGGGATTCAAGGCCAGGGTAATTGAATTATGGTTATAGCAAAAAACCAATCAGGGATTCATAACCAGTTTTTTATACCCAGCATTTTTAACGGTTTCCGCATTGATGGGAAAAGCCCTGTATTGCCCGGTATTATACATCTCAGCCTGATCGGCATAGTGAGGAGAACGCGGGTTGCCGGATTGTCCCGTAGGTAAAACACTGAGAGCACCCTTGTCATAATTGGCAAAATCATAGATATGACGAACCGAAGGACCCAGAACCACATCAAAGGGGTCGTACATCCGATATTCCATATTGTTTACTGTGGTACCTGATCCTGCTGCCGGAAAAGGACCTACATTCAAATCCAGCATCCAGTCAAGGATTTTCACCTGAGCCAGGGGGTGCCGATGGGTAAGGGTATGCAATTCTCCCCAGATCCAATCTTCAGTATTCTTACCAAAGCGTTCTTCCATCTGAGCAACCGCTTCCTCAAGTGAGCGCTCTAGAATATCAGTGGGATTTTCAACCATATCTTCGGTGGATACATCATCAAACCACTCAGAACCTGGGATATGCTCCAGGAGGTAAATGGCATTGCGGATACTGATATTGGCCAGTTTAAAAAAACCATCCTTGAATTCAGGACCGATGAGATCCATTTCATCACCATAGAGATTGTAGGCAAATTTTACCCAGAGCGTGTTAAATACGATGGTTGCCAGAGAGTTTTTGCCCATGATATAGTCCCAGTTTTTTAAGGCTTCAACCGAAGCAGTTGCATTGGGATTACTGAAGGTGCTTTCACTGAGGAAATCCAAAAATAGTGGAGTCAGATCACGTGCATGATCAGATAGAAAATCATTCTGAATAGCCTGCATATCCTGGACGTTGTATTTTTTATCAGCCACTCTCAACATCTCATTGATACGATTCGCACGAGCTGGCGGCTCCCAATATGCACTGATGTAATAAGGAAATTCATCACCGATGGTTTTGTTGTTGGCCGTGGCGATATAGCCCTGGTCGGGATTGTACTGGTAGGGCATTTCCTCGAAAGGCACAAAGCCCTGCCAATCCCATTGGGGATCATCACCGGGCAATGGAACCAGCCCGGTTCCAGGAGCTCTCAGAGGCAAGGCAACGGCTGGTCTCCAGCCAATATTACCTTCCAGATCAGCATAAACCATATTTTGACCGGGAATCCAGAACTTTTCCACAGCACTTGAAAATTCATCCCAGTTGGTAGCAGTGTTCAGGCCAATAAAAGCTTCAACTTCATTGGTGAGATAGTTCCCTACCCAGGACATGGATACAGGTGCCGATTCATTGGCGTTTAAGACGGCGTGGACATCATTGATAATGGGACCGTGGCGGGTTTCCCGCACAATATAGACAACCGGTTCCTCGCCTTTCACGTTGATGATCTCTTCGTGCAGCACCATGTCTCTCCATTCGCCATCGTAAAAATATTGATTGGGATGAGCATCATCTGTGACCTCGACATAGAAGTCAGTATCATCCACCATGACGTTGGTAAAGCCCCAGGCATAGTGCTGATTCTGGCCCAGAATAACAACTGGGACACCAGCCAGGGTGACACCAGCCACATCAAAACGTCCACCTACGAGATGCATCTCAAACCATACTGGAGGTTGGGAATATCCGAGATGGGGATCATTACAGAGAATGGGTTTGCCACTTTCGGTCATATCACCACCGAGAACCCAGCTATTGCTGCCAATATGTGACCCAGTGGCACCGGTGATGTCACGTATCCTTTTCTCACTGCGGAACATGGATGCGGCGACTTCACTAAAATTTTTAGGGACCTGGGGAACGATGTAGGGTTTGGTGTCTGGATAGACTGGATAGAGTTCACGGGCACGTTGATCACCCAGTTTATCAAGGACACCACCAAAAATGACTTCAGGCATCCAGGCCAGGCATAAATCATGTCCCATGAGTCGAGCGTATCCAACAACATGCTCCAGGGTCCAGCGGATGGGTTTGTGACCAGCAATTTTGAATTCTACAGGGAGATCATCCTCATGTTCATCTATATAGGCATTGATCCCTTCCAAGCCTCTTTCAAGGATGTTACGGGTTTCGGAAGACATGTTTTTAACACCGTTTTTGGCAATACGATGGAAACCCCATACTCTTAAATATTTATCATCTTCGATGAGGTCTGGACCAAAGGCTTCAGCCAGTCGACCTTCTACAGCCCGGGCGATGACATCCATTTTGTAGAGTCGTTCAGAAGCCTGGATATAGCCTGCTGCAAAAAAGAGGTCTTCCTCATTATCAGCATAGACATGGGGTACACCATAATCATCCGTGTATACAGTGACAGGAGCGGACAACTGCGGTAGATTAAGCTCACCCTCATGGACAGCCAGAGGTCCCTTCAAGTAGGCAAATTTTAACCACATAAATGCGATCAATACCAAAACAATGATGACAACCAGTGCTACCCATAGTTTTTTCATGTCCCAATCTCCTGAATTTGTTATGCTGGAAATCTACCCTATACAGAAAGATTATCCATTAGAAATCGGGATGGAAAGTGAATCTGAAGTACCTGAAATTTGTTAAGCGAGAAGACTCTTTATTTACAACCGGGGAAACAACGGGGGTGTACTCTTTTTGTATGCTTCGTAAGCTTCCTGTCCGCCCCATTTTTTTTCAGCCTTTTTTTCAAGCAGTGGAACCCCACTGACTCTGGTGAGAAGAAAGGTGACGAATACTGGGGAAATGAAGGCAATCCACTGCCAGCCCTCAAGTACAGGAATGGTGACAATGGCCACACCCAGCCACAACATGATTTCACCAAAGTAATTGGGATGGCGGGATCGTGACCATAATCCCGTTTGGATAAATTTGCCTTTATTGTCTGGATTTGCGCTAAAACGGCTTTTTTGATTATCAGCGACAACTTCAAATACAAAACCAAGAACCCATATCAGTGACCCAACAAGGGCAAATATATCAAGCTCTTTCCGGACAGTACTCGTGATAGCTACCAAGGCTGCAGCCATGGTAAAGGTCACCCACAAGCCCTGAATCGTCCACACATTCAGAAAGCGGAAAAAGGAAGGTTTTAACTCATCAAAACGATCATCCTTGCCGGCTTTTTTAATTCGACCAAACAGGAAAGCGCCCAGACGAATTGCCCAGATGACCACCATTGCCCAGAGCAGGAGGGATCTAACATCTATCTCTGAACCCAAGGCAAGTCCAATTGTGATGATGGAGACATAGGTGAGACTTCCGGTAAGATCGAAGAATTTTTCAGACTGGAGTAGATAAGCCGGCATAAATACCAGCCACTGGATTAGAAAGGATAGTCCAACAAGGGCTGCGAACAAGGGCATGCCAAAAACTAACGACCCGCCTTGACTGCCTGCAAAAGCCACCAGAATGCCAATCAATATTACAACAATAATGGCTACTAATGCCTTACGATCTGCTGGATTCATATACTATTCCTTTCAAAATGATGTGCTTTACTATGCTTTTCGCACCATCCATGGAGGACAGTCTGCGTTCACGAGCTATAATAGTCATGTTAGGAGCAAATAGGAATTTTTACTATTTAACCAACAAACACTTCCTGGTGATACTCGTACTACCATTATACAATGAATAGAAATAAACTCCTGAGCTCAAGGATGTAGGATTCCATTCAAATATATGTGTTCCAGAAGATCGGAGGGATATCGGATCTGTCGCTACGAGTTGCCCCTGAATATTCCAGATATTTAAGCCAACCTTTTGATTTTGATTGAGTACATATTTGATCATGGTGCTGGCGTTGAATGGGTTGTTGTAGATCTGAATTAGGGTTTATTCCCTTCATAGTAGGTCTTATACGACGCTAGGAAAGCATTCCCCGTGCTGGATTTACCAAAGGTCCGATAGAAGAATCCCATGAACCCGGGTGCTGTGAGATTATTAATAATTAAGTGATGCTCTATCCCTGAATCCGTTTTTGTAAATGTATCGATAAAGTGGGACCGGGTTGTCACCATGGATCCGGCCTGGTATTTTTCATCAAACGCTATGGCAACACTTTCATCAGTGATATTGATAGAAATATTCTTGCGTTTCATGTACCCCTCGTTGGTTTTGATGGTCACAAAGTCATCGCCTTGTTCCACCAACTCCACACTGGATAATCCTGGCATAAGCCGAACGAGGGCAACATAGTGTTCACCCAGATTTTCCAGGGATTGTTTTACTTGTTGAATATCGCACTCAATGTTGTTGGATCCTTCAAACCAAATAGTCATGTCACCTCCTTGTAGAAACGATTCACCGGAAAAAAGCATAGAATAACCTGTTAGCAACACGGTGAGTATAATCTTCATGAAACCTCTCTTTCGAATCAAAACGCTTCCGTTCTGGAATGAGTAGATTTGCCAGTTTCAATAACCCCGATGAGATATTATAACCCATTTGCCAGGATGAACACCCCGCTATTGTCATGTATCCGTGTTTTGCCTGCGAACCGTACCCCCGACGACAAGCGCAGCAGAGATAATCATCAGATTTTTAATAATGTACTGCCCTTCCATGGTGGGTCCGTAGGGAAAATGCCCGACCTGAAAAGTTATTTCAGGGAGCAGGATAAGGGGTAAAAAGGTCCCAACCATCTGCAGTGCAAGGAGCCCAATGGCTATGCGGATAGTCTTTTGAAATAGAAAGGCCACCCCTATCACTACTTCCCACCAACCAATGATAGCAACCCATGTTTTTGCACCAAAAACAGGCAGCCAGGGTGTGGTAGCAATGACCAGCGATTCTGCTGATGAAATTCCGAGAGGTTTTAGAATACCAAACCAGATAAATATGATTCCAAACGATATGCGAACCGCCAGTATTCCCCAGCGCTCCATAAAGGTTGAAATCTTGCTGTCAATTTCATTAAAAGTCATGTTCATTTTGCAGTCATCCGATTTAAGTCTGATCAATTTTTTTCTCCCACAAGCGAGCCCTTCTCACAAGAAGACTACTACGCCAAGCCCCCTTTGAAGTTCAAGTCTCCATGCCAGATACTTGATTATCTCTTCAAATTTCTACGGCCTCGAGCATAAACGGCCTCATCTGAAATAGCATCTTGCCAGCCTGAACTGGCATTTTCTCTCGAATCATACCTGCGAACATAGGGTTTGATATCAAGCAGGGGTGTCCCATCCAATATATCAACACCGCTGATATGGATGATGTTGTCAACGACCCTGAGTAAACTCACCAGGCTCATACCAATTTTATTCGGGCGATGCGGAGCCCGGGTGGCAAAGACACCCTGCTCCTCGTCTGACAGATATGGTTTTATTTTTAAACACGTTTTCTGGGATTCATGAAAAGAGAAGAAGAGGTAAATATGAGAAAAACCCTCTAAACCCTTCAAGCCAGCTTGATATTGAACATCCAATTCGACACGACCCTCAATGCCTTCACAAAACACAGGCTGAATGGGGATTTCTGATAATGCTTTGTGCGGAGAACGGATAACCCCGATAGGCTGGAGTTCTATTGTTTTTGTATTCATTATATTTCCTCAATACTTAGTGAACCAAATGGAACTACGTGGAGGTATGATTACTCGATCCGAAAATAAACATGAACCTTTTTTATGGAAGTACCAGCTTCTTCAGTCCAATAGGTATGTAACATTTGATTGTCATCCAGGACCAACTCATACTTTCTGCTTAGACCTCATGGGACAGCATGGCAACTTACTTTTTAACACAGATTTGAATTGTCCCTGCCCCTATTGAGTACTCACACCCCGGTTCACAATAATCTTATCAAGTTCTTCTTATGAATATGTTTACCAGGTCATCGTTCCCAAGAACATAACTGGTCTTTGTTAGCAGGATTTTTGGGCAGTCAAGAATAATCTAATCGTCTGTTTTAATAGAAATATATTTGACAATTTCATTTTTCAATCCATGATACTCATTCAACTTCCCATATCCTTTCAATCCGGTGAGTGTTTCAAAATACAACATGTCAGGCGTGTTGTTCTTAAGCTCAAAATTCAGAAATATTTCTTGCATAGGGTCGCTGGATGGGTAAAAAAATGACAGTTGGAATGTCATTATGTTCTCGTCAATAGTTGAGATATTTATCAATTTAATATTTTCAACCTTCATTCTATATTTTTCAGCTATAAACAGTGGTAGCTCCTTTAAAACTGAAGCATGATCCAAAAGTATACTTTTCATTTCCATACCTTTCTATATTTAGCATGTAAGCAACAGACAGGAACGCTAACAAAGCTACTGACTGTTAAATCTCTCTTATGTTTAACTACGAATTTCATCATGCACTCCCCGAATAATCGATTATATCTTACCAATTGGGATTCCTGCTAACGCTTTTGGTTTGAGTTGCTTCTCGAAGCAGACTCGCTTGGTAAATTATTTGTATCTATCCACATCATTTTCGTTTAGCACTCCCCCTTTGTGAGTCAGCTCTACCTTTGTTAGAAACCGCCAGATTTGATTTTTTTTTATTCATAATGAGTCCACATTCGCAAGACTTTCACAGTCTTAATCTCAATAAGAATTTGGTAAACCAATCGATGTTGAAAGTTGATTCTTCTGGAATATGCTCCAGAAAGATCTCCAACCAATTTTTCATATGGAGGAGGCGTTTTGTATGGGTCGTCTTGTAGCACCAGCAAAAGCTTTGAGACTTTCGCTTTTAATCCCCCAGATTCTATTTTTTTTGAATCTTTGATTGCCTGTTTCGTGTAGACGATCTTCCAACTTACCAATCAAGCTCCTTTGTCTCTTCAACGGGAGTCTTAAGACCTTCAATAATAGATTCTCTCATCCCAGGAATCGATGAAAGGTAGAGTGTCTCTTGAATTGCTCGCCAATCATCCTCAGCCAACAAAACTGCATTGGTTTGCTTTCCTGTAATCTGAATAGGCTCATGTGACTCAGATGTTTCGAGCAACAAGTTATAAAGATCAGCCCTAGCTTTTGTTACATTTATTGTTCTCATCATATCCTCAGCTCAATTATTCGCAATAACGTACGCTTTTACGTTCTGCTCCGCAAGTACAAACTCAACCGAGTTCCTTGGCGTGTTTCTACGGTCTCAGATAAGACAAACGAAACATCAAAACACCTGAATAAACACTTCTCAAAAATTTTGGTTTGTCATAGCTGTTCACTGTCATACACCCATGGATAGCCACGGTTGGGATTCTTTGACTTCTGTACAGATGAACTATGCATGTCGCCCTCACGAAATTTGCATGTGTTACGTGGATGTAGTCCGATAGACTATTTAATCAAGGAAGAAGGAACCTAGATCAACCATTATTCAATTAAAACCCCATATGGATTTCGTGATTTTCGTCAAATTCGTTGTAAAAAATGAATACGGTTTACTGAGTTGATGGGTTTTTGGGTTTTTGAGTTGATGAGTTTTTGGGTTTTTGAGTTATTGAGTTAGAGCAGTAGGGTTAGGGATAATTTTTCTATTTTAAATCTTCAATGCTCAATCCAAAAAGTCGTCCTTGATTTTGAAGAAGTACTCCTTGGCAGCATCATATTCGTTGGGGATTTCACCTTCCAGGATGGCTTCCTCAATGGCCTTTTTAATGCGGCCAACAACGGGACCCGGCGAGACACCAAGCAGATCGATAATTTCATCACCACGCAGAGGAGACTGAAAGGCGCGCATGGCATCTTTTTCTACTACCTCGACAATGCGATCCATGACCCGATCAAAGTTGCCATAATAACGTTTGACACGCTGGGAATCCTTAGAGGTCACATCAGCACGGACGAGAATCATGAGGTCATCCAGGTTTTCACCTGCTTCTACGATGAGACGTCTGATACCAGAATCACTGACAGCTTCCTGAGCCAGGGCGATGGGACGGAGATGTAGCCGGGTCATGCTCTTCAAATAAGCTGTGAGCTTGCGGGAGAGCCGCATGCGTTTGCCCACTTCGTTGAGCATCTTGCGTCCCAGCTCTTCATGGCCGTGGTAACTCCATCCAATTCCTTCAATAAATTTTTTAGTGGCCGGTTTGCCAATATCATGAACCAGCGCAGCAAAACGTAGACGCATTTTGTCCGATCGCTCCGCTGTATTATCAACCACTTTAAGCGTATGGTGAAAAACATCTTTATGCCTTTGACCATCCCGGTCTTCAACCCCACCCAGAATGGCAATTTCAGGAAAGACCAGGGGCAGGAGTCCGGCTTCCTGCATAACATAAAAGCCAATAGAGGGAACCCGGGCTTTCAAGGTTTTGACAATCTCGTCGGTAACCCGCTCCTGGGAGACAATACTGATCCGATCAACCCTGGATTGCATAGCCACCATGGCGTCGGGCACCAGAGTGAATTCCAGTTGTGCAGAAAATCTAGCAGCCCGCATCATGCGCAGGGGATCATCATCAAACGTTTTTACAGGATCCAGGGGTGTCCGTAAAATTTTATCCTGAAGATCTTGAATGCCACCATATTCATCCACCAATTCACCAAAATGATCAGGTAACAGATTGATGGCCATGGCGTTTACTGTAAAATCCCGACGGCTGAGATCGCCCTTGAGATCGGTATAGACCACTTTGGGTTTGCGGGAGTTGGATTCATAAGTTTCAGATCGGGCAGAGGCCACTTCAATGAGAAATTCATCATAAGGAATCAGAGCCGTACCGAATTCACCATACTCCACCACATCGGGTGCACCAAGTTCTTTACCCAACTTACGGGCGAACTCCAACCCATCCCCGATGACCATGATATCAACATCTTTACTGGGAACATCCAGAATGAGATCACGGACAAAGCCACCCACAGTATAACATTCCAAATTGGATGTCTGGGCTAGACGGCCGGCTTGCTCAAGAACGGCACGGATATTCTTTGGAATTCGACTAATCATACGGAAAGAAGATAAACGAAAATCCAGTGACGTGAAGGAATTTGAGTCTATGAGTTCGATGAGTTTAATGGGTTCTATGAGTTTCTGAGTTCGATGAGTTTAATGGGTTCTATGAGTTTCTGAGTTCGATGAGTTACTGAGTTCTATGAGTTACTGAGTTCTATGAGTTTCTGGGTTTAATGAGTTCGTGAGTTTGTTGAGTTATTGAGGGAGAAAGTATCAGGCAAGGGTGAGGCGGGTAATTTGTTCAATGCGTGCTCGACCCAAAATCTAAACATTAAGATTCGATGTAAGAAACCCAGGATTTGTTGGAAGGAAGAAGGATTAAGGATGAAGTGTGAATGATGGGTGGGGAATGAACCCTTTCAAATGAGTGTTCTGTTTAAAACCTTTTGTGGAGATTCGTTGGCTTCATTTAATTCGCCTGCCTTCGCCGAAACGGCTACGCCCGCCTTCCTTAGTACGAAGTACGGCGGACAAACGTAGGCAGGTTGCAAAAAAACGAGAATGGGTAGCAGTAGTCCAGAAACATTGACTGAGAAAATATTTTGCCGGGGCAGTGGTTGGACTACTTTGTGTCCATGAGATTTGTCAGTCTAACCAATCTATCATGGTTCCATCTTGTTCTCATCCTCCTTGTGATGAGTCTGGGTAATTGTACCCGGATTTTTCCACTGATTGCGCCATTTTCTGATCTGCCCGCCCCGACCGGACCCTATTCCGTGGCAACCCGCAGCGCCACCTGGATAGACAGCTCAAGAGATGAAACCTTTACAGACCAGGAAGATTTTCGAAAAATCGTGGTTCAGGTGTGGTTCCCTGTTTCAAAACGAGACAATCTGTCTCCCCTGCCCTACATAGATGATCCTGAGTTGAGGCTGCCAGCCATTGCCAAGCAACTGAGACTGCCTCAATCTCTCATCAATCATTTTGGTGAGGTCAAAACCCACTCCTTCGAAATTTCAGATGCCCCAGATTTGGATGAGAAATTCCCTCTGATTCTTTTTTCCCATGGACTAAGTGGGATGCGTTTTCAGAATACCTCCCTCATTGAGGAACTGGCCAGTAATGGCTATGTGGTTTTTGCCGCCGACCACAGCTATGGTGCCAACATCACCATTTTTGATGATGGGGAACCTGCAGAATACAGGGCTGGTAAAAAGCGTGCCCTGAATGAACGCTTCATTAACACCATTGATCTTTCCCAGCTTGAAATCCTGGTTGGAGATCTGACATTCATGCTGGATATGATTGCCGAAGATCAAGGGAACCCTCTGTTGGCAAAGCTCCCCATGGACATACATCGAATTGGGGTTATGGGTCATTCTCTTGGTGGTGCTGTGGCCATCAACACCATGGCAATAGATGATCGGGTTGAGGCGGCTATGATTCTGGATGGTTGGTATGCACCGGTACCAGATTCTGTCGTCACCAGAGGTCTCAATAAACCCATTTTCCATTTGGGTCAAAAGCAATGGTCAGATCCAGGCAATTATATGCGCATGAATGAGATGCTGTCTCATGGCAGTGGACCAACTTACAAAATGCTTATTCCAGGTACCTTGCATACGGACTTCACAGACATGCCTCTGTTTACCCCTTTTTCACTTTTAATTGGCTATACCAGCGTGCAGAATCCGCTCTGGCTGAACGAATTGTTGAGGGTGAACACAACACGCTTTTTTGATGTTTATCTCAAGGATCACCAGCCTGCAAAATTGCAGAGTCAGATTCTTAGCGAGAAGGATGTTACCAGCTATGTTTTTGCTCCATTGTCACCCTGACCGCTTCACCTTTTTTATCTCATCAAAAGCATATTCCTATTCATTTTATGAATAGTAGTATACTTTGGCATTCTTTAATCGTGACAATTATTATGCTTAATTCTGTTGATAGACATCCATTTCGATTATATTTGCGCTAGATCAAAAGGGGTTATCTTCCTGTACACGCTTGTGTGCCATGTCACAGATTATCCCTTCCAATGAGTTAATTTCGCCAGTCACTAACAAATATGGAGGAAGTATGATGAGTAACATCAAATCGAAAGGAATTTCCTGGCTAGTTATTATGAGTATCATGATAATGGCCGTGCCAATGTTGATTCTGGCCGACGAATCAACAACAGCTACAAATATTGAAAAGTTCAAACAATTAAGACAGGTACAGAATCAGGGTACCATGCTTAAGAATTTGAAAGCAAACAGTACCGCTGTAAAAGCGACTCCAGAGCAGGAACGCAATCTGCGCTTGAGTAATGCCCTTACCAAAGCCAAACAACACAACCTACCAGACTTCGGAAAAAGTTCTCAGATCAATTTGAAGAGAACCGATAGACCTGTCCCACAGCAACAGACCAGCGCTTCACGCGAGTTACGCGAAGTCTATTATAGCAGTGGTAGAATGAGCAGTCATCCCGACTCCGTGTTCTTCAACTTCCTCACTGAGGAAAACAGTGGTGATTCTCTTGGAATGGATGTGCGGATTACAGGTAATGATAATGGGAATTTTGGTAATGACTATGCCAACTATGGCGATCCAAGCATGCTCTATTACTTATCTCTAGATAGTACGCTGGAGGGTATAACCTATGTTGATGCTATTGATGACCCCTTACGCTTGTGGACTGAAATCTCCCGGGATGGGTCAGGCGGTAACAATGGTTTGCCACTGGCTGTAGGCAATATCTGGGTAGTCTATGCCCGTACTTCCGGTATGTATGTTGTACTCGAGGTTACTGAGGCATATGCTGACTATACAAACCCGTCCTTCTCCTTCGACTACATGATACAGACAGATGGTTCCACTCTCTTTGATGGTGCACCCTCCCTTTACGATATGACCGTAAATGGTGAATATGCTGATACTCTGGAAATTGGATCCAATCCGTATTTTCAGATCACTCTCGACAACTACATATCTGGAGAGATTGGTGTATTCTGGGATGCCAATCATAACGGTGATCTGGACGAAGATGACCTGCCCCTGGAATTCTATGAATTCATGGACAACGATATGCATGATGAAGATCCCACTCCTGGCATTTTCGGTTTCACCTACACCGATGAAATGGCTGAGGGCTTAAACTATCTGGCTGACGATCTGCTCTTTGTGGCTTTTTCCGAAATGGATATGGCGGTAACCTCAGTTCAATTTTATACCATGCCAAGTCCGTTTTCTGTCTCAGGTTCTATTTATGAGACCAATGGCGGCGGTGCCCCACTTGGTGGTATCGTTGTCTGGGCCGTTTATGAAACTGAAGAGGATGACGATCACCCTTCAGTTGCGGTAGTTACAGACGGAGCAGGTCAATATCATCTTGATTTACCTGACACTGGAAATGTGATGATCGGCACCGAAGACTACTTCTTCATGACGGAAGGATTATTGCCAGAGCCACCTTATCATTTTGTAAATGTTCAGGGTGCTGAATTCGGCTATAACTTTTTCTATGTGGCTCCCACAAGCACCATCGAGGGTTTTGTCTACGATGAGACAGGCACTCCCATCGAGGGTGTAGAAGTAAAAGTTGGCAATGACGATGGTGGTCCTGGGGCCATGGCCTATACTGGTCCCACAGGTTACTACAGTATGGGTGTCATGCCTGGCAACTATGAAGTAACCATCGAATGGTCAACACTTCCCGGATCGTTTGTTGTCCCTGAAAGCCAGTGGGCAGATGTTGGTGATTTTGCTGTCACTACTGTGAATTTCACATTGCATACAACCAATAATTTTATTGCAGGTGTTGTAAAACTCGATGGGCTTCCCCATGTGGGTGCAAACGTTGTCGCCTTAAACCATGAGCTGGGATACGCTTTTGCCATTAGCATGGAAAATGGCTATTTCGACATACCAGTCTTTGGAGGTCCAGAAACATTCTACGATCTCATGGTATGGCTTCCTGATAACTCGGCTATTGTCCAGACCTCAATGAATCACCAAACCCCAGCAGGTGCAGATGGTCAGATGATCACACTGGAAACCCTAGCTGGTGGATTATATGGTTTCTTCCTTGATGGTGATACCAAAGAACCCATCATGGGTGGTGAAGAAATTGGTATGATGATGCGCGATATCGATACAGGCATGGAATTTTACTCTAGTCCTGACTACGATGGATATTATGAAGTTTATGCTCCTGCAGGTCTCTATGAGGTCAATGCTGGTGGCCACGAGTGGATGTCCATGGGAGCGGATACCATGCTTATCGCGGATTCCATGATTGAACATGATCTCTACCTCTATCACCAGAGTTTTGACGCCTCTCTTGAAGGGTATGTATTCGACGAAGCTGGCATACCAATACCTTTTGCTCAAGTCCAGATTGGGAATGAGGGCTGGGGTTCAGGGACCATGACTGATGAGTTTGGATACTATTATTTTGACCTGCCCGTGGGCTACTACTATGTCAGTGTGCAGGCACCAGGGTTCAATATGTATTACGATGAACTTCCAGTTAATCCCGGCAACAACAGCTACAATTTCTTCCTGGAATCCTTCCAGGTTGATGGTGCTATTGCCGGTATGATTTACGATGCCGATACAGGCGCACCCCTCCAGAATACCGATGTTTATGTATATAGCTACGACGAGGATGACGGCTACTGGACATACACCGATTCAACAGGTGGTTTCTGGTTTGGTTTACCCAATGGCATGTATGGTGTGGTCGTTGAGCACTGGGAATATCTACCGATGTGGATAGATGAGATCACTGTCAACAATGATACAACCTATCTTGATTTTGCCATGTCCCCGCCTGACGGTGGCGTTGATGGACATGTCTATGATGATATGGGAAATCCCATCTATGACGCTGAAGTGGTCATAATTAGCATGGCTGATTCAACTACTGGATTCTGGGGTGATACTGATGACAATGGATATTTCAGTATTCCCGCTATGAATGGTGACTACATGGTGTTTGCTGATGCTGATGGCTATGATCCTGTTCAATATGGTATGGTTACCATCATGAATATCTGGGTCAATATCGATATTAATATGTATCAGCGTGAATTTACACCTCCATCGATCAACTTCATTTTTGATCAGCCCAATGATCAGGGTCGCTGGGTGAGGATGCAGTTCTCGCCAGGTGGCACTGAATGGGGTCCATTCGAGGCATATAGTGTCTGGAGATGGACCAATACACCTATGGGTCCAATCTTCGATTTTGTTGACTATCTACCAAATCATGATGAGGATCACTATAATCTGGTATTGCCAACGTTGGTTGACTCCAGTGCCTATGTGAGTAATCCTGAAGAATATATGAGTGTTTTCCTAGTAACAGGACACTGGGGTATGAATGAGTACAAAGATGGTTTGCCAAGCGCTGGTTACTCCATTGACAATATCAATCCTGGAGTGCCTGCACCTCTCATGCTGCTTTTCTCTGATGATACGCATGTCGAGATGCAGTGGGAACCAAGTGTGGATGAAGACTTCCAGTATTTTGAAGTCCATCGTGCAACCAACCCTGATTTTACAGATGGATCAATAATTGAGATGACCACAGCTCCCGGAACTGCCGATTGGGATATCACTGTTGGTCAGGTCTATTACTATCAGGTGGTAGCCGTTGATGCAAACGGAAATATGAGTGAAGGCAGCAACGTGATTACGACCTCTATCGTATCTGTTGATGATCTTGAGATGATGCCAACTGCTTATGGACTCTCTCAGAATTATCCCAACCCCTTCAATCCAACAACGACGATCGAATTTGCTCTGCCTGAGGCTTCAGAAGTCTCACTTGAGATTTACAATCTCCTCGGACAGAAAGTTCGTACCCTCGTAAATGGATATGTACCAGCCGGGTATATCAATACCAGTTGGGATGGTATGGATCAGAATGGTAAGGAAATTAGCAGTGGTACCTATATTTATCGCTTACAGACTGCCGATCAGTCCTTCAGCAAAAAAATGGTACTCATGAAGTAATTCCTTGTCTTCAATTGATTTTATCAACGCTCCCAGTTGATAGAATCAATGCTTTTCGTTGATTAAATCAACGCGTTTTTAAAGAGGCCGTCCCTTTATCAGGATGGCCTCTTTATTTTCTCCCGCCTGACACTCAGGGGATGCAAAAACCATTATCGCGTAGCCTCTTTTTTAAATTCATTTCTCCCGCTGTGTTGAATATCAAATTGTTACATCAATTCAGGTGTTTTCTTATATTTAATTTTAACTTGTTTATATTGAGTTTATAGTGCCTGTTGAGCTGCTCTACTTCCAGGTTTCATCTTGTCTTAAACAGGGTCTTAATCATTGACTGAGGAAAGGATGGCGTCTATTTTTTGGCCGCCTCATTTTCATCCCGAAAACTTGGGAATGAATAAATTGGTCACGGGCATATAAGGGGGGAACAATTCCCCTTCAAATTGGTAGGTTGATAACATGAAATTGCTACTAGCTACACAGAACAAACATAAGGTTGAGGAATTGACCCGACTCATGCAACCCTATGCCGTTGAAGTTGTGTCGCTGCTGGAATATCCTGAGATAGGTGAAATCATCGAAGATGGTGATACGCTTGAGGCCAATGCCCTGATCAAAGCCAGGGCAGGTTATGCACATTGTGGTATCCCAACCATTGCCGATGATACGGGTCTTGCTGTAGATGCTCTGGATGGAGCACCTGGAGTGTATGCCGCGCGTTATGCCGGTGAAAATGCGACCTACGATGACAATGTAAAAAAAATGCTCAATGAATTATCAGGCATCCCGGAAGATCGAAGACAGGCACAATTTCAGACTGCTGCTGTTTTTTTTGATGGCAGTGAAACCATGATTGGCCGCGGAGAAGTTCCTGGTATGATTACGATGGAGCGTCAGGGCGACTCTGGCTTTGGATACGACCCCATTTTCTACATACCTGAGAAGCAAAAGACTTACGCCCAGATGGATCTGGAAGAAAAAAATATTTTGAGTCACCGAAAAAGAGCGTTCGCTCATCTTATAGATCAACTAAGCCAAACTCACAGTGCTTTTAAAGTGGAGCTGAGCAATTAGAATCATAAGCTAGTTTTTCCACTCATCCCTAGAGGATATATAACGGGCTACACACAAACAACGTGAGAACGATTGCAGCAATCATATTATCCCTGATTACCATCTGGCCATCTCTATATGGTCAGACAGAAGAGGTACGGCCTGGCGGAGTGACCTTCACCATGCGAGCAAAATTTTACCAGCCAGCCAGCACACCCATTTTTGATACCCCCAAACAGGGACTCTTCTTCAGCAATACTTCCCTTTTTCTGGCATCACCCATGAGTCAATTAAGTTTGAGCTCCATTAGATCCACACTGGAGATGGATAGCACCGCTACTTATTTCACCATGTCGCAGATGATGGATGGGAAGCCCATTGGTATCCCTACCGTGGTTTCCATTGATGAATTTGTCACTCTTAGCCTGGATCATAAAAAAAAGGGATTGTTCAAAAAAATTGCAACTGGCCGACTTCAAGCCGAAGAAGCTACTGGAAAAGGTCAGTCATTTGAATTAATTGGGGCTGATATCGCTGGGCAACGTGTTTCTCTGCGGGTACGTGGAAATGTGAACATCACTGGAAAGCTCCGTAGCGAAGACAGATCCAAGACCACCAATACCAATAGTCAGCAGCAGTCCAATACCTTCCAGATCGAACAGAAACAGGCCTTCAAAATTGAAGGTAAAATCGGGGATCGCATCAGTATCCAGGTTGATCAGGATAGTGAACGAGATTTTGATTTCGAAAACAATATGGAAATCTTCTACAACGGTAATGAAGATGAGATTGTACAAAGAGTGGAAGCGGGAAACATCTCCCTGAGTCTGCCTGGTACCAAGCTGGCTATGTTCTCAGGTCAAAACAATGGTTTGTTTGGTCTTAAAGCACTGGCAAAAGTTGGTCCCATTGATATTACAGCTATTGCTTCGTTGGAACGAGGTCGTAAAGAAAAATTATCGCTAAATGGAAACTCAGAATCATCAGAAGTCACCGTGGATGATTATAACCGTCGCCGGAACACCTATTTTTATGTCAACCACTTTTATCGTCGCAAATCGTATCCTTTAAATAGTAAGGGAGAGTACCGCCAGACAGGTCGTTCTGTGCAAACGATTCGGGTATATAAATACTCCTCGTTTAACCAGGGAGATCAAATCTCGAATTTTGCACAAATCTATGATAATCCAGAAACCGATCCTACCTGGGCCACCAGCCGACATGTTATCCAGCTCAAACAAGGACCTGATGAGGATTTCGTACTATATGAAAATCTAGGTGTCATTCGTATGAATACACCTGTGCAGAACAATGAAGTGTTGGCCATTGCCTATCGGGATGTTTTTGTTGATACGCTTAACGCTAACCCACCCAATCTGAGAGTTCAAGAGTACGACCCCCTGCTGAACGATATGTACACGTACCAGGAAGGAAATGACATCGCCCTGGGAACGCCTGGAATTTCGGATACACTCCGATTGAAGCTCATCAAACCTGACGGTGCCCTGCCGGGGGATGCATCATGGGATTTGGAATGGAAAAACGTTTTCTATCTGAATACCTCAGGGATCAACAAAGAGGGCTTTGACCTCAAAATTAGAGAGAGTCTCGGTGGTGAAGAATCTGAGATCTCAGCCTCTGGGGATTCATTCCTCAAACTGTTTGGCCTGGATGAAACGGGTGTGGGAGCAGAGCAAGAACCTGATGGGATTATGGATTTGGACTATGAGAATATCCTCAACCTTTATCGGGGTGAGCTCATCTTGCCCTATCTCATCCCCTTCATGGCAGATACTGCCGTGGTGGGTCAACCAGAATGGATGACCAATGCCGCAGGAGAACCCCTGAACAATGGTGGTAACCCGAATCTCGCTTTAGAAAAGAACCTACAGTATTCGAGTAACTCTTTTTATACATTTCCCGTCTCTTCGCCCTCTGAGTATAAAAAAGACACCAAATTCAAACTGCATATCAGCTATGCCAATCAGAGCTCAAGTTTCAATCTGGGTTTTAATGTGATTGAAGGATCGGAAGAGGTTACCCTCAATGGGGTTCCCCTGGAAAGAGGTGCCTCCAAGGATTACACCATTGACTATTTTTCTGGTCAGCTCATCATCTTGAATGAAGCGGCTCTGGCTCCTGGTGCTGGTCTGGATATCAAATATGAACTGAACGAATTCTTTCAACTGGATAAAAAGGTTATTCTGGGTTCCCGGGCAGAACTCAAATTTGGCGAAAACAAAAGTTCGTTCATCGGCTTGAGTGCCATTTACTTCTCGAAAAGCAGTATTGATGAAAAGGTCCGTGTGGGTAAAGAACCCATGGAAAACTTTATCTGGGATTTGAATACCAAGATTTCTCGAGACCTTCCCTGGTTGACCCGCGGGCTGGATTGGTTACCTGTGATCAAGACAGATGCAAAATCCAATATCACCTTGAGTGGTGAAATTGCCCAGGTTATTCCAAACCCCAACACCGCAGTCAATGAAGAACTGGGTGATGTGGGGCTGGCTTATCTCGATGACTTTGAAGGCAGTCGACGTGAAGCCCAGTTAAGTATCATCCGTGGTGCCTGGGGTTTGTCATCTGTTCCTATCGATGGAACTTCCAGATCAAATCGAGAACGAGCGTATACCTATTGGTACAACCCCTATAACCGTATTCTGACCAAGCAGATCTGGCCCAACAAGGAAACCAGTGCCCAGGCTCAAAATGATGTGACTGACATTCTGGTACTTAATGTGATTCCCGATTCCTCATTTTCAGTTAAAGATGGTGGAGCACCTGGGGAAGCCTGGGGTGGTATCCAGCGCGCTCTCTCCTCGGGCTATTATGACCAGTCTACTTCGAAATTCCTGGAGCTCTGGGTTAAGGGAAACCAGGGACGTCTCCATGTTGATCTAGGATATATCAGTGAAGATCAGCAGGACATTGATCAAAGTTGGGAAGTAAACATTCTTGAACAGACTGTAAAAAAGGGTTATGGTCAATTGGATACTGAAGACATTTCTTCGACGGTCTTCCCTTCTGGAGATGGCTTCGTCGAAGCAGAAGAAGATTTAGGTATTGATGGACTGGGTGGCAAGGACGATGAAGGTGAATTTATCGTTGTGCCTGAAGATATCGCACTTTATGGCTATCATCACCCCTCCTGGGATCATTATAAATTTAATCCCAATCCTGAGAGTGGTTCCATTAACTATCGCCAGATTAACGGTACCGAAGGCAACCTGGCGATCGAAGGTGGCAACTACCCCAATACTGAAGATTTAAATAATGATGGTGCTCTGGATACACGGAATGCCTATTTCACCATGGATGTTGATCTCACTACCGATGATTATATCGCAGGCCGCACCTACTTCAGTAATGGCGACTCGACAGGTTGGAAACTCATTCGAATCCCCCTCGTCGATTTCGTCAAATCAGGTGGTCAAAATTCTGACCTGGCACTCTGGTCCCAAATCAAATTTTCACGCCTCTGGATGGATGAAATACCTGCTGGAGGGGCTGCTCTACAAATTGCTACTGTAGATATTGTTGGTAACGACTGGCAGGAACGAGGTATTTTCTCACGGTATGATAAGGTTGAAACCAGTATCACAGACTCTCTGCATGGCACCCTGAACGTCATGGTCATTAATACGGAAGATAACCCCAGTCGCTACAATTCAGATGGCGTTCCAGGCAGTTACTCCTCACCACCTGCTGGTGTAGCAGGTATCCTGGATCCTATTACCCAATTGCGCTCCAAAGAGCAGTCACTGGTTGTTCGAGCTGATGACCTGGAACCGGGCTACACTGTGGTGACTGACAAATTATTTCAAGGTTCAAAAGCCAAGGATTTTATCCATTACAAGACCATGAAAATGTTTGTCCATGGTTGGGATAGAACCAGCGGTGGAATCTACGAATCAACGTTTACGGACTATGAATTGGAAAATGGTTCTGACCTGGAATTCTTTTTCCGCTTTGGTGAAACGGACAATGATTTTTATGAAATCCGTCGACCTATTTATCCCGGGTGGGATGAACGGAACCATCTGGAAGTCAATATGTCTGACCTGGCAAATTTCAAACTGTCCCTGGAAGATTCACTTTTTATCATCCAGCAAATCACTCAAATAGGGAGCGATCTGGATAGCACCCTCATGGACAGCACGTACATGGACACTCTATATTGGTCGTCCCTCCCTCCCGATTTCAAATATGCAACACGAGAACTTTCAGATGGTAGTACCATCGCAGTTAAGGGAAAACCATCTCTCTCCCGTGTTCGTCTCCTGAAAACAGGCTTTAAGAACCTATCGGACCAGAGTATGAGTGGAGAAATCTGGCTGGATGAATTGCGTGTAAGCGATGTTGAAAAGAATACAGCGACGGCGTATCGAGCTCATATCAGCATGCAATTTGCCGATATAGCCAAACTGAACATGGACATTCAACGTGATGATGCCGATTTCCATAATGTCCAGCAACAGTTTGGAACCGGTGATAACTCTCTGGCCACCAATGTGAGTGGAAGCCTGTCTCTCCATAAATTTTTACCCGGTTCCTGGGGTTTGAATATCCCTGTCTCAGCTTCCTACCGCCAGAGTGAGAAACAACCGAAATATATCACAGGGAGTGATATCCGAATTGCGGATTTGGATCCATCGCTGCGGGACACATTGGAAACCATGACCAACAGGAATGAATCTTATAGCTGGAATGTTTCACTTTCCAAAAAGGTCAAATCAGAACACTGGCTGCCCAAATACACAATCGATAACATGAATTTTAAGGTCGGTGCTACCAACAGTACTGCTTCCAACGCCCGAAAAAGTGAGCAAAACTCCGAAAAGGTTAATGGAAGTTTCTCCTATAAGGTCAATCTGGGGAAAGAATTTAAAGTCGCGCCCTTTAGTTTCATGGAATCCATCCCCCTCATCGGTGAAAGCCTGGCGGCTACAGAGATCGGGTATCTGCCTTCGAATCTCGGTGTGGATGGTTCTATGGTGGAAAACAAATCCTCCAGTGTGTTCCGGAATCCCAATGCGACGCCGCTGAAACCCACCCATCAGTTGACCATGAGTCGCCGTTTTAATGCGGCCTGGAATATCCTGAATACGGTCAGCGCAAAATTCAATGCGACACTTTCGAACAACCTTGATAGCCTGAAAAATCGCAAAGAAGATATTATCAAAGAATTGAATTTCGGTCATCTCGGCAGTTATAAAGAGTCCTACAGCATGAACTGGAATCCTAAAGGTCTCAAGCTTCTGTCACCGACGCTTTCCTATTCATCCAATTTCTCTGCCACAGATAAGATTAATGTGGACCAACCCGGTCTTGATCTGAATGTGAGTTCCAACACCTCGGCCAACATGTCTCTCAACGTTGCTGATGTATTTGGTCTCGTCCATAAACCTGAAAAAGCAACAAAGTCATCCAGCGGCAGCAAGAATACTCAATCCGCCAGAGGTCGTGGTCGTGGTCGAGCGACTGAAGAGCCAGATCTGGAAAAGACTGAAGAAAAACCTAAAGAGGAGCGGGAACTTCTGAGCTTTACAAAAATTTTGGATTTAACATATGCGACACTGGATCGGATTGATCCCATTTCAATGAATGTTACCCAGGGACAAAACACATCCAACATGCGACAGGTAGCTTCTCTGGATACCGTGGCTATATTTCGAGAAGGCGATACCACGGGGGTGGCAGACTCGCTAATTCTGGTGGTGAATGAAATGGATCTCAATAATGTGGGCTATGGCTACCGAATGGGTTTCAATACAAACCTGAACAACTTGAATCATCCAGATGCTACCAACCCCATTGCCACCAGTGGGAATTTTAACTTGACCACGCGCTCAGGGCTTAAGCTTACCAAAACTTTGACTACCAAATTCACGTTTGCATTTGGTCAGAAAACCACACTGGCAAATAAAAGTCAGGGTGAGGTCATCAATACCAACATGGATTTCCTCCCCAGTGGTAATTTGTACGGGGCGCCGAAGGACGAGTACAAATCCTTTGGAAACTCAGGTATTCCCCTACCTTCTTTCAATTTGAGATATTCCGGATTAAAAAACATTGAGTGGTTGAAAAAATATATTACCGGTGCCAGCCTGGATATGAACTATGCTGGTAAAAAAACTGCCAATGAACAAAAGGGCATTCTCACCAGAGAAACCTACTCCATTGCCTTCTCACCCCTGATTGGTTTAAATATTCAGGGTAAAAAGAGTATCAATGGCTCACTCAATTATAGCCTGACAAAAAATATTAATAACTCCATTGATGTGAATAATTTCATTTCTTCAACCCAGCGTTTTAATCAGTCCGTCAATGCTGGCCTCTCATATTCGCATCGGGGTGGTATGACCATTCCTCTGCCCATGATGGAGGATAAATATCTTGAGAACAATATCGATTTCCGTCTGGAGATTGCCTATACCCATGAACAGGAATATACTGGAACTGAAAGTGAGACCTCCATCGAATTTGGAGATGGTCGCTACACCAAAACATTTTCAGCTCGACCCAGTATTCAATATAGTTTCACAGACAAAGTATCTGGAAGCATCTCTTACGACTATCGCATTACCGATACACGTGATCATGGCCGACAGGATGTGGGTGATTTTCAATTTGGTGTAAATATCCAGATCAAGGGATAGGAGGAAACCCATGCAACTCAAGTTTAAGTTAATATGTTTATGTACACTGCTCTTTTTGAGTAGTGGTCCTCCCCTGGCTGCTCAGACTGGTTTTGATGCCGACCGGGCTTTTGAAGACCTCCAGGCACAATGCGATCTGGGTCCCAGAAATCCAAATTCGGATGGAGCCCAGGCTGCCATTCAGCTATTTAGCTCCATCTTGAAACCCCTGGCAGATAGCTTCCATCTACAGAATTTTCAACTGGATGATCCCTACTCGTCAGAGAAATTGAATCTCACCAATATTGTTGCTCGTTTTCAGCCAGAAAAAACCCAACGAATTATCCTGTGCGCTCATTGGGATACACGTCCCCGTGCCGAATACGATCCTTCTGCACCTGACCAACCCATGATCGGCGCAAATGATGGTGCCAGCGGAGTTGCCATTCTGCTGGAAATCGCCAGACAGCTCAAGGCAAACCCGGTGAACCCAGGCATCGACATTATTCTCTTTGATGGTGAGGATTATGGAGAACCTCGGGATCTCCAGCACTACCTCCTGGGAAGCCGCTATTATGTGGACCACCCCTACCCACCCATGGCTCAGCGAGTCATTTTGCTGGATATGGTCGGGGATGCAGAACTAACCATAAAAGTGGACCCCGTTTCCTACCGCTCTGCTCCAAGATTGGTGGAAGAAATCTGGGCTCAAGCTGCGGATATTGGTTATGATCAATTCCAATTTGTGGCCGGTGCTTCCATGTATGATGATCATGTTTCATTTATTGACAAGGGTATACAAGCCATCGACATCATCGATTTCGAATATCCTGGTCCAGACCATTCCTACTGGCATACCCATGAGGATTCAGTAGACAAGTGCAGTGCAGAGAGTCTTGAGGCCGTGGGAAATACCCTGTTAAGCTGGTTATACCAACAATGATAGCAAAAGGTAAAGACGGGATATGCCTCGAACGGTACACCCCGGAGGACTCAACTAATGAGTAAAATTTACGCTAACCCTTTTAACTGGGGTGAACCTGTAAAGGGCAATCATTACGTTCAACGACCCGAGGACCAGGCATTCATCCTTTCCAGCATTGAGAAACAAAGCCACTTGCTCCTGACGGGCAAGCGGGGTACGGGTAAAACAAGCTTACTGAATTTTATATTTGACAAGGGCTCTATTCCGTTCGTCCATCTTAATTTTCGTTTTATCGTCAGCCGAGGGGAGCTCTTCGAACTGCTCCTAAAAGCATTGGTGTCCAGTTTTCCCGGGATAGAAATAGATGCCCGTTTAAAGTCTTTGACAGCTAATACTGAAAGCGCCAACCTCAAAAATATCTTCGCTCTCTGGTATGAGATGGTTAAAGAAAGTAACCAGAAATTCATCATGGTCTGGGATGAATTTCAACATCTCGTCAAATTCAAAGAAGATGTTGTCGGGGAATTGAAATCCAGCCTCAATGGAAGGCGCGGGATCACTCATATTTTCGTCAGCCACCGCCAGGATATCCTCTTAGATGCATTTGGCAGGGGTAACAAAGAGTTTTTCAATAATCAAGCCTTCTATGAGCTCGAGAATCTTGAGCAGAAAGCTTGTACCCGCTATCTTTCCCAACGCTTTCGTCGTATGGGTCTCAGTGATTTTGATTTACCTGAGGCAATATACAAAATTACGGGTGGTCAACCCCTGTTCACTCAAAGGTTGGCATATACCCTATCACAGATATGGCTTGAAGGTACAACAACCAGACTGCTACAGCGCTCCATTACCAAATTGCTCAAAGAGCGTAGTATTCTGTTCACAGCTTTATGGGATAATTTCGGTTTAAATGAGAAGCGCCTATTATTGGGATTGGCCAGTGGATATTCCCGGCCGACTGAGCTTGGATTTATCGCCAGGTTTGGCTTATCAGCGACAAGTACAGCCCACAACACGGTGATTAAACTGGTCCGTGAGGGCTGGTTGGTGAACCGAGATGAAGGCTATCATATCTACGACCCCCTCTTCCTGGCCTGGTTAAAGAAACGTGAGGGTTTGATTTGATCGATACCACCTCACAGTGGGTATCTGCTGATATTCAAATCGTTGCTCAACACCGTGAAATTGCTATTGATTTTGCCATGGCATTGGGAGGACTGGCTATTGTTGAGCAGGATGACATCTTTCAAGTGAGTTATCCCCTGGACAATGAGACTCAAGTCATCCTGGATGAACTAAAAACGTTTATCATGGATTTGGACAATACCGCCAGCATTTCCCAGAATGTGGTGGATCGGGAAAATTGGAACAAAAACTGGCAAGCCTTTTTCAAACCAACCCCTATTACGGATCAACTCATCATTCTTCCGGAGTGGGAAGCTCTGGAACCCTTTCCCCAGGCCATTAAAACAAGGATTCGTCCTGCCATGGCTTTTGGGACGGGAACTCATGAGACCACGCAATTGTGTCTGGAGATATTGGATTCAGAAATTCAGGGCAACGAACGTGTTCTGGATGTAGGTACCGGGAGTGGTATTCTTGGAATTACCGCCCTGCTCAAAGGTGCTGCAGAAGTAGATGGACTGGAAAATGACCCCTTTACTGAAGAAAATGTCAGGGATAACCTGGAACTGAATGGGATTCAGTCCGGGTTCAATTTGCAGATAACAGAAGCCCCTGTTTTAAACACGCCTTATGATCTCATGGTTATAAACATAATTAGAGCCAAACTCTTTCCAATTCTACCCAACTATTTCAATTCGGTAGGTGTTGGCGGCAAAGTCATCGTCTCAGGTCTCCTCCAGACAGAAGATATGGAAACCAGAGAATTACTGGCCCAATCCCCATGGAAAATCTTGGAAACCTATACAAAGAATGAATGGATCGCTTATTTATGCGAAGTCAAATAATACTAATTATCCTCCTGGTCGGCAGTTTGATCCAGTGTGACCAGTCCCCGACCACCCTCGATGAAGAACCCTTTCTGGGGGATACTGGTGAAATCATTTTCTCTGTCAATATCAGTAGTTTTGAATTCGACTATCTGTCTCAACAATTTTTCTTCTCCGTTGAGGTTACAAGCCCTCTCGAAATAGATCAAGTAGCTTATACATTGGGTATGAGCGGTGCTCCATCAAACCCAGTCCTATTGAATGATTTGGGGCAGGATGGAGACATCCTGGTTGGAGATGGTCGCTATGATGGGGGCTGGACCTTACCTGATTTCATGTCCACCTATGTGGACAGTCTATGGACGCTTGAAGTTATTGTACGAGACAACGAATCAAATTCCTTGGCTGAATTTGAAACATTACAGCCTGAACGACCTGCCCCAGCTACCATCCTGAGCATTGCCCACATGGACACTCTCAGCCTAAAATCAAGCGGTCTCGTTCTAGATACGCTCCAGGTCGAAGTCACTCACTCCAAAGGTTTGGATGAAATTCGGGAAGTTAGTTTTCTATCATTAAAGCCTGATGGAACTTATGCCAGTAATGGCCAGCGCATTCCGCTTTTTGATGACGGCAGTAGTGTCCTCCTTTATCGATATTTAGGTCTGGATATCACCAGTGGAGATAGAATTGCTGATGATGGAATTTACAGCCTGGTTCTACCCCTTGCCCCAGGCGATCTCAGTGGAATTTACTATTGGACCTTTAGTTCAAGAACCTGGAATGGCGTAGAATCTGAGGCAATTGAAGATTCCTTAGTCGTTCTCCCATCTCCCAACCTGACAAAATCAAGCCCCAGGGTGATTAGTCCAATGGGGGTCTTCCAGTGAAATCAATTAAGCTTCTATGTCTGTTGACAATTGCTCTCTCCCTGCAAGCTCAACTCTTGAGACCCACCAATTTTTCTCTCGCCTCTGCCGATACGGTATACAGCGGATTGATTGGCAGCAGTATTTCAGATCTGGCTGGTCAGGGTGATACCCTCTGGTTGGGTTCAGGCCACGGACTCAGCGCCACTTACGACAATGGCGATTCTTTTGTGGGATTCAGTCGACGCTTCTCGAATTTAGGTCAGGGTGGTGTTTCTGCTCTGGCTGTTTGGGGTGATACCATCTGGGTCGCCATGGGATTCGATACAACCACAGCTTTTGGAGATCTAAAAGCAGGTGGTGGGATCAGTCGCTCTGTGGATGCCGGGGCAAGCTGGACTCATCTGGGACAACCTATGGACAGCCTGCAAATGGTCGTTGAAGATGGTGATACAAGTTATGCCAAATATTCAGAGATGGATCTCATGGGCGTTTCCATATTGACCGTGGATGTGGTGACTGAAGTTCAAAATATTACCTACGATCTGGCATTTGATGGAACCCGGCTCTGGGCAACCTCCTTTGGCGGCGGTTTAAGAGTTTCCTACAATCTGGGAGATACCTGGTTACGCGTTATGCTGCCCTGGGATGATCAAACCAGGTTGGACGCTGCCGTGATTCAAAGTATGGAAGCTGATATTGTGGATAACCCAGAATATTATGCCCTGGATCCTTTGATTCATTTCAACCACATCGCCTTTGCAGTCAAAGCCTGGAACGACACAGTCTGGGTAGGTACTTCTGGAGGCGTTAATCGATCAGTCGATGGTGGGCTCAGCTGGGATCACTTTACTTTTCAAAATTCAAACATCTCTGGGAACTGGGTGATCGCCCTGAACCGACAATCCCTGGAAGATGGCTCAGAGCGTATCTGGGCTTCAACCATTACAACAGGGGCCGGTGATGTGACAGGTCTTAGCTTTTATGATGCTGAAGCGAACTACTGGCGTGCCCCTCTGCTGAACTATCGGATTTGGAATATTGGATCCGATGCATCAAATGTATATGCTGCTACCGATCAGGGATTATGGAAATCCAGAGACGGTTTGCACTTTGTACTCCTGCCCAATTTTCATCATGAAGACTACTCAGAAATCGTTTATTCCGATGCGGTATACTCTGTGCTTGTGAACGAGGATGGAGCCCTATGGGTGGGCACCGGCGATGGTCTGGCGGTAAGTTTCAACGAAGGCTTATCCTGGAACATTCACAAAGCTCGCACTTCAGATAGCTCTGATGAATTTTATGCCTATCCAAACCCCTTCACGCCCCGCTATGATAAGGTGCTGAATGGTCAGGGAAACTTGATTATCCGCT
>CAZDVD010000032.1:0-26975 GCA_964508765.1 uncultured Lentisphaeria bacterium
TCCTTTGCCTACCACATCGCCGATGCCAATACTGAAGACATCTTCTGTCTTGCTTGACAGAACATAGAAATCGCCACTGATCTGCCGACAGGGAATATAGCGCAGGTCAAAGGACACTTCGTCATGTTCTGGAATCTCATTGGGAAGCAGCGACTTCTGGATACTCTCAGCTTTTGCCATATCCTCACTCAAACCACTTTGCATGTTAACATGTTTATCCAGCTTGTAACGTTCCATCAATACACCGGCCTGCGTGGCGATGGTTTGCAAAAAATCAAGATCATCTTCACTAAAAGCTGACACTCGATTGGATTCCAGATTCATGGCACCATAAATCATAGATCCACCCGCGATGGGGACGCTAAGCTCAGAACGCGTATCAGATCTCCCTGGCAAATAGTCTTTTTCCCGACGGACATCTGGAATAGATATGGGTGTTTTGGTTGCAATACAGCGACCCACAATACCACGTCCAATTTTCAGCTTCAAGGGGTTGAGTCTACGGGTATCATACCCTCTTTGGATAAACTTTTCAATATTAACACCCTCTGATGATGCCAGGAAGACGCCACAGGCATCATAGGGAACAATCACGTTCACCTCATCTAACAGCAGATTGAAAATGCTGGTCGTATTTCGGGTGGCTGCCATTTTACTGGCAATGAGGGTCAGGGCTTCCTGCTTACGCGCCTCCAACTTGATACGGTGATATAACTTACGTTTCTCAAGCAAGACCGCGATTTGATCAACGACAAAATTATAGAGAGTTCCGGAGCGTCTGGCTTGCATATCCATGGGCATTTTATCAAGGAGTATGAACCCTGCCAATCTGTTATTGGTTTTCAAGGGGATGGCCCACTGAAACAATTTAAAACTCCGATAATCCATAGCTGGAATCTTGAGAGGTTCAGTATGTAAATCATTAACACTGTATTTAACATTCATGAGATGATGATTGGTTTCCATGAGTTTTTTGAGAATCTCATGTTCACTATCCAGAGTAATGCCATCCAGGAACATAGGTTTGGGCGCAATGGAGGACTCAATTTTGAAAATGCCCTTGCGTCGCACAAAAAGCGCTACAATATCAGATTCAAAAAGATACTTCAAGGTGTCGGGAACCATATCCAGCATTTCACGGTAGGTTTCTACCTTTTCGAGATCATCCAGGATAATTCTGAATTTTTCATTTCGTTCGTAATAGGAATGAGCGATAAGACGCAGGACAAGTTTACGCCCACGCGATCGTAGCGGTCGGTAAAGATTAATGATGATAGTGGCAAAGACTACATTGGCCAGGATGGGGTGTTCACCAAATCCCAGGAACTGATTAATCAGATAACCTAATATTGAAATGATAATGATTAGGGCCAGTGAGACCAGAAGTTCCTCTCGTCTAAGCATCTTGCTCTCCCTGATCAAAAAGGGTCTCTGCCCCACCACCCACTTCTTCAATCATGGATCGCAAAACAGGCAGAATACTCAATTGGGAAAGATCTTCGCCGGCAAAAATTCGGGAAAATGCATAATTCTGGTGCGTAACTGGGATAAGTTTATTGATGATTATCACCTGCTCAGAATTGATGCGACAGGCATCACCTTTAAAGTCACCCTTTTCATATCGAATAGTATAGCCCAGTTTTTCAGCGAGAGATTCAAATTCATCTCGAATGCGTTCAGCTTCCATTTATAACAATGAATCCCTTTTCTCTTTTTCAAAGCTATCGACAACTTCTTTGACCCGTTCTGTCTGTCCTCTGGGAATAATCAATAAGGCGTCCTTGGTATCGATAACTACGAGATCATCCACACCTACAATGGCCACTGTTTTTCCTTCGGCAAATACGAGGTTATTTTCTGAGTTATGGAAGATCACTTCCCCCTTAGAGACATTCCTGTGGTCATCCTTCACACTCATTTCATGGACCGCATCCCAGGAGCCTACATCATTCCACGGAAAATCAACTTTCACCACAAAGACATTTTGTGCTTTCTCCATCACACCATAATCAATTGAAATGCTTCTAAGGGTGGCCCATTCAACGGTTAAAACTGAATCCCATACCGGTTTTCCAATAGCACCCTTAATATTTTCCAGGCTGTCCCATATCTCGGGCAAGAATTCTTGAAAACTATGCAAGATACTATCAACTCGCCAGACGAATATGCCGCTGTTCCACAGGAAATCACCACTCTTGAGAAAGAGTTGTGCTGTTTTTAAGTCAGGTTTCTCGGCAAAAGCCTTTACTGCGTAGATGGGTTCATCTGGATTGGTACGATCATGAAATTGAATATAGCCATATCCTGTGGCTGGTCTGGTTGGCACCACGCCAAAGGTTACCAACCCTTTCATCTCCCTGGCAATGTTAATCCCTTGACGCATGTATTCAGAAAATGTATCCACATCTTGAATATAGTGGTCTGCTGGAAACACACCCATGACAGCGTCTGGATCCCGATGTTGAATAATAATGGCAGCCAATCCAATGGCTGGGCCGGTATTTTTTCCCTCAGGTTCTATCAGGATATTTTCATCTGGCAGCTCAGGACATTCATCTCGAATAGCCTGCTCCTGGTCAGAATTGGTAATGATGAGAATTTGATCTGTATCGGTAAAATTCTTGATCCGGTCGACGGTCATGCGGAGCATGCTTTCATCTCCGGCAATGGGTAGTAGTTGTTTTGGAGTGGCACGGCGACTCTGCGGCCAGAAACGTTTGCCAACGCCTCCTGCCATTATGACTGCATAAAAAGACATATCGCTCTTTTCTCCTCTTTTCTACTAATTACGATGAAGCTTGGAAAGTGTTAAGTGACCTTTGAAAACTAATTGCGCTGGTCCCTTTAACCAATACTGATTTCCGCGATGGTCTACTTCCAGTTCTCCCCCTGGAAAGGAGAGGCTGATTGGCCATGGAAAGTTCCATTTCTCACAGGCATAAATCGCTGCGGCTACTGCCCCGGTCCCGCAAGCCAGGGTTTCCATATTCACACCCCGCTCCCAGGTCCGGATCTTGACGGACTCTGACAATTTTTCGATCATGTTCACATTGGTTCCGTGTGGGTGAGCCTGATGACTATTCATCCTCCTCCCCAAGGGATCCAGGTTCTCTGAGGCAGCGTCTTGAACTGGAACAATTAAATGGGGAACTCCGGTATCAATGAATCCACAACCTGCTCGAGGAATGTCCCAATCCTGCAACTGACCACTGACGATAATTTCAACATCAATGACTTCACTGGAGATGCGATAATGATGAATGCCATCATCAGCAGAAAAAGTGCCTGAAGAATTAGCCTTCCCCATGAGCTCTGCAAATCTGACCAGACAGCGAGCCCCATTGCCGCACATTTCACCACGCGAGCCATCTGAGTTATAATAATTCATTTTAAAGTCTGCAGATGTATGTGACTGAAGCAGCATGACACCGTCAGCACCTATTCCAAAACGACGATCACAAATCTCAATAATGTGCTGTTTCGTGAGTTGGAATTCCCCATCCCAGCTTTCGAATATGACAAAATCATTCCCTGCACCGACATACTTATAGAATTCAAGTTGCTCAGTCATTCAGTAACCAAATTCCCAGATCGGTTTCCCATCGCGCTCGGATCTTGATCTCATCTGGATAAAACCAGTATGGTTCGGATTTGGCCACAGGTCCCACACCACCACTCATGTATTTACCATCAGCATTTTCATCAATAAACGCCACGAGCGCATAAGTTTGGGCTGGTAAATCATCAATGATCATCGCTTCACCTGGCATGAACTTGAATGCTTGATCAATACCTTTGCCTGTCAGACGGCACTCCAGGACGCTTACTCCCATGTGCCGCAGTTTCAGGCTACCTAATGAGTCTTGATTTATTGTATTCAGCATTCCGGTCAGAAGACTATCCATATCATAGCCATTTAGAGGTGCATAAATATGTTTTGTATCGATTTGCCACTGGTAAGATTTACCATCATCCAGTGAGGTGTCAGGAGCAAAGGACCAAACCATACTATTCACTTTTTCCAGAGTACCTGAGATATTCACTGAGTCCACCTCTTTGGCGACAACGGAGAAGGCACTATCAGATTTCAAGAGTACCGGTAATTTTGATTCCAGGCGAATTCTAAAATCATGTATGTTTTCCTCATCCCACCAGCTCACTTGAATTTTCCCCAGAGACAGGGTATCAAAAGTGGTTTCAGTTCTGAGGATGAGTGTATCTGAATGCAGGCTATATCCACTGGTGTCTTGAAAATTGTGGATCCAGACCTGTGCACTATCCCTCATGGGACTGGCCAGATCCAGATTCATTGCAAATTCATCATCTTCCACCTGAGAACTTCCCAGGATGGGAATTTTCAGATCATCGATAAAAAGCTCAACCGATTCCAGACTCTCTTTTGAGACCATGCGATTGGCCCTGATTTGTAAGAATTGTTCTCCGAGTAGCGAGACACCCAATAATTTCAGGCTTTCCAGGGGAACTACTTGCGGCCAAATCTTATGCTTATCAACGACACTATCTGATCTGGCCCATACAGAAGCCACTTCAGGTCTTCCAAAATAGTCATCCCCATCAATCAACTTATTCTGGTTTCTATCCCAATGGTAGAACAGCATATAGGATCTTTCAGCCAGGTAGGGTAATTCAAAATGACCGGCATCGTCGGGTTGGAAAACATAGTCGGCATCCTGCTGTCTCAGTTCAGACAGGTCTGTATCAAACTTGCGGTAAAGAAACAGGTCACCATTTTTTTTGATATCAGCAGCCCCGGAAATCGTCCCAGTCAAGCGACCCGAATTCAAATCTTCTCCTGTGCTAAAAGCCATGACGTAGGTGGCCGCTAGCCCATTGCCCCTCAAGTCTTGGACACCTTTATCCAGAGTCAGCAGATAGGTTTCATTGGAGTCAAGCGGTTCACTAAAACTGATTTTCAGCCAGGTCCAACTTGATTTGACCTCATACTCACCTGGAGGTCTCGGCCAGATTTGCAGGGATGATTCGAAAGTCGATTTCTTCATCTGCTCGTTAAATTTGATCAAAATCTCTATATCAGGATCAACATCAATGGATTCATTCTCAGGTAAACTTAAAACAATCAGGGGCGCTTCCTTGTCCGCAGGCCCCCCCGTGATAGCCCGCTCATTGGCGCAGGTTAGAATAAGTGACAACAGTGCCGCTGAAAAAAGAAAGACTTTGATGGATCTAAACATTGTGGTTCTCCAGGGTATAGGAAATCGCCCTCCCCAGAGTCATTGAGTCTGGCTTTAAATGCGTGGTATAAATGACCAATTCTACACCGTTTTCAATTGAAGATTGGAGAGCCTGGGCGAATTCAGGATCTCTCCCCCAATGGGGTTCAAAGGATAAAGCATCAGATCGTTGAACGATAAACAAGACGGCTGCAGAACGCTCAGGGGTGATGGATTCAGCGAGATGCAGGACATGCCGCCTGCCCCTGGAAGTAACTGCATCGGGAAATCTAGCAATGCCATCCTCCACCAGGGTGGCTGACTTCACCTCCACCAACTTCTCTCTGCCATCCTTCTCAAGCAAAAAATCAAAGCGGGATTTACCAAAAGTATACTCCTGTTTTTTTACCTTCCAGCTCTCAAATTCTGGGATCATGGCGTTGTCCAGGCAATGACGTACGAAGCGATTGGGAAGCTGTGAATTGATGGAAATAAGTTCATCTCCAGAATAAACCATCACAGTGGCAAATTTTGTTTTCCTGTTTTCCCCAGACTTGGGTTCAACCAGGACTCGCGCTCCTGGAAAAAGCAATTCCTTTAAACGACCGGGATCCGGCACATGTGAGTCAACCACTTTCCCATCGATTCTGACTTTAGAGAGAAATCGATTGGGTCGCGCCACAAACTCCGCTTCAATCAAACCTGGGGTGAGAGGCATCTCTATGCTTATCATGCTATTTGTTCGTTTCTGCTCGCTTCAAATTGTATCTGGTGAAAAAATCTTTCTTGAATGCTGAAAATTTGCCCTCTAATATGGACTGACGCATGCCCGCCATCAACTCATGATAGAAATGAATATTGTGAATGCTGGCAAGACGGTAAACCAGAAGCTCATTAGCTTTAAATAGGTGTCTCAAATAGGCTCTACTGAAATTTTTGCAACAATAGCATTCGCAGTTTGCATCCAAAGGAATGTGTGCATCTTTCTCCCGAGCAGCTTTCACTGAGATGGGTCCGTCCCAGGTGTACATGATTCCATGACGGGCATTTCGGGTGGGTAGTACACAATCAAACATGTCTACACCCAAACTCACTGCTTCAACCAGATCTTCAGGTTTACCAACACCCATGAGATAACGCGGTTGATTCTGAGGAAGAATATCCGTTACTACATCAGTAATGGCATACATATCATCTTTGGGCTCTCCCACACTCAACCCGCCAATGGCATAGCCATCAAATTCCATATCCACCAGTGTTTTTGCACTCTCCTTACGGAGGTCAGGATACACACTCCCCTGGACAATACCAAATAGCTGTTGCTCATAACCATAGATGGGTTGTGTGGACCTGAAATAATCCAGACTCCGTTGTTCCCAGCGATGGGTCAGCTGCATAGATGATCTCGCCTGTTGAACGGTTGCAGGATATGAGGTGCATTCATCAAAAGCCATAACAATATCAGAACCCAGCACCCGTTGAATATCCATACTGATTTCTGGACTCAGCTTGTGCTTGGATCCGTCCAGTCGGGATTGAAAAACAACCCCTTCCTCGGTGATTCTATTGAGTTGCCCCAGTGAGAATACCTGATAACCACCACTATCCGTGAGAATAGGTCCTGACCAACTCATAAACTTATGTAGGCCCCCAGCTGATTCCATAATATCCATGCCGGGACGCAGCAATAAATGATACGTGTTACCCAGGATAATTTGTGAACCTGTTTCAATGAGGTCTACTGGTGATAGTGATTTTACGGATCCAGCAGTGCCTACGGGCATGAATACCGGCATATTTATGGGACCATGATCTGTCTGAATTTGACCTGCTCGAGCTTTGGTATCAGGGCAAGTAACTAAACCTTCAATTTTCATTTGGACTGGATCAACTCTTTATAGTATTAGACTAGAATATTTCATCGATGGCAGCACTCAAACTCCGTACAGGAACGATTGAAAGCCCCAAATCGGTAAGACCTTTATGTTCTCCATGGGGAAGAATGATGCGATTAAACCCAAGTTTTTTAGCTTCCTCTACCCGTCTTCGAATTTGACCCACATTGCGAACTTCACCACCCAGGCCAACTTCACCAATAATAAGCGCTCCTGCATCTACCACACGATTTTTCAGGCTGGAGATGATGGCAATAGCCACACCCAGATCAGCTGCCGGTTCTGCAATTTTCAATCCACTTACCACATTAATGAAAACATCCTGCGTACCCAATTGGAAACCTGCCCGCCGTTCTAAAACGGCCAGAAGCATCTGTAATCTTCTCAGATCAAAGCCTGTAACATTACGCTGGGGATTACCATAGGAAGCGCTGGCAACCAGAGCCTGAACTTCCAGGAAAAAAGTGCGACTACCTTCCTGACTGGTCACAACCACGCTACCACTCACATCTGAATGGCGTTGTGAGAGAAATAGTTTGGCGGGGTTTTCAACGGGAATGAGACCTTCCCTGGCCATTTCGTAGACACCCAATTCATTGGTTGAGCCAAATCGATTTTTAGCTGCCCGTAATAGTCTGACCTGTGTCTGGCGATCTCCCTCTAGATACAGTACAGTATCAACCAGGTGCTCCAGCATTTTAGGACCGGCGAGATATCCATCTTTGGTTATGTGCCCTACCAGAATGATACAAACATTCATTTCCTTGGCGACTCGCAACAATTGAGCTGCACTTTCACGAACCTGACTGATGCTACCCGGTAAGTTTTCACCGGCTTCTGAATAGGCGGTTTGAATAGAATCCACGATGACGACGGCTGGTTTTAGCTCTCCGATGCTGCGGATAATATTTTCAACAACTGAATCGTTGGCAAACATGAGTTTTTCAGCTTTAACACCGAGGCGATCGGCTCGCATGGCTAATTGCTCACCACTTTCTTCACCTGAAAAGTACAAAACGGAGTGACCAGCCCCAGCCATGAGTCCGCTTAGCTGCAGGAGAATGGTTGATTTACCAATTCCCGGCTGACCACCAAAAAGAACAATACTGCCCTTGACGAGTCCACCACCCAGAACGGAGTCAAATTCAGATTGAGTTGTTTTTATCCGATTCTCAGGATCCCTGGTAATTTTATCCAGAGGTTTTAATTCTGCTCTGGGACCGCTTGGAGTGACCTTGAGTTTGGATTGCTTAAACTCCTTAACCGTTTCCCAGGCACCACAACTCCCACATCTACCCACCCATTTGGGATATTCGGCACCACAGTTATCACAGACATATACAGTCTTACTTTTGGCCATATTCTTTTTTACTGACTTTCTTTAAAAAACGAGGGTTGCAACTACATAATCATTTACCAGGATGAAGGTAGCTGAAATAACAAAGGCCTGAATCGCTGCGCGTCCAACACCAGTGGCCCCCCGCGTGGCTTTCAACCCAACCCAGCAACTGATTAGTCCAACAGATATTCCAAAGCTCAAACCTTTAGCAAGACCTGGCACAACATCTTCTGAAAAAACAAAGACTGATTGAAAGGAGTTAAAAAACATGGTGACACTGATATTGAAAAAGGCATCACCAATGAAAGCGGCTGTAAAAAGAGCAATGATATCTGCTACCACTATCAATAAGGGCATCATAATGATCATGGCTACCACACGTGGTGCTACAAGATGTCTGATGGGGTCGATGGCCATTACCTCAAGAGCGTCAATTTGCTCTGTGACCTTCATGGTGGCAATCTCAGCGCCAATGGAAGAGCCATTGCGTCCTGCCAGCACCAAAGCAGTAAGAACAGGTCCCATTTCAGATAGAATTCCTACAGCAACAATCTGCCCGAAAAATCGAGGTGGTAGTGTATCCTCTAATTGGTAGGCACCCTGCCAACCAGCCACTGCGCCAGCAAAAACAGCGATGATACTCACCAGTGGAAGCGCTTTTACACCTAATTTAAAAAATTGTTCGTTATAGAGGACGCGATCCTGATGGAGATAACGGACACTTTTCAGGGCCTGCCCCAACAAGATGAAAACTTCACCAATATTGGCGACCAATCCGATAGTTTCCCGACCCAGGAGCCGAATCAATTTCAGCATTAATAATCCAATCCAAGGGACCAGATATGCTGACGATTATCCCAATAGCCGCTTTGAGACATATCAAAGGCCATATCATAGCGTAGTACAAATATTCCCAGATTCATGCGCATTCCGAAGCCAGTTCCCCAATAGCTGTTATTCTGATCCTTGAAAATTGCCTCTCCCAGACTGAGCCCATCAACTTGCTGGGCATTCCAGGTTTTAACCATATCGCTAAATAATTGTCCCCTGATATTTCCTATGACCAACGAAATAGGCCATTTCATGGAGAGATATTCAATAAAGGGAAATCGAAATTCGGCATTCAGGGCAGCATAATGATTGCCAGTGTAGGCAAAATATGGAACACCTCTAATTGGAACGACATATTCAGAAAAATAGAGGTCTTCATAATTCGAGAGATAGTCGATGTATCCACTGTCCAATCTATAGTTGATCCAATTAGACATTCCACCAGCCAGAAATGTTTCGGGTTGTTTACCATGACTACTGGCTGCAGATGCTCTTATAGCGAAGGAATAGTCGCGGGCAACCTTAAAATACTTACGAATATCTGTTCGCAGTGTAGCAAATTGTCGCGATGAGTTTGGCATGTCTGGTGAAAAGCGGAAACCGACTTCCATTCGCATGCCTGAAACAGGATATAGACTGCCATACAAAACGTTGTCAAAACTCACTTTGGTTTCAGGAAGTATATAGGTCTCGTTGGTTGAGAACACCGCATTATCGCGATCCTCAAGGATGTCAAGGTAACTGACACTTTGATAGATATTCAACCAGTTCAGACTGGATTCAAAACGCGAGTATTTCGAGAAGGGATAATCCACACTCAGGACCGTTCCATATTTACGGAAGTGCCAGAGGGTCAAATAGTAGTCAGGCGAAATGCTCACATAGTCATCTGGTAGATTATAGAGCATCAGATGCAGGTTGGCTCGATTAGGCAGATAATCATAGCCCAACATCAGATCTGAATTATCCAGATTTCGATACAATTCGAAACCAAATTGGATCTGATGATTTCCCATGATATCAGAAAAAACCATGACTGCATTACCCTGAACTCCAAAGAAGTTGGAGTAACCTGCCTGGGCATCGACCAAATCAACGGTAAAGCGGGTTTTGTATTTATTGACTTCAAATACACCGCTACTATCCATGGTATTCAAGACGATAGGCTCAGGAGTTGCTGTGGTGCTTTGTGTATTAGAGAATTGATCTCCGTAAGCGAACACATGAGACTCAAAAGGATTCACAATGCGTTTCACTGACTCCGGTATGGTGTCGGTATAGGTGAGATCCAGCTGGATATTCTTTCGTTTCAAATAATTTGAATAGGATGGGGTGATGGTCTGGTTGCTTTTTCTCAGCGGATTATTCATGGTGAAGATGTCCCAACCACCTTTTTCATACCCTGCAAAAACGAGTCTGGAATCATCTTTACTCCAACTGATCTGAAAAATACCGGTCATGATGTCCGTTACAGGAGTTTCAAGACCTGTTTCAAAATCATGGAAGTAAATATTCCAGATTCCACTCTGATCAGAAGTGTAAGCTAATTTAGCCTCAGTATTGGCATAGCTGGGCGAATCCTCACTACCCCGTGTATCGGTAATGCGTGTGATATGACCAGATTCCAGATTCAGCGTATATATGTCAGTTGTACGAAAATCGTGGTTCACCAGGATATCGCGAGCCTGGGGAGAATCAGGAGAAATCAGGCCGGTAAGCAACGAGTTGCCACGATCAGATACAAAGGCTAACTCCTTCCCGTCAGGAGACCAGGTCGGACGTGTATCCGAGAATAAATCGCGGGTAAGTCGAGTAACCTCTTTGGTTTCAATTGAGTAGAGGAATAGATCGCTGGCGCCATCTTTCAAACCTGAGAAAACGACTGATTTGCCATCAGGGGACCAACTTGCAGTAAAAATTCCATCCAGACCCAATTTGTGACTATGACGGGTTTCTTTTTCAGTATCAAAGAAAATCAAGGCATCTTCGTTGCCTGATTTTGCTGAGAATACAAGATGGCGGTTATCCGGTGCCCACGATAAGCCAGGGCTCAGCCATTTCAGCTCTTCAAGCTCAGCAGTGCGCTGGCCCGAAATAATCTTGTTGAGCTGTTGACCATCATCAGAAGACATGACATATATATCCGCATAGCCTGATCTGTCTGAAAGGAAAGCAACTTTTCCCCCATTGGGCGAAATGGCAGGACTTACATTAAAATAATTGCTGATTTTAGTATGATCGGTGAGTCGGTGGCCCACATCATCAAGATTACTACGACCTTCAATATCTGGCCAATAATCTTTTCTCACAGCGAAATGCCACTTCTCAGTCAGGGTTTCCAGATCAAGGTGCAGGGTATTTTCAATGGCCTTGGGAACATCTTTAAAATGACGCGTCTCGTGAAAGATTTCACCAATTCGTTCAACACCAAAAGTTTCTCCAATATACCTGACAACACTCTGACCACCCTTGTAGGCCATGTAGTAATTCAGATACTGGATGGGAGGCAAACCCCCATTGATGGCCGCATCCCGAATAATCATATCAGCCCGGGAATCCCAGTCCAGTGATGAATACTCCGCGTAGCCTTCGGCCAGCCAAAGCGGGATATTCACTCTCATCTTGCCTGAGACGATGGATTGAACATTACCACCAAAGATGAGGTCGTTAACTACCGCGTGGGTCAGCTCATGGTGGATAACATGTCTGAATTGTTCATAGCTTCCCTCAAAGGGTACCACGACCCGGTTCTTAAACAATTCTGTGAATCCACCAACCCCCTCCTGCAAATAACCCAGGGTCACATTGGTTTGCTGGAAATCGTTGTGGGAATTGTAAACCAGTATGGAAATGCGCTTACTTAAACGCCAATCCAGTTGATAGGAAATCTGGTCATATGATTTTTCAGCAACGTCTGCTGCAAAATAGGCGATGGATTCACCACCCTCATAAAAATAGATATCAAAGTGAGGGGTCTGGATATAGGACCAATCCATTCCACGATACTGTACTTTATTTTTCCCATATTTTGCTTCGACTGGGTTGACCAATACAACCAATACCAGGACAGCAATTAGTAGGGAGTTTTTTATTGAATTAATTCTCTTCATATATGATGTATGCCGGGAGCTCCTTTGGGTTCCAATAATTCTGATCAAGATAAGCCTTGTCCTCTTGCTTGTCAAACGCTCAGGCGGCTTGATTACACCCAATATATAACAATTGAATGATCATAATTTGTCGACAATTCGCATGGCACTTTACTTGATGTTGGTTATTTTGACTAGATGAAAAACACAGCGTACTTCCTTTCAGACGTCCATTTACGTATTCAAGTTGATGATGTTGAACGTGAGCGCCGCAGAGAGCTCTTCCTGCTGCTGGACCAGGTCAAAGCCGAAAAGGCCACTCTTTTTATCGTTGGTGATTGGTTCGACTTCTATTTTGAATATGGATATGTGGTTTCACAAGCTTACCTCGATGTCTATTCAAAGATGAAGGAGCTCGTGGATGCCGGTATTGAAATTCATTATTTTGGTGGAAACCATGACTACTGGATTGGATCCTTTTTGTCTGATACGATCGGTGTGAAAATATACCCTAAGCCTACAACCCTAGAATTTGCTGACAAGCAATTCTATTTCAACCATGGTGATGGACTTGATCCTGAGGATGTGGGCTATCATCGCCTACGCAGTGTCATCCAACACCCCTTGTTTATCTGGGCATTTAGATGGCTGCTGCACCCCAATGCCACTCATTGGATTGCAAATTGGTTATCTAGAGGAAGTCGCAAAAAATATCACAAAGAGACACGTATGGACCAGTTGAATCTCATACGCAAGAATTATGGATTTGCTGAGGATCGAATTGCTGAGGGGGCTGATTTTGTCGTCACCGGACATATCCACTATCCAAAATTAAAAATGTTTGATAAAAACGCATTTCTCACCATTGGAGATTTCCTCAATTATTTCAGCTATGGGTATTTTGATGGACTGAATCTATCACTTAAGCAATGGCCTGTTAAGCAATTGGAACAAAGGGAATTACCTTGACTTCAAGCCGTATTATCGATAAACTGATTTGATACTTTTCACAACATTATTGAATAGAAATTGATGGATTTCAACATGAAGCATTTATCCAAACAAGTACTTTTGATCCTAATGCTTGGACTCACTATTGGATCTTTTACAAATTGTAGCTCTTCCAAAGAGGCTACTATGGCTGGAGTTGATGAAGCTTACAGCGATTATCGAGATGGGAATAAAAAGGCTTTAAACAACCTGATTAGCTTCTATCGAGATCCCACCTTACCTATTGAAATTCGCAAAGAAGCCATGTTAAAGGTCATTGAATCCAATGATCCAGTAGGTTTACAAGCCATCAGGAATTCATTGAAAAATGGTAGCGATCTGGATTATACCCTGTTTCAAACCGGCCTCGAGGCTCTGGGGAAAACCAAAGACACGGAAAATACAAAAACCATTCTTCAAGCTATGGCTATAAGCCGGAAAGGATACGTAACCGTCCGTGATGAAATGTTTACCATCATCGAGGATCAGGTTGATGCTCGTTCCGTGGCACTCATCTTGAAATTATATGCTGATGCAACAGAAGATTATGCTGCCTTCTTACAGAATTTGACCCTTACTCTGGGTAAAATGGATGATGCGCGAGTAGTACCCATCCTCATGTCCATTGCAAAAAATAGAAAAATTGATATTTCAATTAGAAATCTTGCTGTTGAGATCCTGGCCACTAAAAATGATCCTGCAGTTGCGCGTCTTATGGCTGAAATGCTGAGTAATCCTGCCACACAGGGTCAGGTCAAGAGTTATGCGATTTCACTCATGGATGAGATGAAAGATGAGCGTCTGCTTTCCAGCCTCATTGACGCCTTGCATGATGAACAGACTACTTACTACGGCATGCTGGACGCCATCACTTCAGCCCTGGGGAACTTTGATGATCCAGAATTGAAGATGGCATTGGTAAAAGTTGCCAGAGATGATCAGATGCCCAGTCGGTTTCGTAAAAGAGCCATCACCTCACTCTCTGTGTACAAAGATCCTGTCATCACAACACAGTTAATTGATATTCTCGGCAATCCAGACAATTTCATTTTTTATAATGATATTCGCGATTTAGTGGGGACGATGGACAGTCCTGAACTACAGCAGAAATTACAGGCTGTTGCTCGCAACACCCAAAGTGAATGGGAGCGTGAATAATGACTGTACATAGACATAAATCGACGATCCTGATATTCATCCTCATCATGATGCTGCCCATCATGGGTCTTTCCCAAAAGAAGAAGAGTACTGCTGGAACCAGTCAGGGCTCAGACAAACGTGAGTTTTTTCAACCTAGCGTCCAAGTCCGTGGATCTGATAGTTTGGTCAAGGAACTTCGCAAAGAGGTTTACCAAATTCAAAGCGAAATGGATCGTATGCGAGTCCAGCTTCGGGAGTATGATGATTTAAGCGCTCCCAGAATTCGCAAAGAGATCAAACGGCTCGTGAATTTTCCTGAAAAAATCAGCGAAATCACACTGAAAAATGGTACCGTTGTTCAAGGCAGAATTCTCGAAGAAAATTTGGACAAAATTGTCGTCCAGACCAATATTGGAACCCTTTCCATTGTTCAGGAAAACATCAAGGAGCTCAAACCCTTCGATCGTCTCCATGCGAATATTGAGCTGAAAACTGATTTTGAAGATCAGCGTCACGCTGATAGTCGGGTATTTATCGGACAAGTTGTCAACAAGGGCCAGCGACGGGCTGATTTCGTGAGGGTCCGCTTCCGTCTCCATGATAAACGCACCACCATCATTGCTCAGGATTCTTCTTACATCAGCGGTGAGTCCTATTCCTTCTATTCAGGGGTAATCAGTGAAAGCTCACTTTCTGCAGGTGAATCAGCACTGTTTAGGGTTGAGGTTTCTTTGCCTAAGGGTGTCGAGGCAAAAAGTGTTTCCTATGTGACCTACAAGGTTTTGTACGACGAATTCAATTAGCTTTATGGACTGAAATTTAGAGTCTAATTAAAACATATAATTCGGGGGAAATTGATATCAGATCGGGGTGTGATGTTTGATGTCTGATAAAGAGAAATATTTTTGATTGATGTTATTTTTCCAACCTGAATTAACAAATAAAAACACCCCCTTCATTACCCAAATTGATGCAAGGCTTTTTCAGATCAAGTCTTTGTTAGCTCACACAGGTAGATAAGCCACTATTTTAGATTGATATTTTACAGGAGCTTAGGAATGTCTCAAGAAGAAAACAATGAACACGAAGACCAGGGCATCATTTCTGATATAAAGCCCCAACACACCATTCGATCGGTTATTACCAAGGCTGAGAAAAAAATTGATCACTCATCAGGCAAGACAGGCATGGATGAGATCAAGGATGTTCTCAAAAAGAAACAAAAAGAGCGCATCGTCAATGCCGCTTTAGGTAAATATCAGCAAAATGAGGAGCTCAAACCCTATCAAGCCGAATTGATTAAGCTTCAGCAGCACATCGAAAAGGTGGGGAAAAAGATGATTATCCTTTTTGATGGCCGGGATGCATCTGGAAAAGGTGGCACAATCCGTCGACTCACCAGATATATGAACGAGAAGCGCTATCGCGTCGAAGTACCAGGGAAGCCCTCACACCGCCAACAAACTGAGCTTCATCTCAAACGCTATATCGAGCGTTTCCCTTCCGTTGGAGAGATTGTCCTATTCGATCGCAGCTGGTACAACCGGGCTCTGGTGGAACCTGTCATGGGTTTTTGTACCGAACAACAATATCGTGATTTTCTGGATACGGTGAACTCCTACGAAAAGAATTTTATCAGTGATTCTAAGACCATCTTGCTTAAGCTCTACTTTTCGGTTTCCAAAGAAGAGCAGAACCGTCGCTTTGAAAGACGGATGAACGATCCACTTCGTCAGTGGAAATTAAGCGAGGTTGATTTGCAGGCTCAGAATCTCTGGGATGAATTTACCGCAAAAAAATTCAAATTGCTTCAAAAGACCAACTCCATGGAAGCACCCTGGTATATTATTCGGTCTGACAGTAAGCACTCCGCCAGGTTGGAAACCATGAAATTGATATTGAATTCAATCCCCTACCGTGGAAGAAACAGAAGTCTGGATTTCCAGCCCAATGATGATGTCGTTATTACTGGAGATCGTGAATTGAAATTAATGGAGCGTCAACGCCGCAAACACGGTCGATTTATTGGATAATTAAGAGGGTAATATTATGGACAAAAATACACCACCACCCAAACCAAAATCAACGAGTAGAAGTAGAACTCCGAGAGCGACTGCCAAACCGACACCAGCTCCTGTGGATGCTGGACCAGTTGTCCCTGGCAAAGTTGAGTCTAATCCAACTCCGCCTGAAGTTGACAAGCCTGAAAATATTCATTTACATGAGGGCACTGCCACAAAAAACAAAAATGCTTCTGATTCCAAGGGACGCGTGGCTGTATATGTCAAAAAGAAAACCCTGGATTATGAACTTGAGATCAAGCGACTTCAGATAGAATTGCTCAAGCTTCAAAACCATGTAAAAGAACATGATCTCAGGATTCTCATGATCTTTGAGGGCAGAGATGCTGCAGGCAAGGGCGGAACCATTAAGAGAATTACGGAACATCTCAATCCTCGTGGTGCTCGTGTGGTTGCTCTTGAAAAACCCAGTGATGTTGAAAAGAAGCAGTGGTATTTCCAACGCTACATTCAGCATCTCCCTGCCGGTGGTGAAATCGTTCTATTTGATCGAAGCTGGTACAACCGAGCCATGGTAGAACCGATCATGGGATTTTGTACTGATGAGCAAAATAAGCGCTTTATTAAAGATGTGCCTCTTTTCGAACAGATGCTGGTGAAAGATGGCATTAAGCTGTTCAAATTTTATTTCTCTGTCTCCAAGGAAGAACAACTCGCTCGTTTTTTGGCCAGGGAAACTGATCCTCTCAAGCAGTACAAAATTTCACCTGTGGATATGGAGGCCCAAAATTTGTGGGATCAGTATTCAGTAAAGAAATTTCAAATGCTGTCGGAAACCAACAGAACCATTGCCCCCTGGACCATTATTCGTTCAGACAATAAGAAACAAGCTCGTTTGAATACCATTAAATACATCCTGAAAAAGATGGATTATGAAGGCAAGCTAGAGAAGGAACACTTCAAGACAAATCCGGATATTTTGGTTTCTGGCATCAAGGAACTGAAGTTGATGGAGGACTTACTTATGACGCCAGGAGAGCTTCCAGGTTAGATAAAAAAAAGGGCTATCCGCTGGGATAGCCCTTTTTCATTCACATATTTTTCTGTTCTAAAAAACAAAATCAAAATTGATGGTGGGCATAAATGGCAATAGAACAAAGGTTCTATCCTGAAGACTGTTTGTAACCCAGGAACCTTCATCGAAATCAAGATTTTTCCGATTGGTCAAATTGATGAGTTTCAGACTGACTTTTCCATTCACCCGTTCCCAGGATACCTCCCGGTAGAAAGACAGGTCAAGTCGATGATATGCTGCGGACCATCCCCAATCCTGATTGGTGTCCAAATAGCGTTTCCCTGAAGCCACTGAGAAATCCATTTTGTAACCCATATTATCTCTAAATTTGCCATCAAGAGTTAAATAGAATTCATGCTCCCGATGTCCTGGCATAAGATCTTTTACGCCTGAAGTGTCCGTAAGTGTTGCCCGTGAGAACCTGTATTTTGCCAGGCTGCGGATGCCTGGGGTAAGCTTTTCCAACGATATATTTAGGCCACTGACAAGACTGGCGTCATAAGGAATCAGCCATTTATCCTGTGCCGAAAAATCTCCCTTCCAACTGCTATCCAGAAGTGTAGGATTCTCTAGCAAATGGGTAAATACATCGGCAGACAAATCATAACCGATGCGAGGCATGAGTCTACCTCCGAGACTGACTCCAAGCTCGCCGGGCATCTCCAGAGTTGTATCTACTGGGATAAGAATATCAAAGAGAGGTTGGCTCAGTGTATTGGATAGCGATATCTCCCGATTGGTGGAAGTGGATTGTACGATTGAAAAATAAGCAGCATAGATATTTGATGGCTCCCAATCCACTCGCAAGCTGGGATTAACCGCTACGTTTTCAGAAAATGATGAGTAGACGGTTTGCAGCCCCACGTCAGTTGACAGATTGTATGGCAGGGTATAGCGGTAACCGGCTTTGGCTTTGAAGATCAGCCCGGAAACATCTTTCAAGCTGCTGGAATCTACATAAGCCAGATCAGAGTTTAACATTTCTGCACTGATTCCGGCGGAAACCATATTGTTGCGACCCAGGAAGTATTCTGCATGAGACGAGATTCCATAGGTGTTCATGGCGTTGGTGAAATCACCGTCTAAATCCTGTGACAATCCGAAGGGAATCTGGTTGGCACGTAAAAAGGTGTGATAGGTCTTGCCATATACATTTGTCAGAGTCACCAGGCGAGGGCTGAAACGATGCTGTATACGACTAGAAATAAAGCTGTTGTACCAGCTTGAATGAGCGCTGCGCCCTTGATTGCCCAACCAATGGAGCTTATCAAAGGTGAGATACATATTCCCTGAGACTTTGGTGTCGTCACTGATATCAAAAGTGATTTTTCCATTCAAATCATAAAAATAATAATCAGGTCTGAATCTTCTATACACACTATCAGATTGTGTCGTGCTTAAAGAGTATATCGCATCAAAATCAACACGGCGTCCTGAAAAATACCAGGAACCTCCGGCAGGGTGGGGTCCCGAAGTAGTAAGTCCACTTTCTACCAGACCCAGGATAGCCCGAACATCTGTTTCAGTGCGGTTGCCCTCTTTATAGATCAATTCAGTTGTACTCACTGGGTCGGTTGTGGTTTGTCTCACATTACCAGCACCATGATTTTCTATATGTTTGACAGCGTCCAGATTGAATGCGGGATAGATGTGATAGAGGTGTCTTGTATTCTCTACTGGAACCCCATCAATAACATATCTGGTAAATTCACCAGTAGGATGAAGCCAGCGGGTTGGCGCCCGGAGTTCATATGAAAATCCAGCATCTTCAAGATTTCCTGGTTTCTTTAGAACAATATCCTTGGGTTCCTCTGGACCTGGAAGCTGCGAGACAATTCTGATTTCAGGAACCATTAGCAGTGAGTCTTCCACAAGAACTTCCTCACCACCCAGTGTCTGAGGAGCCATATGGATTGGAATAATGATGTGCGTATCATCTACAAAAAAGAACTGTTTGCTAAAAGAGTTATACCCCATATATGAACAAACAACCTGCAGACTATCATGAGAAAGTCCACCGAGGTAGAAATAACCATCAACGTTTGAAGTTCCACCCAGATAGGTGTCTTTAATAACAATATTGGCATAGGGCAAGGGTTCAAGCGTGACAGAATTCCTGATAGTACCTGAAATGGATTTGATTTGACCAAAAAGCATGGGCATGCTTAGTAAGAACAGCAGAAGACGGATATAGGATTTTTTCATTTTATTTCTGATTCCCCAAATAATTTCAATACAAATACATTATACTTTAATACCAGGTCACATTCCAATTAAGAAGTTTTCCTGATTCATAATTAAAAACCGCGGAGAAAATACCCGATTGATCGAGCCAATCCATAAAAATCCTATCCCCTTCCCACAAAGGAATATCTTTCAAATCATCATTGTCAATCCATTGGAGATGACCCTCGGGGGAATCTATTAATTCACCCCTAAATTCATCGAAGCGGTAGACAAACACATACCAATCATTTTCACCATCAAATTGCGGGAAGGTGATAAATCCTTTTAGCTGTGCATTGGAAACCTCTAGACCTGATTCTTCCAGGACTTCTCTCACAGCACAGTCTTCAGGTGATTCACCCCCCTCAACTTTACCACCCAAACCGTTCCATTTCCCCTCATGCATATCATTGGCTTTTTTGTTGCGATGTAGCATCAAGGTTTTCTCACCATCACGTATGTAACACAATGTTGCTAACTTATTCATTCTGTCTGTCCAAGTCTTTGCTGTGTCAATTGTTCCATATGTGAAATAAAAAAAGTCCGGCAACAACCGGACTTTTTTTCTCAAACATTAAAGTGAATCAGACGTTTTTAACTAACCAGGTACTGACCAGACCCTGCATTAGAGAAATACCATCAAAAATTTTATCTCTATCTTCAACAGAGATGTCTTTGAGCATCTCACCATGCAAAGCAGCATACTCTTCCTTCAGTTTCCCAACCAGAGTCTGACCTTTATTTGTCAGGCTGATTTTGGCAAAGCGACGATCTTCGATACTCTGAACTCTGTCCACTAGTTTTTCAGCAAATAGACCATCAATAATCCTGGTTAAGCGACTTGGAGAGAGATGCATACTGGTAGCCAATTCCTGTACAGAGTAGGTTTTTCCGGCTTCAATAATTCTTAGACATCGAAACTCTGCAACCTTGAGTCCGTGGTCCTTGGCAAATAATTTTTCCTTGGCTTCGCAACACCTTAGTAAATCAAATGTCAGTTCAGTTATCGCGCTAGCCTGCTGTTTCAGTTTCACATCCATCTTGAAATCCCCTTAGTCTTTTTCTTTTTCAATTTTTCTTATTAATAAAATCATTGTCTATGATAATGATTGCTATTACGCAAAAATTTAGGAATGAAATGAACCTAAGGCTAACAATTTCTTTGCTAAAGGCAATTTTAGTGGATTTGTAGCTATTAACTATACATGCTATTATATATTACAGCTATTTAGCCTCTGCAAATGTTCTTGAATTAGACTGAATATTCATCTCATACCGATTCAATATTTTCATTTTTTTCCAGAGATTAGAATATTATTCATGACAATTCGAAGGCCAATGCCTAAACTATGCGTATGCAGAAATTAACAGATTATAGAGACAGTAGAACCTTACAATATCCTGAACCCGTAAGCATCATCATCGTTAAGGATGAAAATGGGAGATATAATCCCATGTCTGCTTCCTGGGTAACCCTCACCTCAATCGAACCGCGCATGATCGCTATTTCTATCGGCTTTCAGCGCTATACCTATGAACTCATGTCTAAGCAGCATGAATTTGTTATCGCCTTTCCCTCGGATAAAATGGCTGCCGAAGTAGTGCTATTTGGATCTGAATCAGGTCGAGATATGGACAAATTGAAGGAGTTGGGAACCCCCACTCAACCAGCAACTAAAATTGATGGTTTATTGTTATCTGATGCTACTGTTAACTATGAGTGTGTTTTGAAAGATTCCATGGTGACAGGGGATCATGTGTTGTATTCTGCGGAAATAGTGGCAAGTCATGCCCACGTAGAAAAACTGCCTCGTCTCTATGTACTTAGCCCGAAAAAATATGGTGGTATTTAAACCCCAGTTTCGCTTTAGTGCAGCCCGAGATATTTATCATAATTTGACGTATTGACTTCCACAGCTTTGGCATCTAAATCAATAATTCGATCAGACACGGTCTGATTAAACTCATGATCATGTGAAGTAAAAAGGATATTTCCCTTATAACGTATTAAACCTTCATTGATGGCAGTAATACTTTCCAGATCGAGGTGATTGGTGGGACCATCAAACATGAGCACATTTGAACCCGTTACCATCATTTTGGCAAACATACATCTGACCCTCTCCCCTCCTGATAGAACATTGGTCTTCTTGAAAGCATCTTCACCAGAGAAGAGCATCTGGCCAAGCAATCCACGGATATAGGGTTCATGTTGGTCTTCAGAATACATGCGAAGCCAATCGATCAAATTGTATTTTCCTGGTTCAAAATATTCGGTGTTGTCTTTGGGGAAATAAGACTGCGCTGTAGTAACCCCCCATCTCGCAAAACCTGCATCTGGTTCCATTTCACCAGCTAAAATTTTAAAAAGGGTCGTTGTCGCCATTTCGTTTTCAGCTAGAAAAATGACCTTTTCGCCTCTGGCAACATGAAATGTGAGATTCTCCAGAACCTTTTTACCTTTAATGGTCTTGGTCAATCCTTCAACGGTGAGAATATCTTTGCCAGCTTCACGTGATGGCTCAAAATGGATATAGGGATATTTCCTGGTGGAAACCGGCATATCTCCCAATTCTAACTTCTCCAATTGCTTCTGTCGGGACGTGGCCTGTTTGGATTTACTGGCGTTGGCGGAGAAGCGTGAGATAAAAGCCTTTAACTCCTTAGCTTTATCCTCAGCTTTTTTGTTTTGATTATTTCTCAGGTTCTGAGCCAATTCACTGGATTGTCTCCAGAAATCATAGTTACCAGCAAAGGTGGTAATCTTGCCAAAATCAATATCGGCTGTCATGGTACAAACTTTATTGAGAAAGTGTCTATCATGGGATACGACAATCACGGTATTGGTAAAGCTGAGTAAAAACTGTTCCAGCCAGTCCTTGGCCTTGATGTCAAGGTGGTTTGTTGGTTCATCAAGGAGTAATATATCTGGATTTCCAAAAATAGCCTGAGCTAGCAAAACTTTGATTTTTTCAGAGCCTTTAAGGTCTTTCATACTGCGATCTGCGAAAGACACATCCAGTCCCAGGCCTGCCAGAAGTACCATCGCCTCTGATTCAGCTTCCCAGCCACCCATTTCACCAAAATCGGCTTCAAGCTCAGCAGCTTTCATCCCATCTTCATCTGAGAAATCAGGTTTCACATAAATCGCATCTTTTTCTTGCATGATGTTGAACAGGATCTCATTCCCTTTCAGAACCGTCTCGAGGACAGTGAATTCATCATAGGCAAACTGATCCTGTTTAAGCACAGACATGCGCTCTCCAGGCCCCATGCTTACACTCCCTTTTTGCATCTCAATATCTCCAGCAAGGAGTTTGAGAAAGGTGGATTTTCCAGATCCGTTGGCCCCGATGAGTCCGTAACAGTTTCCTGGTGTAAACTTAATGTTTACATCTTCAAAAAGCTTCTGACCACCAAAGGTCAAACTAACATTATTGGTACTTAACATATGTGGAAAATCGTCCTATTTAAGATCACTTCTATCATCAGGGAATCATATAGTCGTTGAAAGCTCCTCTTCAAACCAGAAAAGTGAACAATATTAACTTTGATTAAGCGAGTGTATTGTCGTGCGGTCTACTCAATTCTTTCGAGGATGAGAGGAGGTATTTCCGGAGGAGATTGATCTATGGAAAAGTATTCTTCACCACTTGCCAATACTTCTTCAAGGGATTTTTCATCATTGGAGTAGACTGTCAGGATTTCATCACCCCTATTCAACTTGTCCCCAATTCTGGCCTTGATGTACATGCCGCTGGAGTAGTCGATAGCGTCAGTGATTTTACGTCTTCCTGCCCCCAGCTCAATACCTGCAAAACCGAGTGCCATGGTATCAACCTTCGAAAGAAACCCTGCTATAGGAGCACGTATGGTACCGGAATATTTTGTTTTGGGATATTCACTCAAATTATCCAATACGCGGGGATCGCCTCCCTGGAGTTCGGTAATTCGCTTGAGTTTCTCAAAAGCTGAGCCATCAGCAACTGTTTTAGCTTGAAGCTCAATAGCCATCGCTTCAGACAGATCCGGATCAGACATTCTCAGAATCTCTGCACCCAGAGCATAGGTAACATCCATGAGATCGGCTGGTCCATCTCCCTGAAGTGCTCTTGCAGACTCTTCCATTTCAAACCAATTCCCTATAGCCGATCCAAGGGGTTGGTTCATATCAGTTATCAAGGCCGTGGTTTTAATTCCATATCTCTTGCCAATGGAGACCAGGCTATTGGCCAAGACCCTGGACTCATCTGGAGTCTGCATAAAGGCACCATTACCCGTTTTCACATCAAGAACAAGCCCCTGAATTCCTTCGGCAATCTTTTTACTCATGATACTGGCGGAAATCAAGGGGATGGATCTCACCGTGGCTGTGACATCTCTTAAGGCGTATATTTTCTTATCAGCCGGGCAAATATTTCCGGTTTGCCCAATCAGACCAACGTGCTCCTTCATGACCATATCATGCCAGTCATCCAATTCAAGATTTACGCTAAACCCGGGAATGGATTCCAATTTATCGAGGGTACCCCCACTGTGCCCCAGGCCCCGGCCTGAAATCATGGGTATATGTATATCTAAAACAGCCAGAATGGGTGCCAGTAGAATTGAAACTTTATCACCTACTCCGCCAGTACTATGTTTATCTGCTACAAAACCAGGTGCGGAGCTAAAATCCATTCTTACCCCTGATTCCAGCATAACTTTTGTGAGAGCCAGGGTTTCTTCTGTAGTCATCCCTTTAATGAAGATGGCCATAAGCAGAGCAGACATTTGATAGTCTGGAATACTCCCATCAGTATAAGCGAGTATGAAATCTCGGATTTCGCTATCGCTGAGATGTTGACCCTGTGATTTCTTCTCAATGATCTGATAGGGAATCATCTTCACTCCTGTAACTCTCTGCTAATTCTACGTAATGCTTCCAACCGCTTTGCATACGCTGAAACATATCATCATCAATGCTTGCTCGCTGCTTCGCAGGAACGCCAGCCCAAAGTGTTCTGGCTGGGATATGCTCATATTCTTTTATTAAGGCTCCTGCGGCTACCAGGGCACCTTGATCTATTTTTGCCCAACTCAAGACCGTGGCACCCATGCCAATCAGGGCATCATCTTTTACAATACATCCATGAACGATGGACTGATGACCTATGGTCACTCGATCCCCAATCAGACAGGGTCCATCCTCAGACTCCACATGCAGAATGGCACCGTCCTGAACATTGACGTTCTTGCCAATTCTAATTTTATTCAAATCTCCTCGAATAACCACATTGTACCAGATACTGGTACCAGCACCTATTTCAACATCACCAATGATGACGGCGTTTTTCGCCACCCAGGCTCCGGGATGTATTTTTGGACTTTTACCTTTAAACGATTTCTTTATCATTTCGTTTATTCCGCTCCCAATAGAGCGTTAAACATAATCCTCTGCATAACAATTGGAAACATATTCAATATGCTATGGCAGGCTGCCTGTTGTGGAATAATTCCACATAAGCCTTCACATCTGAGATTTTCTTCAATGATAGTGGGGATGATTTCGTTTAATCTTGACTTTTTTGTACAATATGCTTTACTTGACGGGAAATGATAGATGAAACAAAAAAACCGACCCCCAATAATGATGAAAATATTGCTATGAGTGATGAGCAACAAACGATACAAAATATAACTGACCAGGAATACAAATACGGCTTCGTTACTGATATTGAAATGGAAGAATTTCCCAAGGGTCTGGATGAAAATATCGTCCGGATGATATCAGCCAAAAAGAAGGAACCTGGGTTCATGACAGAGTGGCGTCTAAAAGCCTACCGTCATTGGAGTAAGCAAAAAGAACCGACTTGGCCCAAACTTAAATACGCAGATGTTGATTTTGAAGATCTGTACTATTATGCCGCTCCCAAAAAAGATGCCCCAAAAAGTCTGGATGAAGTTGATCCTGAATTGTTGAGAACCTTCGATAAACTTGGTGTCCCCCTGGAAGAGCGTGAGCTCCTGGCTGGCGTTGCAGTTGATGCTATCATTGATAGTGTTTCTGTAGCTACCACATTCAAGGATAAACTGGGTGAACTGGGAATCATTTTTTGCCCCATCAGTGAAGCGATTCAGGAACATCCCGACCTGGTGAAGAAGTACCTCGGGACTGTGGTGCCATATACTGATAATTTTTATGCGACGCTGAACTCTGCCGTCTTTAGTGATGGAAGTTTTGTCTACATCCCACCTGGTGTACGTTGTCCTATGGAACTCTCCAGCTATTTCAGAATTAATGCCTCAAAGACAGGTCAGTTTGAACGCACATTGATCGTCGCAGATAAGGGAAGCTATGTCAGTTATCTCGAGGGTTGTACAGCACCCATGCGAGATGAAAACCAGTTACATGCTGCGGTGGTTGAGCTGATTGCGCTGGATGATGCAGAAATCAAGTATTCTACCGTTCAGAACTGGTATGCCGGAAATAAAGAAGGTGTTGGTGGAATTTTTAACTTTGTCACAAAGCGAGGGCTTTGTGGCGGTAGCAACTCAAAGATTTCATGGACGCAGGTGGAAACAGGATCTGCAGTCACTTGGAAATACCCCAGTTGTATTTTGAAGGGTGATAACTCAGTCGGCGAATTTTACTCCGTCGCACTGACCAATAATTACCAGCAGGCTGATACTGGCGCCAAGATGATCCACCTGGGTAAGAACACTCGAAGTCTGATTATTTCTAAGGGTATCTCTGCCGGAAAAAGCAGCAATGCTTACAGAGGCTTGGTGAAGGTAAATAGTAAGGCAGAAAATGCCCGCAACTATTCCCAGTGTGATTCTTTGCTCATCGGGGATCAGTGCGGCGCTCATACCTACCCATATTTAGAAATTGAAAATCCAACGGCTCAGGTCGAACATGAGGCAACCACCTCAAAAGTATCTGAGGATCAAATATTTTATTTGAATCAACGTGGAATTTCCACCGAGGATGCTGTAGGAATGATTGTATCTGGCTACGCCCGAGAAGTCTTCCAACAACTCCCCATGGAATTTGCTGTAGAAGCCCAGGCTTTGATGTCTGTCAGCCTTGAAGGCTCGGTAGGTTAGGGAGTTTATGGGTTCTATGGGTTTTATGGGTTCTATGGGTTCTATGGGTTTTATGGGTTCTATGGGTTCTATGGGTTTTATGGGTTCT
>CAZDVD010000032.1:27075-31267 GCA_964508765.1 uncultured Lentisphaeria bacterium
ATGGGTTCTATGGGTTCTATGGGTTTTATGAATGATGATAAAGAGAATAATCAAATGAATTTCAGTACCAAAACAATAAACATTCTCTGCGGCTTTGCGGCTTTACGAGAGGGGAAATAGATGTTATCCATCAAAAATTTACAAGTATCTGTTGAAGATAAACCCATTCTTAAAGGGCTAAACCTCGAGGTAAAACCTGGAGAGATTCATGCCATCATGGGTCCCAATGGTTCAGGAAAAAGCACATTAGCCCATGTTCTCTCTGGACGTGAGGGATACAGTGTTAATGGAGGTTCTGCTGAATACAAGGGTCTCAATTTATTGAAAATGGCTCCTGAAATCCGTGCCCGCGAGGGCATGTTTCTGGCCTTCCAATACCCCATCGAGATACCTGGTGTCAACAACACATCCTTCCTAAAAAAAGCATTGAATGAAATCCGGAAACACCGTGGAGAAGAAGAGCTGGATGCCATCGACTTCCTGGGTCTTATCCGCAAGCAGATGAAGTTGGTAGAGATGAAAGAAGATCTCCTCAAGCGTCCTGTAAATCAGGGTTTTTCAGGTGGTGAGAAGAAACGGAACGAGATTCTACAGATGGCTGTATTGAATCCCACGCTGGCTATTCTGGACGAAACTGATTCAGGTTTAGATATTGATGCCCTGCGCATTGTGGCGGGTGGTGTCAACAAGCTGCGATCAGCTGACAACGCCTTTGTGGTCATTACTCATTATCAGAGACTTCTGGATTATATCGTGCCTGATTTCGTGCATGTCTTATCGGATGGTCAGATCATCAAATCCGGGACCAAAGAATTAGCCATGGAACTTGAAGAACGTGGCTATGATTGGTTGATAAAAGAAGCTGAGTCAAAGGCATAGATGGAGATTTCATCGTGGCACAGTTAACAAATAATTTTTCAGATTGGGTCAAACAACAGGTTGACACTGATTCTACCTTCGCCTTCTCAGAGGCAGTACGCTCTCCCTCCCTCTCCAGATTGGCTGAGGGTGTTTTCCCTACCCGTAAAGATGAGGAATGGAAATATACACCTCTTGGTGTGATGCTTGAAGCCAGCCCTGATAGAGCTGTTACAGGAGCCTTGGACATTCAGTTTGTCGAAAACCTGAAGCAAGCTATGCCAACAGCTCATACTATTGTCTTCATGGATGGTAACTTTTCCCAGGAGTATTCAGATAAGTTGGCTGATCTTGAAACTTCTGGAGTGAAGATATCCCCCCTATCAAAACTTGAGGGGGCTGCACTTCAGTTGGCCGAGAAAACCATACTTGAAGCTGCACTAACTGACGACAATATTTTCCAGCATATTGCTCTCGGTCTATCTCAAAATGGACTATTTATTGAAGTCGATAAAAAGGTTGAATGCCCGACACCTCTTCACATAATACATATTAGCTCAGCTAACGGCGCAACTGCATTTACGAACCCGATTAATATCACCAGATTGGCTGAGAACAGTCATCTAAAAATTGTCGAACAATTCGCCTCATTGGGCGATGCAGCCGTCATTACCGTTCCAGCAAGCTATGTCCAAATAGAAGCTGGAGCAGGTCTGGATTATTACAGAATCGGTATTGAAAATGGATCAACAAACCATGTCTGCAATACTGCTGTCAAAGTTTCAGCATCAGCGACTTTCAAGTCCCACCAATATTTACTTGGTTCGAACTTGAGTAGATCCAATCTGGAAGTCAGTTTTACTGGTCCAGGTGCAGAGGCGGTACTGAGGGGAGTTTATCTGGGTGACGACAAACAACATCTTGATGTGCGAACCTATCTGGATCATGCACATCCACATTGTAACAGTGATCAGCATTTTAGAGGCATTTTAAATGGACAATCCAGAGGTGTATTTAATGGATTGGTTTTAGTGCGCGAGCATGCTCAAAAAACGGATGCACAACAATCCAACAAAAACCTACTCTTATCGCGGGACGCTCGTGTTGATACAAAACCTCAATTGGAAATTTTTGCCGACGATGTGAAATGTGCCCATGGTGCCACCGTTGGTGAATTGGATACAGATGCATTATTCTATCTACAATCCCGAGGAATCGGCAAAAAAGAGGCTGTGCTCATGCTCACACGAGCTTTTGCAGCTGAGGTCACCCAGGAAATTGATATTGAATCGCTGCAAATCTATGTTCAAAGTAAAATTGCAGCCGCCTTAGATGAGATTGTAACTCCAAATGTTTGACATAAATAAAGTTCGTAGTGATTTTCCCATACTAGGTACTGAAATTCATGGTAAACCGCTCGTCTATGTTGACAATGCTGCTTCAACTCAAAAACCGCAACAAGTCATCGACTCCATATCAAATCTATACTCAAATCACTATGCAAACATCCACCGGGGTGTTCATCACCTTAGTCAGAAGTCCACTGCTCTCTATGAAGGTGCACGTGAGACTGTAAAGAATTTTATCAATGCGAGTAAGGTTGAAGAAATCGTGTTCGTCCGAGGAGCTACGGAAGGTGTGAACCTGGTATCAAGCAGTTTTCTCGAACCACTGCTGCATCCTGGAGATGAGATATTGATCTCTGAGATGGAACATCACTCCAATATCATTCCCTGGCAAATGACAGCGGAGCGTACTGGAGCTCTTCTGAAGATCATTCCCCTGCTAGACAGTGGAGAATTGGATATGGCTTGTTTGCCAGATCTGCTCGGTCCGCAGGTGAAACTCGTGGCCGTGACTCATATGTCAAATTCTTTGGGCACTATTAACAATATTTCCCTCATCATTGATCAAGCGCATGCACTAGGTATTCCGGTCCTGATAGATGGAGCCCAATCGATTGCTCATATGGCAATTGATGTCCAGAAGCTGGATTGCGATTTTTTCGTTTTTTCTGGACACAAAATTTATGGTCCCACAGGAATTGGTGCCTTGTATACTAAAGAAAGTCACTTACTCAACATGAAGCCCTATCAGGGTGGTGGGAACATGATCCTAAGCGTCAGTTTCGAGAAAACTGAATACAATGATATTCCTTACAAGTTCGAAGCTGGTACCCCAAATATTGAGGGTGCTATTGGAATGGCAGCCGCATTAGACTATGTATCTGAGCTAGGTATTGATGCAATAGATGAGTACGAGCAAAATCTACTAACCTATGCCACAGAGCAGTTCTTAGCAATTGAAGGACTGCGTATCATTGGCACTGCACCCCATAAAGGGAGTATTATCTCATTTGTGTTAGATGGAATTCATCCCCACGATGTGGGAACCATTATGGATATGGAAGGTGTTGCTGTGAGAACGGGTCACCATTGCACTCAACCTGTCATGGACTATTATAACATCCCCGCCACAACCAGGGTTTCCCTCTCGTTTTACAATACTGTGAGCGAGATTGATGAAATAACCAGAGGGATTATTAAGGTTAAGGAGCTCATGGGCTGATGTCTGAGTTAAGAGAGCTGTACCAGGAACTTATCCTGGACCACAACAAAAACCCACGCAATTTCAAGAAGCTTGAGCTACATTCCCATCATGCAAATGGACACAATCCCCTCTGTGGTGATAAGCTTGAGCTCTTTCTGGATGTGGTTGATGGTGTTATTAGGGATATATCGTTTGTGGGCAGCGGTTGTGCGATATCTACGTCCTCTGCCAGTTTGATGACTCAGTTTCTTAAAGGCAAATCGATTAAAGAAACCAGACACTTTTTTGAGAATTTTCATGATCTGGTAACTGGTAAAGAATTGGATGAAGAAGCTTTGGAAGAGCTTGGAAAGTTGGCTGTATTTGCTGGAGTGCAGGAGTTCCCTGCCCGAATCAAGTGTGCCAGTCTTTCTTGGCATACCCTCATAAATGCTCTTGATAGCACCGACGAAACTGCGGCAACTGAATAGATAATTAATTGGGTTCTATAATTGGTAGTTGTTTTGCTTAAACCAAATTGATAATTAGATAACTAGGAATTACGACAAAAACCATGGCACATATCACTATCAAGGATTTAGCCACCAAGCTAAATATCTCCCATTCAACGGTTTCACGAGCACTCCGTGATCATCCCGATGTAAACAAGAAAACCAAACTCAGGGTTTTGTCTATGGCCAAAGAGATGGAATACCATCCAGATATTATTGCGCAAAGCCTCAAGGGACGGGTGTCAACCACAATTGGAGTTATGGTCCCGCAGGTTAAGCATTTTTTCTTTGCA
>CAZDVD010000033.1:0-31110 GCA_964508765.1 uncultured Lentisphaeria bacterium
TTGGATCGAGATATTTAATAAATGCCATCTAAACTCACTCTATTTTTCTCATTTGTTGGGTGTTAGAAACATTATAGTGCAAAGTCGGAACGAATGCAACAGCAGTGGATTACATTAATTATTATCTATTTATCCCTAAGGTAGAATTCCACCTGTATTCACAGCAATTGACAGGTAGGTTGCAGGCTGGGTACCATCAGGGAACCCATTAGAAGACGACCAGGTTGCATAGGGAAATGCGATTCGCATTTTAAAATCTTGCCAGAAAGGTTTTGATATGGCCAGGTCAATCCAGAATCATTACTAGGAGCTTCATTTTCCTGACATCCAATGAAAAAGATTGTCAGGGGTAAAAGGGCTATATATCTCATGGTATCTCGATTAATCAATATTTCAAGCAAACAACATGGTCATTCCTGTTGCTGAATATGATACACCCTTCTGGAATTGATGATTGTCTTCTGACAGACAAATGGATGAAGAATGGATCGAATTCCAGAGCCAGAAATAAACATGTTTTCATATCACTAAAAATCATCGATATGTTTATGGTTTCCTTGATTCGTTGTTCGATTTCTCTATCTTGAAGTCAGAATTTTATTTCAGGAATGAGGAGTAGTAATGGAGTGGAGAGCCAGCCATATACTGGTTAAAAATAGAAGTTTAGCCGAGGATATATTTAAACGTATTCAAAAGGGTGCTCGCTTTGAACAGCTTGCCAAAGAGTACTCAACCTGCCCAAGTAAATCAAAAGGTGGTGATCTAGGTTGGTTCGGTACAGGACAAATGGTTAAACCATTTGAGGAAGCAGTGAGCAAAATGGGTCGAGGAAGACCTTCCAAGCCTGTTTCAACCCAATTCGGATATCATATTATCAAGAAGACAGGCGAGCGATGAGCAATCAATTCGAATCTTATCGGCATAAAACTCGTGCCGTTGTTTTCCTTATGTCAGCCGCCATAAAGTCAATTTATGGCACCCAGCGTACACTCATAATAGACCATTCCTTTGGTGATGGTTATTATTGTGTCCTCAAGCAACAGAAGAAAGTGACAGCCGATGAGCTGAATCTGATTTTCAGTAAGATGCAACAGCTCCAGAAAGAAGCGAAGCACATTAAAATTCGTGCTGCCAAACCTGAGGATTGGAAACACCTTTTAACTCCCCGGATCAGAACGTTACGACCACCAGTTCTCATCTTAGACAATCATATCTCAGCTTCTTATGAATTTACGAACCTTGACCTTGCCGCTTTGCCACAATATCAACTACGACCGTATGATCGTGGATTTCTTTTGCGGATAGCCGAAAATGGAAACGAACTGAGCAATTATTCTGATTCCCCTAAACTCTTTGGGATGATGAAAGAGCATGAGCGCTGGGGTCGCATTCTTAAGGTATCCTCCATTTATGACTTAAATAAGCAGATCATGGAAAAGGGCTTCAAACAACTTATCTGGGTCGCAGAGGGGATGCATGAAAAACGAATAGCCGCTTTGGCCGATGAGATAAGTGATCAAAAGGGGACTCGCGTGGTTTTTGTTGCAGGTCCCTCCTCTTCAGGAAAAACTACCTTCACCAAGCGTCTGGCCATACATCTCGCAGTCAATGGTATTCAGTCAAAATACCTTTCCATGGATAATTATTTTTTGGATCGAGATAAAATTCCACCTCAGGCCGATGGTACCCTGGACTTTGAGAATGTGAGTTGCGTGGATCTCGTATCTCTTAGAAGAGAAATTAATCAACTGGTCCACGGTCAGCCCGTATATAAACGAAGTTATAATTTTGTAGATGGAAAACCGGAAATCCTTGATGACACCATGTCCTTAAAACAAAATGAGGTGCTCATCTTTGAAGGTATACACGGTCTGAATCCTCTGATTCATGATGGTATGTTACCAAAAAGCTATTATCGAGTGTATATAAGTGCATTAACACAGCTTAACATTGATTATACACATCCCGTCTCCACCTCGGATGGCCGTTTAATTCGTAGAATCGTCAGAGACCATCGCTATCGAGGATATAGTGCTGATGACACGATTAATCGCTGGAATTCAGTACGTCATGGAGAACTAAGTAATATCTTCCCCTTTCAGGAGCAAGCCGATACGATGTTTAACTCGGCTTTAATATATGAGTTGTCTATTCTTAAAAGATATGCACTTCCCCTCTTGAAAGTTGCCTCTAAGAATACTATTCGGGATAGATTGATAACTTTGATGTCTCTTTTTCACACGATTCCAGATAGACATGTACCGGGAACTTCAATTTTACGTGAGTTTATCGGGAATAGTTACTTTAAGTATTAGATAACCATGAATATTTTAATTGTATTAGCTGGTAGCCCCCCGAGCAAAACGCTTCTTAAAACTGAAATGAGTGTTGCAGATCTGGTAGTAGCAGTCGATGGTGGCTTTAATATTTTCCCAAAATATAAACTCGTGCCTGATCTTCTCCTGGGTGACATGGATTCAGTAAATAATGATGAGAACGATTCCATAGAGGTTCACCTACTCATGGATCAAGATCAGACAGACCTACAGAAAACCCTTCACTATCTCCAAGATGCCTACCCAGTGAAATCACTAACACTCCTGGGAGCTGGCGGACAGCGTACCGATCACCTGCTTCATAACCTACATATTTGTGCAACTCTTGAACCTTCGATCAACGTTATTATTAAGAATGAAATTGAGGATGAATCCACGATTGAAATGATTCAAAGGGTCACACCGCAGAGAGGTTTCGACCTGCGGGTCAAGAAGGGTACTACTCTTAGTATTTTACCGATTGGAGACTTTAAGAATCTAAACTCCCATGGTCTCAAGTGGGAAATAGTAAATCAGGATCGATCTGCAACCTTCATTAGCCAGAGCAACCTGGCTATTAAGGATGACCCCACGTTCAACATTAGATCAGGGTGTGCCTATATTGCTGTGTATCAGTAGGTAACGCGATATACTTATGAAGTTACATATAGTCGATATTGGACTTATTTTAGCCTATTTTATTGCAGTATTATTAGTTGGTGTATATAATACCCGCACTAATTCCTCAAGTGATTACATGCTTATGGGGCGAAAATTAACCCTCCCTGCCTTTGTGATGACCCTGGTATCAACCTGGTATGGCGGTATCCTTGGTGTCAGTGAATACAGCACCAGCTACGGCATTTCTAATTGGGTTATTTTTGGACTCCCCTACTATGTATTTGGAATTGCATTTGCCCTTCTGGTAGCAAAGCGGGCACGTTCTCTGGAAGTCCATTCACTTCCCGAAATATTGGTATCTGACTATGGTAAAAATGCAGGAAGGCTCGCTTCTATCTGGGTTTTATTATTGGCTAGTCCAGCTCCTTACATTCTCACCCTGGGATTGATCTTGAACTTCTTCCTGGGTCTGAATCTGGTTATTGCCATAATTATGGGAGCAGTATTCTCCTTGTTTTATATACTTAATGGGGGGCTTACGTCAGTTATTAAAACTGATAAACTACAATTCGTACTGATGTTTGTTGGGTTTATAGTCATTCTTGTTGTTTTGGCAAGCAGTTATATGAATCCCATTGATCTCTGGCATTCACTCCCAGATACACATACTTCTCTTACGGGTGGACAAAGTTGGGGATACATCCTTGTCTGGTTCTTTATTGGTTCGTGGACAATGGTCGACCCCGGGTTTCATCAGAGAGTTTATGCAACCACCACTCAGGGTATCGCCAAACGAGGTATCCTCTGGGCAGTTTTATTTTGGTTCATCTTTGATTTGATGACAACCCTTACAGGATTATATGCATTTTCATATTTACCCGATAACACTGTGCCCTCACAGGCCTTCCTGGTTTTAGGAAACACTATATTACCTCTCGGTCTCCAAGGATTGTTTTATATAGGTATCCTGGCGACAGTGATGTCAACTCTGGACAGTAATACACTGGTATCAGGAATTACGCTTGGAAAAGATATCATAGGCAGCTATCCATCTCTCAAGGGCTATTCCACAAATATTCTTATTAAACTTAGCATGGTGACAGTGTTGTCTATTGGAATCATAATGGCTATCTGGATGCCTTCTGTTATTGATCTCTGGTACACCGTAGGAACTATTTCTATACCGGCACTACTGATCCCAACACTTTTCAGCATATTTAAGAGGCCACTTAGTCGACAAGCCGTACTGCTGAATTTGACATTACCTCCTCTGTTCTCATTTCTTTGGTTCCTTTTTGGAAAAATAGATGAATGGAGTTACTTTTGGGGGCTCGAACCATTCTATCCTGGCCTGTTTTGCAGTTTGCTGATATTGATTCTCTTTAAGTGTCCAAATAAGGAAGTAAGTCGTTGACCAGTAATTTGAAAGAAAAAGTAATTCTCATAACCGGTGCCAGTGCAGGAATCGGAGAGGCCTGTGCACGATTATTTGCAGAGCAGGGTTCCAGATTGATTCTGACTGCACGACGTGAAGAGAAGCTAAACAAGCTGGCTTCAGAACTTCAGGAAGAATACGGCTCAAAGGTTCTTGTACAAGGGCTTGATGTTCGTGATGGCGATGCTGTTGTAAAAATGATTTCAGCTTTACCAGAGTCTTTTAAAAATATTGATGTTCTTGTTAATAATGCAGGTCTTGTTCTCGGCGTAGAAAAAGCCCATGAGACACCAGGAATTGATGTGGATATCATGCTGGACACGAATGTGAAAGGTGTCCTAAATATGATCAGGACTGTTGTCCCTGCAATGGTGTCGAAGCATCGGGGACATGTGATTAATATTTCTTCTATTGCGGGTCATGAAGCCTATCCAGGGGGAAGCGTGTACTGCGCCAGCAAACATGCTGTTGACGCACTGACGAAGAGCCTCAGAATGGATCTTGTCTCCACCCCACTCCGTGTGACGGCCATATCACCTGGACTCGTTGATACAGAATTCAGTTTGGTTCGCTTTAAGGGGGATGCAAAAAAGGCAAAGGCTGTATATCTGGGACTTGAAGCATTGGTCGCCGAAGATATTGCTGAAGCCGTTTTGTTTGCAGCTTCTCGACCTGCACACGTGCAAATAGCTGATATGATCATATTTCCAACACAACAAGCTGCTGCCACAGTTGTACATCGGGATATGCATTGAGTAGGACTTTCTCATCAATGACGAATTTGATAAAAAAAGATGTAGATCACATGCCATATTACATGTGTTCAAGCTCAAATAGTTTTGAAGCGTGATATTTTATCTTCACGGCGTAAACACCATTAACCTCGGAAGGGGATTAAAAATGAAAAGAGCAACGCTACAACTGGCAATTCTAATATGTGTAAGTCTATTGTTTCTTGTCAATTGTGAAGATATTACCGATGAAAGGGAGGTTTCCCCTGAGGATTCTACCGCTGCTGTTGCCCTCGTTGCTGATGCTAACGCATCACTACTTACTTTAGTTGGCGGACTGCTTGTTGCTAACCCAGATTCAGGTCAAACTATTCTTAATGACCTTGATTTGAGCGAACCATATGATTTCTATGCTAAAGCCCATGAATTGGACTGGAGGAATCAGGATGCCAATTTTGGTATCGGTTTTACCAGTTTACTCATTTTGTCCCAGAACGCACAACTCGATGACATTTTCGGTTCACAAGCAAAAGTATTTGAGCCATTTCGGAGTACTAATGACCCAGTGAATACTGTGGGATACGCATTTGGTCTACCACTCACATCTGACAGGATGAAGGGCATGATGGCTACCTATTTTGAATTACCATTGAGCTCTGCGCACATTAATTTTGAATATATCGATACTTTCAATGCATTCCAGGCTGAAGTGATAAATAGCTACATTCCAATGATTGACGTTAGTCTAGAAGCACTGGATACACTAGATAATGATATAGACTACCTTTTCCCCCTCGGTGCAAGTATTCAACTGGACATTGCTGACATCAATGCGATAGAGTCATCTCTCCTTGCTCTACAGGGATTATTTAAGGGTTTGGCAGCTTATAATTTTGATATGGATACCCAAACTGCAGCAGGTATCACTGCAGGTTTATCTACAGGCTCAACATTTTCATCCTTGAATAGTAATGGAGCCAGTCTGTTGGCCGAAGCACATGCATCCGCACTGGCTGCGATTGAACGTGCAACAGATGCCGTTGGTCTGCTTGAAGCGGAGACCACACCAGGCATTCATTCCTTTGTTCAATTTGATCGAGGGAATTTAGCACAAGTCCGGGCAGGACTAGTCTCACTCACGGATCTTATCACTACTCCCGCAACTGTCGAATATGGTTTTTCTGATGAAAGAGGTGAAATGAGTGTGGATGGCAGTGCGACAATGGATCTCTCACAGTACTATCTCAACCCAGTCAGCGATTTGAAAACACTATTACCTTCATATACGGTTGGCACAACGACTGCTTACAATTACAGTCAAGCCACCCTGAACGAGCAAATTAATTTTGAAGAAACTGAAGTGGTTGTAGCAGGTCTCAGCAATACGGCCATCAGTATTGATATTCAATATAGTGAGAGTAACAGCGATACGACCGCAACGGTGACCTTAGGATTCTTATCTTTTAATCTACTGACTGCAAATCAAAACGATCTCCCTGAGGCCATCTGGGAGCTTTGGGCTGAATTCTTACTTACCATTGGGGACTATTCAGATGAACTCTACAATTATCCTGAAATCTCATTTCAATGGAGTGGATTCATCACCACCGGAACCAGCCTGACCATAGATGGAAATATTTCAATCGATTATCTGGAACGGACAACCTCATATACAGCCCCCGACATCTTATGGGCGGCTGGTAACTATGGTGAATGGATAGCTGGTTGGACAGACCCAACTGCAAACGGGATGTTTCCCAATTTTATAGCCGAAGATTTGGCCGCTTTGCTGGGAATATCCTGGGAATAAAATATTCCAACAGAAATGAAAAAAGGGTAGCTAATCACTACCCTTTTTTTGTGGCAATTAATAGTGATGGTTATTTGATAAGAACCAATTTTGTAGTTTTTGTTCGCTTCCCATTATGCAATACTGCGAGGTAAACTCCAGCAGGACCATCCCCTGCATGCCATTGAATCGCATATTTTCCCGCTCCCTGCTGCTTATCGACCAGGACCTCAACTTTTTGACCCAATAAATTGAAAACGGTCAGGTTGACTTTGGAAGCTTTAGACAGCTCATAAGTCAATGTAGTAGATGGATTAAATGGATTCGGATAGTTGCTGATAAGCTGGAAGGTTGCTGGAATTACATTTGAATCTTCAACGACTGAAACAATATCAACAGCGTCAGGTCCAACATCATCAATTGTCAGAGGTCGACGGGCGGGTGGTGTGCTAGAATATTCATCTGCTCCAACATCATTTGCGGCCGATCTTGCTTGCCCCTGTACGTCTTCCGAAATACTCAGATAGTTCACCAATGCAGCGTCGATTGCCGGACTGGTATCACTAAGCAACCAGAGGCTATCAGTATTCGCATTACTGAGCAAGGGATCCACAACATTAATTTCGTTGACAGCAGCCTCCATGCCAATGCCAAAGGCACCCTGTTGATACATAATATTCCCACTCCAGGTAAAGTTGGTGGGTTCGTTGATGATCTCTATTAGATCCTTTTGACTTCCAACAACAAGGTTATTGGCCATGGTCACATTTCTGGGTTCACGTGACCAGGAATTGTCAGCATAACCATATCCAATTTCAATGTTAGAGTAATTATTGACCAATGTGTTGTGACAAATCGCTACGTTATCTATGCGCCAATGTGCACTCAGCGATCCCGTATCCGTATCGCCATTGGTAAGGGTGATGGCCGCATTCCAGCGGGAACCTGTGAGACCTTCAAAATAATTATTATAAATCTTGTGATTACGTGCATAGATACGCACACCGCCTGTGCCTTCCTTCCCTTCGCCCAGGAAGAAATTATCGTGAACGACCGAACCATCACCATGGCGAAGTGATACCGTACCCTGTGAACTTTTGATGGTATTGTATCTGACGGTATCCTTGCAGCTCTTAATAGAGATAATCTCTGGGTCACCATCACAATCTTCAAATAAATTGTATTCGATAACTGTGAATCCATCTGTAAGTGAAAGCTGACTCCATCCTACTCGAATGGCTTCCATCTCGTTATCGTGACGTGGACCAATATTATAGAAGTAGTTATGATCGATGCGGTCATGCTGAGAAACATTATCACCACCATCGATAGTAATAAAATTTCCTAATTGGTGTTTGTCCCTGAAAGTATTCTGATCAATCCGATTGTGGTGGCTCAAGAGCGTGGCATCATCCCAGACTCCACCGATGTATACCCATTTCCCATTTTCACCTTCAGACTCAGTAATCTGGAAAGTATTGCGAGTAATTCTTATGTTGTTACAGGCTTCAAGTTTAACCACCGTATATTGATCGGAGGTAAAATAGAAGCCCTCGATCTGCATGTGTTCAGCCCTTCTCAAATTGAAGTAAGATTCACCTGCTAAAATAGCCTGTCCCTGATTTGCGGCGCGAATTATGATGGGTTGACTGGAAGTTCCGCCAATGTCCTGTATGGAAATTCCACCTGTATCATATTGACCATCAGCAAGTTCGATGATATCTCCAGGTCTGAGATCATCACTTTCACAGATATCCTCAAATTCGGAAGCGCTGGATACCTCATGGATAGTGGGTGGTGTATCATCATAGATCACCACGGCCCCAATTGTCATGTCATTATGTACAACAAATGTTTGCTCTAGATCAGTACCAGATAGATCTCCAGTCCATCCCTGATTCACAAAGCTCACTGGTACATCCAGTGTGGCAGTAACATTAGTGTAGTCATAATAGAGCCCACCTGGAGGCGTTAGTGTAATTGTAGCATAGGTTGGTTGAGTAACAGTAACTGTATATAGAGCCGGTGGATTATTGATGTCGACAGCCACCTGAGCACTGAACTCCATATCGCTGGTAATTAAAAATGTTTTAACAAGCTCTGTACCTGATAGATCACCTGTCCATCCTTCATTCAGATATCCAGTGGGTATTGATAAGATTGCCGTGACCTCTGTACTATCAGGATAGTCATCGAGGTCTGGGTTCACACTAATTGATCCAATATTGGGTTGTTCATATTCTAGAGAATGACTGATCACCAGAGTTGGAAAAGTAACATCCGCTATGGGAGTGGTGCTGACATATATATCATCTATTGCAGCATCTATGCTACCGGTTGCACTGTCATAGCCAAGATTAAAACGCATGGCATGGTATTCTTTGATTCCTGCAGGTCTTGTCCCTGAGGCCGTTGGAGTATAGGTTTCCCGGAAGGATGCTGACACTGCCTCTCCACCATTGAAAATGGCTTGATATGCTGAATTTATGTAATCCACTCTAACACTAATTCGGTTCCATTCACCAAAATTATAATTGCCAATGTAGAGCTTTGATCCACCATTATAGATTTGAAGAGTTCCCCCATTTCCTTCTGGAGTTTGGAATTCCAGAACAAAGGTACGTTTTTGACTACCCCCGCCAAAAAGATCGTAGCCACTTATTGCAAAATCCTTATTGGCCATGGCGTTTATTTTCACGAACATATCGATGTAAACAATTCCTGAAACACCCTGTACACTGCCAGAAAAAGTCTCATTATTGACGACGAGTGATGCATTGTCAACGAGAAATGAAAGACCCATGGCACCACTATGCACCGAAGCTGCAACATCAGTTACATTTGCAGTTCCGTCTTCGATAGACCAGTTACCTTGATTATGGATACTGCCAAGCGTGTTTGACTCAAACGAAGTCACAAATACATCTTGTGCATGAACTGAAGGCAAAATTAAGCCTGTAAAAATGGACAATAAAATAATATTGGTCTTAAAGTATTGTTTCACAACGATATCCTCGTGCGTTAAGATTTCAAAATGCATCTAAATAATGTGTATGACAACATACACATTGTGACTTGATTGTGCAATTATTTTTTATTGAATAGAGAAACCTAATGAGCGAACATTTTGTTTGCTGGCAACAAAAAAGGGATAGACCAGCTATCCCTTTAATCGACTAATTATGATATTTTAGGTTTCTGGAGGTGGGTCTGCTATTAGATCAGATAATGTCTTCTTATAGCGATTGAGACCTGACTTGGAATACTCAAATATTTTATCGTTTCCGCTCACCTTGACCAAAAGAAGAGCACCAGTCGCTTCCTTTAGGTGAAAAGTCAATTCCAGGTTACTCCCATCTTCAAACCCCAATGAGATGCCTTGATAAAAGGCATTATCAGCAGTTATCTCTGAAGCAAAATTGCTGCCCTTAAGATTACTTAAAGGACTTAGCATACTGGTAACTTTTTCGAAATCAACCTGTTTCCCATCAAACGTCCAGACAGGACCGTTCCTATGGAGGATATAATTCATTTCGCCAATCAATTCGACGTAGTTGATTTGATTGACATCAATCTGGGTCATACTTTTGTCCCAGAAATCAGCCTGGGTCTTCGTCTTATACTGACCCAAACTGGACTTCACAGCAAATACTGCATCATCAGAATATTCTCGAACAAAGGTTTCCTGATAATTAGCTCCTTGCTTACCAATAATTACATGTAATAAATCTTTTCCTGATTCAGATTTGGCAAGGACTTGACTGCTCTCATCCGTCACTTCATATTTGACATGCTTCTCAGCGTTCTGTGTAATCAGTCGATCAATTTTCAATTCAGAAAAAAGATTGAGGAATTGATTCATGCGAACCGTATCAACGGGATAATTCTCCAATAGCCAGCCACCCTCATTTTGAGAAAATGCCAGCGTGGTGCCTGAATTCGTTAACTCGATTTCATAGATGTCATTCCTGTCAAATGCAAACTTATCGGTGTCGATGCTTTTTGTATCTACAGCACCTGTCTGCGTGAGGTAATAGAGGATAGCCAGTATGCCAAGAATACCAGCTGCATAGAGGGTTTGATTATTTTTCATGATCAAGCTCCTGCAAGATTTTTCGATTTGTTACGGAGATACCAACGGATCACACCAAACAATACAATCAGGAAGGGAGCAAGCAGAATGTTTATCCACTTCAAGGCTTGTCTCTTTCCACTGGTCATCTCATCCAATTGGGAGGGTTGAACATTCTTTGAGCGAATTGAAATCAAGCCATTTCGGTCGTGGAGCCAATCCACAGTATTTAGCAGAAATGTGAGACTCGCAGGAACCATAAATTGCTGTGATGTAAAGGTAGCATTACCCAGTGCGACCATGACAGTTGGCGTGATGGATTCAGCGAGGTGCATTTCAGGAAAAGAGATGGAGTCAGGCCGGGTGCTTCCAAACCATGAGGAGTGTTCACCTTCCAGCACAGCTGCAATAGTCTTAGAACCTTCACGATACATATAGTCTGGAACTTGCTGGCCAGCAGAGATGTTGATTGATCTGGTTCTCTGATCTGGCATGGCAAATCCGGTCATATCTGATGTATGCATGAGCGGAGTAAAGACCACTCGGGAGGTATCACCCGTCTGTGATACTTCATTCACAAAGAAGAAGCCCAGCTCATTCAATCGATTCACAATAGGGTTGTCTTCATTCAGGTTTGAGATCCGAGGTGCAAAGGGGTAATCCATAGCAACGGGGATTTGCATAAACCCTAAATTCTGCATGGCTTGAACCTGGTAGGATTTTTTATCCAGGAGGATCTGATTGCCATATTTCACACCAAAATGCTCGAGGAAAAAGAAAAGATTCGTTCGGTTATCCTGTACCGGCATATACTGGTTTTGCATATCGATGATTTTCTTATTCAAGAAGAGACCGAGGCGACCACCGCGTAAGATAAACTGGTCTAATTTATATAAATCTTGATCATTGAATTCAGCAGATGCTCCAGTAAGAATAAGGGTATTGATATCTTGAGGAATCTGATCTTCGGAACTCAGGTTGAGCTCTACCAGTTCATAATTCTTTTGTATCTCACCCGTAGCTCTGGCTACGCCCTCTTCACCAAGTGACTGTTCACCATGTCCAGTGAGCCATCCAATTTTTGGGAGACTACCCAAACTCAATTTCTTGATAGCACCAGTCATATCATACTCGAGTTGTTCAATTTGCTGAGCAAAAGGGATAACTTCCTTTTGATCACCATAGAGGAAGACAATTCCCAGATAGATTCTCTGAACCTTAATCTCGTCACTTTCTGTGATATTTGCCTGTACAGGTTGGACACCATACGACATGGCTTCCTGCTCTAGTTCCTGATTCTCACCAGAGATTGGGATGAATTCATACTCCAATGAAGAACCTGCATAGGCACGATACTCATTGAGCATATCCAGTACATATTGCTTCACAGATATAAGTTGTCGTGGGAAATTTTCAGAGTAGTAGACCTTGACTGTGATGGGTTCATCAATATCAGCTAGAATATCCCGTGTGACATCAATAATGGAATAGCGCTCATTCTCTGTTAAATCAAAACGCACAAAAAGCTGTTGTGCAAATAGGTTTACCAGAAAAATGACTCCGATAACAATAAGGGTAAAGGACCAGGTATTATTTCTATTCATGATCTGCTCCTCCCTACTTATTCTTCCGACTCGCCAGAGCCGTACTGCTGATGAGCAGTGATACAGAAATTAATGAAATGAAATAGAGCAGATCCCGAGTATCCAGAACGCCACGAAAGAAATTCTGGTAATGAAAGCGAATGCTCAGATTCTCAAAAAGTGTGGCGATGAGTCCAGAACCATTGGCCATGCCATTCATCAGGAAAAAGACTGCAATGATGACAATTCCAACGATATAGGCGATAATTTGATTGCGGGTAAAGCTGCTGGCAGCCAGACCCATGGCCAGATAAGTCGCGCCAAGAAAGAAAAAGCCGATATAACTGCTGATCACAATTCCAGAGTCCAGGTCACCGACAAAGGAAATAGATATGGGGGCAATCAGGGTTCCACCCAGGATGATGGCAAATATCACCAGTGTAGATAGATATTTTCCAATGATAATCTGCATATCTGTGATGGGCATGGTTACCAATAATTCCAATGTATCCTGATGTTTTTCCTCAGAAATCAAACGCATGGATACAGCTGGAGCAATAAAAAGTAAAACGATGGCTCCATAGTCGAATATTCCACGGATATCAGCAATATTAATGGCAAAGAATGGATAGTCTCCATAATCAAAAAAGAGCCAGTTGGTGATGACGAGGAATGAGGATATAACGATGAAGGCAATGGGCGAATTGAAATATGTCTTCATCTCTTTTCTATAGATGGCTAAAATTTCGGACATGAATAGACCCCTTAGTTAGTCAATTTTCTAAACACATCTTCAAGTGTGAATGAAGATGGAGAGGATTCTAGTATTTTCCATTGATTGCTCACAGCAAGATCGAAGAGCTGTTCCCTGAGGTCGGCTCCTGCATCGACTTTCAGTGCAGCTTCGATATCACCATTCTTCTGCAGTTTGATATCTTCCATATGGATCTGTTCGATACCATTCACAACTTCGATGAATTTTGATTTATCAGCATGGCGAAGAACCAGGTTAAGATGCATTTGTCCCGCAATGCTGGCTTTAAGCTCCTCAGCAGTGCCTTGAGCGGCGATTTTCCCCTGATCAATGATGAGGACACGATCACTGGTTGCCTGGACTTCCTGCATGATGTGTGTGGAGAAAATAACTGTCTTGCTCTCTCCCAGTTCCCGGATCAGGTTGCGAATCTCAATAATCTGATTGGGATCCAAACCTGTGGTGGGTTCATCAAGAACCAGAATTTCAGGATCATGAATAATTGCCTGTGCAAATCCAAGGCGCTGACGATACCCTTTGGACAGTTCATTAATATCTTTATGGATGACCTTGGAAAGACCGGTGACAGAGATAACGCGATCCATTGCCCGCGTTCTATCAGCACCATTCACTTTTCTTACATCAGCTATAAAATTTAGATAGTCTCGAACACCCATTTCCTCATAGAGTGGTGTTGATTCAGGCAAATAGCCAATTTTCTTCCTGACACCCATGGAGTCATTAACGACATCCAGACCATCAACAGTAATTTTTCCACCGGTTGGAGGCATATAGCAGGTGATCATCTTCATCATTGTGGTTTTTCCAGCTCCATTGGGACCAAGAAAGCCAAGGATTTCCCCTTGCTCCACAGTGAAGGATACGTCATCTACTGCTTCAAATGCTCCATATGACTTGGTAACATTTTGTACATCTATCACGTGTTATCTCCTTGATTAGATTGAATCTTTGTACGATTTACTAGATCAATTGCCAGCGTTAAAGCTTTCCCCGATTCAATTTCGTCACTTTTCGCCTTGGCAAATTTTATAAAGTCTGCTTTTTCCAATAATCCCTGAGAGTCTTTAATCATATCTGAATCAAATTCACTCATAGAATCCATGGTAACAAGAAATTCTGAAGTGGTTTGCTCTAATGCATCCACAAGATACCGATTCTCATAATATTGTTTCAGTATACGGGTCAGCTCTGAGTAGAATTCTTTAAATTGTTCAAAACGTATATACTTTGTTCTCTTTAATGAGTCGAAAGCCCGTAGTGCAATGACATGCGCCTCTTCAGGAGGTACAATAATTTTTTGAAGTTGGGTCGTTTTCTTTGATTTGCTCCTGCGCTTGATCAAGAAGTAAATCAGGTAGGCCATAGCCAGGACAAGCATAATAATCACAACATAAAGAAGATTGATGGGGGTTCGAATATTATGAATACCCTTTATGTCCCTGAATGTTGTATCACTGGGTGATAAGACAGATGTAATTTCGAGATCTGGTCCACCGAGAAATACACTATCAAGGCCATTTGTATCCTCTACATAAACAACAGAGGACGGAAATGAATATATGCCTACCGAATCATAGATGGCTGTTGTGAAACGTAAATTGGATCCACCTTCGATTTGTGTGACTTCCCTATCCAGAACCTCAATACCAGTCCCCTCGAGATCTATTTCACGAAAGGTTAAAGCGGCACCTTCTGCATGGGAAATATCCCAACCAAAAGAGATAACATCCCCGAGAGAGCCTTTGAGACTATCGCCTTGAAATTGAGCTTCCAGTGCAAATAACCTGCTCAAACACACTGCAAATATGATTGCCCGCATCCTCATCGCCTTCTGGATGCCCTCTTTCTGAAAAAGCTAATCAAGGGATCGACATAGGGGACATCAGTCCGAATCGGCAAATAGTCAAGACCACTGGATTTAAAGAATGCCTGTAATTTATCAAAGCGCTCTCTGGACTTGGCTTCGTAAGTTTTACGCAGAGAGGCCTTGCCTGTATTGATTAGAGAAGTCTCCCCTGTTTCACCATCGTGTATCTGAATGAGTCCAAGATTAGGCAATTCAATTTCCCAGGGATCCTGAAGATGAAATGACAGCATATCATGCTTGCGACTGGCCTGTTTGAGGCTCTTTTCATAATCTTTATCAAGAAAATCCGAAATCATGAATGTAACGGAGCGTTTTCTTATGACGCGGCTCATGAATTCGAGTGCAGTGTTAATACTGGTGCCCTGATGCACAGGTTCATGATTCAGGACTTCACGAATTACCCGCAAAACATGTGAACGACCCTTCCGAGGAGGGATGTATTTCTCGACATGATCTGTAAAAATGATTAATCCAACTTTATCATTATTTTTTACAGCAGAAAATGCCAGGACGGCTGATAATTCTGCAGCCAGGGTCCTTTTCATTTGAATACGGGTTCCAAAGGCTCCTGAAGCGGATGCATCGACCAATATCATCACCGTCAGTTCACGCTCTTCTTCGAAAAGTTTGACGTAAGGAGCTCCGGTTCTGGCCGAGACATTCCAGTCGATGGTACGGATATCGTCGCCAGGTGTATATTCCCTCACCTCTGCGAATTCCATACCCCGACCTTTAAAAACGGAGTGATATTCACCACCAAACACTTCATTAACGAGATGTCGGGTACTTAATTCTATTTTCTTTACTTTTTTTAGTAATTCGCGATTTAACAAAAGCTATTATTCCTTGCGAATTAATTTATACATGGATCATTATGAATACTGGGAGCTGTGATTGGATCACGGAACTTCAGTTACTTCAAATATCCGCTGTACGATATCCTCACTACTGACTTCTTCTGCTTCTGCTTCATAGGTTACCAGAACTCTATGCCTTAGAACATCCATGCCTATGGCTCTGATATCATCTGGTGTGACATAGCCACGCTGATTGATAAAAGCATTTGCCTTGGCAGCCAGGGCCAGGTTTATGGAAGCACGCGGGGAAGCACCATACTCAATCAAAGGTTCCAGATCATTGAGTCCGGCCTTGGCAGGATCACGTGTGGCCATAACGAGGGAAACGATATACTTGAATATCTTATCATCAATATAGATTTCATCCACCACATCACGGGCTTCCAGGATGTCTGCTTTTTTGATGACTGGTTTAATGTCAAATTTGGGTACAGGATGAGCCATGCGTTTGATGATTTCAAATTCTTCTTCATCGCTAGGATAATCTACTTTGAGTTTCAACATGAAACGATCAACCTGGGCTTCAGGTAATGGATAGGTCCCTTCCTGCTCGATGGGATTCTGTGTAGCAAGCACCAGAAAAGGTTCTTCGAGTTTATATGTGGAATCGCCAATGGTGATCTGTTTTTCCTGCATGGATTCAAGCAGGGCTGCTTGAACTTTTGCTGGAGAACGGTTGATTTCATCAGCTAAAATGATATTTCCAAAGAGGGGTCCCTTTTTTACAACAAATTCACCATTCTTCTGGTTGTAAATCAAGGTACCCAGTAAATCTGCCGGCAAGAGGTCCGGTGTAAATTGGATACGATTAAAACTGGTATCAATGAGTTGAGCCAGGGTTTTAATGGTCAGTGTCTTTGCCAGACCTGGAACACCCTCTAGGAGAATGTGACCATTGGAGAGTAATCCAATAAGGATACGTCGAATCATCCCATGCTGCCCCACAACCACTTTGGCAGCTTCCGCCTCTAACGTTTTCAGGAAAAGGCTTTTATCCTTAATCTTTTCATTAAGCTGTGTAAGATCAAATGTCATATTTGAAAATCCTGTGAATTAAGATGTCTTGTTGAGTAAATGCTGTAACTCTGGTATTTCTTCCAGAGATTTACCGAGATATTTCAACTCAAACTCAACGGAGGGAGCCATTTCGTGATCCGGGTAGGCTTCAATAAATTTTGAGTAATATTTTGTGGCAGCGTCATTTTCTCCCAGTTCATTGGCATAAATATATCCAATTGAGAATAGGGCTTTGGGTGCTTGTTCAGAATCAGGATATTCATCAACAATTTCACCATAGACACCAATTGCCTTTTTTAGATCCAGAACATTTTTGTGATATACTTCTGCAAATTCGTATTTAACGACGATGGCTTCCGGGTCATCTGAAAATTTGTCAAACCAGAGCATATACATTTTCACTGCAGATTTGTTGGCCTGTACTGCCAGTGCCTGTTTAGCGAGATCGCGTAAATCTCCAGCAGAGTAATCAGTAACATCTGCCAGTGTTGCCATATAGAATTGATCCGCTTTTTCAAGATCTTTTAGATGTTTTGCGGCGAGATTTCCAGCTTGAATATTGGCTGCAATGCGTTGATCAGCTGTTTCAGCTTTTTCAATAGCATTTTCAAAGGATTCCAGAGATGCTGTATAATCTTTAGAACTTTGCAGTTCACTACCTTGTGCAAGATATTCATCATATGATTTTCCACACGAGATGACCAGCATGCTTAAGATGATAATTCCCAGAACAACTAACTTTTTCATTGTTTCATTTCCTCTTGTTTCTGCTTCCTTTGAAAGGCTTAATTTCTTCTTCGTTTAAACCGATTCCCTCAAGCAACGCACTTTTTACGTACTGCGGGAAATCATGTTCCCTGCATTATAATTTTTTTAAAAGGCGTATGCTATTGCAATGTGTGCCTGGCCCTTTTTATTAGCATGTTCAGCTCCCAATGGAATACCGTAATCTATTCGTGCTGGACCGATGGGAGTATCGATAGTTATTCCTGCTCCTACAGCCATTTCAAGATCGGAAATTGATGCTTCCTCAATGGTTGACCAGAGATTGCCAACATCAAGAAATAGACTGCCTCCTAAAATGTCATAGAGAGGAAAACGCAATTCGAAATTTGTAAAGACTCTCAAATTTCCTCCCAGCGGTACTCTTTCATCGCCATCTGCCACTAGGGGACCAAGCATCCGTTGTTCAAATCCGCGAATACTCGAATTTCCGCCAAGGAAAAATCTTTTTTCATAGGGAATGTCGATTTCTGGATCCTTTTGAAATGCTACCGCCGCACTGATATTTTGGGCAAAAACAACATCACCAAAAAGATTCCAGTATGAACTAAACGAAGATTGCAGTTGGAGATAATTATTTTCGCCTCCCAAGAAGTATCCTACCATTTCAGGCTCAATTACAACCTTAAAACCATGGTGGGGATAGAAAAAATTGTCGCGCTTGTCCCAGGTAAACTTTATACCAATTTTCCGAGCTTCCTGATAGAGATCTTCTGTACCAGTCGTATCAACACTACTATTTGACCGGCTCCACTCAGCTAAAGACTTGACTTTGATTTTTCTGAACCAGCGATATGACAGGATTGCCCGAAGGCCGTATGCTAGATTGATAAACTCCGTTCGTGGATTATCGACATACCAATAGAATGGATTTATTGTCAGTGGGACACGCAATTTAGACAACCATGGTTCCACATAAAAAAAGTCTAGTTTGAATTGTTGTGGGACAAATATTGAAGGATATACAGAACTGACTTTAGTCTCTATTCGCATTCTCCTACTCTGATCAAATAGATTATTGTGATACCAGCTTCCAGAAAGTCCGATACTTAAAATTGGATCCGCTGTTGGGAACTCCTCAGGAGGACCCTGCTTGATGCCCATATTCATATCAAACCCCCGAAACTTGGCTGTAATGACCTCTACATCAATGTCAATTGATGCAGAATCAAGGTTCACTTTTCCCAAGGAGATATTTACACTATTAAAAAGGTTCGTTTCGTAAAGGCGTCGTTTCGATTCATCTATGTTTGCCAGATTGAACAGATCACCCTCATCAATGATAAGCTCTCTAGCAATAATTTTATTTGGGATTTGCTCTGCTTCTTGAATGTTGATGGTTCCGATATTCAATTTTGGACCCTCTTTTACCTTGATAAAAAGGCTAACCGAGTCAGCAACAACAACACTATCCTGGATATTTATCAGAGGATAGCCATTGTTTTGATAGAGTGTGAGCATTTCTATTAGATTCTCACGAATCTTGAATGTATTGAAACTTGATCCAGCCTGGAACTCAATAATATCAAGATAATCCTGTTCACTGAAAACCGTATTCCCTGACAGGGTCACGTCTCTGAGGTAATATTCTTGCCCCTCATTCACTCTTAAAACAATGATGAGCTTGTTCTCCCCCGCAACAGTTAGAGAGTCAGTAATCTGTGCATCCAGAAATCCGTTAAGAGTATAGTAGTCTTCTAGCTTTTCAATTTCACGGGCAAGATGATGTTGATTGTAAAAACTTCCCTTGCTAACCAATCGTTTTTCCTTGAGGTGAATTTGCCTAAGCAAATCCTTACTGGTCAGGGCTTGATTCCCGACAAACTGAATATCCACAATTTCGGGAGCCTCCTGGACATTTTGCGCGCAGGTTGGTAATACAAAAATGGATAGCATCGCTAGGATTCGGAATGAGAGAGACTTTAATAGGTAAATTTGAGCCTCCCATTCAGTTCCACGGTACCATTCTGATTGATTGTACTAGTTACTGAAACATTTTTGTTGATTTGATATTCAAATCCAAAGTCATAATCACTTTCACCGCCAGCAGGTTGAATGGCACCCTCATACTTGATCATTAAATTCTTTGATAATCTTTGACCAAGTTGGAATCTGGCATTGGCCGTAGAATCAGAATCTAAATCAACACCAACCAGATCAAGTCCAATATATTCGCGCCCCAACTTTGAAATCTGCTTCTCAACAAGGAGTCTACTGTAACTCTCGACTGGATCAAGTGCAGTCTCATCAAGGCTAACCTCAACCAGGGTTTTGTTTAAGGTCAGATATGTCAGGACATCGCTCTGGGTGAGCTGATTATTCTCGGCATTGATTACCAGCTCAGGTTCATTGAGGTCTCCACTTAGGGTAAGGGTTACCTCCTCCGAATCGATGATGATTTCAGCTTCCATGTTGATCTGAGGGTTAAAATCTACTGAATTGAATATTATTTCTCCAGAAACCAGATCGAGTTCATTGCCGAGATAATAGAATTTGCCACCGTCAAGAACGGTGAGGGTTCCGGAGAAGCGCATGATACCATCACCATAATCCAACAACCACAATTCACCTTCAAACTCCGCTTCCATCTGGTCATTTGAGATAAGCAGATCGCTGGCAAATTGTGTATTCAAGCTATACTTAAAAATACTGCTGTCTGTTTTACTTACGATTTCTTCGTATGAGGTTTCAGACTCGAAATTGGCGTAATAGCCTGCTCGGAGAACAGGGATAACTGCTTCGACATTGAGTGTATCTTGACCCTTAAATTTCAATTCACCATCTGCAATGGCTTCAATGAGACCATCCGTGCTGCGGTAATAAACTTCGTTTGCTTTTAGATCAATATCAAATCGTGGTTTAAAAAATGAACTTAAATCAACGGTACCTTTTGCTGTGACCTCTCCAGCATAGGTTTGAGTGGCATTCACACCGATCAAATCACTCGCTTTTGAAGCGAGCCAACCAACTGCACCCTGAGTGTTCAGACTAGAACCTTCTGAAAAATTCATTTTTCCAGAGAAATGGTCAATATTCATGGTGTTATCAAGTAGGGTGACTTCGGCGTGAATATCGGTGATAGGGTTACCCAGGACAGATATTTCAAGACGAGCATTGTGTCCTCTTATTTTCCCATTTCGTATGGGGGCAGAGAGTGGTCCGGTAAAAGCGAGTGAACCAATAAAATCTCCCTGAATGGCATCTATTGAAGAGATATATGAGGATAAAAATGGCATTTCATTCAGATTAAATTCAAAGTCAAGCCCCATGTCTCGCGCGGCTACAGACATTCTATCTTCAGAAATAAGATCCAGGGAAATAGGCATATAGCCAGTGCCAGACCCATATCCCCAATTACTCACCATGGACAATGTATCGAATGTTAGCAGGTTTCCCTCATATGTGATTTCTGAATAACCCGTCGAAAATTTCAGGGTGTCAAACGAAGCGTCCTTAAGGGCGAGTTGAATATCCATTTTTGTATCTATAGGGGTTCCACGGATTGATAGTGTACCCGTAGCGCGGCCTGATATAGGCATCCCTACAATGGATGAAAATCTCAGATCTTTTAGTCGATAATTTTCAGTATTTATAGTGAAGTTTTGAGGCGTATTTCGAATCTCCGCACCTCTAACTTTATACCCCCAGGGCAACCGCCCAACCAGATTAAGATGTCCTCCTGCAGTATATGCATCAATGTTGTTACTGATTATTTGAGTACTGGTCAGCCTGAGATCGACATTGGCAGAATCACTAGGATAACTGAGTGATACGCCACGGTTTAAGGTGAATCGAGTATCAATGACTGGATCAAATAGATTGCCACTTATTGAGGCTATTCCTGAAGTGATTCCACTGAAATCGACTTTGAGATTAAGGAAGTCTAGAATCCTGTCCACATCGATGAGTTCAAATGCAGATTCTAACGCTAATCCTTCTTGCTGTGAATAATTACCCTCAACTGAAACACCGCCATTATTAAATGTAATGACGCTTGAAGGTATAGTGAATACCCCTAGTGGACTTCTCTCAATGAGTAAGGTGTCAGCAAGTTTGACCTGATTCTCACCTCTAATCATGTTCAGCTTGTTGAGCATGATATGGTTGTGATCATAGCCACCACTCATTGAAACCAGGTTGTGAATACCTTGAAGGTGAATATCTTCAATGAGATAGCCATCATCAGAAATGTTTGCCAGAATGGTATAGGATTTTAGACTATCACCTAAAAGAAAGCCACTATCTCCAATAAGGGCAACTTCTCCCCTAAGCTTTTTATCATGAACATCAAAATCCACTTTTCCCTGACCAGTTAAGGTGAGCTTGTTGTCATATGAAAGATTCGTAGGTGTGACATCTGCAATAATTCGTGGGTGATCGACATTGCCCGTTATTTTGAATTGACTTGAAATATTACCCGTAATCTTGTTTGATATACCCAAAGCATTTAGAAATGAAAAATCTGAGAAACCGATTTGACCACCCAAATCAATCATATCATGGGATAGTGTCCCATTGATATCCAACCAATTATTGTCCTGTGTAAATAGACCTGTAAAGATATTAAACCCGTCTTGTGAAGAATAAGTAAAATCTGATTCAAAAGTGTCAAATTGTAGATTATTGAGCATAAAAGATTCAAGAATGACATCTACAACGTATTCACCTTGTTTTCCTCTTATGGAAATGTTGCCAATGGGTTCCGTAATCTCAATAGCCGGATTGTTGATAATCTGGCTGAAATCAAACCGGAAGATATTGATGTTGATGCTTTCATCACCTACAGCTGATCTGGAGGCAATAATTCTGGCATTTTCTATTTCAGTGCCAAGTGAGACGTCCAAATTTACACCAGAAGGGTTACTCTCCAGATGATGAAGGTCAAATGGAATGCTATAGCCATTTAGCAGGACTGTTCCCTTGCCTGACATAAGCAGACTATCGGCACTCCGCTGAATATCCACTTCATAATTGAGGCGTATATCGGATAGACTTGCAGGGATGGAAACATTCTCGATGGTATTAGGATCAAAATTATTAGCACTCATAGCAAGGGAAACCCGGTCAGATGCATATCCCATATCGAGATTTATATTTTGTGTCGGTGTGCTTATAGCGAGGTCACGTATTTCTATCTCTCCGTCAACATCAATGCCAAGAAGCCCTGTTATTTTAAGAGTATCACTCATGAGTGAGGGTGCCATTGCAACAGCAGAATAGATTTTTGTATCAACAAAACCATCAATATACGAGAGTGTTGAATGAAGCTGAGGTATTGAAATAGTCTGAGCAGTATCTGCGCCCATATAGCTCAGTTCTCCATCTTTGGCTCGAATGTCCTGAATAATGGTAGAAACTGTGGACCTTCGGGCATGAGGTGCCCTTTTGATATTTGTGGCATACTGTGATTGAACAGAATATTCGTCTATAAAAAGTTGATCCAGAGTTAGTTCCTTGGTGGACCAGTCCCAACCCCATCCCAACACGGAAACAGTATGGGCAGTAAAGAGAATATTATCAGTCCCATTCACATTGATATTCAGTTGGTTTATTCCCACGGATTTACTAAGAATTCCACCTTGAATATCACCTTGAATAGAAACTCCTGTGGAATTAAGAAAATATCTGTTTAGTGAATTTACAATGATGTCAGAGAACAGATACGTCTGGAACAGGACGAGGTATATCAGGATGCTAATTGTGCTTAGCAATCCTCCTCCAATCCATTGTGCAACTCTCTTATTCACCTGCTACTCTGCCCTTTCATTTGGCCTTGAATTTATTGAGGTTTTCCCATAATTCTACCACTTAGAACCAGAATGGTTCGCCATTTTAAACACTGTTGGACAGGAAAATATTCTGGTATTTCAGGTTGCTTTGCGACGAACAAAAGAAAATGACCAGAATAACGCTGGGGTTATCTGATCATTTTCTTGTATACATATAATGCTGGAGCAGTTGCCCCGCATCATTTACTTACTCTTTTGGTTCAGCGTCATCCACTACTTCGAAATCAGCTTCTTCGACTTCTTCTTCACCAGAAGCTTTGCCTCCAGCCTGCTCTTCACCTTCCGCAGCTGGTTGTTCAGGATCATCCTTGACAGCTTCATACATAGAGCCAGATGCCTGATTCCAGATTTCAGTAAGAGCAGCTACAGCTTTGTCGATGGCGACCTTATCTGTACCGCTATTGACTGATTTGAGGGCTTCGACCTTTTCCTCGATCATGGCACGCATCTCACCAGGAACTTTGTCACCGTACTCCTTCAAATTTTTCTCAGTAGAGTAAATCATGGCATCGGCCTGATTTTTTGTATCAATGAGTTCCCTTGCTTTGGTGTCTTCCTCAGCATGCTTTTCAGCATCATTGATCATGTCTTCCTTCTCAGCATCACTTAAACCACTGGATGCCTCGATACGAATGGATTGTTCTTTACCTGAAGCTTTGTCCTTGGCAGATACATGCATGATACCATTAGCATCAATATCGAAGGTAACCTCGATCTGGGGAATGCCCCGTGGTGCTGGTGGAATGCCATCAAGGATAAAGCGACCCATTGATTTATTATCAGTCGCCATCTGGCGTTCACCCTGGAGAATGTGGATTTCAACCTGGGTCTGGTTATCAGCCGCAGTTGAGAAAGTCTCACTTTTCTTGGTAGGAATGGTGGTATTGCGTTCGATGAGACGTGTACCTACACCTCCCAGAGTCTCAATACCAACTGAGAGTGGAGTTACATCAAGCAAAAGTACATCAGAAACAGTACCTGAGAGCACACCACCCTGAATGGCAGCACCCATGGCAACCACTTCATCAGGATTCACTCCCCTATTAGGTTCTCTTCCGAAAATTTTCTGTACAATTTCCTGTACCATAGGAATACGGGTTGAGCCACCAACAAGAATGACTTCATTGATTTCACTGGCAGACAAACCAGCATCTTTGATTGCACTAACGCAGGGTTGTTTCAGCCTTTTGAAAAGATCTTCAGTTAAGTTTTCGAACTTGGCACGGGAAAGTGTTAGAACGAGGTGTTTTGGACCCGTTTGATCAGCAGTGATATATGGCAGGTTGATCTCTGTAGAGCTTGTACTTGATAATTCAACCTTGGCCTTTTCCGCAGCTTCTTTGAGTCGCTGCATTCCCATGGCATCTTTTGAAAGATCAATACCTTCTGCCTTTTTGAATTCGGAAACCAACCACTCGATAATGGCATGATCCCAATCGTCACCGCCAAGATGGGTATCACCATTGGTTGATTTTACTTCAAATACACCATCACCAAGCTCAAGCACAGAAATATCAAAGGTTCCACCACCAAGATCAAATACAGCAATGGTTTCATCATTCTTCTTATCGAGACCATAAGCCAGCGCAGCAGCAGTTGGTTCGTTGATAATACGCAGAACATTCAATCCAGCAATTTTTCCAGCATCTTTGGTAGCCTGTCGTTGAGAGTCGTTGAAATAGGCAGGCACAGTAACAACAGCATCATCAACTTTCTCACCCAGATATTCTTCTGCAGTTTGTTTCATTTTCTGAAGCACCATGGCAGAAATTTCTGGTGGTGAATATGAATCATCTCCCACCTGAACCTGACTTCGACCACCAGGACCACTAATGATTTTATATGGAACTTCTTCTATTTCGCGTTCAACTTCACTGAACTTGCGCCCCATAAATCTCTTGACGGAATAAATTGTGTTCGTGGGATTTGTGATGGCCTGTCTTTTGGCAGGTTGTCCTACCAGACGATTTCCTTCTTTTGTGAATGCAACAACGGAAGGAGTGGTTCTCCCCCCTTCAGCGTTTGTAATTACGACAGAGTCTTTCCCCTCAATTACGGATACGCAAGAATTTGTGGTACCTAAATCGATACCAATGACTTTACCCATTTTTCACCTCGGTTATATGTTTAAGAATATTTACTTCATATTTCATGGCGTTATTACATTGACAACTCCTATGCCAATGAGAAATAGCAGCCATATAGGCGCATATCAAGATAAATATATGCCTGTATGGCAGAGAATATAATTTTAATTTGGGTTTTTATTTATCCTGGTGATAATGATTCACTATTGGCATACGACGTCCTATACCAAAAGCTTTTGAAGAAACACGGATACCAGGTGGCATTTGCTGACGTTTGTATTCGTTGAGGCGAACCTTGTGAAGTAAGTCTTTTACCAGTTCCTCATTCCAACCTTTGGCAATAAGCGTGGAAAGATCCGAATGTTCCTCAATAATGGCATCCACTAAAGGACCTACCACCTCATAATCAAAGGGATCGACCTGATTGTCACGCAACTCTGCACTAGGTTCTTTTGTAATGGTATTTTCAGGGATTATTTCTGCACCATTGAATTGGTTAAAATAATTTGCCAATCTGTAAACAGTTCGCTTTCCAATATCGCTAATGACGGCCAATCCACCTGACATATCACCATATAATGTGCAATAACCCAGGGCTATTTCAGTCTTGTTGCCCGTTGTGAGAAGTAAGCTGCCATCCTTGTTGGAGAAGCTCATGAGAATATTCCCGCGAATTCTTGCCTGCAAATTCTCTTCTGGTAAACCACTTATGGGTTCGCCAAGAATATCAGTATAGGTATCTTGGAAACTGCTGAGAATATTACTGATAGGTACTTTCAAATATTTCATCCCCAGATTGACTGCCAGTACTTCTGCATCAGTTACACTATGATCTGATGAATACTTTGATGGCATGGCAATACCCAAAACATTGTCTGGTCCCAATGCAGCAACTGCTATAGCCGCAGTTACAGCTGAATCAATACCTCCGGACAGCCCTAGGACCGCCTTATGATGCCCCGTTTTTTTGAAATAGTCATGGACTCCAAGTACAAGCCCATTAAACACTTGTTCCTCTTTTGAGATATCTGGAAGACGCAGAGATTGAGTACCTTCAGCTGAGGATGGTAAGGTTACTTCAGAAATACTCTCTTCAAATTGAGGACATATATGCACCCACTCTGCATTTTCATTACCCACCATGGACATGCCATCAAAGACAAGTTGATCCTGTCCCCCAACAAGATTGACATAAATGTATGGTTTATTATATTTGCGTATCTTGTTGACTATCAGGCGACTACGCTCAACGTATTTATGGGTAACGAAGGGTGATGCAGATAGATTTACAAATAAATCGGTGCCGGAGTCGCCAAGAATATCACATATTTTGTAATCAATATTCTCATCCCATAAATCTTCACATATATGGATTCCCAGTCTAAGCGTTTCACCATTTCTGAAAGTGATCTGAACGGGAGTATTATCTCGACCAGGTTTGAAATAGCGCCATTCATCGAACACATCATAGGTAGGTAGAAGGGATTTGTGCACCCATTGAACCAATTTTCCGTGCTGTAGAACTGCAACGCCGTTGTAGGTATCTATTCCATCGTAGTGAATAGCACCAATCAGAGTCAACATGTCACCACTTGCTTTAGCAAGCTTGTCGACCATTTTCTGGTTTTCCAGAATGAAGTGTTTTTCAAGGATAAGATCCTGGGGTGGGTATCCAGGAATAAACATTTCGGGAAAGACGAGTAGATCCTTTCCAGAAGCTTCCATCTGCTTCATGATTGTCAAAGCACGTTCTGTGTTGGCATGTAACGCTCCAACCGTTGGATTCACCTGTGCAATCACCAGATTAAGATCTCTATTCATCAGCCTGTTTCCTCGATCAATTCAAGTATTCTTTTCACAGCATTTTCCGGACTTTCTACAGCCTCTAAATCCTTGATATCCCAAGAATTATAACCAATAACAGGTTTACCATAACCCAAAGTATATGCGATTTCAGAAAGTGTACCGTAGGCACCTTCCACGGCGATGGCAGCGTGGACAGAGCGAATGATGATACCATTTCGCAGATCTCCCATGCCTGTCATGATGGGGACTTGTATATACGGATTTGCATCAAATCCATCTTCTTCCTTCAGCACAGCGACTACAACACCGTTAGCCTCGTGGGCACCTCGACTTGCAGCTTCCATGACACCGGAACCTCCACCAGTATATAAAATAACCCCATTCTCTGCGAGTAATTTCCCAGTTTCGTAGGCAAACTCGAGCCCTTCAGGTGATGCCACCCTCCCACCAATAATGGCAACCCTTTTAGGAGACTTAGATTTCATTATGGATTTAGACGATTTATTGTCCTTGGGAAGGGAATGGTTTCCCGAATATGCTGTAAACCACATAGCCAGGAGACGACCCGCTCAACACCGAGTCCAAACCCAGAGTGTGGGAAGGAACCATAGCGACGCAAATCAAGATACCAGCTATAATCCTCTTCTGTGGCACCATCTTCCTTAATACGACCCACCAACGCATCTATATCATCTTCACGCTGAGAGCCTCCAATGATTTCACCATACCCCTCAGGGGCCAACATATCCAGTGCCATGGCCTGCTTATCATTTTCAGGATCGCGTTTCATGTAGAAGGCTTTAATGGCGGAGGGATAACGGTGTACCATGACTGGACTATCAAATTGACTTGAGATGATGGTCTCGTCACCACCGCCAAAATCATCACCCCATTTAAACTCGACACCATTGTCATTGAGAATCTTCACCGCATCGGTGTAGGAAATACGGGGAAATGGTTTCTGTATGGCTTCCAGCTGACTAATGTCACGCTCCAGGGTTTCCAATTCGGTTCTGCGATGCTCCAGCACCTGGGAGACGATATAGAATACAAAGTCCTCAGCCACATCCATATTCATATCCAAATCATAGAAAGCCATTTCCGGTTCTACCATCCAGAATTCAGTGAGATGTCGACGGGTTTTTGATTTCTCTGCCCTGAATGTTGGACCAAAGCAGTAAATCTTACCAAATGCAGCAGCTCCGGCTTCTCCATAGAGTTGTCCACTCTGTGTTAAAAATGCCTTTTCGCCAAAATAATCTGTCTCGAATAGGGTGGCAGTTCCCTCAGTAGCAGCTTTTTGGAAAATAGGAGTATCTACCAGTGTGAAATCACGGTCATCAAAATAATCTCTAATCGCTTTGACAATGGTATGCCGAATGCGAATGATGGCATGTTGCCTTTTGGAGCGCAGCCATAAATGTCGGTTATCCATCAGATAGTCGGTGCCATGCTCTTTTTTTGAGATGGGGTATTCGTCAGCAACTGCAACTAATGTCATGGAATGCACCAGCATTTCATAGCCACCGGGAGAGCGTGGTTCTTCTTTCACCTCTCCAGTAACCATGACAGATGATTCTTGAGTAATCTGTGTTTTTATGTCAAAGGATGCTTCGTCAGCGTCAAATTTGGTGACCACGCACTGCATGATGCCTGTACCATCTCTCAGAAGTAAGAACCATATCTTACCCCCTTTACGGACGCTGTAGGCCCATCCTTTGAGTGTGACTGTCTCTCCTACGAAATCTTTTGCGTTCTGTATAAAATATTCTTTCATGTCTTTACTTTGCATTCCCATCTCTACCATTCTTCCGTCATCGATTCAATAATAAAATCAATCAATTTTTCAATCGTTTCATCATACGCATCTTCGCGTACTAGTTTTTCTGCATCACTTCTGTTAGCATTTTCATCCTCACTGAAGTAAGTGCCGAAAACGGTAAACTGCTTCTTAAAAATCTCGACTTCACGAATATGATCATACCAGATGACCTCTCCGCGGAATTCAAGACGATATTCTAAAATATTTTCGTTCTCATCAAAGCTATTAGGCTTATCGGTGATACTATTAATTTTACCCTCAATATGAGAATCAGGTGATTCTTTGGCTGAGAGTGATAGCAACTTCTCATTTAACATTCGTTGAGTAAGTGCTTCTTCAATATCTGTCTCAACAGCAAACTCTGTCGTCAAATTCTTAAAGGTGACCAATTCCACATCATGGAGATGGTCCGGGATACTCCCCTTAAAAGAATAAATACCACATCCTGTCAGGATAATGGCGATGAATAGGACAGGACTAATTTTCTTTAACAATTTCATACTCTTTGATCTTTCTGTATAGTGTTCGCTCAGCCATTTGAAGGGCCTTGGCAGTTTTCCGTTTATTAAAGTTGAAACGCTCCAGGCTGCGTGTGATAAGCTCTTTCTCGACCTGGGCTGCCGTAAGCGTGCCCAGCATGTGGGGATTTAGAATTGTGGGAGAATCATCTGCGACTATTTCTTTGTTATGATCATCCGGCAACACTTCCAGGGCTGGGTGATACTCCTCAGCATTTGACTCTCCTGGTGTTTTGGGTATGATTCCCTGATCAATGACTGCCTTCATCTCAGCAATTTCACGCCTGAGCATAAACAATTGCTGCAATATCAATTCACGCTCAGCTTGATCAACATTGCGATCCAGTTTTACGGGGAGCAGCGGATTCAGTTCGGTAGGGCTGGATTCTGCATTCAGATATCGGTATATCACGTCAGTCTTAATGACGCCACCCTTTTCAAGAATGACCATACTCTCAATAAAATTCTTCAGTTCCCTGATGTTTCCTGGCCAGCGATGTTGACTCATCACCTTGAGCGCACCCTCAGAGAAGCCCTTAAACAAGATTTGGTTCCGAATAGCACAGTCATTGGCAAATTTACTGGCCAGAATGGCGATATCGTCGCGTCTATCACGTAGAGAAGGCACTGTTATCGTGATGGCTTTTAGACGATAATATAAATCCTTCCGAAATGAACCGACCTCAACTTCCTTTTCCAGGTTTCTGTTAGATGCTGCCACAATGCGAACATCAACTTTCATCGAAGTGGAGGACCCGACAGGTAGGAATTCACCCTGCTCGAGGACGCGCAGTAGCTTTACCTGTGTCTCCAACGGTGTTTCACCAATTTCATCCAGAAAAATGGTCCCGCCATCTGCCGATTGGAAATACCCCTTCCGATCACTTCCAGCGCCGGTAAAAGCACCCTTTTTGTGACCAAATAATTCACTCTCTATAATACCAGCAGGAATGGCACCGCAATTCACGATAACAAAGGGTTTATGGGATCTGCGTGAATGTTTGTGAAGAGCCGAGGCAACGAGTTCTTTACCAGAGCCACTTTCACCTCCTATCAACACTGAAATATCCGTTGGAGCGACCTGTTCGATGGTTTCAAGCATGGATTGAACACCTGCAGATTTTCCTAATATTCCAAACTTTCTCTGTAAAGTGTCAGTACGATTATTTTCAAAATACATTGGATTACCCCATACCCTTTTACCGCTTCATTTCATTTTCGACCTTTTTGATCTCATCTCTGA
>CAZDVD010000034.1:0-27582 GCA_964508765.1 uncultured Lentisphaeria bacterium
AATCTTGTCGAGGTGAGAGGATTCGAACCTCCGGCCCCCTGCTCCCAAAGCAGGTCAATATCAATTACATCGTATTGATATTATGCTATTTAGAGCGTATTATTTCAATCGCTGCCTGCGGGTTTGGAGCCTGCCCAATTACTGTAAATACACCATCTTAATAGTTTTCGTGTAATCTCCAGCTTGTAGACGACCGAAATACACCCCAGTACTCACTGGATTTCCTGATTGATCTATTCCGTTCCACTGTACTTGGTAATTGCCTGGAGGTCTCTCGTCTTCCTGGAGTATTGCTACTTGCTGTCCCCTAATATCAAAAACTGTCAGCTTAACCAGTGATTGTTGGGGAAGATCATAGCTGATTGTTGTAGTCGGGTTGAAGGGATTTGGGTAGTTCTGCAGCAGTATAGCGGTACTCGGTGAATTAAAGTTTTCCGGCTCAATTATGCTTGTCGTTAGAATTGAGTAGGCATCCTCAAGTCCTGTCACTGCATATTCAGCAAGCGATGATTGTAGCGTTAGCATCTCGGCAACAGGGAGTGTATCTGCCGATCTCCAGCCCTCAATTGCGCTACTCGTTCTTTGAAAAATTGTGTCTTCTAGTGGAAAGGTTGTTGACCAGAGCCCTGCACCGGTACTATCTCGTAGCTTGTGGGTATCAATAAAGTCCAAAGCAACACCATAGCTCTTGATATAATAAGCCTCGAACAAACTCTCGGTGATTAGATTGGCCTTGGTCGAAAGCAGGCATGTTGTCGTTCCTCTCGCTTCATCTGGAACTTCACCTACTGCAAAATAAGGCAGGGCTACTGATGAGGCCGGTTGACCAAGAATATTCCACATGACACTTAGCTGCGGTGATTCATCGTTTAGCACTCCCTGGATCACAGTACAGGCTTTTGAGCTGTATCTACAGATACTATAGTATGGGCAAATATATCCCATGGGTACTGTGGGATAGAAAAATGGTATTGGTATGAATGGTACTGGGATCATTTCACTATCATCACCTGAGAAGTCCCGCATTTGGGTGCGAAGAATACTTTTGTAGTTCAGACTGTCTCCCGCATGGAAATCAGCAATGAGTTTTGAAGATCGATCAAAGCGCTCAATTCCTGTATTGCCCCCTCCCGTAACAGAGAAATTAGTTCGGACAATGTATTTGTCTGGGGCCAATTCTGCGTCAAATACCCAATAATTATTACCACTAACTTCAATCATCTTTGCAGCACCCGTACTATCTATTACCGCATAATTTGCGTGGGTTTGTCTCCCTGTGATGTTGGTAGCTGTGAGGAGGTCCTCAAAGTCCGAAATTGTTGCACAAGTCGCAAGCGCTTCCCTAATTAACCCTCCATTTCCAAGACCACTTGATCCTTCCACAAGATCGTAAGCTAAAGAGTTGACTATACCAAAACCTTGATCATTCAAACCCTGGTAGAAAAAAGATAATTCTCCGTCAGAGTTCATAACGATGTAATTATATCCATAGCCAACATTATAACGGACCGTGGAAGAAAGTGCGCTACAGTCTCTGGTTTTCCAGATCATGGGTCTACCATCGGAGGTAGCAGCTCCAGCAGCTACACCAATAGTGCAGCCCCGTAATCCCCTAGGAGGGACGAACAATAATAGGAGAATAACTGCCATGAGTATTAAAGGTCGAGTTATTGTAGTCAGCCATCTTGGGTGATATGCCCCTTGATCAGTTGACCCTGTGGCTAGGCGTGTTAGATGATTGGAGATTCTACTAAAATTTCTTTTCATATTCCCCCCGGTACTTTAATGAGCTCTTATAAGCGAGTCTTTAAAGATAGTCCCCTAGCTGTCTATTGGCAACTAATCTAATTTTCACCAGTTGGTGTGAGAAGGTATGAATGAGATAATAAGGCCCCCCCTGAAGCTCGGTGGTGGGGGTGCTAATGCTATCAGCTAAGTATCAATAAATCAGTCTGGCCCCCTGCTCAGGAAGTACGACCTCACAAATTACGAAGCATTGTATTAATGCAATTTAGAGCCTATTGTTTCAGACGCTGCCTACCCGATTGGAGCCTGCCCGATTACTGCAAATACACCATCTTGATCGTCTTGCTGTAATCTCCAGCCTGTAGACGAGCAAAATACACACCTGTACTCACCTGGTTACCTTGCTGATCTAATCCGTTCCATTGTATCTCATAATTGCCTGGGGAATTAACACCATTTTGAAGAGTTGCTACTTCCTGTCCTTGAATATCAAACACTATCAAATTGACAATAGATTGTTCATGGACCTCAAACCTGATCGTAGTAGTGGGATTAAATGGATTGGGGAAATTCGGTGCTAAATAAAAATCATCTGCAAAAATTTGTTTTTCAGAGACACTGGTTAAAATTCCATCCCAACCATAATGAATTTGGAGGAACTGATCAAATACTTCCGTCATAGTTTCAGCGTATTTCTTCCGGTTAGCATCAGTATCTCGAAGCCCTACTTTATAAGCCTCAATTTGAACTGCATTTATGGTCCCGCCATCCCGTGATCCATGCCTGTTAGTGGTGTAACCACCACTAAAATATAAATTCCCGCTGCCAGGGTTCTGTTGGTTTAAACTCGGAACTGCCGGAATACCATTTGTTTCAAATAGAGCCCCAAGACTTGAAGGACCACGTATTAGTTCTGCAAAACTTAAGGGTGATTCCAGCGCTAATGCTTTGATACTACTGGAATTTGCATACCCGTTTAGCTCACTATCAGTTTTAAATAAATATGAAGCATAAAGCAAGTAACCAAGCTCCAGCCTCTGAATCGTATGGCCATGACCATGAATATCTACAACAAATCCTTTCCCCTGCTGAGCAGTTACCGAATCTTTGGCGATGTCGACAAAACCATGAAATTCATTCCATGCCTGTTCAGCCCATACATTCCCCTGAGCAGCTTCAACGATTTCTCTATTTGGGTCCAGCTTGGTTCTTTTGAGATTTGATATGATGATGTGGGGATACCCACCGGTAGCAGCAAACACTGCGTCCCGAATAGCAAGGGTCGTCTGTTTGGTATATGAGTCAGTTACGGTAGTTCCATAAGTTCTGTCAGGAATCTCGCTGGGAGTCAGGCTGCCTCCGTGAGGCGCAGAAAAGATTAATCCCAAATTGCCTGGATAATATTCAACATAATTATTACGGCCATAATACACTTCACCTGGGATATATGTCTGAGCCAGCAATACTACCGTAAATAGACTATTTAAAAGTATCATGACTGTTCTGAGGGTACTATTCTTCATCGTCCACATGATCCTATCTCCAGGTTAAAGATTTATGCAGGCCAATCAAACTTTTGCTAATTTGATCCACCAAACACTTAAAGATAATATGACTAGAGCAATAATCACATATGCTTTGCTCATTTCATGTTCAGAATATAAATAATTTGACGTCCACAAAGAGTCACTATAGGGGGCTTGAATGCCATAATCGATTGCCAACTTTCGAATATTTAAAAGCTGTATCACTGGAATCCCTTGGGCATTCAGTTCTAGAATCAATCCCCGGTTTGAATGCTCACAATCAGGTAACAGAAAATTCAAACCTGGAGGAATTTGCATCGAATGGCTACAAGCTCCTAAGCTAGCCTGATTACCACCAATATTGATCAATAAATCAATATTTTCGTTATTGAAGATTAAAGCCTTTGAAGCAACTGACTCTTCTAGAGATGATGGAATATACAATAGGTCTGCAAAATCTTGAAGCGATGAATTCATGATATCTAATCCCTCAGGATAGATAGCTGAGCCATTGTCGCTCTCCCCACCATAAGTTACCAGTCTGGACCGATATTTGAGTCCCCCACGCTTCACAAGCCACCGCTCATAATCAATCCACAACGCACCGGGTTGATTAGCTCCATATGATGAAGCTCCCAGAGAGCTTAGGACAACAGCATCAACCTTCAAGGTTTGGAGAGCAGCCAATGCTGAGATACTCAGTGCCGGAAAAGAACCGCTTATGGTTACCCCGACTCGTTTACTTGAGTCTATTCCTGCCTCATGCAAAAATCGAACGACCAGAGCTGCAAAATCAGGATTAGTAGATAGTTCTTTTGCCTGAGGGGATCCCAATGTGGTGGTGACAGGAGTATACTCTGATCCGAGGAGGTTCTTTAGGGGGATGTTTGATTCAAGTCCACCCAGGATTCCCCGGTTCTGCTTCTCCTGATCAACAATGGTTAACCAGTTCAAAGCTAAATTCCTTGCTTTGTGCATTTGTTCAGAATCGTCTCGCAACGAGTGGTTTGGTATGATCGTCAAAGAGAGGATGATCAAAACGAGAGCCACCAGTAAGCTCACTATTAATCTAGTGTTGCGGGAAAAAACCATCAGGGGACAAATAGTAGTATAAAGTATACAAATGACATGACAATCCCAAGACTGGTCAATGTTGGTAATACCTTCTGACGTACCATTTCTGAAGCAATTAAGCCTGGGATCAGATAACCAATTGAGTGGATCGCGTGGGGTAGATATGAGCCCAATCCAAGCCAGCGATTTATTAATATCCCATATACAAATCCAATTAAAAGAGCCAATAGCATTTTTCGACGGCCATATAGTAAGAGATATGGAAGCAGCAGTTTAATACTTCCCCAAGTCAGAGTGGCCACTATTAGTGTTAGCATAATTTGAATTGGTTCATGGACATAGAGTGCCAGGTAGGCTGGTGCAATCACACCTCCCGGAGAAAGACCAACGATTTCATAATAGAGAAATCCAATAATCAAGCCTATGAAAAATGCTTCGGCAATCATGATGGGACCTGTAGGGTCTCGAGGACTCGTTCTAAATTATTCCACATTGCTGTTCCACCATCACCTGTGTTGCCAAAGCCATAGATGGTTGAATCTTTAATAGCACCAACGAGTAGCGGTGACGGTGCATTGGGATCCAGCTCGATGATCATATCTTCTGGGACACCCATTTTCCGTAAACTTCTTCGTGCGATATAAGTATGTGATCCTGACAATAGGACTTTATCAATATTAGATAATGAAGCAATCCACTCAGAAAATTGAACCGTGCGGAGGGGACGATCATTTCGAGTATGTAGCAGAATAGTTGTGCACTCTCCCTCAGATAGCCAACGGTTTAAAAATATTTCTGCTGAACTTGTATCATTCACGGCTAGCCCATTGATCAAGCGCAATCCATGCTTCAAATTTTTATTTACGGGTACATCAGAAATATGAATACTCCCAAGAATGCCTCTTTTTGCCACTTCACGATCGATACCAGCAAGAACACATACTTCTACAGCCAAATCTAGATTGGAAGGGTAGATCTCTGGGTGAAGATCTGTATTGATGGAAGTTTTTGTAACAATGACCTGAGTATTACGCTGATCAGCTACCCGTTTGATGAGGGGTAGGTAAGTTTGTTCGCTGGTCACAACTGTGGCATGGGATGGGATAGCTGAACATATAGACTTTGCGTACAGATCCAGATTGCCTCCATATTGCTCTCTATGATCATCTAAAATATTGGTAATAACGTAAATCTGAGGTGAAATAATGCGGGCATCTATTAATTGATATTCTGGGGACACAGCCATACACTCAGCAACCAGTACATCTACCCCCCCTTGAGCTGCCCGATAAACCACTTTCATCTGTTCCTGAATTCGTGGTTTTCCCCAGCGACGAATGCGTTCACTTTTTCCGTCTGGTTTTAATAATAGGGGCTCTGTTCCAGTAATTTTCCCAAGAGGACGCTTGCCTGCCGCTCGCAGCCCGGCAACAATATATTGCGTTGTACTCGACTTTCCCCGGGTGCCATTTATGGAGATTCTCAAAGGAATACGTTTAATCAAACTTTTATGCCACTGCATCTCTATAACAAGTACAGCAATGACAAGCAGTGGCAAAATCAGGACAAAAGTCATAATCCCATCAAGTAGTTTGAAGTCTCATATTATTTTGCTTTTACGATTGATTCCCACTCGAAAAACTGAGGATCAAAATCCCAATCCTCTAGCGCTTCTGCAGTAATCGGTGATACTTCATTGAGCAGGGGTGCTATGGAAGCTATTCTATCATCGTCCAAAACAGGCTGGGATAAAACATAAACACCAACTTCAGCTTCAGCAAACCGGTTAAGGTATTTCTCAGGGAACAATAAATCTGCCATGTAGGGATTTGGATCAAGGACAGCGATAACATTGAATCCCTGGGCCTCAATTTTCTCTTCGAACAATCCTTTGATATAGGGATAATGCGTACAATTCAGACTTACGAGCACATCCTTCTCACCACTTGAGAGATTCGCAATTGCAGTTTTGGTACATAATTCGACCAAACTGTCCGTTTCAGAACTATGTGTTCCACGTTCTATGGCTCCAGCGAGACTGGGACAAGATTGTGTAATAACTTGATTTGGATCGACCCCCAGTTCTGCGAGGCCTTTTCTGTGCGTATCCTGATTTACTGTTGTTCTTGTCGCAAAGAGTAAGATGGAAGCACTCGAATTGTTCTTGTTTGCCTCTTCCATGAGCTTGACACCTGCCTCAACAACTCCAATTACTGGTATTGAATTCGTTCGACTGAACTCGGTATAATTATAGATCACTGACAGTGTATTGCATGCGACCAGGATAATATCAGGACTGTAGGTACTTGCCATCGCTTCAAGAGCATTGTTGAAAACTGCAATTTTTTGTTCCGTTGTCTTCATTGAGTTGTAGCCCTGTTCCTTGCTTGGCTGGGCATTAATAAAGACCACTTGAACTGACCTGAAAATACCATGTGATTCCATGCGTGCTGCAACGTTAGCTGCGACAGAAAGTCCGCCAAGCCCAGAATCAGTAACCAGGATCACCACCGAATCCTTCCCAAAAAAACCATTCAATGGATCCTCAGCAATTGTGTCCTGAGAACTCGTTGCGCAACTTTGCAGCAGGAGCAATAGTAAAACGATAAATGGAAATAATCTAATTTTCATGCCAAAAACCCCTTAATAACCCAAGACATTACCATCTCTGCGAGAATCAGCCCCACCTCTCAAGGTGGCGTCAATAGAGTCTCTCAATATGGCTTGAGCTCCTCCAAAATAATTATCATAGGCACCCTTAATAACTAGTTGGTGACCATATGATTTCAATGTGTCAAGCGTTGTTTCTGGAAATCTACTTTCCATATATAGCTTATCACTGATTGCGTGAATTCTGGGAGCTTCAATTGCTTCATCAATATCCATTTTGAAATCGATGACATTCACAATGATCTGTACCATAGCAGAAATAATCCGAGAGGCTCCAGGTGTTCCAAGGGAAAGAAACGGCTCATTGTCCTTCAAAATAAGCGTAGGGGCAATACTGCTGACAGGACGTTTGCCCGGTTCCAATGCATTTGGAGATTTGTCATCTTTCGCGAAGTCTTTTAAATGGTCATTCAAAAGAATTCCATATTTTTCATCTGAGATACCAGTCCCAAACCAGTGGTTAACACTTTGTGTCAAGGCAAGCATATTCCCTGCTTCATCTATAATCGAAAAATGGGTAGTACTGCCTGATTCTTCCTCAAATGGTAGCGAATATTGATAATCAAATCGTGCCTTTGCAGGGTCAAATAATTTGCTTTGCCGCTCAGCATAGCTCTTACTTAATAGTCTGTCAACAGGGACATCTACGAAGTCAGGATCGCCCATTACCGCACTTTTATCAACATAAACCATCTTCATGGCTTCTGCTATGAGATGCAGATATTCTGGGTCTATCGGTTCGTATTTACTTAGATCATAATTTTCTAAGATATTGAGCAATTGGATAATCTGAGTTCCACCAGCAGGTGCAGGTGCAGATAAAATTTCGAAACCACGATAGCTACCGGATGCGGGCACTTTATTTTGTGCTTTATATCTCTTCAAGTCTCTTTTGGATAGTGAACCCTCATTTTCCTGAACAGTTCTGATAATAGAATTGGCAATTATTCCCCTGTAAAAACCTTTAACACCCCCTTTTACTATCTCTTCATAGCACAAAGCTAACTCTTCATTTTTAAGCAATTCTCCTTCCATGGCTGGCAATCCATCAATCAAATAATGATGAGCAGTTTCCGGATTCATCGAAATCTTTTCAAAATTTGACATGATCATATCAGCAAACTTTTCACTGACCATAAAACCATCCCGAGCGTACTTGATGGCAGGTTGTAAGACTTCTTTAAGATCCAGTAGTCCCTCCTGCTTATGAAGTTTTAGTAACCCGGAAACTGTTCCGGGCACACCGACAGCCATAATGCTCGAATGATTTGTAAGAAAGTCATCCCCTTCCTTGCTGTAAAGCTTTGAGACATCGAATGTTGCTGGGGCTGTTTCTCGAAAATCCAACATAGTTACTTTGTCTTTTTTGGCATTAGAATAAAGAAGAAATCCTCCGCCGCCAACACCACTGGCATTTGGTTCAACAACACCCAGGCTGAATGCTACTGCAACCGCCGCATCAGCTGCATTACCGCCCATCTTTAATATTTCCACGCCAGCCTCTGTTGCCAGTGGGTGGGCACTGGCAACCATCCCATGTTCAGCTGTAAAGGTTTGACCAAATATGAAAAGTGGTGCAATACATATGAACAGAGCAGGGTAACAAATGAAATTTCGGTATACTCTATTTTGCATAATGCTTTTCCTGAATATTGATTGAGTAGGAGCACCCAATGATAAAAACTTTAAAACCTGCTAATGAATACCCGCTTCTCGCAAAATGATATCCGTCATTTTTAGTTGATATTTTATTCTGGTTTCAAGGGGTAATTGTTTACAGGTCTCTGTAGTGAAACCTGGAATATCAAAGAATTCTCCAGCAGACCAAGCCGCACTGTGCTGTACTGGACCTGCTGCCAAAGAGAATTGTTCAAGACCGGGTGAAATGTCTTCATTCATTTCATCAATTAGCATGAGAGCTATCCAGGAAGCAGCCTCATTGGGAGTGTAGATCAAGGTCTGTCCCAGCCCATGATACTGACTATTTTCTCCAACATATTCTAAATGAAAGACAGGACTCTCATGTAGATCAAGAACGACATCTATATCATGTTGTCTGATCAATTTTGTTATTTGATACGCCATTTGTTCCATGGGTAATCCATGTGAATTGCCAGGGTAACAGCGATTAAGATTACCCATCTCAATATCAACACCTCTGGGGACTTTAATTCGCCTGCTTTGTTTTTGATCGGCTATTTTATTCGCTTCAGGAATGATGAAAACTTCTCCAACTTTCAACTTGGATTCGGAAAATTGCTTTACCAAGCGATGAGCTGTCTCAAATCCGGCCGGTTCATTCCCATGTGTACCACCAATGATCAACACGGCCGGACCAGTCTCCTCGCCTTGAAAATGAAAAAGTGGTGTTTCATTTCTTGTCCCTTGCAACATCACTTGAGATATATTTTCACTCGAATGGAAGTACTGGGAATGTATTTCATTCGCTTCGGGCGTCAGGTAATGTGGTATCCCCTGTGCACAACTATACACTAGCTGGAGTAGCACTATGAAGCATATCATTTTCATCAGGAGATATTTTCTATTTTTTTGCATCATCTATACTCTATTATTTTGTAGGTTTGGGGTCAATCACCTGCTACCACACCAGAACGACGGGGATCAGCAGCACCCTGTAAACCAGACTCTGGATCAATGATAATCATATGGACACCCCCAAAATAACTATCCATGTCACCCATTGTTTCTACGATGTGCCCCTTTAGGATCAATTCATCCAGCACTGTCTGATCAAAACGAGATTCTACTCGTAACTTTTGAGTGAGATCACTACTGTGGAACCGAGGGGCATTGTTGGCACTTTCTGCACTTGCTCCAAAATCAATTAGACTTGTCACCACTTCCGTCATGGTTCCTGGAATGCGACCTCCACCTGGTGTTCCAACTACTGCGTATAACTGCCTGTCTTTAAATATAAAGGAGGGTGAAATCGTACTTCTTGGCTGTTTGCCTGGTGCGAAAGAATTTGGTCCGTCATCCTTCGAGAAGCTTGTCATGGCATTATTCAATAAAAATCCCCCAACACTAATACCTGATCCCCAAAAATAGCTGAGTGTTTGGGTTAGGGACACTGCATTCCCTTCGCTATCAACAACCGATATATGAGTTGTGCTCCCATTAGGGTCTGCGTGTGGCTCCCCATTAAAAGCGTTGATGGATCCGGATTGTGTCGCTGATGAATCTGAATTTGAAATACCATTCATATCAATAGTCGCATATCTGGATCTAGCGTAGTCATCATTTACAAGAGTTGATACCGGTATCTCGTTAAACGCAGGATCTCCTAGATATTCTCTGCGGTCTGCGTAGCCAAGCTTAATTGCTTCTGCCATTAAATGTAAAGTACTCGCCTGTTCATAATAAACACCCATCTCACTTAAATTCTTTTGTTCAAGAATATTCAAGATTTCCAGCAGGGTAACCCCGGATTGAGGTGGTGGTGAAGAAACAATGAGATGACCACGATAATCACTTGCCACTGGAACCATTTCAATGGCTTGGTAAGACTCCATATCGGATTTCCGAATCAATCCTCGCTCCCTGACCATAACAGCATCCACAGAATCCGCTAATTCTCCAGTATAAAATGCTCGAGGGCCTTTATCAGCCAAAATTTGTAGTGTCTCCAAAGCAAATCGATTGATTAAAGTATCACCAACTTCGAAAGGCATCATTTCATTTAAAAAAATGGATTCAGTTTCTGGGTAACCAGTCAAGGTCTCATACGAATCGAAGATGACCTTATTGAAATGATCATCTACCACGAAGCCATGACGTAATTTCTCGATACTGAGTTCAAGAATCTCCTTCCAACTCATTGTTCCATATTTTTCCAGTGCCATGGACAGCCCCGATACTGTTCCAGGTACGAGAACAGCCTTTGCGGAACGGCCATCAGTCTTGGAATCAAAGGAATCTGGAATCGAATCGCCTGCTCGGGGATAATAATTAATGTAGGTAAGCTTTTGGGGTTCATTCAGATAAATGAGCATCCCGCCCCCACCACCAAGTCCGGAAGCGTGTGGTTCAACAACGCCAAGGGCAATTGCGGTGGCAACGGCTGCATCGACGGCATTGCCACCTGATTGCAGTATTTTATATCCAAAATTTGCAGCGACTGGATGAGCGGCGACAACCATACCTTGGGATTCAGATACCGGTTTAGATTGCCTATACGCACAGCTAATAAAAAAAGCAGCAAGGATAGAGACTAGAAGATATCGATTAATTCTTCTCACGCTTATACTCCGCTAAATACTAATTTCTAAAACTTATTTTGTATCAGTACTAAAGATATCGATAAGCACAGATTTCACTTCTACGATTTTCTTAATAGTTACGAGTGGCACTTTATTCGATTCAGCTATTTTAGTGAAATAGCCATCTTCATTACCTCCTTCAACTACAACCAAACATGAACCAGCTTGGGCTGCAACTAAATTAAACTCGTCTGATAACGTCCCGCGTCGTGCTTTGCCGCCAATATGCATAGTCACTATAGGGATATTCTTTCCCTTGGCAGCTGTAATCAATTCCTGAACTCGTTTAATCTCATCATCTTTATTGATTTTGGCGGCGCCTAGACCTTTAGTACTACCGCCAGAAACAATAATAAGTGACTTGGATTCCCCCAAGCTTGCCGGTGTGGCAAGTTTCTCAACAGTAAAATCCAGAGCTGCTTTTTTAGCCAACACTTTTACCATCAAAACATCTGCACTCTGTCCTGCTGTTGTGATCAGTATGGGTTGTTCAGCTTTAAAATCACCAGCTACTAGGCTGGAAATCAACAGCATTACTATCAAAGCTATTCTCAATATTTTAAATCTTGCTAACATTGTATATACTCCTTATTAATTATTTTAAAAACGCTCCTACTCCCTGCTTGAGAATCTCATCATATGGAGGGAGTCCGTTAACTTCGATCACTTTTTCTGGATTGCTGCTATTCCATACTTCCAATATTGTGGTCAAAGCTGCCATATGACGAGCCACGCGCAATTTCAGTGGCAATCCTTCTTCTGGATAGTCCACCTCTATTAGTCCACTTTTTGCAGCCTGCAAATTATATTTATCTTTGCCTGTTATAACGATATCGGGTGAAACCTTCCCGTGGTAGCGACCCTGTAATGGATTCGCTGATTCCATTAGAAGTGCTGGTATTCCCAGTCCATCACCCCATTCTCGATGGGAAAGACCGTGGAAACTTTCTGGTGATGGTTCCAGGTTAAAAGGGATGTCTTCCATCTGTAAATACATTACGGCTTCTGCACCGATATCAAAGGCCAACTGATGGACGACAATAGCATTAATGACCGGGTACTCAAGAGATGCTTCGTGCATATCAATAGCAATATCAACCTTCTCCTGCTTCAAGAGTTGCATAATAGCATACCCAATTTTTTCAGTCATATTCCCATCAGGTCTCCCGGGGTAAGAACGATTCAGATTTCGCGTCTCTGCTCCAGACAGTCTCTGACCAGAAGGATAATGTTCATAGACATCTGGATCAGGCCATTGATCAATGGAATTGGTATATCGAGACCCATAACGAAACCAGCGATCGCCTTTGGGGGTTTCAATTTTAAAACGCTGGGGATTACCCTCCTGGGGATCATTGTGGGTAAAACCGCTATTATTTGCGTTTGGTAAGACAAATAAGCGGCCTGTTTCCACATCAATATTCTCAACCAAGCAAACAGCGGTAATGTTAGCTGCCGGTTCGTTGGCATGCGTACCCCCAAGAATCAGTACCGTGGCACCTTCTTGATCACCTTCAAATAAATAGATGTCTGTATCGCCTGCTGTACCAGCTAAGTCGCTGAAATAATCACTTAATTTGAGTTTTTTGCACTCATTTGGATAAATCGGATCCGGGATATGCATGGATAAGAATTGATTCCCCACATAGGCTGATACAGATACAACACAAATCAGAATTAGTATACGCGTCCAATGACTTTTTAGGATACTCATTTTATTTGCAATACCCTTAGAATTAGGGGGATTAAAACAATCAAGTGCGTCAATTGCATTTTCCAACTTTTCTCAGAAAACAAATCCTTCCCTGTCAAGATGAGGACAATAAATGCAATTCCGATATAGATCAATTTCAGCATTCTATACTCACAGGATTAGGTATTTTGCTAACCAGTTAGCACCAAGAATGATCATAATTCCATAGATGGCGGTAATAACGATATAGGGGATACAAATTCTTAATATTTTAAAATAATTTGGCTCATCAACAACTTGTGCTGCGAAAATACCGGCGAGTGCTGTCGGTGGCATCATATCACCGAGACTGGCAATTAGGGTTATGGCTGAAGCAACCATGATTTCGTTCCGGCCCAATAAAGCAAGCAAAAATGGAACACCTAAGACATAAGAGGCACCATAAGATGAGATAGCTCCGAAGAGAGGTAAAGATACTGCAATCGCAAGATACAGCCAATAAGATGGTATTTGAACAATATTAACAATGAGAAAACCTCGGACTCCGGTGAGACTCATGATCTGAATAAACATTCCAATACCAACCAAAATCCCCATTACAGGCATGGCTTTGTTGACAGCGTTTTGAGCCACCTTCCAAAAATTAAATGATCTCCCGGAACGAAACGCAAACAGACTAGAAGCTAAAAAGATCAGGGGTAAACCCATGGAGGTAAAATCATTGGGAATAATTCGTGAAAGTGCCATGAGGATCCCCAGAACGAGAACTGGTAAAAAGAGTCTGAAGCGGTTTATATCTGTAGATATTTTTGTGAACTTTGCGCCAATATCTTTTCGCTTTCCCTTACTTGTATGTGGTTTTGCTATGGAAAAGGTTGTGAAAAAGGCCAGTGGTAGAGTAGCAAAAAGGAGCGGTAATTCAAAACCTATGTATGGCATGTCAACCCCACCACCAATGATCATTGCAGGCACGTTAATGGGGGGAGCAATCATCCCAAATAGTGCAGCCATAGCTATAATACTCCCCGTTTTTAACCTGGGGATGCCATAAGCAATCAAAGCCGGAGCCACTACGGCACCAGTAGTGAGTACGGAAGCTGTGGAGAGACCTGTGAGCATTCCCGGGAGCATGATAAAGAGAGTTACTGCTATTAAGAAAATTAATGGGTAGGGGTGCAAATAGTGGACAATGAGTCGACTGGTCTCGCCCAAAGCTCCCGTCTCCTTGATGATTTCCATGAAGATCATAGCTGTTACGATGATCAGAATAGGATCCAAGTATGATACGCTTCCCTCCACCAGATGACGCAGTGGAATTCCAAATCCAGATAGCAGTGCTCCGGCAATGGAGGCAATGGCCAGCGAAACCCCGATTGGAAATTTGCCAACAAAGACTGCGATGGCAAAAAGCGCCATCATGGCAATCAATACGAGTAATTCTGAATTCATGCGCTACTGTATCTCTAATTAATTAGAAATCTGAACTAAGGCTGAAGGTTTGAATATCTGAAAAATCCCCGAAAGGAGCATACGCATAATCAATGCTTAGGAATCGACCATACAGATTCACCTTCAATCCAGCACCGTAGGAAAATTTAGAAAGATCATAACCACTGCTATAGCCTCCTCTAAGGAAGAGCATTTCGCGAAAAGCGTATTCACCTCCCACATTGAGTTTTTCACTATCATCATTTGGGTGGGTACCATTTACTGCAAGCGTTAGTCGATTGGCTTCAGATTGAATGAAACGATCTTTTTTACCTATCAATTCAATAGATGTACTAATCTTAAAACACGTTGGTAGTGGCCAAGGTTCTGTATGCAGGCGGGTATCAACATTGGCATTCAGTGAATTGGCTTCATTCGGATCATATTCCCGTATCAGATCACGACCCGTTAATTGCATGTTGTTGCCAAAATTCGTAAAGGCCATACCAATAACAATACCATTGTATTTTGTATCCAGATAGGTCCCAATATCTATAGCAATGGCTGTAGCTGACTCATTCCAGATCCTCTCGGATATATATTTTACCGTAGTACCCAATGAGAATTGATCAGTCATACGTCTGGCATAGGTAATTCCAGCAGCCAGGCCCTGCGCATTCCAGTATTGGCCAGTCCCTGCAGGATCGCTCTCAGTGGTAATTTCCTCGTCACCAACTGTCATGGCATTTACACTAAACCCAAGAAACGAACTACCGTCAAGAGGTAGTACTAAAGCACTAAAATCATGCCCTGTATCCACCAACCAATTGGTATGTGCGAATGTCCAGGAAGTACGACCCACATTTGTGATACCGGCAGGATTCCAGTAGACTGCAGAAGCATCATTCGCAACTGATTCAAATGCACCGCTCATACTTATGGCACGTGCACCAACCCCAACCTTTAAGAATTGTGCGGCTGAGGTCCCAACCTTACGAAATTCTTCACCAGCAACATTTACGGGAAGAGTGATAACAATGAATAAAAATAAAAAACCGATTATTCCAGTTTGTTTTTTCATAATAATTCTCCCTACCGTACTATCGCTAGCTTGCCGGTTGCCTGATCACCACCGGGAGTGGAAATCAAATAATAGTACACCCCATAAGCGATTTCCTGGCCAAAGGTGTTGGTCAAATTCCAGTTCTCAATCCCAGTACCATCAGTGTGATTGATTTCCTTCACCTTGGTTCCACTCATGGTATATATCTGTATGTCGCAGACTTCGGGGAGAAACATAAACTTCAGGCTACTCACATTTTCCTTTGGATCAAATAAGGATGTCACGATATAAGGATTTGGAACAACCTTGACATTCTTCAACTCAGTTGCCTCTGCACTATTAACAATTGCAGGATCTTCAAGTGAAAATGTTAGAATATCACCCAATGAATACACGGATGTAGTATCAAATCCAGATCCGTCTGAATAGGCAGAATTATAGCTGACAATTGTCTTTTGACCTGAGGTTGGTAAATTGCCCAATGTATCCGCAATGGTATACACAAGTTTTAGAGGCCATTTCCCCGGGAAAAAAGTTGCTTGATCAAATCCCTTTAGAGAATCTCCAGCGGTGGGAGTCGTACTCGGATAAAGGACATCGCAAACGTAGATTTCATCGTTTGCACTGAAACTTCCATCACCGTTCTTATCTTTACAGACTCCTACAATTTGTGTCTCTTCTGGACTGGTTCGCCAAACTTCGAAAGGTATCCAAAACATAGCCAAGGGCTGTGTCCGATCTTGGGTATATGCCCATGATCCAGTGTCTGTAAATCTCAACTCATATTCCTGTACTCTGGACACTATAGATGAAGACGGAATATTCGTGACTGCTGCTGCCCATGATTCGGTATTGTCCAGGCCATTGAGAATTGTTAAATCAATTCCCTCCTCATCTGTGATCGTACTAATGGTCCCGATCAATTGAGAGGTTTCTATTTGAATTGATAAACCTATATCCTCCATGATATAGGCAGAACCAGAGTTGACTTCCATGCCCTCTTTCAATAAGTCATCTGTTGATGAGTTCCGTATTGAATAGTGAGTGGCGGGAAATCCAGTAAAACTGATCTTAAATGTGGGATCTACTGTATAGTCGTTTTCTGTTTTGTAGTTGGAATACTGTTCCGAATCAATGACGTCAAACACAATGTCTCCATCCCCTACACCAGAAAGCTGATTTACGTCACTGACTTCTCCAGGTACGTATCCAATAGCTTTAGGTGATGGAACGACGTTCACAAAATTTTTCTCAGCCGCACTTGTGCCTTTTGCGCTCTCATAGGATGGGATAGAGCCATCTTCATCACCTTGATCATAAGATGTGACCGTGTATGAGTATTCTATCCCGTTGTGAACCGTATTATCTGTAAAGGAGTATTGCAATCCACTATTTTCACCCAAATAATTAGTTGGGTCAACTGGGTCAAGTCCACTCACAGTATTGTCGATATCGAATTGTGCCAAGGGTACATAACCTACCACATTTCCCTGGTAATCAGTTATTCCATCACCCCATGTCACTCCACCATCCTCACTTCTGTAAACTTTGTAACCCTCAAAATCTTGAATACCCGTAGATGGATCAGGTTTCAATTCAGCGCTATTGTCCCAATACAGACTTACTGATTGATCACCAGAGGCAACTTTTAACTCGGGACCTGGAGGGGCTGATGGGCCAACAAATCCTGACTCAAACATAGTGATGGCCATTTCGCTGTTTTTCATGAAGTCTTCGTCCGTATCACCTACAACTACAGCTATTGTCCATTTAATTGTATCTCCGGGAGCCAGGCTGAACGGACCAGTAGCCACTATATACACCCAGTCCTGCGGTGAAGTAATAGTGTTAAGATCATCAATTCGTTGATCTGGACCGTGGAAAAATTCTGCCTGTTGAAGAATAATGTCAGGATCGGTTTTATCACTGGTAATGACTGCCCATAATTCCTCATCTGCAGTTGGACCAGTGTCTGAGTAATAGTGAAAATCTGTTACACCCATGTCATAAGGCGTTTCCAATATTATCGTACCAAAATCCATATCTTCTAAGCGACCCGCACTATTGGGTAAATCTGCAGCCCCAACATCCCCATCAATATCGCGGTCAATAATTATCGGATATTTATCTTTAAGCCCATAACCCGGGGGTGAAAAAAGTGTTTCATCTCCATAATCGCTACAGTCAGGATCCTGATATATACCAAACCAGGCGCTATCAATTGTGGTGGAACTTGTATTGTGGATAAAAAATTCATAGAATTGGAAGTCGTCTGCATAGGATCGACCATAACAATACGCCATCTGCTCAATTTCAATTCCTAAGGGGTCACCTTGAACATTGCTGGCATCTGTATACACTGCATAGACATCCCGGTCCGAAACGAATTCATCTTCATATACATACCCTGTTTCACGATCACGACGAAAATATCCTGGCCAAAAATGTTCACCATTTGCATCAATGGGCCAGGTCACTGGAATGTCACTATGAGCAAGATAAGGAGTGGTCCCATCTACATACTTCAGCATGTCCTCTTTCCCACTTCCATCATAATGAGTAGCCCCAAGGCTCCCATTCTTCGCGATCCAATCCTCATTCCCATTGGCGGAGAATCCATCAATGACATTTCCATTATCGCCATTTTTAGAATTTTTCCTCACTGCAAAAAGAATAGCAAAGTCATCTACCATTGAGCCATATGGCTCGGTCCGTGGATAACGGAAGTTATAAAAATCAGTTGTGGGATTGTTGCCAGGATCCTCAAGGCGAGTATCAGATATCTGCCCATAATTCATGGTTAAGTTATTTAGTGCCCCTTTATTCATAACACCAATAGCTTCATCTATGCGTGCAGCCGGTTTCCTCAGTTTAAGTGAAGAATACCATGGTTTTTTAGGAGCCAGCGAAACATCATCAATCTCCTGGGCAAATGCAGAGACGCTGACAATGTTTATAGCCACAATAAGGATGCTGATATCTTTTTGTCGAAATATATTCACTTCACTACCTCATTCATTGTCAGTTAAAATTTATAGTAAATGCCCAGTCGTATGTCTCTACGTGGACCTACATTGGTTGGGTTAGCTTGTCTGTCATAACTTCGATAATTTTCAGGACCACCCCACCATGGATCGCCCGTTGCCGACCAGACATTTCGCACATTCAAATGATCTAGCATGTTGGTGCCTTTCAAGTAGATCACCATTCTGTTCCCACCCAATACAAACGCCTTATCAATACGTATATCCAGCGAATTTGTACCTGGCTTCCTCTCAGAGTTTTGTTCGATACTTAATGCACCACTATAGCTGGGAGTGTAGGGTAAACCACTTGCGATCTGATACAGCACATTCACACCAAAATTGGCTAATGGTCTGATTCGATAGTTTTTCGGGAAACGCAGATCAACATTGGCAGAAAAGTCATGTGCTCTATCAAAATCCAGGAAGAATTCACGCTTGGGACGAAGATGTGCATCGCCTTCACGGAAGTAATACCCTGCCAATGGGTCAGAGCCTGAACCCTGTGCTACACTGTAGGTGTAGTGTGCGCTGGAGTTGATAAAGCGACCGCCACGATGTTTAACACTTATATCGAAGCCCTTAATACGAGCATAATCCTCATTGATATACACTGTGTAATTGTAGGGCTGGCGTGAATAGTATTTTGTGGATGTTAAATCACGAATATCCTTGTAGAAACTGGAGAAATCCAAAGCTAAATTATCGCTAACCTGGTATTTTCCACCAAATTCAAATGCCACGGTTTTCTGGGGTTTTAATCCCGGATTGCCAATGATTACATCAGATTCTTCCAGATTCGCAAGTGAGTTATCGTTTCGGTACAAATTGTAGAAGTCAGGATTCTGGAAAAAATGTCCATACGAAAAATGAAAAACCAATTTATCAGTAACAACGTGGGCCAGACCAATTCTAGGACTAATCTTATAGCGCAGTGGTACATCGTCCATCTCTTTAAACTGAAAAGTAGGGGTAGTTGTGCCATCCCCATTATCAACCACTATTGTTTCCTGAATATCTCCAATATCCAACCAATATTCATCGTTGACCTTTAGAGCATCATAACGCATACCGAGATTCAGGACCATAAAGTCGAACTCCAATTTATCCTGTAAATAAAATGCTACTTCCTCAGGTTGACGCTCATACAAGTCAGGTCTATGCCTGAAGGCTCCAGGCCATGGATCACTTAGTGCATGACGAAAAAGATCATGTCGTTTTAAATCAAAACCTGCCTTGACCTGATGAATTTGATTAACCTGACTGGTTATATCACCCTTAACATTGAGGGTGGTAGTTTCTTCACGATACCAGCTTCGGGCATCACCTCCGCGGAAGTCACTCTCTGTACCGAAGATATAGCTTAGTTTGGTATATTCAGACTCGACTGTGTCAATTAAAGCCCCTGATACTGGGTCATATGGAACATTCTTGCCAGGAATATTTTGGTCTGCATTTCGTTTTAGCTGCTGAAAATGTAAAGTATAGAATGTTTTGCTGCTTAGGGCATGCTTCCAGGTCAGAACTAATCGGTTAGTTTCGACTGATGTTAAATCTTGCTCTCCCCGTAATTTTGCATTGTAGTTCAGGGAATCATCCTGAGCATTTGTCTCAGGTGGTATGTACTTATAATAGTGTGAGTATCCCATATTATAGCGCGAGGTTAGCTGAGAATTAACAGCTAAACTCATGGTTGAAGAAAACTTATAAGTCAGTTTCCCAAATAATTGATTTTCTATTGAATAACCATTCGGCAAATACGAATTGTGATTGTCATGAAATGCTGAGACAAAAAATGATAATTTTGACATAAACGGTAATGGTCCAGAAAGACTTCCACTTAAACGACCTAGAATAGGTATTAATATCTTATCCTCTACATAAGGATGATCCAGGACACTTATATGTTCGTATCTTGATGTGCCAATGGTATCATCTTCTGAGGATAGATATCTCACTGCATCCAGGTATTCCAATTTTTCTGCTTCACTCAAATCATCCACCAAAGAAGATTCTAAGAGCCAGTCTTTTTTCTGATAGGGAGACTCATTTATGATATCTGATTCAAATTGAAACTTTCCCTCTAGCTTGCTACCACCATTTTTAGTTGTGATATTTACTATCCCACTCATGGCCTCACCATACTCGGCGTTAAATCCACCGGTAAGGATCGAAAGTTCACTAACTGAGTTGATATCAATACCAGCTCCCAAGCCACCCCCGATGGGGTCCTTCACGAGAATTCCATCAACATAGTATGAGACCTCCCCAGTACGTCCTCCACGAAGGTGTAAATTACCATTTTCATCCTCTACAAAACCGGCCTGGGTTGCCAGTGCATCATCGATAGTTGTCGTCGGAGTTTTTTCGGCAATATCAATACCAGACATGATGGATCTTTTTGCCGTAATATCCTTATCTACCAAGGGACGCTGTGCTACGACTGTTACGATTTCACCCTCAATGGTACTGAACTCCAAGGAAAAGTTAACCTCGGTAGTCAAATCAGTTTTAATGAGTATACCTACAACATCCTGACCACGATAACCTATCATCATGCCGCGTAGCGTATATGCTCCAGGCGGTATATTGTTAATAAAGAAATGACCATCCTCATCAGACGAGGCCCCCCAATCAGTTCCTAGAACAACGATATTCGCACCAAAAAGAGGTTCTTGAGTACCGCTATCTGTGATTTGCCCTACGATTTTCCCTGTATTCCCTCCATACAATAGAGAGCTGAATAGAAAGAGTAGGATAACCACTTTTTGGCAATATTTGCTTTTGCTACCTGTCATTATGACACTCCGACGCCTTTAATAAAGTTAAAGTGTGAATTCTCTTAAGGATCAGTCTATGAGAGCATTGCAAATTGCAGCGCCCTCACAGAACAAAACGACACTTCTCAAGCCAATCTTGTAAAATTGACTCCGTGGACAAGCTTACTATTTAAGATACAATAGCTTATTGGTAATCGATTGTGAACCTGCATCCAGGCGATAAAAATAAATACCTGAAGAAAGATGAGTGGCATTAAAAGTGATCTCATAAATGCCAATGTTCATTTTCTGATTCACCAATTGAGCAATTTCCTGCCCCAGTGTATTGTAAATAGACAGTCTAACATTACTTGCTTCGCTAACACCAAATTCGATAATGGTAGATGGATTGAATGGATTGGGATAGTTCCGCAATATATTGTAATTTTCTGGTTTTGCTACGTGATCTACACTAACAACAGCTTTGGGTATCAAACCATAGTAGATAGCATAAGCGTCACCTTCAGGTTGAATCCAGGCAACGTCTGCTCCACCAGAGCCTATTGTTTGGCTCACTGAAGGTGCACGAAGATCTAGTCCAACCGTATTAAAACTAAGCTGAATAGCTCCTGTCCAGGTCGCTCCGAGATCCGCTGAATTAACACCAAAAACTCGACGAACAGAGTCGGCTGTTCCTAGGAAAGCAATATATAGATCATCATTCCCACCGTATACAATAGAAGGATAATCTGCCGCACCACCGGGCATACTCGTAATTGCTACAGGGTTTGTCCATGCATTGTCAGTCCCTTTTTGGGAATAATATATCTGCCCATCATCTGTATTATCAAAATCTGCTTCTGCTGTGTAGAATGCAAAATGCCGATTCCCAGATGCATCATAGTCCATAGACAATTGATAAACATCAACGCTATCAGCAAACACATGGGCTCCACTTGCATCCTGTAGATACTCAGAAGCACCCCAACTTGTACCGTCAAATTCCTGAACAGCACCAGTATATTGTCCTAACAGTCCCTTTGGTCCACGTATTGTGACACCAACCTTACCCCCAGGTCCTGTTGCGACATGTGGAAAACCTATGCTATAGTTTGGAAGGCTTCCCGAAAGTATGTCGTTGAAGAGAGTATCTGGAGTACTCCATATTGCTCCATCATCTGTACTTTTGCTGGCAAAAACATATTCACTTGCATCATCATTTTCCCAGCCAGTACTGAAGATCACCCATGGATTTCCGTCACTGTCAATACTGAGGGCTGTATGGGCCGCTCTTAATGTATCCCATGGTGCGGCTGTTCCAGTTACTGAAACAGGTGTGGACCAGGAGGTCCCATTATACATTGAATGAACAATGTTCCAGTTACTTGACCATGCGGCATGAAAGTTATTGTCAGCGTCTGCAACGATATTAGCGTGGCTTATTACACGCCCTTCGCCAGTTCCCCTACCTAGTGCCACGGGAGCATTCCAGGCTCCTACGAAATCATCATAGGAAACGGCGTATACTGTAGAATCAGGACCTGCAATCGTCCCGTAGATCAACATTAACTCACCATTACTTGCACGAGCGATAGTGGATCCACCAGGCCAATTCATAGATCTGTTGTCATCCGTATCAGCGACTTTACCCCCGGATGTCTGGGCAGCAACAAATGAAAACGCTGATAGAAGTGCAATAATCAACAAGTAGCTCATTGCTTTTTTCATTCCTTTTTTCTCCTTTTTCTTGTTTTTTTGTCTGATTACCCAATTCAATTCCAGGGAACCAGAGCTGACATTCATTCGATTAATTCTGTATATTTTTGGCTTAAAGAGTCACTATAGCGCAATTACCAGGCCACAATTCAATAATTACAAAATAGGATTCTACATGCGTTGGTGGCCTTGGCCTGTAGGCGTTTGTATCATAAATATCATAGCTTGGATATTCTCCTACATAAACTAAATTGTGTTCGGTTTTAGCACATATGTGTATGAATAATTAACACAAATTATGAAAAAGAGAATTATCACGACACGACTAAACAGTGCACTAATAATCCTAATCATGATTGTGATTATTAGCGCTGCGGCAATCGCCACTACTTCAATTATCAATCGTTGGAGTGATGAGGTGTTTTCATCGCATGCAACAATGACGGAAATTGTCGCTCATCAGCTACAAGAATATTCTGAGACTGTCTTTGCTAGTCCAAATATTCAACCAATTATAGATAAAGAATTACTCAATGACATTGATCTTATCCAAATTGACTCTTCCTTGAAGCTGCTCTCAAATGTAATGTTGTCGGAGATCATTGGATTAGAGGGTGGTTTTTATCTAAAATCATTCGACAAATTTGTAGGCTATGCCTACCCTACTCTACCTCCACCCAAGCCAGCTTACGGCCCACCACCGCGCTCACATGATATTATAAAGCAGCAGATTCAACAAAGTATTGATCAAAATCGAACTATTGTTGAGCATCATAAATTTGATCCAGCCATTTTCCCATTAGCGACTGTCCCAATCATGTACCATGACAAAATTATTGGAGCAACTTGGGTGCGTATTCACATTGAGCGAAAACTGCCTGCCTACCGTCTCAAAGAGATTTTGAACGTAATTGCAACGGTCTCCATCACAGGATTCTTTGTTGCAGTGGCCATTTTCCTCAGTTTACACCGCAGAACACGGAACATCCGCCTGGGATTAGAAACAATCCAGAAGGATCCCAGTTACCGATTTCTCATTGAGGGAGGCACGTATGGTTTCATTGCTGAATCCATAAACGCTTTGGTCAATAATTTGGAGCAGGAGCACAGGAATCTACAAAAGCTGGAAAAGAAACTGCATCAACAGGACAAGCTGGCCTCGCTAGGAAAATTGATCGCTGGTGTTGCTCATGAGGTGAAGACACCTCTGGCAATTATTAAGACTCGAGTTCAATTGTGGCAACATAAATTAACGACTACTGGAAAACATGATGACATTGTTGAGGTTGTCACTCCTGAGACAATGGAATTGGTCGTGGAGGAGATAAACCGATTAACCAGTTTGGTGAATCGCCTTCTTGTGTTCAGCAAACCCATTAACTCCGATCTCTCGGAAATAAATATTAACGATCTTGTTCATCAGACAATTAATCTGATTAAAATGGATAATAGCCAAATGGAGTTCATTGAAAAATATGGAGAAAATATTTCGTCTTTGCTAATTGACCCTCAAGCTATGAAACAGGTCGTACTCAATGTTATTACGAATTCTATTCAGGCGTGTAAAGGAGTAGGTACCATACGGGTTTCAACTTCTGCCTCGAATAGTGGAGAAATCGTATTGGGAATAAGTGATAGTGGACCAGGAATGTCCGAGGATACTATCAGTAAAATTTTTGATCCATTTTTTACCACGAAGGATGATGGCTCCGGTCTGGGATTATCAATCTCCTACGAAATCATCAAAGCCCATGGAGGGCAGATTGATTTCTACAATGAACCCTCAGGGGGTTTGACCTGTAAAATTAAACTATACCATACATAAGGTATTCTCATGAAAAAATTAATTCATATCGTTGATGATGAAGCCTTCATGCGCCGGAATATCATTGATGCACTGACCGGTAAGGATATTGAATTTGCAGAATCTAATAACGGGAATGAGGCAATCAAAGATCTCGAACAGCGTCAACCTACCCTGCTACTCTTGGACATAAATCTGCCCGGCCTGGATGGTCTATCAGTATTGAAGAAAACCAAACAACTCTACCCTCAATTGCCAGTTATTATGTTAACAGCCCATGGAACCAGTGAACGTGCTATTCGTGCGATGAAAAATGGGGCTTTCGATTATCTCGATAAGCCATTTGAACTTGATGAGTTCCTCCTCATTGTTGAAAGAGCTCTGAATTATAGCGATCTACTAAATGAAGTCCAGCAACTACGCTCTGAGAGAAAGCAAGACGGGCACCTCACTGGTAATGAAATAGTAGGCCGCAGTGAGGTCATGCAGGAGATCTTTAAACTAATCGGCAAAGTTTCAATTTCAGATGCACCTGTTTTGATTGAAGGGGAAAGTGGGACAGGTAAGGAGGTGATCGCTGATGCCATTCAGCGCCATTCAAACCGGCAAGACAAACCCTACATCAAAGTAAATTGTGGAGCCTTACCGGAAACATTGCTGGAAAGCGAAATATTTGGACACGAAAAAGGGGCCTATACGGGAGCTCATTCTCTGGTCTTGGGACGATATGAATTGGCAAATGGCGGTACCATTTTGCTAGATGAAATTAACAGTATGCCTCTTTCTTTGCAGGTGAAATTATTACGTGTACTTGAGACAGGCAACTTTGAACGATTGGGCGGGGAAAAATCTGTTCATGCGGATGTACGAGTTATTGCCATTACCAACAGTGATGCTGAAGGTGAAGTCACTGCCGGTCATTTACGCGAAGATTTATTTTATCGCCTAAATGTTGTTAAGATAAGTGTTCCTCCATTGCGTGATCGCCTTGAAGATCTACCTTTATTAGTAGAATACTTCATCAGTAAATATTCTCCAGATAAAAAGATTGTCGTTTCACCTAAGACATTGGAAAAATCACTACACTATTCATGGCCAGGGAATATCCGAGAACTGGAGAACACCATACGCAGTCGTTTGGTTCTTGGACAGGACAATGTATTGTCATTTGACAAAATCGACGCTCATGATGAAACAGTTACTGCTGATAAACATGGAAACAATCTGAATTTCAAGGAACGGATCTCCAACTTGGAAAATGAGCTGATAATTGTTGCCCTTCAAAAAAGCAATAATAACAAAGCTCAGGCTGCACGTTTATTAGGCATAAATCGGCGCTTGATTTACTCCAAGATGGATGAATATGAAATAGAGCATTAATGAAACCTTGTGGGTGTAAGCTAACTAAGTAGGGCATAACTACCCCCTCCGCTTCACTTTGGTTCGAACGTTAATTTCCCCGCATGCCGCAGGTATATAGTTTAGGAGTACGCCCTCTATCTTCGCTACGTTACGATAGATAAAGGCAGAACTAAAGATAACCACGACGCTGAAGCCATTCACGACCAGCAGTATTTTTGAAATATTTTTCACGTGCCCTTGCCTCATCACTTGGTGAGAATGACTCGTGGTAAATTAATTTCCAACCAGACCCCCTTCTGGACCATTTACTCAACCCCAAATTATGTTGATTTAATCTTCTTTCTATATCCCTCGTCATTCCCATATAATTCAAACCTTCAACAGAGTAGATGACATAGACAAACCATTGCACTTTATGCATGATTCATTATCCCCAGTTTTAAGCGATTATTGTTTGTTAGCTTGCTAATCGTAGCGCACGTAGTGTGCGAAGATAAGTACGCCCGGCAGGAGTCGAGCCTACGGTCTTCGGATCTGAAATCCAAAGCTCCACCCATTTAAATGGCTCTATAGCTGCCTTTAAGAGGTGTTTAAAAAATCGTTCCCCACCTGTCCCCCATTTCGTGCACGCTGACTCTTTTTAAGCTTCTGCGACAACGGTTGGAAGTGTTTCAGCTTTCGGTTTCACTTTCAGTTGCTCTATCAGGAAGCTTGGTGGGAATTTAGTATAGATCATGGTCGTTTCAATATCACTGTGACCTAATAGCTCTTTCACAAACACGATGTTATTGGTCTGGACAAGCATTCTCAACGCATAAGTATGACGCAAACTATGAAGGGTCTTACCAGTTGATATCTTCGCATTGTCTGCAATACGACGAAAGGCATGTGTGATGGAATCAGGCTTTAAGGGATTGGTAGTAGCGGCTATATAGTGCTCTTTAAGATCTTCAGGAATCGGGATCATCCTATCCCTTCGGCTTTTGGCATGTTCAGCAGGAATAATAACATAGTCACCTTCTAATTGACTATGATGAAGCTCTCTTAATCGTAGTCCTAGGCCCTCGTATGTCTTGAATGTTGATAGCAATTTTGGCGTTTTCACCTTCTCATAGAATTTATCGAGTTCATCAGGAGTGAGGAATTTTGGTAATGGGTCGTCCATTTTGATCTGCTGAAGCTTAACTGGGGTCAGGATATACCCCTCCTTGAGTAACCACGATGTAAACCCATTTACGGAGCGAATACGGATATTTGCAGTTCCGTCAGCGAGGCCATTTGATTTGATTTGATCTACCATTCGCGTCAAATGAGATTTTTGGAGGCTACTCACCAGCATTGATGGCGAATTGGCATCTTTCAGATTGTCCAACGCAGTCTCGTATGTTGAAATGGTCTTCGGTCTCAACCCACCCTTTTTCTTGGCATCGATATAGCG
>CAZDVD010000035.1:0-26870 GCA_964508765.1 uncultured Lentisphaeria bacterium
AAAGTCATGCTGAGCTATGGGGTGCAGCGGCATGAGACTTGTTGAGGAACCTCTAGTTACGAGTTAGTGGGTAATGGGTTTTTGAGTTTGGTTGTTTTTGAGCTTGTGAATGTTGGAGTTATTGAGTTGAATTACATTTTGTCACCCTGAGCGGAGTCGAAGGGTTCATATTCAATGCACTTGATAAATATCCCTCGACTCCGCTCGGGATGACAGACTTAATGTCTTATGCGGAATACGCTCGGGATGACATACAATAAGTTTTTATGAAAGGTTTATTTTTGAAGGGTTTTTTTGATGAGCTGCTCTGTGGTAAGCTCGGTATCACTGTCTTTCACTATTTTGCGAATTTTTGAATAGACATCTGCTCGAGAATATCCCAGCGCCTCTAGAGCCATGATGGCTTCATCTTCAATACTGCTGGTGCCCAGGTCAGACGTCAATCCACCCAGTTCACTACTCCCAAGACCTTTTGCAATCTTCGGTTTGAGTTCTAGAATGAGCCGTTTGGCCGTGGTAGGTCCAATTCCAGGTGTTTTAGCGATGGTCTTGGCATCTTCTGCCATAATCCAGTTACTGATCTCAGCGGGTGATCCACCAGACAAAATGGCCAGGGCGGCCTTGGGTCCAATTTTTGAAATGGCAATCAGCTTAAAGAAAAATTCGCGTTCAACTCGCTGAGCAAATCCATACAAATCAAAAATGTCTTCCCGGACATGCAGGTGTGTATAAATCATGACATTGTCTCCAGGAGCAGGCAATTGTTCAAAAGTACTGTAAGAAACTTTCATGCGATAACCAATACCTGACGCTTCCACCACGACATGATCAGGTTGTTTGCTTACTAACTTACCAGAGATAAACTCGTACATTAGATACCCAACTTTGATAATTTGTAATTAAGACCATGACAAATGGCTATACCCAGGGCATCAGAAGCATCCATGGTCACTGGATCTTCTTTCAACTTCAACAATCGCTTCACCATGTATAGGACTTGTTCTTTATCTGCGGCTCCATTGCCAGTGACAGCTGATTTAACTTTTCGGGCAGCATACTCATGAACTTCAAGATCAGCATGTTTTCCAGCCAGCATGGCAACGCCACGGACATGTCCCATAAGCAAGGCTGTTCTGGCATTTTTGCCATAAAAGGCTTCTTCAATGGAAAGGACATCCGGTTTGAACTGCTTGATAGCTTCAGAAATGCCCTTGTAGAGTACTGCTAGTTTATCTGAGAGTGGATCACTATTTTTGGTTTTAATAACGCCAGAATATACAGACTTAAATTGGTTACCGTCATAGTCTACGACGCCAACACCTAGAATCCGCAGACCGGGATCAATGCCGATGATCCGCAGTGTCTACTCCAGACCTGCCAGCATTTCATCAGTGAAATTTACACTGGCTGATAATTTTTGCATATCATCATGATCATCAAGAAGTTCCATCAAATGAATCACTTTGGGAAGATCCTCAGCACTCACTTCTGTGAAATTGTTTGGGATATTTTGAACCTGAGCTACCTCAACAGTATATCCGGCTTCAACAACCGCTTCATTTACTGTATTGAGGTCATTGGCGGCGGATAGAATTTCAAAAAAGTCACCCTCATTACTCATATCTTCAGCTCCACCTTCCAGAGCAGCCATCATAAGTTCATCCTCATCAACACCTTCTGCCGGAACCTGGAGTACACCTTTTGTGTCAAACATCCATCCTACCGCTCCAGCTTGTGCCAGATTACCGCCATGCTTGCTGAGTAAATGGCGAATCTCTGAAACAGTCCGATTACGATTGTCCGTGGCAACTTCCATCATGAGTGCCACACCACCAGGACCATAGCCTTCATAGATGATTTCTTCAATGATAACACCTTCGAGATCACCCGTGCCTTTTTTGATAGCACGTTCAATGTTGGCAGTAGGCATGTTAGATGCTTTGGCCGTAGATACAGCTGTCCGCAGACGAGGATTGATAGATTCATCGCCACCACCCGCACGGGCTGCAATGGTGAGCTCTTTGGCTATTCTGGTGAAGACCTTGCCGCGAGCAGCATCAACAACAGCTTTTTTTCTCTTAATGGTGGACCATTTACTATGACCGGACATAATTCTCCCACTCTATTTTTCTAATTCTGGTATGTTCTCAGTCCTGATAACCCAGGCCCGCCGATACCCATTCTGAATTGCAAATTGCTGCAAACTCTGGGCATCTTCCCGATTATTCATCTTCCCTACTCTAATTTTGTAATAGGGGCTATCAAATTGCATGATGATTTCGTCTTCAAAGGTCTGGGCTGCTCTGGTTTCCAGTGCGATAGCCTCGTCATAATCATTGGTACTTCCCAATTGAACCCGGAAAACGAAGCTGGAATATTCAGAGATTTCAACTGTATCTATATCATCACCCACACTTGTGTAGTAGGCTTTTAAGGATTTGATCTGCTCGATACGAGCCTTTGAACTTGGCCAATCATGGAGAGTGGTAGGATCAAAGGATTCATCCAATTTGACCTTACTCTGCCCCACAATAAGGAGGGGTATTATCAAACTAATATATACCAACAGCTTCATTAATTATCCATCCTGTTTTTCCGTCTTCCAATCTAATTTCATACCAGGCATCTGTGGCATCTAAAATTTCAGCTGAAGTTCCCTCATGAATGACAAATAGCGTACTGGAACCAGGGATGGGAGCACTACTTACTTCGGCTTCATCAACCAGCAGTATCGCATGCTGCTCATCTAAAGAAATGGCACGATCTATAAGCCATCCGCTAATGACCAGAAACATTATCCCGATGACCAGTGTCGCGGGCATAACCACACGCCTGAGGGAATCTGAACTGGATAGTCGATAAATGACAATTCCTAAAATCAGCAGAATGAAGAAGATTTCCTCAAGGAATTTCAACTCTCCAAGAGAAAGACTTTGACGAATGTCTTTAAACCAGGCTACAAAAGGCATGGGTTCGGGTAAGTCAAAGCGATCTTTAAGGAAAAGCCTGGAGTATTCAAGATTATGCAATACATCGGGATCACGAGGACTTAGCTGTTTGGCTTTTTCAAACTGGAGTATCGCCTTCCCATAGTCCTTTTCAGAGAAATAGGCACAACCGAGATTGTAATGCAGGGTTGTTGACACCCGATCCGTTGCCAGGATTTTCTCATAGACATTTATGGCAGATTGAAACTCACCCTTCTCGTAAAAGCTATTCCCCTGAGTCATCAAGCCTTCAGCATCTACGGCGCAAACTGAGCTGAGCATGATTGCAAATATGAGGAGCGTCATCTGGAATACTCTCATCATAGAACCCTCCTTAATTTCTGGAAGAGTTCCTGTGTTGCAGAAATCCACTCTGAGGCTGAGCGTTTCACCGCACCAGGAGCGAACCGATCCATAGCTAAATTTTCAAGAAAGGCTTTATTCTCTTCAATCACCTCAATTGGCACATCATGCTGGCCTAATAGTTCAGTAAATTCTGATGTATCCAGCGTGTTCTCAGAAACATTCAGCCGTGCACCAATAAAACCTGTGATGCACTGATGGAGCAAAGCCCGCAATTCTTCTGAATCTTCAGAAAGTTTTTGAGCTTTATTTAATTGCTTCCGGGCTTCCTTGATAGCATTGGTTCGACGGCGCAAATCTACATTGCCCTGAAGTCGACGTGATTGATATTCGTAAGCATAAGCACCAGTAAGGGCTAATAAGCCAATGACGTGAATAAACCAGAATCTGCCACCCATATCTGAAGTCTGTGCCCTGGTAAATTGGGTGGTGGCTGATTTGATGTAACGAATATCCTCCTGCATCAATTCAACCTCTTCCTTGCTATAGCCTGAAGTAACTACCCGTTGGGATCCTTCTGCATCATGAACACTCAACTTTAGCGAACCGCTACTGCGGGTCACAAATTTCTTTGATTTCAAATCGAAGTAGATGAATTCAATAGGATCGATGCGGATTTCTCCAGATATCCTGGGAACCAGCAGATAGGTCGATTTTTTTGAGCCGGAGTGCTTCATCCCCTTGATACTGACATTGTCCGTCCGTTCAGGTTTGAAAATATCAATCCCGTCAGGTAGCTTTGGCTCGGGAAGCTGCAGGGATTTAAAGTTACCTGATCCAATGAGCGAGATACTTAGGCCAACAGCATCGTTGGCGAAAACAGCATTGGTGTCCAACCCCGCGCGAATTTGAAAATTACCTACTGCCCCGCTAAATTTCCTCGGTCTGGGCTCCGGGAGGCTCATGACATTTATCTTGACTGGATTTGAGAGAAAATTTTTAGTGGCTTTTCTTTTGCCACTGAAGAAGGGATCATTAAAGAAAGGATCATTGAAACGACGGTTGGTTCTCTGGTTAGATTTGACCTCAATCTCCAGTTCAGCATTCAATGCATCAATAACTAGTTCACCAGATTTTGTGGGATAATACAGGACTGTTTTCAGTACGGCAGTATTGTAACGCTCACCATCAATAACTTCTGACACCAGTCTTGGTTGAGCAGACTGGGGAATCTCTTCAGCCCAGAAGCCCACAGCGTCAGGAAGTTTTTCTACCTGATAGTTATAGACACCTACTTTGGTAAACAGCTTATAGCGGACGGTAAGTGGTTCTCCCACATAGACGCTGGTTTTGGAAGGAATAGCTCTTAAATAAACTGTTTGATTTGATGTAGTTCCCTTACCCTTCGCACTACGAGAAGCGACAATTTCAAGTTTCAATGGCTGGGTTTTGTATCTCTTATTGCCAAGAAATACATCGATGGCAGGAAAAACGACCTGACCTGGCTCCATGGCAACAAAAGTATAACTAATCGTTTTTTTGCTGCTGGTCTTCCCATTCACAATGGTGTAATTGGATGACTGCATGGGTCCTGAGAGTAGTGCAATCTTATCAATATCACCCATTCGTACGCTGGGCATTTTATCGTTACCCTGTACCTCAAGTGTCCAGGTAAACGATTCCCGAACCAAGACCTGTTGGGCATCCAGACTGGCGGTTACCTTTGTTTGAGCAAAGACCATTGAGCTCGTGGCTAAAAGCAGAAAAATGAGGGCAATATTCTTTCGCATCACATCACCAATCTTTTTCATTGTCCTTGCCAGAGGTTTTTAGTCTAATCTGTTCACGCATATTTTCGGTCTCGCGATCTTTCAGGGCATCCAATAATTGCTGAGCATTCATTAATTCTTCCTGATCGACTGCTTCATCACCATCGGAAGGGTTTTGTTGTTGCTCCTGCTCTTCATCCTGTTCCTGTTCATCCTGAGATTGCTGCTGATCCTCTTGCTGCTCTTCACCTTTAGATTCGTCTTGCTTCTGCTGGTCTTGCTCTTGCTGGTCCTCATTCTGATCCTGAGATTCTGAGTCCTGCTGTTCCTGCTGTTCCTGTTTATCCTGCTGTTCCTCGTTGTTTTCGCCGTTCTGGGATTTTTGATCCTGAGGCGGCGGAGGAGGCATGTGGTTCAGCAGCTCCAGGTTTGCCTTGGCATCCTGATCTTTGGGGCGCATGCGCAGGGCCTGTTTGTAAAATTCGCGGGCTTTTTCCACATCCTGCTTATTCAAATAGGCATTTCCCAGGTTGTAATAGACATCAGCGAGAGCATCTTTGTCCTTGAGGCTCAAGGCTTGCTCATAGGCGCCAATGGCTTCATCCAGCTCGCCCAATCTATAGTTGGCATTCCCCTGATTGTAGTGGATATCCTTTAATTCTGGATTCTCTTCCAGCAATTTGTCCCAGGCTTCCACCGCTGCCTCATATTGCTGATCATCAAATGCCTCTTTTGCATCAGTTTGACCCAGAGCAATACCCATTGGGGCAATAGTTAGCAAGATGCTAATAAAACACAGACTGAAGGGGCTATTCACGAATATAATCTCCCTGCCAGTTTCTCTCAGTCCCATGTAAATCTGTTATGAGTAGATCAAGGACCAGAAAAAGAAGTGCGAGCCAGGTAAACCAGTGGAATTGTTCTTTAAAATTTGTGAACTCATGTCGGCTGAACTCCTTTTGCTCCATGCCGAGGATATCATTGTAGATTTCTTCCAGACCTGCAGCGGCTGTATTGAGATGCACAAATCTGCCCCCGGTCTCAGTACTAATGGATTGCAGAGTCTCTGTGTAGAGTCTGGTGGTTACCACTTCCCCCGTGCTGGTTTTACGATATCCTTTTATGGTTCCCCTATCATCATATATGGGAATAGGTGTTCCTGAGAATGAGCCAATACCAGCAGTATGGATAATTACATTCTCTTTCCGGGCACGTTCCAGTACCTCATCCAGATTGCCCTCATGATCTTCACCATCTGAAATCATAATCATGGCCCGATGTTGTTGATCATCGGGGTCAAAGGCACTAAGCCCAATTTCCAGAGCATTTTCGAAGGATGTGCCCTGAACACCTATCAGGGACTCATCCGATATATCAAGAAACATATCAAAAGCTGCATAGTCCAGTGTGAGGGGTGTCTGGAGATGAGCTTGTCCGGCGAAGACAACCAGTCCCACTCTGTCTCCTCGTAAATCTGCAATCAATTTCCTTAATTCAAACCGCGCTTTTTCCAAGCGATCCGGTTTAATGTCCTGAGCCCGCATTGAATTCGAAACATCCAGGAGAACTACAATATCTACACCTTCACGGTGGATTTCAGTCAATTCATCTGAAAATTTGGGACCCCAGGCAGCAAAGAGAAGGAGCAATATCGCTAGAAGTCTCAGTACGTCTTTGGTTAATCGTTTGCGTTTGCTAACACTACGGGAGAGTTGTTCGATGAGTTCTGGATCACCGGCTCTTTTAATAATCCTCTTCCGGGCCAAACGAAACCAGATACCAATCAAAATCATGAGAGGGATAATTGCCCAGAGCAGAACCTGCAGCCAGATAGGATATGATTCAAATTGAATCATCAGGGGAATCTCCTGAATACAAGTCGCTCTAAAATGAATTCTAGCATCAAGAGGAAGAGTGCCACCAAGAGTGGGTAATAGAAGAGCTCTGCGTGCTGGACATACTCCCGGACACTGTACTCGGTGGTTTCCATTTCCGAAATTTCCTGATAAACCGCAGCCAGACTTTTTTCATCAGTAGCTCTAAAATAGTGTCCACCCGTGATATTGGCAATTTTGGTCAGCGTTTCTTCATCAATATCCACCTGTACCTGGACTTTTCTTACCCCGATCACTGTTTGAACTGGCATGGCGGCCGTTCCCCTGGTTCCAGCACCAATGGTGTAGATGCGGATGCCAAACGCTTTGGCCAGGTCTGAGGTGGTAATGGGATCCAACTCTCCTGCATTGTTGCGCCCATCTGAAAGTAGGACAATCACCTTACTCTTGGCATCCGAGTCACGCAATCTGTTAATGGCACCAGCCAGTGCCATCCCAATGGCAGTACCATCAAATTTTTCGTTGACAATTTCGATGCCTGCGATGAATTCATTCAAACGAGTGAGGTCCGTGGTCAGTGGACATTGCATAAAACTTTCACGAGCAAATACATTGAGTCCAATGCGATCATTTTGTCGCTGGGAAACAAAAGTCTGGGCCACCTTCTTGACAGCTTCAAGACGGTTTGGTTTGAAATCCATCGCTCGCATTGATCCAGAAATATCAATCACCATCATGATGTCGATACCCTCAGCATTCACCTCTTGAAGCGCATTGCGTTCTTGAGGTCGCATCAGGGCAAGAAAAATAGCCATGATAGCCAGCAGTCGTAACGTGTAGAGAAGGTGTTTTCGCCACATTCCTGTGTTTTTGGATATACCTTCAAACATGAGCAAAGATGAAAATCTGAGAGTTCCAAAGCGATTACGTGAATAGAATACGTAGATAATGATAAGCACAGGAATGCTTAAAAAGAGCCATATCAACCCCGGATTTTGAAACGCAATGATCACTTTATTTTAGACAATCTCACTATTGTTAGTGTTAACCTATTTTACCTAACCATCAGTTATAGTCATATATACATTTTTTGTTTCGCATAGGATGCATTTTTTTGAGAATATACTAACAGCTGGAAGGGTTGATTTTCCATATATGTTGAGCTTATTGAAGCTCAGGTAATCAAAAATATTATCGTATTCAGATAGGTAGAATTGACGCGTTTTCTACAAATATGTGATGCGTCCTAATCTGCTTTTTTTTCTTCTGATTTTTCTTCTGATTTTTCTTCGGCTTTTGGTTCAGCAGGTGTACTACCAGCCTTCTCAATTTCGTCTGTGATACCACTAAGGGCACCTTTGAATTCACGAATACCTTTTCCAAGACCCTTGGCCATTTCAGGCAAGCGCTTTGCCCCAAAAAAGATCAATAAAAATAAGATGATTATTAGCCATTCCCAACCACCGGGTAAACTCATGGGTTACTCCTTACTAAATATTTCTAAAACTATTTTGTTATACAAACTATTACACCCTATAGTATCTCAAAAGATAATATGCCACACCCATTCCCACGACACCCATAAAATTTACTTTGAGAGTAAATCCAAAGGTTAACGAGAAGATGCGTAGATCCAGTACAAAGGGTTCAGCGAGACCATATTTTGCTGTATCGAAGGACAATACAAAGAAATCCCGAACCACACTTTCGGGGAGAATAGCTGCCGCTACATCCCCTAACACAGACCCTATAATAGCGCCACTTACTATCATGAGAACAATTATTTTTATATTACGACGTCTTGGATCCACTATTCGACCCCAGATTCATCTTCTATATCACGCTGGGTTCTCGTCCATTTCAACAAGCTAGAAAAAATCATTATTACTGCGATCGGAAACATAAGGAAACCCTTGCTAACGAAAACCAGAAGGACCATGGCAACACTAGATATGAGCGACCATTTCTCTTTGGAGGTGCCCTTTAAGGTCATGGCAGGTGATTTTGAGAAAGGAATCTTGGATAGCATCAAGCTTGAAATAATCATCACCATTGGTAAAACTACACGAGCATCTCCGCCCACATTACGAGGTTCCCAGCCCAGGAAGGGATATTGATTAATCTGGCTTAGAAATAACCAGATACCGACCACCGTGAGAGCCATGAGTGGGGTTGGCACTCCGTAAAACTGTGCCTTTTGGTCACCTTCAGCTTCAAGGTTAAATTTTGCTAATCGAATAGATCCCAACATAAGGGGCATAAAGGCATAAAAGCCACCCACCATTTGTCCCAGCGGTTCGGCCCAAACCATGTATACAAATACTGAGGGAGCCAGGCAAAAGGTGATGATATCTGCCAGGGAGTCAAACTGAATCCCAAAATCTGAGGTACTGTCTAGAGCACGAGCAATTTTTCCATCGAAGCCATCAAAGATGGCTCCAAAAACGATAAACCAGGCTGCCCAGAAATATTCTCCATTGGCTGAAGAGAGAATGGACATAAATCCCAAAAACATATTAAATATCGTGAATGAGTTGGGTATAAATCGTCGGCGTGGATTTTCCTTGAAAGGGAGTCGCTTGCGAGCGGGATCTCGTACCATACTTAATCCATTTTTGCCAGAATGGTAAGACCACCGCGCACTGGCTCTTTCATCTCTACCATAATCTTAGCTGCTCTGGGGATAATCACATCCATCCGGCTTCCGAATTTGATGAGACCGTAGCGATCACCCTGGGTGACCTCATCAGCTTCACGAAGATAATTGATGATTCGACGGGCCAGGGCACCAGCAATCTGAGAAAATTTGACCTTCATCAGGTCATTTTCCATGCCAACCACACTTTGCTCATTCACCTCTGATGCATCTTCAGAAAAAGCGGCTTTAAATGCGCCATATTTGTAATTGACGAAGCCAATTTTGCCGGAGATAGGAACGCGATTAATATGGACATTCAGAGGGGACAAAAACATTGTGATGAGCGTTGCCTCTCCTACATAATCATCTTCAACATCCTTGATTTCAACGATGACCCCATCACCAGGACTTAAAATATGTTTGGGATTGATGATAACTTCACGTTCAGGATCCCTGAAAAAGTATAATGTGAATAGTAAAAGCACGCCGCTGAGCATGGAGGGGATTTTCCAATAAAGGGAACCCCCATTAAAAAATGATAATACTGCCAGGATCAGAGTGAGTCCCAACACGATTGCGATATTTATGTATCCTTCACGAGCCATAATTGTCTTAATTACTCCTCTCTTTTAAACCGAGCAAAGATAACCGATAGGTATCCAGAATAAAACACGCTTTTCTATGAGAAGTGCTCTGATTTGCCTAGGCAAGATTGATTCTTTTCACGTGTCCCAATTGGATTCTACAGGGAGGGCTAAATGCTGAAGAGGTTATTAATCGGAAGGAGCAACCGTTTCACCAAGAATGATGGGAATAGCCATACTGTCCTTCTGGCGTAAAATATTAAGCGTCAGCTGATCACCATTCTTAAGATCCTGAAGATTGAAGTAGGTAAAGATATCATCATCGGTCTGGATACGCTGGCCATCAAGACCCACAATGAGATCACCGACCTCGATGCCTCCGCGGTAAGCAGGTGAACCATCTTTGACATCCACAACGACAACACCTACATTAGATCCAAGATTTAAAAGCTGGGCAGTTCGAGAATTATTGGGACGATAACTAATCCCCGTTGAGTAATTTCTATCTATAAACCCTTTGGATCTCAACTCATCGATAATTCCAATAGCGCGATTGATGGGTAAGGCAAATCCAATCCCGATTGATCCACTATTATTGCCACCTGAAAAGATAAAAGTATTTATGCCAACGACCTGTCCAGTAGAATTGACCAATGGTCCCCCACTGTTTCCTGAATTAATTGATGCATCAGTTTGAATCATATCCTGATAAATTCGACCAGGTTGTTGGAAGCCAAAGTTCATATGCAGACTGCTTATGATGCCTGCCGTGGCAATGGGCATTTTGCTTTCGCTAAACAAGCCAAAGGGATTTCCCAGCGCAATGACCCACTCGCCCATAATAATTTCATCTGAATTACCCAGTTGTGCAGCCTGGTATTTCCCCGGATCTGTAATTTTGATGATTGCTAAATCAGTTTTTTCATCGATTCCAACAGCTTCTGCACTCCGCGAGCTTCCATCAGCCATGGTCACAGTAATATCAACGGCATTTTCAACAACGTGAGCATTGGTGATGATGTATCCGTCTGCATCATAAATAAAACCTGAACCGATAACAGCGTTTTTCTCCTGAAACCAACGTGGTGTTCCCGGCATGATAAAGCGCCAGAATGGATCAGACATGTGTGGGGACTGGGAATATCTGATTTGGGTTGTTGAGATACCGACAACCGATGGTGACACATCGGCGATTCCACGTGTAATAGCCGTCTCTCTTGAATCATATAGGGAAATTTTTTCTGGTATCTCAGCAGGGGAAAGATTGGCAGAGACCAGGTTTTCTTCCAGGACATTTGATGAAGTGAACTCACTCACCCCAGGTATCTGCCAGTTTCTTAATTCTCTGAGAGAAAGGGTGAACATGCCCAGAAAGAGAGCCAGTGCGAAGGTAAATGTCGTAATTTTTTTCATCGTCGTCTTATCAGTCCAATGCTTGAATACGAATAATAAGCTTTAATATTCCGTCAGACAAGATCATCCTCGCCCTTATCCCAGGTTGGTTGTAACCCATCTGGATAACTTACCTGTATGAGCGCTAAGCCATTTGCCGGTGCTGTGATGGTATGAGATTGACGATGGGGTGTATTTAATAGATCTGAGAAATGGTCTATACTCCACTTTCCCCGGGCAACTTCAATCATACTCCCTACCAGCATCCTGACCATATGATGTAAAAATCGATCGGCACTCACTTTAAAATGCAATGTCCCTGATTCAGAGATTACCCAACTGGCTGACGAGAGGGTACAGACCATATTCTCAGTTTCAGTGCCGGCGTAGCAGAAGCTTGAGAAGTCGTGTTCACCTAGAATCACTTTGGACAATGCCTGGAGCTTGTCCATATCCAGGGGATAACGTACATGCCACTGGGTATGGCGATGCAAAACATTGGGACGCGTGGCAATCTGATATAAATATTCACGTCGATTGGCAGCGAAACGGCTGTGGAAATCATCACTCGCCGTTGTTGAGGCTATGAGTCGAATATCAGCGGGGAGCTCACGATTCAGAGCCATCCACAAATTTCTCTCTGGAATTCCACACTCATCGATTTCAAAGTGGGCAACCTGCCCTAGAGCATGCACACCACTATCAGTCCGCCCCGACCCGATCAATCCGATTTTCTGACCCAAAACCTTATGTAGGGCGCGTTCTATATGACCCTGTACGGTCTCCGGATCTTTCTGAATCTGCCAGCCATGGTATGCAGATCCATCATATTGGATAAGAAGTGCTATTTTCACAGTGTGATTTCCTGTCTACGGGCAATAGAGACAAGTCCCAGCCAAAGGGACATCAGCACCCAGACAATGATCATTTTCGCATGGACTGCGAGAAAGACCAATCCCATGCTCAACCAAGCAACACTTAGTAAAAATATATATGGAGATCTCTTATTCACATTTACTGTTGGCAATCCTCTAATCGCGAGCAAATCACCCAATGTCATGGACCGATGGATGGTATGAGAAATCATGGCCTTAAAAACGCCTTGCCAGAATCTTAATTTTTGGAGATAACTCTTTCTGGGGGAGCCGGAAATAAAGTACATCTGGAATCTCGAGAATCGTGCCCACTCAAGTTTGAGGGCAGGAATAAACCTCAATGACAAAACCACCAGAGTCTGCAATTTGCCAATCTGGAAGCCCACCCATTTCAAGGGTGACAACAGGACTGTTAATTGGGCGATAACAGCTGGATTAGTTAGCTTCGATTGGAAGCTGGACACGATGACCAGGGGCCAGGCAAACCTCTCAACTGCGATAAGCAGATAGGCCCAATCCGACCAATGAAAGCCTTCTTGCATTGACTTCAACAGAAGTTCTCGCATAAATGGAGAAAATATGATTTGGAGAAGTGCCAAGAACAATACCAGTCCCAGGATGAATACAAGTGTCTTGAACGGGGTTTCCGAAGTCAGCCAGAGTACGCCAAGCGTGAGCATCGCGACCCCGATGTGCCAAAGGGATGCTGATACAATAAAGAGAGATATAAAGATCAGTGCGGAGGCAAAAAAGGTGAACCAGATCAGCCAGGGATCTATACCTGCATTTGAAAACTTTTTATGGGAAGTATTGTCTGCCAATTTAAGTCAGCCATCAGAAGGTCAGGGCAATGCGCAGTCCGGCACTTCCGTCGTTGATTTCAGGTTGAATTGTCATTGTGGTGTTTAGACGCTTTAAATACAAAGCATCCATGGTACTGACGAGGTGATTCAGTGCGATAGCACCAAAGGTGTACGTCAAACGCTGTCTCCACAGATAGCGCTGGGTCTTTATATCAAAATATTCACCACGCTTAGCTTCTGATTCCCATTCCCAGTAATAACCATTCTCTGCTGAGTAGAGGCGATCCCATTGCCGATTTCGGAGCATCTGCTCATTGTAATCATCCATACTGTTATATTTGGATACGCGATCTAGAAAAACATCTGATTTACCCTGAGGATTAGCAATCTGTCCATATTCACTGGCAAAATGATATAGATCGTTCTCATTGTTGGTAGCCGCAGAGCTGGCCATACCGGCAAATATCCACAACGCGGCCTCAATTCCGTTGAATATATAACCTTTATTGTGAGCTTTGTAGCTATGCTCTCCCCAACCTGGAATGAGGGCACTTTTTAATACAGATGGTTTGGATTTCAGACCATCGGAAGATTCCCCAATTACTGGGAAGATCATAATAATGGCCAGGAGTAAGGCTTTCAATGTCTGGTTTCGCAAATTTCTAGGTCCTTATAAAAAAGAGAGCAGCGCCTAATGAAAATACACTTAGCGTGGTTAAAACAATCATTATCACAGCAGGTTCATCCCTCGCATAATCGCCGAAAACTCCACCAGGGAATTCATCATCCAGAAGTGATTTCAATTGTGCTTTGGAAAGCTGGTCTGATATTTTCCCTTCCCAGGCGTACTCGGTTTCCATGTATGAAAATAGCACATTGAGTTCTAACTGCCGAAGGTATCTGGAGTTCCTAACAGTTTTTTTTGAAGCGTGGTTTATCGAAAGAATCGACTGCACCGCGGTGATTGCCACTTGTTTTTTTTGAAACTCTATAGAGGAAGCTGTCGGTTCAGGAAGACATGTATTGAGGTATTTCCCCAGTTTTGAATCATCAAGAAACTGTAGATACAGACCATCTTTTGGGATGGAGGTGGAGTCAGCAATTGCCTTATGTAGATCCTTGAGCAATTCTGTCGTGAGATTCCTATGGCTGGATTGACCATAACCAAGACTCACAAACAGGAGGATAATTACTAGATATTTCAAGCTAAATAACCCGATAAATGTTAGGCAAGATCATCATGAATTGTTGTGATTTAGATTGGCTTTTGGGATTTACCGAGGACCACCAGCAAGAGACCCAGGGATGAGAGCAGGAGGATACTTAACGCAAATATATTCCCGTTTCTGCTATAAAAGGTTCTTTCTAATCCCAGAGGTGCATCGTAAACAATCTCACCTTTTTCACCGAGTGGAATAGATGCAATGATCCGTCCACTGGGCAATATCATGGCACTAATGCCTGTCTGGGCTGCTCTGACGATGCTGATGCGATGCTCAATAGCTCTGAGTCTTCCAGCCGCGAGATGTTGATATGGTCCTGGAGAATTCCCCAGCCAGGCATCATTGGTGATGATGGCCATGAGATCTGCATCATTATCAATGAAACTTTTAAAAATGAATGGGTCAGCAGATTCGTAGCAAATTAGGGTTCCTAGGTCAGTGACCTCATCCCGGCTCCCCATTGGGTAAACAATGGATTCTTTGCCAGGGTGAAAATTTGCCTGTCCGAAATTCAGATTTGCTAATACTGGGAAAGTTTCAACCATGGGGATGCGCTCAGCAAAAGGAACCAGCCCCTGTTTACTGGAGATCACGACTGGCATTCCGGGCGAATAATAAAAAGCCGAGTTGAAGAATTGATAATCACCGTTCTTCTCTTCATGATGAAGAGCGCCCGTCAGTACTGATACTGCATTTTTCTCAACAAATTTTCTAATCTTACGATCGAACTGGGGGTAATAATGCAAATGAGCCGGCACGGCACTTTCAGGCCAGACCAAAATGCGGGCACTATCCTGAACCGCTTTCCTGGATTGCTCCAGAATGGCTTCAACGTGCTTGGTCTTTTTGGAGCGAACCCATTTTTGATGCGGATCCAGATTGGTCTGAATGATTCCTACTCTAATCGTTGAAGTGTGTAGTTCTTCCACAATCTTCATACGCACCGCTCCAAAAATAAAGGAACCTACAATCATAAAGCCTAAAATACCCCAGACCAATTGCTGGGTTCGGACGGTGAGCTTGCCAAATTCCAGTTGAAACAGGATGGTGTTGAGCAGAACAACCCAGAAACTAATGGCATAGATACCACCATATTCAGCCAGCTGCTGGATAGGCAGGGCAAAATTCTGCGTCATAGCCAGAGATAGCCATGGGAATGCCAGTGTGTAACCATGATAACTATACAGATATTCAATGGAAACCCAGAAAGCGGGCGCCATCCAAAGACCCTTTGTCCCCAGATTTCTACCTGTCCTGGCAATGATGAGACCAAATAAGCCAAACCAGAGTGACAGATAGGCCACACTGCCCATCATAGATGCTGACGCTACCCAGAAATTGGTTCCGGAGTTATTAGCAATCCAATTCAGACTGGTCAGGGTAAAAATAAAACCCGTGATGTAGCCTAATTTGAAGCCTCTCTGCCAACCATCTTGTTGCAGGGCTGCCCAGAGTGGAATCCAGGCTACCCAGGCAATGAAGAACATATCAAATGGCGGAAAACTCAGGGTGAATAATAAACCTGATATGATTGCGAGTGTTTCTGGGGTGAATCTCTTCGTCATATTCTTTCTACCGTTTGATCATTCCTACATTTCCTGAAGGTACTGTTTCAATATGATTGCCGCAGCAATTCGATCTACAGCACCTTTATCATCCCCAATCTTTTTTCCCATACGATGAAGCGATTCCTCAGCCTCAACCGAGCTATAGCTCTCATCAATAGTAAAAACAGGTTGGTCAATCCTGGCCTTGAGTACCTCGATAAACGCTTCGACCCGTTTGGCCTGTTCGCTTTTTTCCGCTCCCGGTCTAAGAGGTACTCCAACCACGACTTCTGTCACTTGCTCACGTTGAATAACCCCATGAATCTGCTCGGCAGCATCCTCATTGCCAGAAATCAGCAGGGTCTTATAAGGACTGGCAATTATCCTGAGAGGATCAGTGAGAGCCAAGCCCACACGTCGCCCACCGGGATCGATCGCTAATATTCGCCCTTGCATGTGACGGATTGTCGAAAGGCTTAGTCTACTGGCTGCTTCAGAACTTCTTTGAGCAATTTACCAGGCTTGAAATGTGTTTTTCTTCTTGCTGGGACATAGATTTCTTCGTTGGTGCGAGGATTTCTGGCGCGAGGTTTTGCTTTGGTAGGCTTCACTTCAAAAACACCAAAGTTACGGACTTCAATGCGGATTGAAGCTTCATCGCCACTCATCATTTCGCGGAGAACAGTGAAGACCCCATCGACGATTTCTTCAGTCTGGAATATTTTTTGTCCGAGCTTCTCAGCAGTTTTTTTTGCTACATCTTTTTTTGTGTATGTGATTGACATGGGTTATCCTTTCTTAGCCATGGCTCTACTCGCGTTCTACGCTTATCACGCCTTCTGACGCAAGTAGTTTTGCTTTTAAACGATCTAATTGTTTGACACCTTCTACCTCAATAATGACCAGACCGGTAACTACATCACCGTCGACCTTCATGGATAGAGTATCAATGTTAATATCATAGGCAGAGATCGTCTCCGTGACGTCTCGTACTAAATGCTTGCGTTCCTGTGCCAAAATCTTGAGGCGAACGAGGAATTTCTGTGAACGAGCCACAGCCCAATCTACATCGATAATACGTTCTTCTTCTGGTAGGTTGGTTGCAACCGTATCACAGTCTTTATGATGAACTGTAATTCCCCTACCCCGAGTGATAAATCCCAGAATCGGATCACCAGGAATGGGGTTACAACATTTACCAAAACTGATCATCATATTATCAATACCCTGAATGGAAACCCCTTTGGTATTCCGTCGGGCACGATTTAGAAATGACTCAGCGTAATAACTCTCCGGTTTTTCCTTGCGAGGTTTAGAGTATTCTTCAGGGTAAAATTTTCCAAGAATCGAGGATATGGTTCGATGGCCCGAGCCAATAGAAGCAATCATTTTTTCTTCAGATTCAAACTTTAAGGTGAGATGTGGATCTTTGAGATGCTTCCAATCCTTGGCTTTCTTAATCTTGCGCAATTCCCGTTCGAGAATCTCTTTACCAAGATGCACACTTTGCTCAAACTCCTGACCCTTGATATATTTTCGGATATTGGATTTGGCTTTGGAAGTTTTTACAAACTTTAACCAGGAGGAGCTGGGTTTTTGAGAATTACTTGTTATAATTTCAATTTTATCCCCACTCTCCAATTCGCTGTTCAGAGGCTTAATTCGCCCATTCACTTTGGCGCCAATACAATGCAATCCCACCTGGGAGTGAACATCAAAGGCAAAATCAAGGGGTGTGGCTCCTAAGGGTAGGATACGAACCTCTCCCTTGGGTGTATAAACAAAAATTTCATCTTTATAGAGATCAATTTTCAGGAGATCCATAAACTGATGTGAGGTGGTTTTATCTTCGGTCTGTAAGATGTCCACCAGATTCCGCAACCAGTTCACCTGCTGATCAATATCATCCTGACTTGATTTTGAATCTTTCTCCTTGTACTGCCAGTGTGCTGCCACACCTTCTTCAGCCGTATCATCCATTTCTTTTGTGCGAACCTGAACTTCAACGGGAAAACCATCGGGACCGACAACCGTTGTCTGTATACTCTGATACCCATTGGATTTGGGTTGAGCAATAAAATCTTTAAAACGTTCCTGAATGGGCGTGTAAAAGGCATGAATAAGACCCAGCACACTATAACAGGCTTCCACTCGATCAACGATGATGCGAACCGCATAGATGTCAAATACATCTTCAAAGGGTCTGTTTTGATCCCGCATTTTCCGGAAGATAGAATAGTGAGATTTGAATCTACTTTTGTAAACGGCTTCAAAACCGGCAGCTTCCATTTTTTCTTTCACTGGAGCTAAAAATTTCTGGACATATTTCTCAAAAAATACCTGCCGTTTTGGAATCAGCTTATGCAGTTCCTGGGAAGCTTTGGGCTCAAGAATATCGAAAACTAAATCTTCCATTTCAGATTTGATTCGATACATACCCAGACGGTGAGCCAATGGGGCATAAACGTCACGGGTTTCTCTGGCAATACGCCGCTGCTTCACAGCAGGAAGGTGTTTAAGCGTCCGCATATTGTGAAGTCTATCGGCAAACTTGATAATGATGACCCTGATATCATCAGCCACAGATAGGAGCATTTTCCTGAAATTAACAGCCTGTTTGTCTTCTTCACTGCGAAATTTTATATCGGAAAGTTTGGTGACGCCATCAACCAGACGAGCGACCTCTTCAGAAAATTCCTGCTCGACATCCTTATGGGTGTAACCAGTATCCTCAATGACATCATGGAGCAATGCGGCTGAAATGGTCACAGGATCCAGCTTCATTTCTGCCAGAATGGTGGCAACCTCAACACAGTGAGTGAAATAGGGTTCACCCGATTTTCTAAGCTGACCTTGATGAGCCTTTTTCCCGAAATTGTAGGCGCGCCAAACAAAATCTTCCCCATTGGGACCAACGGACTGGCTTCCGCCCATGAAATCCAGGATCTTCTGGAAATCAACAGGATACTTGGAAGCATCCGTATTCAGGATTCTATCTAGGATTGCCGCAGCCATTAGAAGGGTTCAGAAGCTCCTTCATTTGGTGGTGCAGATGGTGTATAAGCTGAAAGATTTTCAAAGGAGGCAAATTTATCAATGAAACTAAGCCTCACGGTTCCCGTAGGACCGTTACGCTGTTTGGCGACGATAAGTTCGGCAACTCCCTCCTGGGTATTTCCATTGTCATCGAGAACGCCATATTTTTCAGGTCTATAAATAAACATCACCACGTCAGCATCTTGCTCAATAGAACCAGATTCACGCAAATCTGAGAGTATGGGTCGTTTATCCCCCCCCCTTGTCTCAACAGCACGTGAGAGCTGTGAAAGGGCGACAACGGGCAAGTCAAGCTCTTTGGCCAACATTTTAAAAGAACGGGAAATTTGACTGATTTCTTGTTGTCTTGATTCTACGCGACCTGTTCCCTGAAGCAGCTGCATATAATCAACAATAATCATGTCGATATCTTTATCGGATTTTAAGCGCCGAGCCTTGGCTCGCAGTTCAGTAATATTTAGAGAGGCAGAATCATCGAGATAGATTTCGGCTTCAGCCAGATTGCCCGCAGCTGTACTGAGACGTGGCCACAGATTAGATGGCAAACGTCCTGATCTCACAAGGTGGGCATCCACCTTAGCTTCACTACATAGCAGGCGCATGGCCAATTGGTAATTTGACATTTCCAGGGAGAAGATGCCAATCTTGGTACCAAATTTTACAGATGCATTTCGCGCCAGTGAAAGTGCCAGAGCAGTTTTTCCCATGGAAGGTCTGGCTGCAATGATAATTAAATCAGATTTTTGGAAGCCAGATGTAATGTCATCCAATGAGTCGAAACCAGTAGCAACTCCACGGATTCCTCCCGGATTCTCATGGAATTTATCAGCCTGGGCAAAGGCTTCATCCAGAGCGCTGCGGATTCTCACAAAATCAGCAGTTTTAAAGCGCTTTTCAGAAAGTTCGAAAATCTTGCTTTCGGCCTTCTCCAGAAGATCATCAACCCTTTCGCGGGTTTCGTAAGCTTCTGTAGATAATTCGGCAGAGAGTTGAATCAGTGCCCGGAGGGCAGAACTTTCCATAACAAGACGGGCATAATAGCGGGCATTGGCAGTAGAAGGTATCTTCTCGGTCAGCTCTGTGATATAGTAAGCACCACCAGCAGCCTGAAGATCACCACTTCTTTTCAATTCATCAACAACAGAGATCTGATCGACAGGTTCGCCGCGCACATCCAGATTGAGAATGGCATTAAAGATTTTTTGGTGAGCTGGACGATAGAAGCTTTCTGGATCCAGAAATTCCATAGCAGAGGATAATGCCATACGATCCAACATCATGGATCCGATGACGCTTTGTTCGGCTTCTTCATTGTGGGGTGGTAGTCTCAGATTTTGACTGGTTTCACTCACGCCTACTCCCCTCTTTTTTCAAGATACATCTGTCGGATTTTTTTGAAATCTTCCCAGGCAGGACGTTTCCAATTGGGATTTCTCAATAGAGCAGCAGGATGATAAGTCACAACCATATCTGTACCATGATAATCAAAAACCTGTCCTCGCATTGAAGTCAGTGAATTCTTGGTTCTTAGCAATGTTGTCGCTGAAATGCGTCCCAGAGCGACGAGGAGCTTGGGTTTGATCATTTCGATCTGTTTCAGGAGATAAGGTTCACATTCTTCGATTTCTGCTTTACTTGGATCTCGGTTATTGGGTGGCCGACACTTGAGGATGTTGGCAATGTAGACGTCATCTCTGGTGAGATTGATGGCTTTTAGGATATCCGTCAGCAGTTTGCCTGATCGCCCAACAAAGGGTATACCCTCAAGATCCTCTTTTTCACCGGGAGCTTCACCCACGAACATGATATCGGCGTGGGGATTACCTGCACCAAATACGAAATTGGTCCGGGTAGCACCCAGAGGACATTTCATACAGTTCTCAATCGCACTTTTAAATTCGCTGAGCGCCTTTTTATCGCTGCTCACAGAGGTTTTCTCCATCTCGGTTTCCTGAAGGGTCTCAGGCATGTATAAGGGTCCACCAAAGATTTCCAACTCTTCTTTTACGAAGGCTTTTATCTGGTCATTTTTATTCATCACCTGATATGAATCCTGCTCCGTTAGGCTTTTTCAGTTTCCTCGTCTTCTGTATTGACATCTTCGAACATGGCTTGCTTTTCCCACTTGAGATCGCCAGATAGAAATTCAGTCAGACCTACTGTTGTGGGCTTCACAACTGCATCATAGGCTTCTCTATCAATTTCAGTGTCAATTTCAAAGGCTGGAGCCATTTCGTCTTCACCGCTGATCTCTTCGAGGTTCTCTTCTTCACGACGTCGTTCTTCTTCGATGACATAGCGATCTCCAATGATCTGTCTCGCTCTTTTAGCGATCACAGTCACTGCTTCAAAAATATCTTCGGTATGTTCTTCGATTTTCCTGAACGGTATTGTCTCTAAACCCATTTATATGCTCCTTTGTTGTTGATATATTTCTTTTTCTAATATTTCGGTAAAATCGTTAACAGCTTCATTCAATTCACCGTTAACGATGGTATAATCAAATTGTTTTCCCAATTCCATCTCTTCCGGCATCCGGTCAAGACGAATTCTGATCTGTTCGGGGCTGTCTGTGTTTCTATTGATGAGTCTGCGCTCCAGAGCCTCAACTGAAGGTGGTTCGATAAAAATTGATATGCTATTCTGGGGGTATTCTTTTTTCAGATTGATGCCACCCTTAATATCAATATCGATTAGCAACAGCTTCCCCTGTTCTAAGGCAGTATCTACAAAGGATCGTAAGGTCCCATAGTAGTGACCATTTTTTGAATAGACTTCCTGCCATTCCGCCAATTCATTGCGTTCCAGGCGCTTCAGGAATTCTTCCTTGCTGATAAAGAAGTAGTGCTCACCTTCAATTTCATAATCCCTGCGAGGGCGGGTGGTGACAGAAACTGAGAATTGAATCTCAGGAAATTTTTCCATGACGGCATTTTCAACCGTTCCCTTACCCGTACCCGAAGGCCCAGCTACAATGATCAATTTTCCCTTGTTGGATGTCATTGAATATTTTGCACCTGTTCTCTTATACGTTCAATCTCGTTCTTTAATTCTACTACAGCGTGGCCGATGGGGGTTGAATTGGCTTTGCTTCCAATGGTATTGGCTTCACGATTCATCTCCTGAAGCAAGAAATTCAAACGTTTACCGGCATCGCCATTTTCTACCATGAGTTCCCGGAAATGTTGAATATGGGCATTGAGCCTGGTCAACTCTTCAGCAATATCCAGCTTGTCGCTCCACAGTACAATTTCCTGCTCGAGTCGCTTCTCATCAATTTGAGATTCACCCTCTAAGCTACTGTCCGCTATCTTCTTACGCATCTTTTCTGCAATGAGTTCCAGACGATTACCATCTTCCGCATGAATCTGGGATGTAATCTCAACAATATTGTCCAATTGCTCAATAATGGCCTGTTCCAGTAACTCACCTTCCCGTAACCGCATGGCTTGCAATTGATCAGCTGCCTTTTTAACCAGCCCGAAAACTGATGTGTTAAATTTGACCTGATCTTCTGCATCTGTGTCATATGTGATGACATCGGGGAAGCGAAGCAATTCAGCAACCGATAAAGTTTCGCTTTCACGACCTAATATCTGGACGCTATTGTTAGCAATTTGTTGGTAATGCAGGAGTAATTCTTCATTCAAATGGGGTCTGCCAATAGCTGATTGATCCGTCCCCATATTCATGTTCATAGTCACTCTTCCACGGGTCAATAATGACTGCAGATGGGTTCTGGCACCGTCTTCCACTTTCTCATAACCACGAGGTAAACGCATGACAAATTCAAGGAACCGACTATTCACAGTTCTCAGCTCGATAACTATCTTCAGATCACCAATTTTTTCTTCGGCCCGGCCATAACCGGTCATACTTATTAACATAGGTCCTCTCCTAAAGCCGCATAGTATAATTTTTGGCTATAGCTATGTCAAAAGATATATTGAAGTTAGCTCAATATATTTTCATTAAGTTTCTAAATTCGGTTCAGATGGGCTTCAGGAGAGAAGATAAGTAGGATAAATCCCGCTCTTTTCTGCCCTGTGAACTAGGGAATTTCCACAGAGCGTATCACCTTACGGGAACTGCTAAAATTCGCCACTATTCCACTGCTGGCGAGGGTATACATCTGCATAAAATCTGTTATACCATCTTCCACTTCAGAATTTTGGAAAGTCGCCCAGGCTGGCGCCCCCTTGAGGGGGATATTTAAACCAATCGATGTGATCAGTCGCTTGTTGTCCAGAAACAGAAATCCATCTTTGCGGGTGGCGTCTACGGGAACCCATCCTTTCACCGGCAGATAGATTTCCGACCAAACATGTGCTCCTGTATTGTCAGGGACGAAGTTAAAACCGGATTGTTGGCTGGCTGGGATACCAGCGATTCTGCACATGGTCATAAACAAGGCGGAATATTGACCACAATCCCCTCTGAGGGTTTCGAACGCGTTTTTAACACCCCGCGCTTCAGGTGGATAAATATAAATCATGGATTTCTGGACCCAATTGTAGAGGACTTCAGCCTGGCCCACAGGATTGGCAATGTTCTCCAATAGCTGGAATACAGTGTCAATCAAGGCATCATCCTGTTCAAGGAACCGTTCTGAACCTGTATATTTGTCCACAATCTCCTGTGGAATCTGGTCCCATTGTGAACGTTCTGCCTCTCGGTCAATCACTGGTCTATAGTCAAAGGTGATGTATCTGAATTTTCGAGTGATGGTGAAATCAGCTGCCGATTGAAGCGAAGGATTCCAATACAATACATGATTCCCATATACAGAATCAGTGAAATTTTGATCAGGTTGTGGACGAATCGTGGATTTTGACAACATTTTCTGGGTAGAATAATCCCTGATATCAGAACTCCAGATATGCAATGATGGGAGTTGATCAGCTGGGATGCTATCTAACTGGTTTGCATCTATCAGAGCATCACCAGCCAAAGGTTCAATGTTTGCTACTTTCACAGTTAGTCCCCCGGTCACTAAACGGAAATGGGAATAGTCACTGGGCACATTTTTCAGGGCATTCTGGAGAATGAGTTTTTCTTCAGAATCAGGCCGAGCACTCTGATAGCTACATGCTCCAAACATAAAAATAAGGCCTAGAAATGATAATCGTAGAAGACTGTTAGTCAGTGATATACACGATTCCTTTAAATTAATTTCACAGTTGGATCTTAGAGGGAATATCAAAGATGAGGGTGAGTCCAGCCAGGCTTACCTTTTGATATTCAAGGGTACTATAAGGTAGATGTCCCTGATAATAATTGAGTAACAATTTCAGCGGTGTTTGCGTCCCTCTGGCAAACTCAATTCCAGCACCTATTCGCACATTAGGAACATAGTTATTGTGCTCATAAATTTTCACGTCCATCGCCACCAATAAAGCGATGTCTGCATGGTTCGCTAGGGGACGAATCCAGTCTCCACCGAATTGAATCAGAGAACGCTCACGGACTGTGTTGGGAGAGACATTGTAACCAACCACACCATAAAGGTTCCAGCACTCATATTTCTTATACAGAGTGAGATCAAGTTGCTCATAATTTTGGGTTCTCAATGTGGCTGTCGTTATAAAGTTGCGAATGATATAGTCATCACCCAGGTGTGAGGATTGGTGAAATAGACTAACCCGATACAGGGTCCGGGGATTGTATTGGTAGTGAAACATGGAGGAAATTCGGTAATCTGCATTCTGGAGTCCTCCCATAAAGGCCTCGCCCACATCTACAATTGAAAATTGAGAATAGATGGTAAACTCCATACCTACTTCCCACTGGGTTAGAGATGATTAAACCGAGCGTAATAATTGCTGGGGCATACTCAGAGAAATGGGGACATACATGAGCTATTGGGTTTCCCCTTCAACTTCATAGCTCAAGATGCTGATGCTCTGTTGACATGCTACTGGATCGAGATACCGGGTAGGAAAGAAAGAGCCCTGGGGTAACCAGCTAAGATCAGCAGCAAACACAATATGAGAAAAAAGCATAGCGAGGAGTGTCATGCGAGAGAGAAGTTGCTTAACACTTCTCATTTGTCGAGATCCATGTTTTTGAAGTCTGGCATACAAAGGAAAACTATATCCATCCGAGGACTGGACAACCCTTATTTGTTTCACATAATGAAATCGGCCACCCCATTATAAGGGATGGCCGAATATTGATCCTACTATAATATTTTGATGTATTACTTAAGAAATAGCATTTTCACAACCTCAAACTCTGGACCTGATTGGATCTGACACAGGTATAAACCCGAACTCATTGATTCACCTGCGAAGTTGGTGCCATTCCAGGTATAGGTATACCATCCAGCGGCCTGATCAATGAATTTGAGTTCCTTCACTATCCGACCAGTTACATCGTAAATGCGAATCTCAACATTACCATATGTTGGAATTCCGTAGTCAATGTGTGTGACAGGATTGAAGGGATTCGGGTAGTTGGGTTTCACCGAGAAATGCTCCGGAATCAAGGCAAATTGATCCAGAGATACTGTATTGATTAACACACCTATCTGATAATCAATGAATTCTAGATTTTCATTGAGCTTTAGTTTATCAACAGAAATGACAAGGGAATCCCCTTCATAACCCATATCAACGGTTCCATAGAGTTGCATAAATGACCCAGATAAGTCCCAACCATGTGAACTTGCACCTGCAAATACGATATGATTGTTGCTATCGATCATCGCCTCTACCGCATAGCTATCAACATTGGCTGTCCATCCAATACTATCCAGGGTAAAATGATCAATATTCATATCAATCTCACCTTCGAAGGAGTAGATGTTTAGACCTTCCTGCAAAAGCACAGGAATAACTGTGGCTGTACCAGGTGTGAAGTATTCCCCTCCAATTCCCAGTCCACCAGCTGCCAGGAGTTCACCCTGTGTTGTATCGTAGGGAAGCGAATCTATCTGATGAACCATATACTGGAGGATTAATGATGCATCCAGAGCAGATAAGCTTTCATTAAGACTCACATTACCCACGAGCTGTTGAGCTTCAGTGAGATCCGTCATACCCACCAGATACTGCAGAATCAGACCAGCATCATAGGCTTGTACAATGGTGTTGAGATCAACATCGCCATAAATACCATTCATGTTGATATAGTTCATCTTTACCATTGAACTCTCTAATCCAAACCCATCTGTTATAGTGAGTGAAACCGTGTAGATACCAGGCTCTGCATAACTGTGCGATGGATTCTGGAGTGTATCAGTCAGTCCATCACCAAAGTCCCATGCCCATTGAGAGATGGCATAGGTTCCTTGTTCTGAGAGATCGGTAAAATCTACAGTCAAAGGATAGATACCTGAGGTGTCACTTGCGGTAAAGGATGCTTCGGGAGCCCAGATAACCTGAATTCCGCCAGCTTCCACATCAACCTCAATTTCACCAGTATTGTAGATAGCATCACCAATCTCTATGGGAATGAACATACTGGGCTGATCCTCAGGAACGACGAATTTCAACCAAAAGAGGACACCATCACCGGTGATGGGTGTTGCTCCAGCGCTGGCAGTAAGGATGAGAGATTCAGTTTCATTGCTCATGACAGTCCAACCTGAATAGCCTGTCAGACTATTTTCAGTAACCACCTCAATAAATTCCAATAGTCCACCATAACCTCCGATTTCAATTTCAGCAGAAATGAAGCTGGTGTCTGTGGGAATAGTCGTATTGACAGCAACGAGGATAGTATCACCATGAATGACCTCATACAGAGGAATACTCAGAGATACTGGTCCAAGTGGAGCATTAAAAGGTTCAGGTAGATAGCCCCCATAATTAACGAAGCCATATTGGGATTCATCATAGAAGTCATAGATCTTCT
>CAZDVD010000036.1:0-25367 GCA_964508765.1 uncultured Lentisphaeria bacterium
ATCCCCACGGGCGTATATCCCAGACCTAGATTGGTCATAAGACGTGAAAAAATATCACTGGCACTTTCAAAATCCCCTATAATCAGAGTTCTCTGTGTGCCTAACTCAAAATTCTCGGTCCGTCGTGAAGAGGCAATTATTCTCCATCCGGGAATCCAGAAAAGAGCTCCAAAATAGCTGATTAGCATCACGATTCGGGAGAATGCATAATCTTTGAAGAAGTAAGTGAGCGTCACATTAATCAGGAAACCCAAAGTTGCAGCCAGAATGGATCTACTCACAGAATACTTGTAAGTTCTATACAATCCTAAGCTTGTGATTACGGCTAACCAGGATCCCAAATAGACGGGAAGAACATATATATATTGTTCTAGAACATCAAAGGTTCTGAACTTGATAAAAATGGCGATTAGAGTAATAAGAAGAAGTCCAGAGAGGTCCAGCACGTAAGACGCGGCATTCTGACTAATTTTACTCAGAACAGAGAGAATATATCTGGCGAATATCCCAAACCTCAATACCCAGTGAATGGGAAATCTGGAAGATGATTTAAAATGCTTTCTGGCAAAGATGTCCATAGCACGATAGAAGTGCGTATTGGTATCCCACAAGGCGATCTTCGATGATTCACCCTTATAATGGATGATACTCGTGTCAGGGGTGTAATAAACTTTCCAACTGGATTGTCCAAATCTGAAGCACCAATCCAGATCCTCACCATACATAAAGAAGCTTTCATCCAGGCTTCCCACTTCTTCCAGGGCAACTCTGCGAATAAACATACAGGAGCCACTGATAGCTTCCACCTCATAGGCTTCGTCGGGATCAAGGTGAGTCAAATTGTAACGTCCAAACCATTTTGATTTCGGAAATATATTAGCCAGACCCAGCATTTTGGTGAAGGCCACCCAGGGTGTTGGGAAACTTCTCCGACAGGCTAATTGGAGGCTTCCATCATCATTAAGAATTTTACACCCTAACAATCCAATCTGTTCATCTGATTCCATGACCCCAATCAGCTTTTGAGGGGTGTCTTCCTGTACAAGCGTATCTGGATTTAGTAACCAGACATATTCCCCTGTCGATTGTTTGATGGCCTGATTATTTGCTTTGGCAAAGCCCAGGTTATTCTGATTCTGAATGAGTTTAATTTGAGGAAACTGCGCTTGCAACATGTCGATACTACCATCGACAGAGTGGTTATCTACAACAAATATTTCAGTTTCGATTGAGTTTGTAGCTTTGAGAATGCTCTCAAGAGCCTGCTGTAAAAAGGCTTTTACATTGTAATTGACAATAACAATGGAGAGCTTCATAAAATTGGGCTTTTAAGAAAGGACTTAAATTTTTCCCAACAAAGCCATAAGTCGTAACCACCAGACACGCCAGATCGCCTCTCGAAGAATTGCTTTTGACATTTTACTCTGCCCGACCGTACGATCAACAAATAGGATGGGAACTTCCTTGACGCGGTCTGGAGCTTTTCTCCAGGCCCTGAAATTCATTTCAATCTGGAAGGAGTAGCCACTACTTCTGACTTTCTCCAGGCTGAGCTGTTTTAGAAAAGAAACCCGCCAGCACTTAAAACCACCGGTACCATCATTCACAGGCATGCGGGTGATCATCTGTATATACTTACTGGCAAAATAGCTTAGCATGAGCCTTTGGAGAGGCCAATTCACAACGCTGATACCATTCAAGTAACGAGATCCAATGATAAGATCATTGGTTTCAATTTCTTTAAGGAAAGTTTCAATAACTTCCGGATCATGAGAAAAATCGCCATCCATCTGAACGACAGTATCATAGTCATGTTCAATGGCATATTTAAAACCTGCAATATATGCTGTTCCGAGACCCATCTTATTGGCACGTTCCATGAGATGCAATTCAGGCATATTCTTTTGACGATCTTTTATGAGATCAGCCGTTCCGTCTGGAGAACCATCATCCACTATAAGAATGTCTGTTTTGACATTAAGCGATAAGACGCGGTCTATGACGAGAAGAATATTCTCTTTTTCATTATATGTTGGGATGATTGTTAAGTTACGAGACATCCATTTCTTCCTTTAGCAGAGCCAATTCTTCATCAATCCTGAGGATAGGAATTTTCAGCGCTTTGTTCAATTTATTACAAATAAGACCGCTCCGCATGGGTCGAGGAGCTTTCTGATTCAAGTCACCCGTGGAAATTGCATTAATAAAAGCAGAGGACAACCCAAAAATATCTGCAATTTTTAGTGCAAAAGTATAACGCGAAACCACCTCTTTTGATCCAAAATGCCAGATTCCCCAAGCTTTTTGTTCGAAAACCCTTCTGATAACCAGGGCTAAACGTCTCGCATAGGTGGGATTATTATACTGATCATCCACAATTCGCACGGAGCGTTCATTTTTTAATTCGTTGACCAGCCACTCCACAAAACTACTGGTTAGGTGTACGCCATTACCATACATGACATTGGGTCGAATCACAGCCACTTTGGCTCCTGATTCTAAAACAGCAGATTCTCCAGCAAGTTTTGATTCAGCATATTTACCTCTGGCATCACGCTGATCATCTTCCGCATACGGACCGGATTCTCCATTAAAGACATAATCTGTTGATATATGGACGAGTGGGATATCTAACTCAAGACAGATGGCAGCTATATTTTTGGGGACATCTGCATTGACTGCAAAAGCAATCTCATGATCATCTTCTGCTCCGTCTACATTGGTGTATGCAGCGGTATGAATCATTTTGTCAGGCTTAATCTGCTTGATATAATCACGCAAAGCGTCATTGTCATTCAAATCCATCTGATTAACATGGATATGCTCTGAGGCTCCAAAGATTCCGGGATTTAAATCGAGTCCATATATTTCATGATCTTGTCGAAATTCTTGAACAATATTTTGTCCAAGTAATCCGTTAATCCCAGTTATAAGCACACTTTGGTTCAATTGATCTAGTCCTTAATCTGCATCAAATACTTCGGTATCAAACGTTCTGATAATGGTTTCCATCTGCCTGATATAGGGCATTTTTGCTCTATCTGGTGCATTGACAAGACCTGAAATCAGATATATCCGATCCTTCACTGGTTCATAGAAGCCGTAGGCGATAAAGGGTCCACCCTTGACCTCCAATTTTGATTCCCACAGACCATAATACTTGTACGCGGAATATTGTTTAAACCAGAAGGACTCGCCAACCAGGTAATCCCTATTTAGTTGTACATCTCTCAGTTTCTGGCCAAAAGTCTCAGTGAGCAGATCATTCAACTGATATTCCAGGGTTGAATCAGTAGGCTCAGCCCAGGTAACCGTGAGCCAGCGATAGGGAAAATCACGACCCAGCCAAAGCAATTTATCCTTGGGTCGGTTTTCAATCTCAACATAATCATGCATCATGCGCACATAGAATCCATACTGGTCATAATATTTTTGCGCCAGTTCGAATTGCTCACCGGAACGATAGATGAAGGCAGTCCTCCGTTCAAACATCTTGTGCTCAATAAAGTTGAAGATTTGATCCTGATTAATTTCAAGTCTGTTCCTGAGATCACCGAGGGACTTGCCAACCACAACGACTAAAGCCTGGCCAGTGGCATAGACATCTCCTTGATAATAAATGCCTCTAGGATTTTGTCGTATCCGTTTGATGGTGGAATCTGGAAGCATGGATCGAACTTGTGGTGTCACCTTACTTTTTTCTTCCAGGCGAGTCAATATCATCAAATTTTTATTCAAAATATTGGTATTGAGATCATTAGGGCTGATTCTTTGAAAAGTATAGAGTGTTTCTGTGGGGGGAGTATGATAAATCTTGCCAAGTGTTTGGGCTAGAATAGGTTCACATGCTTCCCAGTTTCTTTCATCACAAACCACCGTAATGACATGATCATATCCAATCGCTTTATCTTTGGGTCTTTCACAGGATACAAGTGTTATAACAAGCAGTAATATCAATAATGGATACTGAATGATGTGTAATTTTCTCATAAATCATACTTCCCTATATTCTCAAATAAATCGAAGCATAAATTTATTACCGGTATGAATTTCTCACAGTCTTTAATTGCTTACGACCTCAAAATCTGCCAACCCTTCAGATATGGAAACCGAGGTCACTTTCACCTTCACGGGATCGCCTAAACGATACATCTTTCGTGTGCGCCTCCCCGTGAGTGAGAAATTATTCTCTTCATATTCATAATAATCATCTTTGAGACTACCGGCATGGACAAGTCCGTCCACAAAACTCTCTGCCAACTCTACGAAGAAACCAAAATTGAGAACACCAGAAATGACACCCTCAAATTCTTGACCTACGCGTTTGCTGAGATACTGGAGTTGTTTGATTTTCATATGATCCCTTTCCGCTTCAATAGCGACCCTTTCTCTTTGCGAGCAATGCTCAGCCAGTTTCTCAAGGGATGCCAGTGATGGCGGCGTGCCACCTTCCTGTTTCACATACTGCTTGAGGAGTCGATGAACAGTCAAATCGGGATAGCGTCTAATTGGAGAGGTGAAATGGGTATATGATTTAAAGGCCAGCCCAAAATGACCCTTATTCTCTACCGAATACTTCGCCTTGGTCATTGAGCGCAGGGCGACTTTTTCAATAAAATGACGATAGGGACTCTCTCTTACAGCTTCAACCAGAACCTGATAGTCTTTTGGTTTCACAGGTGTTTTAATTTTTTGAGGAATCTTTAAACGATCCAAAATCATCTGCAATTTGGAAATGTCATCTGAAGAAGGGGTTTCATGGATTCGATAGATGCCTGGTAATTTGGCCTTCACAAATTTTCCATCAAAAAATTCTGCAGTTACTCGATTCGCTGCCAGCATGAATTCTTCCACCAATCGGTGGGAAGTTAGACGTTTGGATGGCTTAATGTCATGCGGGAAACCGGTCTCATCCAATAGGACGATGGGCTCTGGCAGATCCAGATCAATACTTCCCCGCGATTTTCTGTCTTTGAAGAGCACCTTGCGAAGCTTTTCCATCTCAAGGATGTCCTCTGAATATTTATTGGCTTTCCCATGGATGATGTCCTCAACCTCTTCATAAGTAAAGCGTTGATTTGAGTGAATCACTGAATTCATGATTTTTGAACGAGTGAATTGTCCATCCCTTCCAATATCCATGAGACATGTCATACTGAGCCGATCAATATGCGGTTTCAGCGAACATAAATTGGAAGCCAACTTTTCTGGCAACATATGTATAGCTGTACCTACCAGGTAAACACTGGATCCGCGCTTTCTGGCCCCCCTGTCAATCGGGCTTCCAGGGACAACATAGTGAGAGACATCAGCAATATGGACACCCAGTGTCCAGCCTGACTTGGTTTTTTGAATCGACACTGCATCATCAAAATCCTGAGCACTTTCCGGATCAATGGTAAAACAGGTGAGGTGACGTAAATCCGTTCTATTTGCGATTTCTTCCTGCACACTCTGCTCAGAATAGGATTCTGCCTGTTCGATAGATTTATTAGTCCATGTTGTCGGTAAATCATGCTTTTGGACAATTAAGGCGATATCAACACCTGGATCACCGGGATAGCCCAGAACGTCTTTAATATCAACCAGTGGTTCTGGATGTCCTTCATCCCATTGAACGAGCTCTACAGACACCATATGGCCATCTCTGGCAGTCGTTGGATTGCCTCCAATGACTGCAAACCTTACACGGAGGCGTTTATCCTCAGGAACCACCCATTCACCAAATCGATCATGTTGATAAACACCTACAAATTCTGTTTGGTGTCTTTTGATGACTTCAATGATCTGCCCTTCAGGTTTATCGCCCCTTTGCTTCTTTAGAATCTGAACCCGTACGAGATCTTTATGAAAGGCATGCTCCATATCCTGTGCACGAATAAATATTTCACTACCATCTTGTAGTTCAACAAATCCGAAGCCTCGGGATGTGACTGCAAGGATACCCGTCTTCTGCTGCATTTTGGGTTTATAAGCATACTGATGACGACCCTTTTGTTCAATCTTACCATTGCGGTACATATCCAGCAAAAGAATTTTGAGGGTTCGGTAATCCCTCTCTTTAATGTGAGAAGCCTTCATGATGGCACGTGGTTTATACCATTGCCCCTGGTTCCGTTTGAAGGTATCTAATATTTTCTTTTCAATTATCGATCGATCCATGAAATACCTCCAGAATATTCAATGTGGAAAAAACTATTACTCAATTTAACTCCTTTATGAGAAGCAAGAATCAGTCTGATAGGTCCTCTTCCACTTCGCAATTGAACACCCAGTCCATAACCCTGGAGGGCTTCAATATTATTATCAGTATTATGCAGGCCAATATCATAGAATGCAAGGATTTGCGATTGACTCCCCATCGTAAAATGAAGCGTGTTCTGAATGCTAACCGTATTGGGAGCCCTTACAAAGGCTTCTTCATAGCCTCTAACACTATTTACCCCACCCAATGGAACGAGTATGGATGGATCAGATGTTGATATGGAATGGTTTTGGATATTTGCTGTGGTTCTTTGTGACGCATAGAATTTACTAAAAAGCTTGGTTTCAGCCTCAGAACGCAAAGTGAATTTTCTGATCGACTTCGGTTCAAAGTTGATTTCCTGAAACAGCATGGTTTTCAGGGAAAGCCCGCGATGAAGTTGAACGTTCAGACTTGATTGCTGATACCCCAGACCCAAGAGGCGTTTCTTATCTGCTTTCCACTGGGGAAAGAGCAACGACCCTTCGTGAGTGATGATTGATTCGTTCTTTTCATAAGAGAGGTAAATAGATTGGTCCCAATCTATATCCCATCCTAACCCAAGATGGGTCTGAATAATCTGATAGTTCCCATCAATTACCTCTCTGCCAAACTGGAATTCACCGGTTAGTGGCAAATCAAATATCCAGGGATACTGAAACCCCAAATTGAAGGATTCGGAATTTGATTTAAGGCGTTCCCATGAAAAGTCGAACGATTTGCCCTTCCCGTCAAAATTCGGAATATTCACATTGATCTGACCATACCAGGCCAGTGTATCACTTGTTCCACTCCGGTTAAAGCTGGCCAGCCCCTGTGCCTGAAGTTCGGGATGATTCTTAACCCTATAGGTCAAATGGTATTCGCCATTGGAATCTCTGGAGAGCTGGGTCTCATCAGCCACCTGGTAACCCAAATTCCTAATTCTTTGTATGGCCAGAGGTAAATAGTCACTTGATATACCAGACCGACCCATTTTGAATTCCTTTTCCAGATAACGCGACCCTTTCTGGTTCAGCCCTGAAAAATGCACATATCCAAGCACTGCGGGATCGCCGGGATGGATCCGAGCCTCGATGAGATCTGGTAATTTTGAATCTGTGGACAACTCAATCCCTGCGTCCCAGAAGCCCTGTGCTGATAAGTCATTTAACCTGGCGTCTAAAATGGAGTCGATCTGTACAGGTGAAACCATGAGGGTATCGGATGCACTCGATTGTTTAAGCACGAGTCGAATAGGTTGGCTGTGAAGGATAGAAATCAACAGTGAAAGTGCAATTGATATGATGAGGAGAGGTTTCATTAGAAGTGGCTCCTTCCCTCAACACGTAAGTATTGCTCACTCGCATTATTGCCACGTTTTTGAATACTGTAATTCATGGACACCTGAAACATGCTGGAAAAAGTATAGCGGCCATTGATAGAATACTTCCAATTGTCACCAGGTTGTCTACCGGAAAAAACAGAGTATGGAATGGCCTGAACATCAGCCTGAATAGTCGAAAGGGACAGTTGTTGATCTACCCTGCCCCTACGCCTAAATCTCAAGGAGTGATTTGCATAAATAAATTGCTCGGCATAGTTCTTATCGAGATGTTTGTCACTAACCATTGAATATTTGAGGTCAAATTCCAGCTTTTGTTGGGCGGAAATTTTCAGGACATGATTGATAAAGGGTCTTGAAGATACCCAATACTCATGCGCCAGCGCATTGTACTCAAGCTCACGTTCCCGCGATTCAAAAATGATCCCAACCTTGGATTGATTCCGGGGATTCCACAACAAAGCACCATCCACCTCGTGGGAAAAATACTTATTCTCTTCATTGCCATAGTTATAGAGTGTGGAACTATTCCGAGTGGATTTGCCTGAATAGCTGATTCTGGTGAAATACGAGGATTGTCCCGTCTGAAAATCAACATCAACGCTGAGCAGGGATTGGTTCTGGATCGTCGTGCTGCTTTGTACCTCCTGCTTTAGTTTGGACTCGTATCCAAATCGACTTTTGAAGGCGATTTTATCCAATTTGCCATAGGCGTCAGAAGTGTATTCAAGACGTGTTTTATTGTCATACTTCCTGACCTGTTCTTCGCGATCTGAAAAAATACGTTGTCTTACAAACCGTCCCCCATGCAAAGCGATGTAATCTTGAATGGCTGGATCAAAACTATAGTCACCGTACCCAGTATCAACCTCAATATAATGGTAGTCATATTTAGGAATATGTTCTTCATCCAGGAGATATTTCTCTTGAAATATGAGCCTATCGCTAAAAGCTTTTCCACTCATTTGAAAATTGCCAAGATAATATTGCTTCACCGAACCACTGTCACTTCTGTGTTCCCGATACTTCAGGTTGAGTCGACCCTGGGAGTTGAGAAAATCTTTAAATTGGTATTCAGAAATCCAATCCTGACGCTGATCAGCCCACTTGTCTACATTCTCAGAGCTCAAAAATGTTTGGTTCACCAGGGAAAGTCTATAATCCAGTCGACGATCATATTGAATCAAAAATTTATGTTTATCAGAATGAGTATAGCCAAATTCAACTCCAGAACTCAAATGGTCGTTAGACGTATAGAATGTCGAGGCTGATCCATCTTCAACATCCAGATTAAAGCCCGTTGAAATTTTTTCACGGCTATAAACGGTCCTGAAATTATGTGACTGACTTAGTGTACTATCAAGGTTTGTCATCGTTGCTGAATACTGAGCTGTCAAAGGAGCGGAAGGATTCGTTTTACTTTCAACTTGCAACTGTTGCCCTACCAACGAACCGGATCTTTCCATCTGAGAAACAGATGTTTTGAGATAATTCTGCTTTCCCAATCGCAGATGACCGTAGCTGAGGTGTTCTTCTTCACTCAACCTGGCATTGAGGTGCCAGCGACGATAGTACTCCAATGTTTCCAGCGCATCGTGGCTCTCATATCCAGGTTCATAATACTTATCACCATAGAGAAATTCAAAGTGGGGTCGGGAAACACCCCCATTGATATCCCAGGCCAGTTTCGGAATACCCCTCGCATCTTGGGCATATAAATTTTTCGTGTCATGTGATATGCCTATATCTAAATCAGCCTCTATTCCAGACTTCATTATGTGTCCCGATATCGAAAAGACCGATAGTGCTTGAGGTGCTACATATTGTTGTGCAGGGAGATATTCACCATCATCCGGATCATAGACATAGTATTGCCCACTGGTATTCTGTTCTTTACGATATGCTCCCCTATCAAGTCCGACAAAATTGAAATCTACCCGATAGTCACCAAGCTGATCACCCATAAAGACCAATATTCCAGAATCCTCCAGATTGTAGTTCCCATTCAAGCTATCAGGAAAGATGCCACTTATCTCTGCTGTAGATATACCAGCACCGAGATCACCAAATATTTCCTGGAGTTGATCCGCTTCAACATTGCCAAGGGGGTTGTTCTGATCATCCCGGATATCCTGCCAGGCAGCGGAAATGAAAAAAGGAGAATCTACTCTATTGCCGAGTGAGACTTCGCCACTGATGAGTTGTTTCCCAAATGAATAGGAGGCGAGATAAATATCGGGCACATACTCAAATTCGACACTTATTCTTGAATTGGAAGAGAGAATGTGGTTCTGAGTGAAGTGAATTTCTGCCGCATTGTAATCAATGATGTAGTCAGCATCTGCACCCCTGATAAGCAAACGATCATCCAGTTTAATTTTTTCTGAGCCAGCCAGAATGATGATAAATTTCTCACCATTTTTGCCGGACAACCGATAGGGACCCTGTTTGCCATTCTTCCCTTGAACCTGTAACAGATGATATTCTCCATAGCTAAACCCAAGCGCTCCACTCAACGCTCCTTTCTTCGATTTGGTCTTTACACTAAGCCCCTCAATAGAACGATCAACCCTGCCAAATCTGCCATTGTTCAGACGCAAATCTATATCCCCAATTGAAGCATTCAATGCGGGTCCATCAATTTGGATCATGACGCGCTCAAAATCGTTCAAGCGTCTTGTGTTACCAATGGGCTGGAGAGGAGACGTTTTGTCGGTTAAAACTCCCTGGACGGTATATTGATCACTCAAATTTCCCTTGATCTTGAGATACATACTTGATTGGAGCGAAACAGAGGAATTGCTAGATACCTGTATGCCACGGGTGATGCTTCCCACCGCATCTAGTCCATTTTCAGGGGAGCCAGTTTTTGATGTTTTAGGCGGCATTGTTTGTGAAGTGTCTGCAACAGGTGCATAGACTAAATGCTGAATTGAATAAAACCGCTTAAATGTCAGCGTATCATTGTCCAGGATATAGGCGATTTTATCAGGATCATATCCAGCAACAGTGGTTGAGTCCGAGCCTTCAACTGAGCCAAGCCCACCTGCCAGAGAGATAACAATAAATATGACTAGCCAATAAATATGACTACCTCGTCCTGTAGGTGATATGATAAAATATTCTAAGCATCGTGTTTGTTGTCAGACTGGTAAACGATAGACTACATCAATTCGTTCCAAATGGCAAAACGAATAATTGTTTACCAGGAATCTGCCAATATGAGAAAATTATAGATAATATGGGCATATACACTAATACCATAGCCTCTGATATAAAAAAGGCTCCCTAAGAGTATCCCTCCAACTACCCGTTGTGAAAAAACAGGAAAGCTGTAGACCTCCATAAATAAATGAAAGGCAGCAAATATTATGGCAGACAAAATAATGGCAAGCGGGATAGCATATTGAGATTCAAAGGTGAGTCCACGTTCGAGTATAACCAGGATGGCACTGATGACAACCAGTCTGAAAATGAGTTCCTCAAAAATGCCAGCACCGATAGCTAGATTAATATTTGATAATTTTTCTTCCATGGTAATCAGTTGTAAAGGCAACTGAGTAAAAAGTTGGAGGGCAATAAAGATGAGAGCTCCCCAGAACATACTTTCCAGCAGCATGTAGACGATATAATTGGCATGAATGCCAGGCTTTTTTTCAATTTTGTAGCCGCGTACCATGACGATTATAAATAGAATCAGCAAAATGCCGGAAACCATGAGTGGATTCGTCAATCCCAGGGATTCAAAGAGACTGCGCAACAGAATTTCACCGCTATTCCTTAATTCGAAGAAAGAGTCTCTGAAGAGAAATATGGTGCCCAATTCATACATGGCCAATACTGGCAATGTCAGTATCAGACTATAGTGAAGGGATTTTGAACTATTTAGATATTGGCGGTATGCAGAGACTTTTTTTGCCATGTAAACTCTTCTGGAACTTTTGGAATTCCCCGAGGGAACTAATTAATCATTGAGCTTCAATACAGCCAGGAAAGCATCCTGCGGAACTTCTACCCGACCCACTTGCTTCATGCGCTTTTTACCAGCTTTCTGTTTTTCCAAAAGCTTCCTTTTACGAGTGATATCACCACCATAACATTTGGCGGTTACATTTTTGCGCAAGGCTCTTACTGTTTCGCGGGTAATTATTTTCTGTCCAATAGATCCCTGGATGGGTACTTCAAACTGCTGTCGAGGTATTAATTCTTTCAATTTTGCGCAAAGTTTGCGGGAATGGTCGTAGGCCTTGTCCCGGTGTACGATTTGCGAAAGCGCATCTACGCGCTCAGTGGCAATGAGAATATCAAGTTTCACCAGATCACCCTTACGAAAATCAATGGGTTCATAATCAAAGGAGGCATACCCCCGGGATGTACTTTTCAACTGATCATAAAAATCGAAAATGATTTCAGACAGCGGGATCTCAAAATATATCTGAACTTTGGACTCATCCAGGTAGTGCGTGGACTTATAAATACCACGTTTATCTATAATGAGTTTCATTAAATTGCCGATATAGGTTGGTGGGGTCAATACTTCGGCAGTTACATAAGGCTCATGAATGCTGTCAATATCACCGGATTCAGGAAGGTCACTGGGTTTATCAACCATAATATGTGACCCATCCTTGAGAAACACTTTGAATTTCACATTGGGTTGGGTGGTAATCAGATCAATGGCAAATTCACGTTCCAGACGCTCCTGGACAATTTCCATGTGTAGCAAGCCGAGATAACCCACGCGAAACCCAAAGCCCAGTGCACCGGACGTTTCCGGCTCCCATGTCAATGCGGCATCGTTAAGATTGAGCTTTTCAAGCGCGTTACGCAGATTTGAATAGTCATCTGACACGATAGGATATACCCCTGAATACACCATGGGTTTGACTTCCCGATAGCCTGTCAGCGCCTCAGTTGCACCATGTTTGGCTGATGTAACTGTATCTCCGACACCAATTTCACTGATATCCTTTATGTTCGCAATGATATAGCCAACATCACCTGCTCTGAGAATATCACCCTTCATCTTTTTGAGCTTGAAATATCCCAGCTCAGCAACTTCATACTCTTCTTTGCTGGCCATGAAACGCATTATTTCCCTGGATTTTAGCTGACCCTCAAGAACACGTACATATGCCACGGCTCCCCGATAGGAGTCATAGGTACTGTCAAATACCAGAGCCCTTAGGGGTAAATCATCATTGCCCTCCGGAGCAGGAATTCGCTCTACAACGGCTTCCAATATCTCATGAATACCAATATCAGCTTTGGCAGAGGCTTGAATAATATCATCCTCATCACAACCAAGCAGATCTACAATTTGAGATTTGACATTCTCTATCTGGGCAGCCGCTAGATCAATTTTGTTGATGATAGGAATAATTTCCAAGCCACTCTCAACAGCCAACATGGCATTACTTACCGTTTGAGCTTCCACGCCTTGAGCAGCATCAACCAGAAGCAGAGCACCCTCACAGGCATCCAAACTTCTAGAAACTTCATAGCTGAAATCCACATGCCCAGGTGTGTCAATGAGATTAAGAATATATTCTTTTCCATCCTGAGCTGGATACTTGACCTGAATGGGATGAGATTTAATGGTTATGCCACGTTCGCGTTCCAGGTCCATATCATCCAGGACCTGATTCATCATTTGTTTGTCAGTAAGTGTATGGGTCTCTTCCAGCAGTCGATCAGCGAGGGTAGATTTACCATGATCAATATGGGCGATTATACAAAAATTTCGAACTTCAGATCTCATCATAGGGCGCAATATACGCTTGATTATCTCGTATCAAACAGGAAGGCAAAACAGATTTAAGTGGTTGATCGCTGGATTAAAATATTAAAAAGAAACTGTTCCCACCTGATGATGAGTCCTCGATACCCACTCTGGCTTCATGTGCCTTAGCAATTCGCTTCACAATGGCCAGACCCAGACCACGTCCCCGCTTCTCACCTGCACTGAGCTGAACACTTCGTTCAAAGATAAATTCTCGCATTTCAGATGGAATGGGTTTGCCATCATCTTCAATTCTTAGGGTGATTTTTCCATTCTCCTCCCTGAGAATGATATCGATGTTTCCACCGGATTTTGAATATTTGATGGCATTCCCAATATAATTTTTGGGAATTTCGGAAATGATGGGATTGGCATCAATGATGAGGGATTCAGGAAGATGACTATGGATAGTCATGGAGGCCGTGGACAACGGTGATGCAAATTCGGATGCCACCCTTTTCAGCATAGGAACCAGATCAAGCTTCTCTTTGGTGATATTTTCGCCTATGCTGAGCTTGGATAAAACCGTGGCGTTCTTGATGACTGCCATCAAGCTTTCTGCACTTCCCTTCAATACTTCGAACATCTCATTCGAGCTATCCTCAGCAGTCAATAATTCCGTAACAGAGCTGATCACGCCAGCTGGATTTCGAAGGTCGTGAGTGATGACATCCAGGAGGAGTTCTTTTATCCCATTGGCATTTGCAAGTTCGGCGGCCAGCTCTTTTAGAGCCTTGGATTTTCTGGCCCGATCAATGGTCAAGGCAACCTGTCCCGCTGCCAGATCAAGGAGTCTTATGTCCTCTTCCTCATAATGGGTAAGACCATCATATTCCTGCAGTACAAAGGCTCCAATGGCTTCATTTTTCACTATTAAAGGTATACCCAACCAGACACTGGGCAATGCCCCTGCAATAGTGACTTGATTACTGTCATTCATCTCACGAATTTCAGCCTGTTTTACGTGGAGTGTCTTTTGCTGAATGATGGTGCGGGCTGTAAGTGAAGTTTCTGGATTACATGGAATGCTTTCTGGAATTTCTGAATTATAGGAATCTATCTCGTAAGGAAAATAAAGGGTATTCTCTTCCTTGTTCAGCATAGCGAGGTAGAAATTGCTACTGGAAATAATCTCGCTAATGAATTGATAAATTTTCTCATACAGACTTGAAACATCGTTGGCTTTGATGGCCGCCGAGGTAATGGCATAGAGAACATCCCGAAGTTTTTGATCCTTCAGTGCGCGTTCTTCTTCCCGTTTCTGTTTGGTAATATCTTCATTCAAGCCCACAAAGTGTGTCACGTTACCATGGGAATCACGAATGGGTGAAATGGACACCTTGCCCCAGCTATCTTCGCCATTTCGTTTCCGATTAACTATTTCGCCTGACCAGACGCTACCCCCTTTTATGGTGAGCCATAATTCCTCATAAAATGATTTATCATGACGATCAGATTTATAAATACGAGGATTATTTCCAATGAGTTCCTCAAGGCTATATCCCATGTTGGATAAGAATTCACTATTGACATATTGGATATTCCCATCAACATCGGTAATGATTGTCATGACAGGACTTTGTTCAACAGCTTGACTCAATTTCCTTAATTCAAGATTTGCTATATTTTGATCAGTGATATCCAGAGCATGACCAATGTTCTTAACATAGCCCTCGCTGTCTTTGAAAGCATTGGCAGAAATCAGAATATCCCGCGTCTCTCCGTTTGGTCGAATGATATCCAGGGAATATTCATTGGGAGCATCCTTACCTGCCTGTCTATCCTCAAAATATTTGATGACTCTGGAACGAGAAAGACCGAGATGTTCGGAAAAATTGGTGCCAATCAATTCTTCAAGGGAACGATCAAATATTTGGCACAAGCGATCATTGACATAAACAAAATGAGAGTTGTGATCAACAATGTATATACCCGTGGATGATTGCTCCACGATGGCTTTGATATGTGCTTCTGATTCAGCCACCAACTTTTGAGTTTTTTGCTGTTCATCTTTTAATTGAGTGTTTTTTATGCTCTGTGAAATAAGATGAGCCACATCCTTGATGACAGCAAATTCACTGCGGAAATTTGGAATGCCTAAATTCCAGGTAAATCCAAAAAGACCCACTACCTTCTTTTCACCACAAATGATGATGAGATAGGTATCTTCCTCAACAAGGGAGTTCATGAGCTCATCTGGAATCATCATTTCCTGATTTTCCAGACTCTCCCGATTTCTCTTTTTCAGATACTGTTTAAATACCTTTTCAGATATTCCAGTGCATTGACTCGCGGCGTTTTTATCATCTTCAGACCAGAGCACCGTCCAGAATTTTTTAAAAATTGTAGTTTGAGAAAAGGATGAATGCAATAGCTCTGAAATATCTTCAATGCTATTTGTCGATTCAAGACCGCTGTAAATTGAATCCTTCATACCGAGGAGTTCATTGACCCTGAGCATCATCTGATCTGTGGCAAATCGGGTAAGTGCAATCCTGATCATGGTATGAGCTGCCTGGTCATCGATGGGCTTGTGGAGAAACCCATAGGGATCTGCATCTTGAAGAGTCTGCGAGATATGAGCATCGTCACCATAGGCGGTGGCAAAAATCACTGGAACCGCATGATCATGATGAATAAGCCTGGCAGCTTCAATGCCGTTCATTTTACCCCGTAGCTGAATATCCATAAGAATGATATCTGGCTTGGTCTCAGCAGTTAATTTTAGCGCCTCGCGCCCTGTCCCTGCGATACCAACAACAGTGAAATCATGCTGTTCCATACGCATGGAAAGATCTTCGGCTGATAGCCGCTCATCTTCGACGATTAAAATGCGGATTTTATGTTCTGATTTACTCATTGTATAGAATCATCTTCAACTCATTTCTGTTGGGTAAATACAAATAAAGAAATATTTCTAAAACACCACTATAATTTTGCCGCGCTGACTACTCAATTTCCGAAATATATTTGGCAATTCTTTGACCCGCCTTGCCTTCCCATCCATCAATGGGGAAACCGTCAATCTTATCACCTTCAATGATGGAGATAATTTTGGCTTCGATATCACCCACCTCATATCCCATGAGTGTATTGGTCCCCCTGGAAAGGGTAACAGGACGATTGCTTGAATGTCCGATTGTGAGACATTGAACACCTAAAATGCTGGATTCCTCCTGTAGCCCTTGTGAGTCAGTGACCACAACAACTGCATGCTTCAATAGCTTTAAATAGTCATGGTAGTTCTGAGACGAAACAAATTGCAAATTGACCCCGGGATCCAGCATAACTTCTGGCATATCTTCAAGTAGCTGCAGGGTTTTGGGATGTAAGATCATGATAATCCGTAATTTCTCGGAAAGTCTCTCAAGCATGGTGAGAAAGGGACCAAGAAAATCGACATTGCTTAAAACATGATCGTGGTGAAGTGTGAGCAGAATGTAGCTACTCTCTTCCAATCCAAACCGATCTAAGGCATTGCTGTCTTCTGCATAGCCCAGATTGGCAAATACAGCATCTGCTCGAATATTGCCCACTCCAAAGATATTTTGATTGTCATAGCCTTCTCGGATGAGATTAATAACAGGCTCTTCATCGGAAGTAAATAGGATGTTGCTCAATTTGTCAATAAGCATATCATTCTGCTCTTCAACAAGTTGATTATCATGAAAGCGTACTCCGGCATCAATATGGGCAATAGGTATCTGCGATCTTGAAGCGACCATGGCACAGGCCAGTGCAGAGTCTGAATTGCCAATTACCAGGACGAGATCAGGTCTATCGATATGAATCTGATTTTCATAAGACATCATGATGGAAGCCATCTTACCAATACCTTCAATCACATTGATATCCAGATAGGCTGACACTGTTGGAAGATGCAACTGGTCTAGAATATCCTGGCTCAATTCAGGGTCATAGTGTTGGCCAGTATGAATAATGCGAATTTCCAGAGCATCTTCAAAATCCTGAAAGGAATTCAGTAAGGCTGAGGCACGTATAAAATCAGGACGAATTCCAACTATTAGATCAATCTTTTTCATAAAAACTCCAATTTGACCTTATAACATAGGCTAAAGGCCAGAAATAGTGATATAATTTGTTTCAGGTTAGAAGCTGACCTTCATGGTTAGTCCGTAATGCCTGGGATCCCCATAACTCATGTAAAGCTTATCTTCATAATTTGGTGGTTCCAGTCCAAAGTAAAAACCACGACTGGCATATTTGGTATTCATCAGGTTGTCAGCCCACAAGGAGATTTCAATTGATTCTGACCACATATATGTGATGCCTGAGTTGACGAGGCTATAGGCTTCGGAAACCTGATTATGACTCTCTGAAAAGTAAAATTCATCCTTACCTGCAATTGATGCGCGGAAAGCCACTTTGCTGGTCACATTGTAGTCAATACCTAGGCGATAAGAATAGCGCGGTGCGTGGGCAAATGCTCGATCGCCCAGGGTAACAAACTGCCCCGGTGCGACTTCAAATGAATACTGCTCAGTTTTCGATTCCAATAATCCCAGGGATCCTGATATCTGGAATCGATTCAGCACCTCTCTCCGAAATTCAAGTTCCCAGCCATAGACATATCCCTCAGACGCATTACCAATATAATAGGTAAAACTATTTGGGTCCGTGGGGTCTTGCTGACTGGATAGAGAGACCTGCTGATCCATACGTCTTGTATAAAATGCCAGAATTGAAAGCATGCCTTTGTTGGAGATGCCCCTGTACCCCATTTCATAATTATTGACATACTCAGGAGAAAAGGGTCGATTGATGTCCAGGATGCGTGGGTGCTGATTGATACCACCTGCCTTAAAACCGCGAGCTGCATTGATGAATGCTGTTTTTCGGGGATCAATTTTATACAGTATGGCAATCTTGCCACCATTGAGCTGATCACTGAGGCTGAACTCTGTGGATTTGTCATCCTCATAATCCGTCTCCCGGTTACCAACACGAATGTTTGATGTGAAGGTGAGCTTATCAACAGGACTATAGTCTATTTGGGCATAAACCGAACGATTATTCAAGCGGAATTCGCTGTCAAGTGCCGACTCATCACCACCAAAGAGGTAACCCTCTGCATCATCCCTCTCCACAAGATTTTTGAAGTAGGTCCCACCAATCAGTTGAACTTTCTCATCAGTGCTGCTGTGAACGACTCTCAGTTCCTGTGTTTTGGTGTCACGTGTACGAGCCACCTGGTCAAAGAAGTCATACCGCCATCCCTCAACCGCCGAATCAAAATTGTATGGCGCTTCGGCCCAAAATTCATCATTCCCCCAATCGCTATCATAGCTGTATACCATGTCAGCTCGAGATAAGCTTGTGATTGAGTAGATGGCAGTTCGCGGGGAATATTCGAATTCGGCTCTAATTACACCTGCATTCAAGGATTGGCTGTCCTGGCCAGGATTGTCTGTGTAGGTCGTAAAGCCAGCATTGTTGGGACTCCAGGTATCATAGCCATTATCCATATTAACCGAGAGTAGAGTTGTCTTCAGTTCAAGTTTAGGTTGGACGGTCCAGATAATCTTTAATCTACCCATGCTTTCAAGACGTTCATTGGTGCTATGATCATCAAGATGTTCATTGTACTGAAATCCGTTGCTGTACCCTCGAAAGGCAGCAAGTCGAGCCTTGAGATTGGCACCTGAAAGCAGGTTAAAGGCTGTTCCGATGTTCAGTGTACTGGCATTACCTGTAGATACTGTCACATAACCATCCTGATCTTGACCGGGATCGTTTGAACGTAAGACGATGAATCCGGCCAGCGCATTGGGGCCATAGATGGATGATTGGGGACCACGGAACAGTTCAACCCGATTGACATCAAAAGTAAGACCGGACATGCCAATTCCGCTGAGATCAAGATCATCTATACTGAAGCCCACGGAGTAGTTTGGTGGACCATCCCCGGCAAATTGTGATCTTTCACCAATACCTCTAATTTGGAAATAGCGGGGTCTGGAGCTTCCTCCAGCCCAATTCAAGTTTGGGATGTTGTTGATCAGGGTTTGAAAATGGGGCTCACTGGTCTGGGCAATTTCTCGCTTACTGATCACCGTAATGCCACCCTCTGAATCCAAGAGAGATTGTGTCCTGAGGCCTCCATATACACTCACAGTCTCCCCCCTGAGTAAAATGGGTACTAAATTGACCGTTTCAGGTATGGCTGATGTCTTCAACTCCATGTTTTTATAGCCGATATGTTGAAAGATGACCAGCTCATCCAGCTCACCAGAAATCGAATATGCTCCAGATTCATCGGTAATGGTACCAGAGCTACCGGAGATGATTTCACAACCTACAATGACTTCCTGGGTAGTGGCATCTACCACGTGACCTGTAATGGTGCTTTCTTGTGAAAAGACTGAAGTTTGAAGTAAAAGTATAAAGGTAAGTAAGGCGGTGGAACATTTCATAATTTCTCCCTACGCTGGCATGATCCAGATCAGGTTCATAGGGTTTATTCTCAGCCCGACCTCCACGATAGGAGTCGCCGGACACCCCGGTATTGGCATTAATATAAAGTAAACTCAGGCCTGTAGGGTAAAAAAATGCCACCCCGAAGGATGGCATTATGTAATGTAGTATTTAAAAGGAGACTAGCCGATAACGGCATCTACCTTGGCTGTAATCTGTGGCTTTGGCACCGCGCCAACAAGCATCTGAGCAACTTCACCATTTTTGAAAATGAGGAGACTGGGAATACTGCGAATGCCGTATTTTTGAGCAACTCCTGGATTTCCATCTACATCTAACTTACCCACTTTCAACTTACCATTGTAATCAGTGGCAATTTCAGCTACAACGGGTGCTACCATTTTACAGGGCATACACCATACAGCCCAAAAGTCGACCAATACTGGTACATCTGATTCAATTACTTCAGCATTGAAGTTGCTATCGGTAAATTCTTTTACATTTTCAGCCATTATCTCTCCCAAGACGAACGATTAATAATTTTAAAAAACCTGGAGAAGATACATGTAGCTTCAGGTATGTCAAGAATTTCAATTCATGAAAAATTCTACGCTTTGATCCATCGATAAATTTCAGGCAATGTGATGCGTTTGCCGTACAACAAGATACCTGTTCGAAAGACTTTTGCTGCCAGTTTTATGCTGCCATACACGCTGATTAACATCAATATAATGGTGAGAAGTATCTGAAAAATAGATGTTTCACCTACCGCTATCTTGATCATCATAAAAAAGGGCGTGACCAGGGGTATATAGCTTAACACATTGACCAGAGTTGAATTGGGATTCTCGATAACCAGGGTCCAAAGCACCATGGGGATAATGGCAATAAAGGTAATTATCTGAATGGCCTGCTGTGCTTCCTGCTCAGAATCAAAGAGTGCTCCAACACCGATGTAAATGCCTGCGTATAAAAGATATCCCAGGATGAAATACGTGAAATAAAGTAGGCCAATAGTAGGTGTTAAAATGGATAAGTCATAGTAATTACCTGCGAAAAAGGCCACAACAAGATAAAAAGCAGATTGAGTGAGTCCCAGCAAACCAAGACCCAAAATCTTACCGCCCATGAGTTCATTGTAGCTAACGGTGGAGAGTAAGACCTCAATAACCCGCGAAGATCGTTCTTCCAGGACGGCTCTAAGCAGTAATTGTCCCCCGGTAAATATCCCCAGGAAAAGTAAAAACATAAATATGAACGGTGCGATGTAGTCGGCGATAAGCTCTTCTGTTTCTCTCTCCTCGGAGGCACCGATTTCAAATTGAGCCACATCAATATCAAAAAATAATTCGTCAAGGACCTCTTGAGAAAGATCCAGATTGTGGGCCTTTTCTTTGATAAGCAATTCTTTCAGCTCTGACTCAATGATATCGGTGGAGCGAAAGTTGGAAGAAGATCTGGAGTAATTGCGAATCGTTGGATTGCTTAATAAATCGTGGGGCAGTACGAAGTAACCATCCATTGTTTTATCATTCACGAGAGCATCGAACTGGACCTGGAGGGATTCAAAGCTGCCTTGGGAAACAGCGATGCTGAAGGGAGGTGTCTCCTTATCAGCGAATTTTTGATCCAGAATTGCTGAGAGTTGTGCCCCATAAAGTCCCGTCTCATCAATCATGCCGAATCTTTTGGTTTCGATTCCGGCACCTGAACCAGCCATGTATCCGGTCACCAGGCTGATTCCCAGAATGAGTATGGGCATACCAAATGTACCAATGATGAACCACTTCGAGCGAATTCTGCGACGATATTCGAACCAGGCTATTTTCCAGGCATTCATGATTGTGATCCCTGTACGAGGTGAATGAAAATCTCCTCAAGACTTGGCTCAGCGACTTTCACCGATTTCAAATCGATTGATTTATTCAATGTAGAGATAATATCCTGTTTGGAATGACCGTCAATTTCAATAAAGACCGATCCATTCACTATTTCTGAATTAAAAGTAGAAAAACACGCATGGGAAAGATCACTCTCATTGACAGGCTTCACCTCGAGTCGTTGAACACTTTCGGACTGCATAATCGCTGCCAGCTCCCCTGCTGTAACAAGCTGACCCCGATTGATGAGCGCAACATCATCGCACAATTTTTCAACCTGATCCATTTGATGGGAACTGAAAATGATGGTTTTACCCGACTGCTTCTTTTTCTCCAGTATTTCCTTGAGCAAGAGCTGATTGACTGGATCCAGACCTGAGAAGGGTTCATCTAGAACGATATACTGGGGATCGTGAAGGATGGTATTGATGAATTGTAATTTTTGCTGATTGCCCTTGGAGAGTTCGCTGACTTTCGATTGGAGGCGATCACCCAGATCAAAACGCTGGAGATATTCTTTTATTTTCGTATTGGCGTGAGGAACATTTCTAAGATGTGCGAAGTACTGCAAGGTCTCAAATACTGAAATCTTCTGATACAATCCACGTTCTTCAGGTAAGTAACCTATCTGATTTGAGGGTGGTCGCTGATTACTCCCCTCAAAAAGGATGGTCCCCTTGTCAGGAATGATAATGTTCATGAGCATACGAATGGCTGTGGTTTTCCCGGCACCGTTTGGCCCCACAAATCCATAAATCCTGCCTGCCTCAATCGTCATATCAAGTTCAGCAACCGCCGCAATGGAGTCGTAGGTTTTGGTAATTCCCTGAATTTCAATCATAATTTTGCCTTCAACCTGTTTGGGAAGTGAGGATTCTGGTTCTAATTGTGAATAATCCTGATAAACTTGCGTTTGCCGGCCTTGATCACAAAGCTGCCCGTGGTATTAAAAGGCATAAACTCATTCTGCACTTTTTCGCCATCAACACTAACTGCATTCTGCTTGATAAGTCTGCGGATTTCTCCCTTGCTGGCGAACATGCCGCTCTTATCGAGCAGTGACAACAGGGTCTCGTCATCTGATGCTACCGTGAGTTCAGGCATTTCATCTGGAATATCTTTTTTGATAAACAATTGATCAAAGGCATCCTGAGCTGCTATGGCTGCCTCATCATCATAATAGACTTTAACCAGCTCGCGACCCAGTTGACGTTTGAAATCCCTGGGGTTTTTCCCTGATTTCATTTTTGATTCAATCTCCTTGATGGCGATCATAGGAAGATTTGTTGTGAAGGTGAGGTATTTGATAATCATTTCATCAGGAATGGAGAGGACTTTACCAAACATGTCAGCAGGTGTATCGGACAGACCGATATAGTTGTCATAACTCTTGGACATTTTTTCCACACCATCAGTACCCTCAAGCAAGGGTAATGTCATGATGACCTGTTGGCCCTGATTTGATTTTTTCTGCAATTCACGTCCCATGAGCAGGTTGAATAGCTGATCGGTGCCACCCAATTCGACATCAGAACGGAGATGAACAGAATCCTGTGCCTGGGCCAGCGGATAGAGAAACTCATGTACAGAGATGGGTGTGCCTCCCTTATACCTTTGCGAAAAGTCATCCCGTTCCAGCATTTGGGCCACTGTGATCTGGGCGGCCAGCTTGATAACCTCAGAAAAGTTCATCGTATTCAACCAGTCCGAATTGTGCACCACATCTAGGCTGTCTGTGTTGAGAATGATGGAGGCTTGCTCCAGATATGACTTGCCATAATCACGGGCTTCTTCCAGGGTTATACTGGGTCTGGTTTTATTTCTACCTGTTGGATCACCAATGGATGCCGTGAAATCACCAATAATTAAAATGGCTTGATGTCCCAGATCTTGGAACTGTCTTAATTTTCTAAGGACGACGGCGTGACCAATATGTAGATCGGGACGACTGGGATCAGCTCCCAGCTTCACCTTAAGGGGTTTACCTGATTCAAGGGACTTTTCAAGCTTCTGTTCTAAGCCCTCTGGCGATACAAAGTCTTCAACGCCACGTGAGAGTATATCTATTTGTTCTTTTACGGGTGGAAATTTCACTGTCTTTCTCCGGATTGATTATTGGCTGAATTTTCTGGCGCGGTCCATTTCACGAGCCGCATCCCTTTTCAAGGAGGTCTGACGTTTATCATGAATATTCTTACCCTTGGCCAGTCCCAATTCTACTTTCAATTTCCCCGCTTTGAAATAGAGAGAAAGCGGTAAGAGCGTATACCCTTTGGCTTCAATTTCATGACTCAATTTTCTAATTTCTTTTTTATGCAGCAATAGAAGCCTGGGGCGGGTCGGGTCATGTTGATCATAATCGTTGGCCGTTTCCCAGGGTGAAATATGCAGATTCATTAAGGAGATGCTGCCATTTCGTGGTCTTGCATAGGCATCACCCAGGTTGAGTTTCCCTGCTCGGATTGATTTTACTTCTGTTCCGTGGAGAGAAATGCCTGCTTCAAATTTCTCTATAATTTCATATTCATAGTAAGCGCGTTTATTGCGCATGACCAGTTTGATATGCTTATCGTCATTCATGCGGAAAATTTATTCTAACCCCACCTGATAACAACCCTGCTTTTCATCCCCCTTAGCAAATTTTCTTATAGTTTTGAAGACAGGAGACCCCGTGCACGCACGGGATAAAACAAGGTGTGATCACCCCTGGAACAAGGTGAATGACCGTGACGTAACCAGACCCCGCCAAAGGCGGCGGGTGAATCGAAGGCGGGTGAAGTAATAGGGACCACAGGGTTATCAGTAGAAATTCACTTAACCATCCTAAAGCAGAGCTTTAATTGATATAAATGAGTACAAATCAGCTTAATATTCGGTAATTCGTGGCAGATTTAATCCCATATTAGGTGTTTATTGAGGATGAATATGTGAGCATGATGCATTAAAAAAGCTGTATTGGACACTATTAAAGCCTTGATCATCGTGTAATAAGGGATTATAATTAAAGTAATGGTTCAAGTGTTTAACATAGATTTATGATAGAGTGAGGGCATTATGCCGAGGGAAGCCATCAAAAAACTGTATTATTCAATTGGTGAGGTAAGCAAAACTACCGACTTAAAGCAATACGTTCTACGTTATTGGGAGTCGGAATTTCCACAACTTTCCCCTGCCAAAAACCGTGCTGGCAACCGTACTTATCGTGAAAAAGATATTGAGCTGGTTAATTTTATCAAAACCTTGCTTTATGAAAAAAAGTATACCATTGAAGGTGCCCGTCAGAAGTTAAAAGAGCTCCAGGACCATGGAATAGCTCTGAGTATTGTGAGTCTTGAAGAACCCGCTCCTATTCCCCAGGCTCCTGTTGCAGAATCTCCACAGCCAATGGATAAACCAAAAATAGCTACGTCATCCCAGGGCGATATGACACCTGAGTCTTATAAGAACTTCCTCGTAAATCTCCGCACTGAACTAAAACAACTGATTGAGCTCATCGACTCATAAACTTGATCTCAGTGCTTAAAGCTCCTTGATTCGGAGTGATTCAATTCTTTAATTAGGCCGCTTTCAAATATGCCTACCCTCGAAGTAGGCTAAAGACCCGGAACGTAGCGCAGCCCGGTTAGCGCGCTTGACTGGGGGTCAAGAGGTCGGGAGTTCAAATCTCCCCGTTCCGACACCCATAAAACCCTGCCATTGGTG
>CAZDVD010000037.1:0-23421 GCA_964508765.1 uncultured Lentisphaeria bacterium
TTCCGGTACCGAAGGTCGCAGGTTCGACTCCTGCCGGGCGTACTAATCTTCGCCCCCATCCGGGGGCTACGATTAGCAAGCTATACTTAACAAAATAAAACATTAACAGCTTAAATCTTGGGTAATGAATCATGCCAAAAATGCTATGGCATGTCTATGTCCTTCACATTTTGTAGCGGAATGTAGATAGGTGAAGGGGCCCAAACCATACACCTAATTATCATTCCTATTTGAGGGCTCCAATAAGCGTGCTTGTCTCAAATACTTATTTAGTCGGCTCAATTGCCGTTCTTCAGTTGCTTGTAAACTCAATCTAAACGTAAATAATTTTCAATTAGAACTTATGACTCACAATACAATGAAAGGGGTAACACTCTATTTTAATTACACTTTATGAAATCTTCTTACTTGTTCTTAGATTGCTTCAGAATAAATTTTATTCCCGATCCAAATTGAAGGTTGAGCCGACTCCAAATCCTAAATGAGGTGAAGTTTTGATCCACAAGTACCGACACTTATTTCATGTAGTTCTAATGGCGATTATTTGTCTCCAACTGTCTTATGCCCAAGAAACTCAAATTATTGGTTATCTCCAATCCTGGAAATGGATTGACGAACAGGACCGTCTACATCTCGAGCACATTCCTTTTGAAAAATTGACTGTTATCAACTACTCATTCTTTTACTCCCTGGAGAGCGGACATCTTGTTGGGATGGATCCCATGGCTGATGCCTATTTCCTGGATGGTAAAACCAAATCGCGGTTTCCGTGGTTCAACTCTCCAAAATCTATATTTCACTACGCACGTCGCCATCAAACAAAGGTCATTCTATCTATAGGAGGGTGGGATCACTCCCAGCATTTCCCCACGGTGTCTGCTAGTCCAGAAAAGCGAGCAATCTTCGCCCACGATTGTGCAAACCTTATGCGGAAATATGAGTTTAATGGAATCGATATTGATTGGGAATTCCCTGGGTACAAGAACCATGGGGGATCACCAGCCGATAGAGATAACTTCACTCTATTACTCCAGGCAGTTCGAGATAGTCTTGATTACATAGAAGAAAAAAATGGTACACGATATTTGTTGACTGCATCTCTTCCAGCAGCTTCTGGACATCTTCCAGATCTGGATATAGTCAGCATCACGCCTCTTTTGGATTATTTCAATATCATGACCTGGGATCTCTTTGGTTCCTGGGGGGAAGTCAGCAATCACAATGCGGCTCTCTTTGGACCCAGGGCTGGAGATTCTACGAGGTGTTTTGACGGAGCCTTTAAACTCTATCATATTGACCACGGAGTACCAGCTGAGAAGATCAATTTAGGGGCCGCATTTTATGGGCATTCCTATTCTGAGTGTGACAGTCTGTACTCATCTCACTCAGGTGCTGATAAGTCTTACTTCACTGCTGGTGACCTCCTCTATTCGAAAATGTCAGCAAAATCAGAGCAATTTGACAAACATTGGGATGAGCGTGCTCAGGCACCCTATTGGATAAACACAGAACAGCAGCTTCTGCTTAGTCTTGACGATGAAAAATCGGTGGGACTGAAGGCTGACTATATACTACAGAACAAAGCCGGTGGTTTGCTGATTTGGCCCCTTATGGGAGATTATACTGAAGAGGGAACGACATCCCTGCTCGATGTCATTCAAGAGAAGTTTAATAAATAAGTTCCACTACATCTTAAAAACATGGGAGAAATTATGATTTTTAAAAACTCAACCATTATCCGCACTTTTCTCACAGTTATGAGCCTTGTTCTCATGATTGCCTGTTCCCAGGAATCAAGAGACGAGACTGTCAGTGATTCCAAGCCTACCTGGAAGCCTGAAACGGACTGGGGCCATTGGATTCTGGGGCATAAAAACAATCCGGAATTTCTGGAAAAGAACAATATGACTGTCACATTTGGTAGTGGAGCACCAAATTTTGGATATGTCACTCGACGGGAGTTCGATAGCCTCATGGTTGAGGCCAAAGCCTTTAATCAAAGCTATCATGATCAAGGATATATCGTCCTGAGGTACCTCTCAACTTCGCTAAATGGTGACTCTGAATCGAATAAGGATACACCGAAGAAGGAGCAGATCCATCTCTTGGACTTCTACAACAACGACTGGCAGGATTTTGAGGATTATATCGGACCAAAACCTGTTGAGGACCCTACAACCTGGATGATGGTAAAGCCTGATGGCACATTTCCATATTATCGTTATGCACCCTATGGGCGTGAGACCGATGAAGGCTTTGAAGCCTGGGGAGTGCCCAGTAATCCTGACTACCTGAGAATGATGGAAGGAAAAATTAGAGCACAGGCTGAAACAGGAATCGATGGCTCGTATGTTGACTGGACACATATTGCCAGCCATACCAGTTATGATAAGTATAGCCGACAAGCATTCATTAAATATCTAAATGATAATTTGCCAGCGGACATTGGTAAAATAAAGTACGGTGTGGAACAGTATGAGAGCATCACGCTACCAGAGGCTCGCGGAGATGACTTTTGGATGGAATGGATCACATTCAGGGGACGCAGTGTAGCTGAATTTCATAAACGTTTACGGACTGTTGCCAGGGAATACAATCCTCATTTCATGATTTCTGGAAACGTATATGGCGGATTTGGCTATGGTCCTATTGCCTATGATGGTGCCGGAAATATGGATATGCTGGGTGCTGAGGGTTATGATGATTTCATTTACTCCGAAATGCAGGAATACCTGGATCTGGCTCCCCGCAAGAACAAAGATGGTATCAAAATTACCAACAGTCCGGCTATAAAATATCTGGCTGCTGCTTCCCATGGAAAACCTGTCATCATATATGCAACTGAAATAACTCCACCCATTTTCCCTGATCCTACTGAAAAATGTTTGAGTGCCATGGCGCAGATCAACATTGCAGAAGCCGTTGCCAACCATGCCATTTTCAGGGAGAAACGAGAAACGCCTCCCGGAGCGACAGCTATGTACGACTTTTTAGCAAAAAATCGCCAAAATCTCATTGGTGCTCATATGACGAGCAATATTGCCATTTTGACTTCGCTTAATCAATATTTGGCCGATGAACAGAGTTTTGCCTTTAGCACATCGAGAGTGATGACAGATCATGGCATTAACCATGTGATGATAGTTGAAAATGATCTGGTTGGTGGAGATTTGAGCAGTTATAACATGATTGTGGTACCCTATATCCCATTGCTCAGCATGGAAAAACAACAGGCTTTGAAAGTCTATGCTGAAGCCGGTGGAGCACTTTTAATATTAGGCGAAAGTGGTTACAAGGATCAATTCAATGTGGCTCAAAAGTCTCCCGTTTTAGCTGGTATATTTGAGACCGGAGCATATCCAACTGTAAAAATGACGTTTCAGTTAGGTGGGGGAAAAGTTTCATTCGTACCTCTAACCATTCCAGATTCAAAATTCTTGATCCCAAGTAAGCAGGGGGTGGATGCCACCACCTTCGGTCCGTCTATGAGTGATGTATTTGCAGATATCCCTGAGGGGTATTCCCGAGGAAGAATGGATCTAGAACTGAAAAAAGTTCTAGATAACATGGTTCTTGACATTGAAAACGTGTTAGTACAAAAAATGTCGCGAATTGTTGATGCTCCTGAGTATCTGGAAATGACGACCATGTTTAATGAAAAGCAGAACAAATTACTGGTTCATCTGGTAAACTATGATGTGGTTCTGGATGGAACAATCACCCCAGCTGAAAATGTGAAAGTGAATGTCGTCTTGCCGGAAGGTGCAGTAGCAAAACATGTTTCCTATAGCGGCCAATTGGGAGATATGCAGTCAATTGATTTTGAGGTGGAAGGGCAGGTGATACATTTAAGTCTACCCATGCTCAATGTATACGGCCTGGTGGTGATTGATTTGTAGTCCTTTTATGCACCCTTCAAGTAAGGACTCGTAATAGCATTCTATGTTCCTCTTTAATTAGGAATCAAACGTGTTTCCAACAGGAAATAAATTGAGGTGTAAATAGGAAAGGATTTTAGCGAATAAAGTGATGAGAGGATTTTTAAAAATATGGATATTTCTGTTTTCTTTTACAATGCTCCAAGCTCGGGACTCTGAACTACTCAGGGTTACTGTAGCTGAAAATCAAGGATTCGAAAGATCACTTGAATATGTGGAGTTTTCCTTTCAAATGAATCGAAGTGCACTTGGTAAACGAGAATTAATGCTTGTTGCAGAATCCAGTGAGAACAAAGAACGGATCCCTTGCCAGGTCACTACGAGTTCACCCGATCATTCACCTGAATTAACCCTAGTCAGAGTTATTTTCCCAGTTTCTATAGAAGCTCATTCCCTCCAGGAGTTCATTATAAAAAGGGTTGGCAGGGTAAAGATTCCATCAGGGAAACTCAATCTTCATGGGAAAGATTTAGGTCTTGTCATTGAGAACGAATTCTATAGAGCGGATTTAACGAAAAATTCAAGTGTTGAACCGCAAAGCTACGATTCAGGACAAATCCGAGAGCTCTTCATTAAACTGGGTTTTAATCAGCTCATAACAAATGTTGAAGATCGGGTTCATTGGGCACCCAATTTTGATCGGCCTGAAATTGAATGGTATACAACCATCGCTCATTGGGATAAACCTGCTACCTATCATCTTGAAAAAGGTCCCTACCAGATCCGGACGGTGCGACAAGATATAGCCCCAGAGCACCCAGAAATATTATTGACAGCTACCTATCGCTTTTATGAAGGCTTGCCCTATTTCAGATTCTATTCCGAAATAGAAATGAAGGAGGGGGTGTGGTTAACACTTCTGAGAAATGACGAGATGGCCATGGATAGCATGTTTACTCACCTTGCTTTCCAGCGTTTAAATGGGGAAGTAATAGATATCCCATTTTCTGAAATGCATCCAATCATTGATGAGGAGCCCATCGAAAATGCGAGTCCCTGGCTCTGCTTTTATAACCAGAAGGAAGGATTTGCCTTTGGCAGTATTCGTATCGTTTATGACAACACCAGTTTGATGGGCGACCAGTCCGTTCTATACCATCCGCATACACAGATTGGTGAATGGTTAAAAGGGGTAAAGTATTGGAACCGTCGATTGATCCATGATCAATTAACTTTTGTTCCGCCAGGGAACCGATATCGTGAAGACAATGCCTACCTTGTTTTTAAAATTGATCGGGACGATCCCCTTAAATCAATCAAATACTGGGCTGACCGTCTTCGAAATCCGCTCGAGGTGGATGTGGAGTATTTGAAATAATCAATGAATAGAATATTGTGAGGAATAGTGTGGAAAATATGAAGCGCAGGGATTTTATTAAGATGGGTGCCATTGTTTCAGCCGGAATTCCACTAGGTCTGAGAGCAACACCATGGCTCAAAAATAATGCGAAAAAGCCAATAACGATCGGGGTCATAGGAACGGGTGATCGGGGTGCTTATGAGGCATTTATCTTGAAAGAAACCCCGGGAATTAAAGTGGTTGCCTGTTGTGATATTATTCCTCAAAATTTAAAAAATGGTTTACAGGAAGCTGGAAAGGGTGTTAAAGGCTACACAGACTATAAGAAACTTCTTAGACACAAAAATATGGACGCCGTCCTGATTTGCACCCCACAACATCTTCATTACCAGATGGCGATAGATGCGATTGCTGCAAAGAAGCATATTATTTGTCAAAAAACGATGACCCTCACAACATCTGATGCTCTCGCGCTCTCACATACAGTAAAGAAGACAGACAGGGTTTTCCAAGTTGCTTATCAATGGCAAAGCAGCCCGCTATTCAATAAGATACACAAAATGGTAAGTGATGGAAAATGTGGGCAGATCACACATATTCGTTCTAATTATAATAAAAATATGGATTGGCGAATTGAGACTGATGATCCAGCAATGGAGAGACAATTAAACTGGAGAATGTATCGGGAATATTCAGGTGGACTCATGGCTGAATTGTGCTCCCATCATATCAACATTGCTAATTGGATGTTAAATGATGTACCTCATAAGGTTACCGGTTTTGGAGGAATTGACTATTGGAAGGACGGTCGTGAAACCTTTGACAATGTGAATACGATTTTTGAGTATCCTGGAGGAGTTAAAGCAAGTTTTCAAGCGACAATTACCAACGCCTACGAAGACGTTTCTTTCATCATTATGGGAACTGAGGGTAGCATTGTCATTAAAAATGAAGCAGGGCAAGTCGCTCACTACTTTCCTGAGGAGAAAAAACTCCATAACTCATTATCAGAAGGTGAGTTAAAAAATATTGATGGAATTACCAGTGCCACGCGGAAGGCCTGGGCACGGGGCGAAGGAATCCCCATTGAGGTTGAGAATAATACCATCGATGACTTTGAAACAACCAGAGCCATGTTTCTAGATTTTGTGGATTGTGTGAAAAATAATAAGATGCCTCAATCTAATATTGAAAATGGTCGTGATGTGGCTATTGCCGTGGATATGGCCATCAAGGCTATGCGTAATGGAACTATAGAATATTGGAAACCGGCATATAAGGGTTAGCAATCCGGCAGGTATACAGTCAATTGAATTTGATCGGGAGGGGCAGGTGATTCATTTTAGAGTACTCATGATCAACGTTTATAGGCCGGCAGTGATTGAATTGTAGTCCCCTGGTCAACGATTCAAGTATCGATTATTTCAGTAGTAACATTCTATGTGTCCTTGAGAAGTTCTCAGTAGACTATTTGTAGAAGTATATCCTGGAGGTTGCTGATTGATTTTTTTTCTCCCTCCATTTCAATCATTTGATGACATCAATAAGTATTGTGTTCAAATGCATGCGGGTTTAGAGTCAAATGCTCCACATTTATGCAATTGGTATTTGAAGAAAGGATACAATGACTATAAAAGGAATAATTTTTGACTTCAATGGAACGCTGTTCTGGGATACTCAGCTTCATAATCGTGCCTGGGATAAGTATTTAAGCAGAAAAGGGATGCGCATAACTGACCTTGAAAAAAGTGAACATATGCATGGTAGGACAAGCCAGGATATTTTTGAATACATCACCGGCAGGAGCCTTTCGATTGAAGAAGTAGCGGAGATGACAGAGGAAAAAGAAGCTATATACCGGGTGGAATGTGAAAAGCAGGAGGTAAGTCTAGCGCGAGGTGCATGTGAATTACTTGAATCATTAGTGAAACTGAAAGTACCAATAGGTTTGGCGACCGCATCAGGAAAAAGTAATGTTGATTACTTTATCGAGAAATTTTCTCTAGATCAATATTTCCCGAAAAAGGCGATAATCTTTGACGATGGCGTGATCCCAGGCAAACCAAATCCCGCACTGTTTCTAATTGCCATGGATGCGCTGGGTCTATCTCCCGAGGACACCCTCATTTTTGAAGATTCCATCTCAGGTGTAAAGGCAGCTGAAAACGCTGGAGCTGGTCGAATCATCATTATTGATTCTGCCGGGCAAGACTACTCTTGGAGTCATCATCCTGTGATAGAAAGCTTTGAAGCATTTGATGTACATGAATTCTTGTCATCTACATGATCTTCAGTCGCGTTTCGTAACCAAAAACGCGAGGCAGTATTTAACAAAGATTTGGATCAAAACTAAAACTCCCATTTATCTTTTATCCAGGATTATTTCAAGAACAACATCTTACGGGTTTGAGAAAATCTATTGGTAGAAATTCTATAGAAGTACATTCCTGAGTTCACCTTTTGAGCCTGATTATCAGTGCCATCCCATATCGTGGTATATGTACCGGCATTTTGTTGCTTGTTAACCAGGGTCTTTATTTCCTGTCCCAACACATCGTAAACTACCAGCTTGACAGAAACGGCTTGTGGCAAATGATACTGGAAAGTTGTGGAGGGGTTAAATGGATTGGGATAATTCTGTGACAACAGGAATGAGGGTGGTGGTGGGGCAAAATCTTGGTCCCCAATTGCAGTTATAATATGATTTGCTAAACCAGGTGAGCCATGATCCCAGGAAGCACCCCAATTTTCAGCTTGAGCATTGTCACTGAAAGGATCGTTCAGAACCAGTGTCGCCCCCTGTCCATCTGGACTTGTGGGCCACGGACGTGTGTCCTGATAGCTCAGTGAATCAATTGTGTGTCCATCCACGTCAAAAATATGAAGTTTCTCACCGCTATTGCTCAAACCAAAGGAAAATGATTCCTCAATAGGATCTGCATCTGGGAACCGGAGGAGGAAAAGGTCTCTGTCCTGGCAAATGACAACATATCCGTTTGCCGGAATTTGTGTGCCCTCCGGCAAGACAAATTGATGCTCCTCATTGTCGTCCGTAAAAATCCATCCCGACATATTGATATCTTCTTCACTACGGTTGAACAACTCGATCCAGTCACCTCCATCAAATTCGGGTGCGGAATGATAGTTTATTTCATTGATAATTACTGAGCTTGTTGGAACCCCGGTCAACTCAAATATGGCTGTCAGGGAAGTATCCCCCTGAAAGGATACCTCAAGGGATGATGTGGAAAGGCTGTCGTTTTCCAATACCCAGCCAACAAAGCGGTACCCTGGATTTGGGGACGCAATTACTCCAACAGGAACATTCAAAAAATATTGTCCGGACCACTGGGGTGACCAGACATCAAGATTGTCATTTAATTGAATTTTCCCACTGCCTGCTGGTTCAATAGTCAAGTCGAGCTCCACGAGTTCTCCTGCATCAAGTACGCTAGAAATAACGCTACGTGCCTCCACGGGTCTCTCAATAGCAAAATTTCGTAATCTGTCCATTTTCCAGAGCCAATCGTTGTGAGAGAGGTCCCAACGTTCTAGGTGTAATACCATTTCCTGGGCAATCTCATTTTGAAGATTGTCAATGGTATTGATTACTATATCTGATTGCCAGATACTATTCATGTGATCGGCATACCTGTTGGTGAAATCAGTCACAAACTGCTGGTTTTCAAGCAACTTTCGAAAAACAAAGGTAGACCAGGGAGGGTTTGGCCACACATCGCCAGTGGTGGTCGTAGCGAAATCGATCATATTCGGAGAGCCATAGTTGTCAGGACTGCCAAGCCCAAATCCATCATCAAGGTCAAAAAGTATCCAACGCCATTTGCCATCTGGCGTTCGGGGTCGCCAGTATTTGAGGTTCCATCCAGGCCAATCGACATTTGCATAGAAAATCTCACTCGTCATATAATTCAGGTATTCATCAAGATCAATTTGGTCTTTCACATGAGCATAGGACTCGGAAGATGTCATATCATGGGTATCGATATAGTTCAGTAAGTCATCGAAGTGATCCCGGTCTCCGTGGATGGTATTCCAGTTATTCTCAAGCATATCAAGATTGTTTTCTAGTACTCCAAAATGAGCTTCGATGTAATGCTCATTCAATTTTTCGCGGATATTTAGGATGCCCCAATATTCTCCATTCAGATAAATGACCGTAGGGCGATATGCTTGTCCATCTACGTCAATATCCTTAACCAAGGTTTGCATCATAGCATCTCGGATATGGGTAACATCGAAATCACCCCCTGAGTTGCGTAGAACAAATGCTTCATACTGCTCAAAGGGTAGATCAGGAAAGATGCGATAGCTAAAGTCTGAAGGGCCGTATGTGGAGCGAGCGAAAAGAACAAAGGATTTTTGGGGGAAATGCCTGCTCCAGCCTCCGAACATTTTCATTCCAGCATCTTGAGCAAATCCTCGCTGGCCACCTCGTTCAAAAAATTCTATGTGTACTGGAATTTCACGATTGCTTTCATAATTAACATAAATCCCTGTACTTCCATCCCATAGATCTGAGGGCTTTGCCGCAATTGCGAGGACGGGCAGATCTGTATCTTTATCAATGACATAAGTTTGGGTGAATGTCTCTTCACCGAGTACTCCTCCAGACTTAAGGCGAGCTCGAACCACTGTGGTTTCATCAATGTCCAGAGTTGCTGAAGCGATTGAAGAAGACGCACTGGGCAAAGATCCATCAAGTGAATAATAGATGGTGTCTTCGGGAAAATATGATTGGAGAGTCAGGTTCACTTGGCCCCAATAGAGTCCTCCTGGTTGAGAAAAATAAACTACTAGAGGCGTTGGAGTATCAAAGGCCTGGGTACTATTCACTGCTCCAGGAGTGGGGACTAAAAAGTATGCCCATTCAGATTCTTCCTCGGGTAATCGCCCATAGGATACATCGGTAGGTAGAGCAGGAATGTAAAGCTGGTCAATGAGGGTACCTGAAGGATCACTTATGATAAGGTCTTCACCTTCAGCACTGAATCTGAAATTTGTATGTATGGAATCGCTATCTGTGCCGGAAGCAAAAATCACAAGATAGTCATCGCTCTCTATGAGCATGGGAGGGAATATCCACTTTCCAATCTCGTCAGGGTTATCCGATAACCCGAAGCCAGTCAAATTGATGGCTTCGTCACCCGTATTGTATAATTCTAGCCAATCAGGAGATTCATTGTATTCATCAATCAATGAATTTGTGTTTGATGAGACGACTTCATTGATAATGAGTGTTTGCGCAATGGAGATCGTTGAAAACATTAAGCTTAATGCAGCAACGAAAGCGAGGCGATATGAAGTGCTGAAGATAGTTGATCCTTTCACATAAATTTATCTCAAGTGTGGTTTGATTGTCATGAACCCATGTGAGATAAGAGCATGGTGACAAGGTATCTCAAAGAAATCGGTCTATCCGTTTATCTCTTAATCGTATATGATATTCAGGGTAGCTGGTCTGTCAAACCTAGGTAAATCCACTCTGTAATTTGCCCCCTGTGTTTCTATTGGGAGTGAGACATCGTCGAATCGCACTTTCTTAGGTGATTTGCTACTTGCAAAATACACGGTATGAGCATCCCCAGTGCTACTGGTTAACGTCATGGATACATTCATATCATCCTGATTGAAATCGGTAACAGTAGCATTGCAATATTTTAACTGAAAGTCTGATCCAGGGTAGGTTTTAAGGACGATTGTTCTGTCCGAGTTGACATAAGCGTTGACAATCTTATCGCCCTGTCTGTTCCATTCCTGAAAGTCAGCATTCAAAAGAATGCCCAGCTCGTCAACGAAAAGAGAAAACCGTGATTTGCTTTTTGTGATGGTGTTGAATTTAAGTAGGTTATCGACTATTTCGATTGAAGCCAGCCTTTTGGAAATGTAGGTCAAATGCGGTTCAGTAGACTGATTGCCGCCCAGAAAGACCTGAATTACATTTTTTCCCGCCTTGAGATTTGGTAAAATGACCAGCCGATCCTGGTAGGCGTAGTGTGGTTCTTCATTAATGATGACTTCCTGGATATACTTAGAAGTGTTTTCGATGTTAATCCCCATACCGCCGGTATAATCCACCAGATCTGTATCAGTTAGTAAGAGTTCGAGGGTGATGGTATTGTCATCATAAGTCCATTGAAAATCCCAGTTTGCCATGAGCCGCAATTTATTGGCCAGGTCCATTGGAGCTGGGCAATAGATATCTTTAGTAGCAAATTTTGCCCTGATTCCATCATACATAGCGATGTTACTTTTGTTTATAATGCGTGTCCCATTTTCCCGCATAGCCTGGGTTCGAGGCGGTTCAACATCCAGGTCCGCAGTGATTCCGTAATCATGCCACATCTGGTTAAACACAACTCCTCGGCCTACCGAATGGAACATATGGTCAAAGATGGCTTCCTCATTTGACGTAGCCTGGGCTGTGGAATAATTCCATCGACTGTCGTAGAACCACTGGTAGTCTGGAGAGGGTGAGTCGCCAAGGACAGCCAGGTCCTTGTGGGTCCCAGTAAACCAGGTCAGGTTTCCATACCCAAGTGGGACGAACTGTTCTCCACCACCATGGGTCATATATAGCGAAAATCTCTGGGCGATTTCCTCGTAATATTCCATTGGAATGGTGTTACCGGGATTTATCAGGAAATCAACTGTGCCAATATCACTTCCGTATTTCATCAAATTGTTCTGAATGTCACGCTGTGCACCACCAAATTCAATTTCCCATTGATGATTTCGTGTCACGCCATGCGTTTTACTGTGAGTTCCGATCTCATTACCGAATGCTTCCATCTTGCTCGCCAGGGGCGCCAAGTTTTCCCAACCAGATTTTTCAGCCCAATCAGAAACGTAACCATAGACTGTTTGTACTCCCGATTCTTGTGCAATCGATACGAGGTAACTTGTCGCTTCTTTTTGGACGGAAAGTTTCTGACTGCCATCCGCGTCGAGTCGAATGATCGCGGTGAGATTTGCGTTTGATAGCTGGGGAGTAGGGAAAGGGGTTTGGATATCACCATAAAGCGCCCACTGAAGCGATCGGACAAACACTTCGTATAACTGATTAGCATAAAATCCTTGGGGCTGGTCGTTTCGGAAAAACGTTGAAACGCCGGCCTTTGAGCTAAAATCACTAATGAGCACAAGCCGATTCTTGTTTGTTTGTCGCACCGAAAGAAATGGATACTCAGTTACCCTGTTAGTAGACTTTAGCAAGACTTCGGAGTCTTGCTTGAATTGTTGGATATGAATTGCTGCGGCTAGAGGTTGGGTGATGTTCTGCTTCAATTCAAAGGGGGAACTTATGAAATGGGAATTCGAGCTCACTTCAAGACGAAAAGTTGAATCACCCTTTAAACCCTTGTACTGGGTCCCCAGTAGAGCTTCTACCTTTTTAGGGTTTCGTTCTTTGCCATGCTCATCGAATACTGCGAAGGGGCCATCGATGATGATGTTTTTTCCATCTTGGGCTAGATAAGTTTTGATTTTCTTCAGCACTTTCTTGTAAAGTGATTTCTCAACATTTGAACATTGGGTCAATACGATCACATCATATTTTGACATCTCCTTTGCAGTCAAATCGGCAAGGAAAAGACAATCGTAGGGAATACCAGCTAAATGAGCAACAGCTCCCCAACCCAGAGCGATATGCTGAAGCTCCTCGTTGAGGTGGTAACTTGTTTTGCTTATCACGATGCCCATACGTGGACTTTCAACTGCTGAAGCCATACTACAGCTGAGAAGAAATGAAATGAAGATTAAGTTGAGCGTGGATTTAACAGAATAATTCACAATAATCACCTCTTTGGATATATTGAAATAGTGGATTCAATCAGAGTGCTTTGTTGCAGATTTATAGTACAACATCAATTTTCCCTCTATTTCTGACACTCCGGAAAAACATTCTGGAGTGTCAGTAAGTATTCACTTACTCTATAGAACGGATCAACCCAGGTTAGGTTTGAGCATGAGCGATCCATCTGAGTTCAATTTTTGATGACAAGCCCACTCAACGGGGTAGGTCTGTCCCTTCACTTCAATATCAGCACGGACTCTTAAACTTTTCCAATCAGTACCTTTTGGTAGGATCAATTGCGCTTGGCGGACTCCAGTGGGCTTTGGATAGCCAGGATCCAGACAACCGCTGCTTAAAATTTTGCCAGCTTCATTAGTGACCGTCAAGCGTAGTACTCCAGGGACCCCGGCGACACCATCATTCACCATACCCAGAATAATCCCGGGTTGTCCATCCTTCTCGTAGCTCCATACCCAGGAAGGTCTCACTCGATATCCAATACTGCTGGCGAGGTCATCGATGGCAGCTGGAAATTGATCATAGTAGTTCATGATACGCTCTGCCTGGATACGATGCCAGTTCCAGAGTGACCCATAGTGGGCACCTACATCCTTAAAGTGATAAAAGACGCTATCCGAGATAGGGATACCTTCATTCATTCTTAGGCTTTTCGCTGAACCATCTGACATCCCATTTTCTAGGATAGTTCCGATCCAATCTGGACGATTGCTGAGAGATTCGATTTGCATGTTCTCAATAAAAATGGTGTCCGTTCTTAGCCAATTGTGGGTTCTGATGGTACGATCCAGAACTTCTGCATTCCCGACACGACTCCAATCAGGCTGTGTATTGGTCACCAGAGGTGTTTTAGTCCAATTTTGGAGTTGATGATTTAACATCTCGAGATTTGTTTTCTCAGCAGTCTGGTAGTCTGGGAAAGAGTTGGATTCAAAGGGCCAGGAATGACCTTCACCCCAGAACCCGTACATACAGGTGTCTACGAATTCGATATTGGCATGACCATTATACTTATCTGCCAGTAGATCATCCATCTCCCTAAAAGCTTTCATAAACTCAGGGTGATCATAACGAGGGGCATAATGGGTTTTGCCTTTAATGCCGATTTCTTTGGTTTTTCCCAATTTTACAAAGGGGATTTTATCTGCAACAAAATCGGGCACTGAATGGGGTTTAATCACTGGACTCATGAGCTGGACCCGAATTCCAATTCGTTTGTCATATTTCTGAGCCAGGTCAAACGCGATCTTCCAGTGATCACATAAATCCAGCTTACCTTTTTTGGATTGAATATCGCGCCAGTCTAGACGGATGTAGAGCTTATGGCTTAAATCCATTTTGATGAGCTTTTCCAGGGAGGTTTTTAGATCCTCACCATCCCGCTGTGCCGGTCCTGCTTCATCACATAGATAGGTGGTTAATCCCATACCAAAATTATTGAGAACTTTTTTTGAGGGCGTGGTTGCCATGACTACAAAACTATCAGGAACTACTTCTTCTGGAGGATAGATAGGGAAGGGTCCTTGATTCAATCTGTCATTGACAATCGGTCCAGACCCGAAGTGATATCCGTCCCAATTATGAGCTGGTAAAAATCCTTTTGCTGTCTGGAGTCCAGTACCTGCAAGCGCAACTAAACCCGTTGTCGCTTTGAGAAATAAACGACGATCCATACTTCATCCGTCCTTGATTATATTCGAAAAAATATTTTACGTTTGTACAGCCAATATGTGAGTCCCCACAGCATGCCCCACACGGTGAATGATTCTACCATGAGAATGAATGGCTCAGGTGTAAAAGCCAGAATGCCATGCACAAAGGGGTGAACGATATGTTGGAACCATCCAGAACCACCAGTTAGAGTGAATAGATAAATGAAGAGGGGATTCATGCCAACGATGGCGAAGAAGAACATCCATTTCCCTTTTTTCTTAACATCAATCAACCAGTACAGAAAGGCCAATGACAGTAGTGCCCAACCGCCTGTCACTATGATGAATGAGGATGTGCAAATTCGTTTTATGATAGGTGTAATGGGATTCAATCCGTAACCCACCAGAACCATCACAACTCCTGCTATGAGAAGGTACTTAAGTTTGACCATCCATTCTCGGTCTGACTTGAGCAGGATTCCTGCCAGGACGCCCCAGATGGTATGAGCCGAACTAGGAATAGCATTAAAAGCTAACCAATGTCCACCTGAAATTTTGCCCATGAGTAGGAGGTCCACCCAGCTGCCGAAATTCTTATCAGGTGTGAAAGCCTGATCAAAGCCAGCCATGGGCCATAGTCGAAAAAGCATCTCTGTAAGAAGCAATAGACCAATGGATATTGCAAATTGCAACTTCACGTCTTTCCGCATAATGAGAAAAGCGATGAGATAGGTTACTGAAAGTTGTGCCAGAACATTCCATAACTCGAAGGTGATCCTGCCCGGTCCAATACAGTAGAGTGCCCAACCGAGGAAGAGCAGAACGCCTGAACGGGTGAGGGCATGTTTCAGAGTTTGATTCCAGGTATGCCCCTTAGCCCAGCGGGAGCCAAAGGAAAATGGCATGGCGACACCAACAATGAACATAAAGAAGGGCTGGACATGATCCCAGAAGCGTAGTCCGTTCCAGGGATGATGATGAAATTGGAGGGCCAGCATATTCAGAAAACAGCCATCGCTGGTGAATTCAAGCCAATGCGCATAGAAGTGGGTAGTTTCACCAATGAGGAGGAGCATGGTGATGCCCCGAAAGATATCAAGCGAGAGAAGTCTTGAGTTTTCAGCATTACTTTGAGGAATAGTGGGAGTCATTATTGTCTTCCTTTCATCTAGAAGTGAGTGAAATAAACGGTCAATTATTTGCATATCTGATAGTACCGCTTTATTAAAGCTTGAAAAGATAGTGAAAGTAATTTATGTTAATACGAAAGATAATGAAAGTTATTTATCACACATTCTAATTAAGTGTAGACTATGAAGAATAAGACAACTGAACGCCGTCAGTCCATTCTGGAAAAGATTCAGGAGCAGGGGAGTATACGGGTTGAAGATATGGCTAAAGCTTATGCTGTATCAGAGGTTACCATTCGAAATGACCTCAAATACATGGAGGAACGGGGTCTGATTCATCGCTCACATGGCGGAGCATTACTCAAACAAAATGTTGGCTTTGATCATCCCTTAGTTGAAAAACAACAGTTCAAAATGACAGAAAAGCGAAAAATCGCTCAAACCGCTGCTGAATTAGTGGAAAATGGTGATTCCATTATTCTTGATTCAGGCACGACAACCTTCGAAATGCTAAATCATCTTGGTGATAAGACGGATATAACCATACTAACCAATGCAGTGAATATTGCTTATGCTGCCATTTCCCTGCCTAATATTCAGACGCTTCTCACAGGTGGATTCCTCCGAAAGAAATCTTTTTCACTGGTTGGACCGGATGCTGAAGAATTGCTGTCCAAGTATTATGTGGATAAGCTATTTATTGGAGTTGATGGTCTTGACCTGGAGTACGGAATTTCTACACCAAATCCAGAAGAGGCCAGCCTGAATCGAATTATGGTGAGTATTTCCCGGGAAGTCATTGTCGTAGCAGATTCCAGTAAATTTGGGCGTAGCAGCTTGTCAAAGATTTGTGGCGTTGATTCCATAACAAAACTTATAACAGATATAGGTATAGATCCTGAATTCAAGCAGAGTCTTGAATCGCTTGGGATAGAAGTAATTGTTTCATCATAAGAACTGGCATACTGCCAAAATTAGGAGTAACAACATATGTATATAGACTGGGTCACATGGAGCATCTGGTCCTTGGGTTTTATCATTCTGGTCATGTGGATTGTGATTCCCCTTAAGGAATTTATCAAACTCAAAAAAGATCGTGAAGATGAAGCCTGAGTTTGACACACTTTTATCAAATAATATTTAAATAATGTAAGGGACTTTGCTGTGGCAGTCATAGACATTGTAATCGTACTAGTATTTCTTGGAATGACCTTTTTTGTAGGAGCATTTTTTTACAAATGGGTCGGCGACCCAGATGATTTTATGGTCGCTGGACGAAAATTAACACCCTTTATCCTTGCCGCTGTCATAGCGGCAACGAATGTCAACCTATATAGTTTTATCGGTCAGGCGGGTGTGGCTTACAAACACGGTATCGCCATTTTATGGCAGACCTGGACAGGGAATATGGCCATTGTGTTCTCGGGTTTATTTATTATTCCCATCATGCGCCGATTAAGAGTTAAAACCATACCTGAATTTTTAGAACAACGCTATGACAAAAAGGTGCGTACCCTGGTTGGTGTTCTATGGATATTTCGACTCGCCTTCTGGCTAGGTGTGGTGCTTTATACTGCTGTCGTTGCCGCACAGGCTATTACCGGTGTTGAATCTTTCGCTTTCTGGATATTTGTTTTTGCCTTTGTTGCCATTGTTTATACCGTACTTGGCGGCATGTGGGCTATTGCTTTTACCGATGTGATTCAATTTGTCTTTATGCTTGTTGGTGCTTTGATAGTCCTTCCTATGGCAATGGCTGCCGTAGGCTGGATGCCTGGACTTATTGAAAAACTGCCTGAACATGCCCTGACACTTGTGAGGGAAGAGGGGACCTACAACTGGAAATTTATTTTGGCAATCTTTCTCCTTGGTATCCAGTGGGCCAGTGTGGATCAAGGACTATTACAAAGGGCTTTTGGAGCTGAAAGCACACGAACTGTTGCCAAGGGACTTGTCCTGGCAGGTATTATAACCACACCTTTTGCACTGCTCTGGAATCTTCCTGGTCTGGCAGCAAGTGTCCTTTATCCTGGACTAGAAAATGCAGATCAAGCCATCCCGACTTTGTTGGCGGACATGCTGCCCAATGTGGTCCTGGGATTGGTGTTATGCGGATTGATTTCTTCTCAGCTTTCCACCATTTCTGGTAACCTGAACGGGGTAGCAACTCTGTTTACCAATGATATTTATGAAAGTCTGAGAAAACGTAAAGCAACAGGCAAAGAGGTCTTGTTCATTGCTCGTATGATGACAGGTGTTGTTGGAATTTTCATGATTGGGTTTGCCTTCCTTGTACCGAAGTTGGGAGGTGCGGTTGAGGCCTACCTCACAGTCATTGGAATTATGGATATGCCGCTATTTATTGTCGCAATTGTTTATGGTCTGTTATGGAAACGAGCCACAAGTACTGCAGCTCTAGTGGGCTATTTGTCTGGTGCTGCTGCAGGAATTATCGGAAAATTCTTCCTCGGTTTTGACTTCAACTCAACCACCTTCCTAGGAGCTGCGGTTGCCTTAATCGTCACACCTCTGGTAAGCATGATAACCAAGCCAGAATCTGAAGATAAACTGGCTGTCGTATGGCGCGCACGAACCATTAGTGATGAAGAAGAAGCCTCAGGCGATGTGTATCACATTATTCCTAAAACCCGTAAGGGTCGCATGGCCATGGCAGTATATGGCAGTGGATTTGTCCTGTTTCTGGTCGGTGTGTTCATGGGAAGTGGCGGATTTGCCATAGCCAGTTGGATTGCTGTAAGCGGCATGGTGATTTATTTCGTAGGTGGACTCCTACGAGTTTATGCAGAGTAATACTGTGCATAATCTTTTAGTCATTATGGCCGGGGGAATGTCCTCCAGAATGAAGCGTGCTGCAGAAGATTCTTCTGTACTGGCACAGGATGCCGCACAGGCAGATAAGGTTGATAAAGGCATGATAGGGGTCGGCTCTTCGGGCCGACCCCTCATGGACTACTTGCTCTTTAACGCAAAGGAAGCAGGCTATAAGCGTGTCATTATTATTACAGGTATACAAAGCCTCGAAATGCGTGAGCAATACGGCAATCTTGAAAAGGACAATCCTTTCCACGGGCTTTCTATTTCGTATGTCATACAATCTGTACCACCAGATCGGGTGAAACCTTTAGGTACTGCAGATGCTATTTACCAGGCAATGACGCATTATCCAGAATTGACAGAGAATGCCTTCACTTGCTGCAATAGTGACAATCTCTATTCAGTTAAAGCACTTCGGCGATTACGGCGGACAGACGCTCCAAATGCATGGATTAATTACGATCGCAATGGTTTGGATTTTTCTGAAGAAAAAATCAGAGGTTTTGCACTGACTCTCGTCGATTCGATGGGGTATCTCCAGGGAGTTGTTGAGAAACCCGAAGAAGCTGATATACCCGACTATGTTGATAGTTCTGGTGTGGTGCGAGTAAGTATGAATATTTTCAAACTAACCGGAGCACTCGTAACTCCTTTCATTCGGGATTGCCCCCTCAGTCATCGTAATGAAAAGGAACTCCCAGGAGCCATTCTTTCCATGGCTAAAAAGCATCAGAAATCTGTATTGGGCATCCCCTTGAATGAACATGTTCCAGATTTGACAGATAAATCTGATATTGCCAGGGTCAGACAGTATCTGAATGAACATTACGGAGAGCTCAACTGGTAAGCTAATTTTATAAGGAGTCACTCCATGTTAAGATTCATTCAACTTTTAATGAGCGGAATGCTCATGTTTGTAAGTGCCCAGGGGGCAGTCACTCTAAAATCTATGGCCAACCGTGTTCAACCCCGTCTGATAGAATATCTTGCCGGTGGTGTTGAGAAATCAATGATACCCATTTTAAAAGAGAGTAGTGCATTTCATCGTACTTCGCTTCTCACGTATGAAGTGGGTGGATATGAGCTTGAGCTCGCTTTGATAGATCAGGGTGACTATCTCGAATGCAATGGAACCATTCTTTCGTCAGATGGGAATGAACATTGTGTCACTATTGAATTGGCGATCCCAGTTGAGCAAATTAGTTCATTCAAGTGGGACAATAATATTGATGATAGTCAGGTTATTCAGGGGTCTGAGAAGCTCTATTCTGAGTATGTTGATGTATTTACGCAACTCCCTCCTGATGGCTCATTCAACGCCAGTGAGGGCGAAAATGGAGGCTATGGTGATGTGATTGGAAAGGGGCAGATGTCTTTTTATCCACTTGCATCAATATCGTCAGATGATCGGGGTTTCACCTGGGGAGTAGATATGGGTTTACCTCTGGTGTTTCGTCTTAACCTGCAGACAGAGCGCGGAATGGTGGCTGAATTTGATTTAGGGATGAGCCCAAATACGAAAAAATTCCCTAATCGTTCACATTTTAAGCTGTATTTGTTCGAACATGATCCCGCCTGGGGTTTTCGTTCTGCTCTGGCCACATATTATGCTATTCAAGAAGACTATTTTAAAAAGCGTGTTGAGCATGAAGGTATCTGGCTACCGTTCACCCCTCTCATGACCATCGAGGGCTGGGAAGATTTTGGGTTTGGCTTTCATGAAACCCATCATTTTACCTCAGATAGGGGATCAGAACCTGTTCTTCCTACCATTGAGGCTGACAAACAAGCCAGAGAAGTCTATAGTTTTCAGTATACCGAGCCCTGGGATATTCAGATACCCATCAAAGCCCTGGATGCCCCTTATGAGTCCGTTGTAGGCGCTGAAACCATTCCTGAAAGTCATTTAAATTATTTGCCAGGGAGCAAAACCCTGGATAAGAACGGTCTTTATCAGGCGAGACGACTGGAAACCCCCTGGTTTGACAGCGGCTGGGCGGTGAGCATCACCACAAACGTAGATCCTGAGCTGCCATCTCCAAACCGCTTTGAGCATGTCATGAAAGACGAAATTGAACCAGCCATAAAAATGGATGCAGACGGAATATACTTTGACTCCATGGAGTGGAACTGGCATCATGATCTCAATTACAATCAGGACCATTTTCAGTATGCTGATTATCCGTTAACTTTCTCAACATCCCTGGATACCCCCAGACCTGCCATATGGAATTACTCCAGTGAATATGAAATGATGTACCAAATTGCCAGGGAAACGCATTCTGCTGGCAAACTCACTATGGGGAATGGCTTTGGGTGGACACCCTTTGCCGCAGGAATATTGGATTTATTTGGCGCAGAATTCAGCTGGTATCATGCTGCTGATTATGATAGTAGAATATTGCAGTTCCGCCGTTCCATCTCTTATCAGAAGCCTATTGTTGTTCTGCTTAATGAAGGTTTCTCAGACAAAGCCTTTACGGAAGCACCTTTTGATGGATACCGCGTCTATTTCGAGCGGATGCTTTTCTATGGATTCTTTCCTTCATTTTTTAGTGCAGATGCATCAAGTGATCCCTACTGGGCAGACCCGAAAAACTATAATCAGGGTAGACCCTATTTTAAAAAGTACATCCCTTTGATTCAACAGATTGCCTCAGCCGGCTGGGAACCCATCACTTATGCCCACAGTAAAAATTCAGGAGTTGCCGTAGAACGGTTTGGTGCCATAGGGGATAATATGATCTATCTGACACTGATGAATACAGCAGATCAGGATATTTCCACCACACTTGAGATTGATTATAGAGGTCTAGGTCTTTCTAAAACCCTTGAGGTTAAAGAACTTATTGCAGATGAAACACTGAGTTCGGTGAAAGTGAAACGGAAAGTTATGAATCTTACTATTATGGTTCCTGAAAACAGTACCAGACTCGTAGCCATTCAGAAGAAATAAGCCTTCATAGATAGGAGTTAATATGATTATTCGTCGATTTACAGGCGGGGCTCTTTTCCTTGTCCTTGCCATATCATTGAGCGCACAAACGATGACTAAGGGTCCATATCTAGCTGACCCAGAACCGGGTCATATTAAGATTCGCTGGGAAGTAGATAAGGCTGCTTCAGGTCGCGTCTATTATGGACAGAAAACCAAACTAAAATCCTCAGTCAAAGCCACACTCCTAGGTGAAGAGGCAGACCATTTTCTGTATGAGGCTGAACTGAATGATCTTGTTCCTGGTACTCAGTATGGATATCAGGTGAAAATCGGCCGAAAAAAGGGAGATCGTTTTAAGTTTGTTGTTCCACCAGATTCAGATGCACCCTGTAACTTTGCTATTTCAGGTGATAGTAGATCTCAGCCACAAATATTTACCAAGATCATTGAAGGTATTGCCCATTCTAATCCTGATTTCATTATCAGTATGGGTGATCTTGTGGAAAATGGTGGCAATTATGAGCAGTGGGATAAATTCTATTTTGGACCTGCCAAGGATTTGATCTCGAATCGACCCTTTATCTCCACGCTGGGTGATCATGAAGGAAGTGGCGATGAAGGTGAGCTGGTTGAGCATTTTTTATTCCCTGAATTAGAACATGAAGAGCTGTGGTATTCATTTGACTATGGCATGGTTCATTTTGTATCACTGGATTATCGTCACCCTGATTCTGAGAAAATGATGTCCTGGTTTGAAGAGGATATGGCTACTTCAGACGCCAAGTGGAATATTGTTTTCATGCACCGCCCCACTTACAACCTGGGTGGCCACCGCTCGTTCTGGGGAAACCCACATTGGCCAGATCTTTTTCAAAAGCACAAAATTGATGTTGTCTTTAGTGGTCATTCACATATCTATGAACGTTTCCACCCCGTGTATACTGCAGGCAATGAAGATTGGCCCATCACTTATATAACTACGGGCGGATCAGGTGCCAGTCTATATGAAGCGGTCCAAAATCCTGTCTTGGCATACTCCCAATCCGTCAACCATTACGCTGATGTGCAATTGGATGCCGAGAATTTTATCCTCAGGACATACGAAATTAATGGAACCTTGATTGATTCCCTCCTCATTGGCAAAAATGATGATGGCAGTATGGGGGACACATATCTGGAATCAGCTGGTTTGCGTGATGAGTTGGATATTATGGGCGTCTTTGCTGGTCCCATATCCTGGTCAATTGAATCACCACCTCTTCCTTCAAGACCAGCTTACAAGAAATTTGGTTTGAACGCTGGACCTATTACGCAACCTGTTGAATTTGAGTTGCGTCTTTCTGATGAATCACTAGAAAAATACAGCATGGATCCTTTTACAGGCGTGTTGAAACCTGGTGAAGAGCTTGAAATTGAATTAAAAATAAGAGGGACAGGTGGAGTATGCATCAATCCATGGGGTGCTATCGATCCACCCTTCAGAATTGAGGCTCATTATAAACAGGGTGAGATTGAGGGAGCGGTACTGGGAAAAGAAATTGGTATGCGTAGCTGGGGCGAGTAACTCTTCAACACCTAAATTCTAGATAAAGCAAGAGCCCACTTTTCAGTGGGCTCTTGCTTTATATGCATCGCATTCTGTTTTGGGGAGGACTACCGCACGATCACAAATTTCTCAAAGAGATCATCCAGTGTGGTTCCATCCAGGTTCTCACAATCTGTGATATAGGCAATATAAACACCTGAAACAATCCGCTGATTGGAGTCAGACAGTTGATCCCACTCCTGATCACCACT
>CAZDVD010000038.1:0-22385 GCA_964508765.1 uncultured Lentisphaeria bacterium
TCTTCCAAATTTAACTGCTCAAACAGTATTGGTGCCACTATACGAGGCTTAGAGCCCAATCTACCCCTTCAACCTACCTTCGCCAAAGGCTACGGCAAGGCTGGCAAGCTCAGGATTGTGACAGACAGGATGACTGAGGTTGAAGTCAAGGTAAGCAATAAACAATGCAGGAGATTTCTTTATGAACAAAGAAAATGATCAAAACAGCACCCTGAAATTTGGATATTTTTCATCACTCTCCTTATCCGTTTGGACCATCATCACCTTCAGCTTTGCCATCATAGCGGTTCCACCATCCGGACCCAATTGTCCCGGCGATTGCATGAGTTACCCCTTCCCTGATATTCTGGCTTATTACCCCAGAGATTACTTCTGGATGTATTTCGCCATCTTTCAATTATTTATCTTTATCATTTTTATGATCTCCAATTACGCCAACGCCGCATCAGATAAAAAAATCTTCAGTTCCATCAGTGGTGCCTTTGCCCTGATTGCATCAACCGTTTTATTGATCGCCTATTACACTCAATTTTCCATCGTGCCCATCAGCGTCATGAACGGGGAGACCGAGGGTATTGCCCTGGTTACTCAATATAATGGACACGGATTATTCATTGCCCTGGAAGAACTGGGATACATCACCATGAGCATGGCCTTCTTCTTTTTAGCCTTTCTGTTCTCCATGAAAAATCGTCTGGAAAAGTCCATTCGGTTGATACTGATGACGCCGCTCGTGATAACCATCTTGGCTTTTATTTTCTATTCGCTCAAGTATGGCCTTGATCGACACTATCGCTTTGAAGTGGCCACCCTCTCCATCAACTGGCTCGTCATGATCGTGGTTGGTATCTTAATCAGCATCCACTTTAAACGTAAAATGAATGCCAATAAAGCAATCAAACAGTCCTAACTAAAACGGAGGGCCTTAAGCCTAATTGAATCAGAATTATTATTGGGGGTATAGATGGGAAAAATAACGACCCTTGAATTTTATAGGTCAACATTCGTTCGTGACAATTATCATTGTGTATACTGTGGTAGAGAAATGCTGGGAGCGCTTCGGAAATACATACAAATGAAAAGAGCTGTTGAGGAGCAAAGACATAAAGGAGCCCAGCTTCAATACATCTATTACTTGAATAACGATAAAGCGCTCGTTGAAGACGCCTTACTATCAGTGACGAAAAAATCATGAGCCCCTACCTGAACGCTAAGGCACCCGGGAGTAAAACTATATTTGTCCAGATAAAAAATTTGGATCTATTGGACAGCATATTAGATCTGAGTGTAAAACTTGGTTGTGAAGTCTATTTAGGTGAGAATTCCAGTGGTGATATCATGGGTATTCCATATTTCATCGCAATTGTTGAGCAGAGCGAACTTGGAGAAAAGATGTGGAAGCATTTCCTGAAATATAGGGAGTCGTCGGAGGAAGCCACGATGATCATCATCACGGACCTGGATCAACATAAGGATCTCTGCTTATCTCAAAACATGATGTGCACCAATGAGAAAGAGGCTATCCTTTCACAAATTGCGAATGAGCATCATAGAATCGATCAATAAGATCTGCAAGGTATTCATTAATTGCCCTATCCAGCATATGCAGCTGGAGTGCCCAAGCTGAGCTAGACGCTTTAAATGCTAGACGGGAGGATGAGTGAAGAAAAATAGCATTATTGAGATGGTGACTTACCTCATGGTTGGCTCTGCCATCTGGATTATATCTCCCTTGCTGGGCAAGTACCTGGATACCTTCACCTTTCAATACCCATCGCTGCTAAGTGAATCGCTGCCAATGCTCATTGCCGGGTTGATGCTCATCATATTGGGAACGCTGCTGGTGGGATGGACCATTTTTCTTTTTAAAACGCAAGGTCACGGAACACCCAACCCAAAATTGCCCCCCAAATTTTTTATCGTATCAGGTCCCTATAAATACTCCAGGAATCCCATGGCCCTGGGAGGTTTGGTGGTGCTGACTGGCGAGGCACTTCTCTACCACTCACCCTCTCTTTTTACCATCAGTGTCCTGTTTGGTATTATCACCTATTTCAACGCACAGTATGTTGAAGAACCTGAATTAAAACATCGTTTTGGTGAGGAATATGAGCAATATTTACGGAAGGTTCCCCGGCTGTTTCCTCGTCTGAGACAGGGGATGCAAAGAAGTGGATCACGAAATTGATGTGGATGGATATACTGAATTTATTAAGCAAGTCTGTTTTAGGAAGGGAATAAAATGAAAGAGATAGCAATAGTTGATATAGAGACAACTGGTTTTCAAAATCAGGGAGGACTCATTGTTGAAGTAGGCATTGTTGGGTTGGATTTAGATACAGGCAAGATCACTGATGAGTTTGAAGCCATTGTTAAAGAAAATGGCTTTGGAGAGAAACATGCCAAGCATCCCTTTGGCTGGGTTTTTCAAAATTCTGATTTAAAATATGAAGATGTTTTGTTGGCAGAAGACCTGTCAAAAAGGCTGCCAGAAATTCAATCAATTCTTGACAAATATGTATTGGGTGCGACGGCATTTAACAAACAATTTGATTTTGGGTTTTTGAAATCAAGGGGACTAAATATAAAAGAGTTACCTTGCATTATGTTAACAGCAGCACCTGTTGTTAATTTGCCTCCAAACTCTGGATTTTCTCAGGCGAAGTGGCCCAAAGTAGAAGAAGCATGGCAATACCTTTTCCCCACTGTTGTATATAAAGAAGCACATCGTGCCCTAGACGACGCCAGACACGAAGCACTCATTGCGCACGAACTTTATAAACGTGGAAAATTTATTGTTTAATAAAATGCTGAACAAAGGCCAGACTAAGACCAGGCCAACGACAGAGTGGTCTATTTTACCAATCAGTTTCTTAAGGATTTAGGACTATAATTAGCGTATAAAAGTTGACATAGATTCGAGACTTTCAAACCAGAACCAGGTTGGACATGAAGGGGTATAGATTGTGGGAGCAATAGGCGGTAGTGACGGAGATGGTCGCGGTAGTAGATACGAAAAAGATTTAGCAGCAGCCAAGATTGCCGACGCGAAGTGGCGAGAGAGTAAGTCCGGATCAAGCGTCGGTGACGCACCCGGCGGTGGTTGCCTCACGGGTTTAGGGGGATGCTGGTTAGCATCAATAACTATCACCATCGTGGGTATATTGATTCTCATGGTTATCAAGCTGGGAGCCATGACGGTTGGGAATATCACCAGCCTGGACATCGCTCAAAACTACAGCACCGCTCAATATTTTAGAAATATCGGTCACCTCGACAGATCTGGCATTTATACAGTGAATACCAAAGCACTTGATTGTTATGAGGAGGCTGAGGATGCATTTGATAAAGACAAACAACCCCTCTTCAAACTGAAGCGCGGCCAAAAATTCATTTATCATGGTTATCAAATTGTGGATGACCAAACCCTGGTGGCCATTGAACTGGAACGGGATGATCCTGTCTATTGTTATCTTCTTTTACCCGAAGTCTGGACAGGGAAATCCTATTGGGATAATGGTGAAACCGAGCTCATTATTGAAGAGATCCCTGAGCCAGGCGAACAGTGAACCAATCAGAAGGACTAAAACGTAGCGCCTTAGACAGACGATCTCTTCATCTTGGCCTTAAAATCTCATATCCAGATAGTGCACTGGTTCCAGAGGTGATATATTTCCATGATGTTGACACATCAGGTGTTTCGAGGAACTATTGAATTCCAAGTATGGGTGTAAAATTTCGTGGTGATTAAACTGAAAGCACGCACGATCATGAAGATTTCGATTCGAATACTGGTGGTAATCGTTGCTCTCCTTGGGTTGATCCTCTCTTGCGGAGAAGCCCTGGTGAACAAGGCTACCTTTTATCCCAGAAAAGGGAGTGATGTCAATATCGATCGACTCCCGCCCTCCATCAGACACCACATTATTCCCACCGAAGACGGGGAACAGCTCAGTGCTTTTGTATTCAGGGCTGACTCCGCCAACAAAACCATTCTGTATTTCCATGGCAACGCCGGGAATGCCTCGGGACGACTTGACTGGGGTCAGGAATTGGCACAACTCCAGGCCAATGTGCTGATGATTGATTATCGAGGGTTTGGCCTCAGTAGCGGCAGTCCCTCAGAAGAAGGTATCTATCAAGACGGGAGAGCCGCCCTGAAGTATCTTGTGGAAACACTCCATGCTGATCCAGCTACTCTTTTCCTTTATGGTCGATCTCTGGGTTCAGCCGTGGCAATTGATGTTGCCAACGACCTGCCCATTGCCGGGCTCATTCTGGTGACGCCCATATCATCAGGCAAGCAAGTTGCCGAAAATGGGGGTTACGGTGCTCTCGCGTCCCTCATTGGAAATCCCTTTAACAACCTGAAAAAATTTGCTGAAGTCAAATTGCCCACCCTCATCCTCCATGGAGATCGCGATGAAATTTTGCCCCTGGAAATGGGACAGGCTCTGAAGGAGGTTGCACCTGATCAAACCCGTCTTGTCGTCATTTCAGGTGCAGGACATAACAATATCGAGAGTATCAATAAAGCCCAGTATTATGCATATATCGATGCGTTTTGTAGCGAAGTATGCTTTAATCAAATCCCCATGCAGGATAATTGAATATGGAGCAAAGGGTAGTTGAGGTAGACATTCACAATGAATGATATTAAGGCAGACAGCTTTGCCATCCAGAAATACTGGTTGGGCAAGAAAATCAAGCACCTCGATTCCGAGCCCTATCTGGGAACCCCGATGTATACGCTTTTTCATGTCAAGGACGTGGCTAAAAAGACCCTGAAGGCAGAATCAGATTTTCCGGTGAGAGCCTTGAAACATCTCGGCAAATTTCTCCGAAAATGCAAATATGTTTCGGATCGTGACCTGTTTGACAAAACAGATTATTGGCAACTGCCTGATCAGTTCGAGAAAAACCGCAAAGGGGATTGTGAGGATTTTTCGCTCTGGTCCTGGAGGAAATTTCTGGATCTCGGTGAAGATGCCCGCTTCACTTATGGGAGTCAGGATGGCGGTGGACATTCCCGCTATCAGAGAGGTTGGTTTGTTGAAATGGGGGTGTATGCCATGATTCATAAACGGTTCGCCCTGGTTCCCAAGTATCGATTTCACCAATTTCCCAATGCCAATACCTGGGATAGAAAAAATATTTTTTTAGAATTCGCTTTTTTTACTGATTGGAGATAAACTTAGAGCCGTAATTCTAAGCAAGTTGGCGTGCTTTGAAAAAGGGGCACATCGTCTAACACGTGGGGGCACAATGTTTCGCGCATTATTCTTAGTCTTGTTTTTGGTTATCCTGGGATGTTCTGATCCAGGAATCGATTTCCCTGATCTGGATGTGGGAGAGGCTATGCTGGTTATTGATAACCAGGTCTATGAAGGTCTGGCTGTAGTGGATACCGTTACCCATGGTGAAAATCTTTTCGAAACCCTGTTTCTCAATATCTCAGATACGCTGGTTGCTACCATCATGAAAGAAAACTTTGATGAAGAGCTCATCCTGTGGTCAAGGAATCCAGCAGCATCCTCAGCCTCAGGAACCCATCTAACCCTTTCTGAGCGCGTTATGGGCGGATCGTATTTCACTGCCTGGGATGGGTATCTACATATCAGTGAGCGGACCGAATCCACCATCACAGGAAAATTTGATGTGGCATTCTTAAATTTATATTCAAGTAACCCCGACTGTCCAGATGGCTGCTTGCAGGCCACGGCCTATTTCGTAGCTGAGATAGCTTATTAACTCAAAAGATGAGGGAGATCTAGAAAATGAGAATTTATCAATTGTGCTGTTTCACGCTTTTAATTATCCCCCTTCTTATGGGCTGTTCAGATCCTGCTTCTGATGATATCAATCTTGATCCGGGTGATGCGGTTCTAATCATCGAAAATGAAAGCTATGCAGCGGAAGCGATTCTGGGAACCCGTCTGTTGGGAGATACAGAATACGAGCAAATTTCAATTCGGGTTGGGGACAGTATACTTGTTGATATTCTGAACTTGAATTTTGAAGAAGGTATTGTCATTTGGGATGGAGAATTCTCCGATGCAGAGGGGACCAGGGTCTTTGCTATCTCCCAGGTTCATGGTGGTGCTGGCTATTTTGGTCCAATCGGCGGTTACCTCCTCATCAGCGAAAAGACGGATTCCAGTATCTCAGGAAAACTTGAAATAGACCTGTATGATTATGCCTCGAGTTGTCTTCATTGTCTTGGAAATTACCTTACCATTGAGGGTCAATTTGTTGCGGAGGTGAAATAGTCGATCCACTGATTGGCGAAAATCAGCCATTCTGTTAAAAAGGGGAGGTAAGCATGTTTCGAATCATTCCCATTATACTCATCACCGCCACAGCGTTTGCCCAGGTGCAATTCACAGTGCAAACCGATACCACAGTCTATCCTGTTGGTACTCCCATGGAAATTACCGGGACGATTATACCAGGGAGTTTAGTAATGGAGATTGGGATAAGGTAGATTCTGAAATTTCAGGTGTATATTATAGCGCCAGGGGATATGCCAGAGGCGGTGTGTCCTTCTATATTAAATAAGCAGAAGCCTGGAGGAAGAGGAGTAAAGCTTTGAAAAAGACGAAGCTGATTGCTGTTATCCTGTATTCTATTGTTGTATTTATTACTGCCGCAGCCGGTTTGCAATTTATTACGGCCACACAATATTTTGACTATCATGCACAGGCAGCAGGTGTTGAGTGGTCCAGCCTGAATCCTGATTTGCAGATGCTCATTCTGGCAGGCTTCAAAGTAACCGGAGCTGGTTTTTTAACCGTAGCGCTAAACCTGGCATTGATGATTCTCTTTTCTTTCACCAAACATGCTAAGAGCTGGTCAGGAGTTGCCATTCCGTTGGTGGGGTTGGTTTTCTGGTCCGTTGTTCTCTCTACGACCCTGTTGGTTTTTTCAGCCACGGGTGCAGCAGCTCCCTGGGGTGCTAGCCTTTTCTGTGTCATGGCTCTGTTGGTGGGTCTTTTTATCTCACAGCGAGAGCTGAAAGAGCTGGATTCCTGACGGGACATTGGATGTGTGCGCTTATAAACGAGAGCTTTGTATGCAGCTAAAAACTATTCTTCTCATTCTGTCAGGCCTGTCTAAGGGCTGATCAATGAGCAGTCGCCTCATTTTACTGATGCTGATCTTGTGGGGGTTTAACTCAGATAAGCAAGTTCATGCACAATCCCCAGTATTTCTGGGGGAAGATCTGGTGTTTTATCTAAGTGATTCATTGTGTGTGATGCGGGGAGTGTATCATTTTCTCAACCCTACGGAGACCCGGGTTAAGACGCGCTTGTTTTATCCCTTTCCCGTGAGTGACTCCTTACCTTTCCCGGATAAAGTTGAGGTTTTATCCCTGGACACAGGTACTCACCCGCTTCTACTCGGATCACTAAACGGTGTTTCCTTTATTTTAGAAATAGAGCCCCTTGAAGAATCAAGTTTTCAGGTGGAGTATTGGCAATCCGCAGAGCATCATGTTTTTGAATACATATTAACTTCAACTCAAGAATGGGGTCGCGCCCTGGAGTGGGCCAGCTATGAAATCCATGTACCGGATCATCTCCGGCTGGAATATTGTTCTCTCGCTGTGGATACCAGTTGGCTTGAAATCGAGAAAACGGTGTACTCTATCTACAGGGAGAATTATCTTCCCAGGCAAGATTTTGAATTAAGATGGGGGTCTATCAAATGAAACAATTATCAAAGTGCTTACTCTTGGGCTTGTGTGTTATCATCCCTTGGCGGTCCGTTCAAACCAATCCCATAGCCATAAAGTTCTTCTCTGAGCTTCAGCTTGAGGGTGAAACCCGCATGGGGTGGTCCATCGAATTAGTCGTCATGTGGTCAGAAGACTCCACCATGGATGGCTGGTACCTCACCACTTCAAACGATACATCAATGCTTGATTCTGGCATAGCCTTAGGTGAGGGTGCCTTTATAATCCTTGATGCAGGAAGCCTCCATACACCCTTGTCTCTGTCAGCATCTGGCGAGATAGTCACCCTCTTCAACAGTTCAGGTCAATGGATGGATGAGCTGCGTTATGGTGATGTTGAAAATACCGAAACTCCCAGTCCACCAGAGGGTTATAGCATTTGTCTGGATTACGATTTGTCGCACTATTGGTACCTGGATAGTTCGCCCACTTTGGGAAGCGAAAATGATACCGATGGAGCCATGTGCACCATTGAAGGATATGTCTATAATGAAGCTGGAAATCCCTTCGAGGGTGTTGACGTACGACATGCCATGACAACCCATGAAATGGATTCAGTTTACGTGACTACGGATGCTTCAGGTTTCTATACTATCGAGAGAAAAGCGAGAAGTTTATATTTTCAGATCTCGACGACAGGATACCAGGAGGCTGATACCGCATTCCAGACCTGGCCCAATACCACACATCAGGTTGACTTCCAATTGAGAACCCTGGTGGGAATCGATGATAGAGAGGTTCACATTCCAGAACAGTTTGAGCTCATGCAGAACTATCCCAACCCATTTAATGCATCCACATCGATTCAGTTTGGCTTGCCGACCTCCAGCCAGGTCCGTATTGATGTGCTGAAACTTGATGGTAGCCATGTTGCCAATGTCTTGGACAAGACGATGTCGCCGGGCAATCACACCCTTTCCTGGGATGCTGCCAATTTATCAAGTGGTATATATGTTTATACAATGAAGGCTGGAGACATAAACATAACCAGAAAAATGATACTTTTAAAGTAGACCGAGTGCTACACCATGATCTATCAATGACGTTTCTCGGCATGTAACGATTTGATACAGTTTAAATTATATTTTGTAGATATTGGTTTTAGTTATACTTAAAACACTTGGTCTGAAAATTAAAACTTGAGTAGTCTAAAATAAATCAAGCCCTTCCTCTGAAGTGATTTGAATTGAACCATACAAATAAAACTGTAACACTCAATCAGGACAAAGGATGAAGAAGTTCAAAACCATTTTGTTTCTCGTCAGTCTGTTCTTGCTGGCAGTTTGTGTTTTAACTGACGATCTGTTTAAGGGAGATATTGCCCCGAGCTTGTTAGGGTCAGATTTTGAAACACAAAGACGAAAGATGGTTGAACAGCAGATAAGAAAACGGGGAATAAAGGACTCAGACATTTTGGACGCTTTTCTCAAGGTTCCGCGGCATTGCTTTGTCCCGGATGAATTGATATATCTCGCCTATAGCGATCAACCCCTACCCATTGGTGAAGAGCAAACCATTTCACAACCCTATATCGTCGCCTTCATGACTGACGCGCTACATTTGTCACCTCAGGATAAAATTTTAGAGATTGGGACTGGCTCTGGTTATCAAGCAGCCATCCTGGGTGAGATATGCGATAGCGTATTTACGATTGAAATTATTGCCTCACTGGGGAATCGGGCAAAACTTCTCCTGGAGGAGTTAGGCTATGAAAATATCAAAGTAAAAATTGGAGATGGCTATCAGGGCTGGGAAACATACGCACCCTTTGATGCGATCATCGTTACCTGTGCCCCAACCCAGGTGCCCACCCCCATAAAAAACCAGTTAAAAGAAGGCGGGCGGATGGTCATCCCCGTCGGTTCTTTATATCGTCAGAATCTGGTGCTTCTGCGCAAGGTGAATAATCAATTGATTGAAGAAAAAATATTGCCGGTATTATTCGTTCCCATGGTGGATACGTCAGGAAAAACATATTGAAGTGCTTGACAAGTAAAACAGTCGAGGACATCTTCACTCACTTTTCAGATTCATTAACAACGAGATACATCGACATGCTGTAAACCTTTCAATAAGAAAGAATAGGCCATGGAAAAAGATCAATTCAGAGTCTACGGATACCGCTGGGTCGTGCTTTCAGTTTTTATGCTGGTTATCGCCATGAACCAGATGATGTGGATCAGTTTTGCACCCATTACCGGTCCCGCCGCGACCTTTTACGGTGTTTCTGATCTTCAAATCGGATTGTTATCCCTGATGTTTATGGTGGTTTATATTGTTGTCTCCGTACCGGCCTCGTGGATCATTGATACTTACGGGATTCGTGTTGCCGTGGGAATCGGGGCAGCTCTCACGGGGGTCTTTGGTCTCATGCGCGGGATGGTAGCCGATAATTATAACCTGGTTTTGATCGCTCAAATCGGAATTGCCGTGGGTCAGCCCTTTATTCTCAACGCTATTACCACCGTGGCTGCACAATGGTTTCCCCTTCAACAGCGGGCCACAGCGGCTGGGTTGGGATCACTGGCCATGTATCTTGGAATTGTGTTAGGTCTTGTACTTACACCCATCCTCACGCTACAGGCAGATATCCCCGGCATGCTCAAGATTTATGGCATTACTTCTCTGGTGGCCGCTATTGTGTTTTTCGCCCTGATTAAAAATCGACCCCCCACAGCGCCTTGCGCACCGGAACATGAAGAACGCTCCCTGGTGTATGATGGCCTTAAGGAGTCGCTGCGCAGGCCGACTTTTATAATTTTGTTGGTGATTTTCTTTATTGGATTGGGTGTCTTTAATGCAGTGACCACCTGGATTGAGGATATTGTGAGGCCCCGTGACCTTTCCATTATCCAGGCTGGCAATATTGGTGGCATCATGATTTTTGGAGGAATTCTTGGTGCAGTGGTGGTGCCCCTCATGTCAGACCATTACAAGAAACGAACCCCTTTTCTACGTGCTGCGGTGCTGGGTGCCACCCTGGGACTGGTGGGTATTACCTTTGCAGGGACTTATTGGTTGATTCTCTGCTCCGCTTTCGTCTTTGGTTTCTTTTTGCTCAGTGCCGGACCTTTGGGTTTTCAATATGGTGCCGAGGTTACCTATCCCGCTCCCGAAGGGACGTCCAATGGCCTGATGCTGCTTATGGGGCAAATTTCTGGCATTATTATCATTCTGGCCATGGACATCTTTAAAAATCCTGTGACGGGATCCATGTCAGTTCCACTCAGCGTGCTCATTGGATTTATGTTCGTCGCTCTGATTCTGAGTACAAAGCTTAAAGAAGCCCGCAATGTCTCGGACCAGGGTAGCTGAGGATAATTTTCCAAAACTCAAAGGAGGAAACATTATGAGAAAGACACGCATCATAATAACAATGTTGCTAATGACGATCTCTCTTCAATCAGTCCATGCACAATTTTCAAAAGTGAAGCTCAAGGCTCCGAAGAAGCCCACCGTGGTGTACAATCGCATGGATATCAAGTCTGTGAACATGAAGCGGGCGAATGTTGAGTTTGTGTATATCGTCGATAATCCCAACCCGTTCGGAGTTAAACATATTCAGGCTGACTACGAATTGTTTTTGAAGGGTAAACCTACTGCAAAGGGTAAAGATGTAAAGTTTACCATCCCGGCAAACAGCAAGCAGGAATTTATACTGCCTCTTGAGATAAAATATTTGGATGCCTTTAAGTCAGCTAAGGCACTAACCAAAGCCATAAGGACTGGGAAAAAGAGCATTCCCTTCCAGATGGATGTGACCTTTGAAATTGAAGTAAAGGTGCTCAAGTTTGAAGTTCCTATTACAGCCAAAGGTGATCTTCCCTTACCCAAGCCCGCCCAGAAGAAGATGAAATTGAAAAAGAAGAAGCTAAAACTATAGATCACTATCCTCAACATGCAGGAATAAAGCTCACAATACATAGGAATAGAGCTCAATTTCACAGATATTAGAGCTATAATAACTATTAAATTGAGCTACAAAAAAAGGTTCTTGCCAAAATGGTGGACGGGAAAACAACAGAAATCCTGGAGTTTGTGAGGGTACACTCCCTGTTATCGTCAAAGGCGATTCATGATGGGCTGGCTTCACAAATATCTTATGCGACAGTAAAGCGGGTTTTAACCCGGCTGGTCATCGAAAAGCTGGTGGTGGCTGTGGGTCAAGGCCGGGGACGGAAATATGAAATCGGTCCAGCCTACCAGTTGCTTTATCCGGTTAACCCTGCACAATATTTTGAAAAAGAAATCGACGAACGTGAGATTAAACCAGGTTTCAATTTTACCCTGATCACAGAGGTGTTACACCAGGTTGATCTGTTTACCGTGACTGAACTGCAAGAATTGACTGGGCTTCAGCAGAAATTTGAAACCAAGGTATCCGAGCTGTCCAGAGCTGAATATGGCAAAGAATATGAGCGGTTTGCCATTGACTTAAGTTGGAAATCATCTCAGATAGAGGGCAATACCTATTCATTGTTAGAAACTGAGCTGCTGCTGAAAGAAAAGGTAACTGCCGCGGGCAAAACAAATGCTGAGGCCATGATGCTGCTCAATCATAAAGTGGCCCTTGACTTTGTTCTGGAAAATCCAGGCTATATATCGCCACTCAGCATCTCCAGCATAGAAGACATTCATAGCATGCTGGTAAAAGATTTGGATGTTGACCGGAATATTCGCAAACGAAGAGTGGGTATTTCAGGAACAAATTATAAACCCCTGGACAATGAGTTTCAGATCAAAGAAGCCCTGGGGGATATGTGTGAATTGATTAACAGCAAAGCAAGCGTGTTTGAGAAAGCCTTACTTGTGCTGGTTTTGATAGCATACATTCAGGCTTTTGGAGACGGCAACAAAAGAACGGCTCGCATTATAAGCAACGCGATATTGATGGGTAATGAATATTGCCCCATTTCTTATCGGACGATAGACTCTGTCGAATACAAAAAAGCCATGTTGATATTTTATGAGCAAAACAATATCAGTCTATTTAAAAAGATCTTTGTGGACCAGTTTGAATTCGCAGTTAATACCTATTTCTAAAGCTTGGGTAAGGGTAAACAAGATGAACCCAGTCATCTACAGATTTACTTCGGGGCAATGAGCTTATTAGTTTGTGACAGGACATTTCCCCTTGCCCTACATGCTATTATACCTTATCTTGAACACATGTCAACATCGAATGAACATATGTTCAGGATAATATGCCCCAATTAACTGGAGATAGAAATTTGCTTTTGCTGGAGGCGGCCCGTCTCTATTATGAGCATAATCTCAATCAGGCACAGATTGCCAGCCGACTGGAAGTTTCCCGTCCAGGCGTTTCCCGTTTACTCCAGGAAGCCCGGAATGCAGGAATTGTCAAGATCCAGATCGTTGACCCGGGTGCCACAGGGACTCGACTTGAAGCAGCTCTCCGCGAAAAATATGCTCTCCGCCATGTTGTTGTGGTTCCTTCAGATCCCAGTGATGCAGTCTTGAAGTCCAGACTTGGCTCAGCTCTCATTAATCTTTTAGATTCCATACTCACTGAAAACACCACGCTGGGCGTTTCCTGGGGCTCAACCCTCCAGGCGGCTACGGAACATCTCAAGCCCCGCTCTATAGAAAACATGACAGTGGTTCAGCTCAATGGTGGCGTTTCCAAAGCTGAGCTGGATACCCATGCCAGCGAGATCGCCAGACGTATGGGCGATAACTATCACGCCATTCCATATTTACTCCCGCTACCAGCCATTGTGGATACAGCGGAACTCAAACAGGCCATTACTTCTGACCGCCATATTGCCAAAACTTTAAAACTGGCCAGGGAAGCCGATATTGCCGCTTTTACCATTGGCGCCTTTGGATCCAAATCTGTTTTGGTCCAGGCCGATTATTTTGAAGAAGCCGAACTCCAGGCCCTCATTGAGCAGGGCGCTGTAGCCGATATCTGTTCACGGCTGATCAAAGCCGATGGCAGTATTTGTTCCCCAGAACTGGATAAGCGTACCATTGGTATTGAGCTGGATGAACTCAAAGCCAAGTCTCATTCAATTGCCGTAGCAGGTGGAGCTGAAAAAGCCAGCGCCATTCGGGCTGGATTGGCCGGAGGCTATTTTGTCAGTCTGATTACAGACGAAGACGTTGCATCAACCCTACTGGGTGAGGATTAACATGAGTATTACCATTGCTTTAGGCGCTGATCACGGGGGCTTTCCCCTGAAAGAGACCATCAAGAAATTCCTGGAAAAGGAAGGCTATCCCACCATTGATTGCGGTACAGACTCCACCGACGCCGTGGATTACCCTGTCTTTGCTGCAAAAGTGGCTCGTAAGGTGGCTGAAGGCTCTGCCCGTTTTGGAGTTATTGTTGATGGGGCCGGAATCGGATCGTCCATGGCTGCCAATAAAATTGCTGGTGTTCGAGCGGCTCTCTGCTATGATCTCTCAAGCGCCAATAATGCCAGGGAACACAATGATGCCAACGTTCTGACTCTTGGGTCAGGCTTAATTGGCTCCTCATTGGCCCAGCAAATAGTCAAAAAATTTATTACCACGGAATGTACCGAGGAACGTCATTTAAAACGCGTTAGTATGATCGATGATCTACTAACGACAAAGGAAACGATAGCAAAAATGGAAACTATCTCAAAAGATCAGGAGTTGGGATCACTCAGTGATGCAGACATTTTAAAAATTGCTGAGCGAGTCGGTCAGATCGTTCAGACCAGTGCCGGCAACGTATCTCCAAATCCACAAGTAACCGAAAGTCTTGAACATCAGGACTCAGATATGGTCTGTCGTTGTGGTGTTTGTGCTGAAAAGCAACCTGACACTTACCGCAAATTTATGGATTTTGGCGTGGAGCGTCTGGGTGTCCATGATGGTACCGGTGCTGCATCAGTTCCAGAAGATGTAGCGAAATGCATTGATCACACCCTTCTCAAGCCTGATGCCACTGAAGATGATATCAAAACACTGTGTGCTGAGGCCGATGAATTTCAATTCGCCACAGTCTGTATCAGTCCCAGTTATGTCCCGCTGGCTGCCAAGGAACTGGAGAATTCCAGTGTAAAAGTCTGTACCGTAGTTGGGTTTCCTTCTGGAGCTCATCATCCCACCATTAAAGCCATGGAAACACGCCGGGCCATCCGGGATGGTGCTGAAGAAATTGATATGGTCATCAATATTGGTGCCCTGAAAAGTGGTAACGATGAACTGGTTTATCGTGATATCCGCATGGTCTGTGAAGCCTGTGAAGATGGTGGCGCCACATCCAAAGTGATCATTGAAGCCGCCCTACTGAATGATGATGAGAAAGTCCGTGCCTGTACACTGGCCAAAAAAGCCCGCGCAGACTTTGTCAAAACCTCAACGGGATTTGGACCTCATGGAGCCACAGCTGCAGATGTTGAATTAATGGCTAGAACGGTTGCCAATACGGGGATCGGTGTCAAAGCTGCAGGTGGAATCAAATCTTTTGAAGATGCCCAGGATATGATCAAAGCTGGAGCCACAAGAATTGGTGCCAGTGCTGGAATTGCCATCGTCAAAAAAGCCCGTACCATCACCTTGTCGAGTTGAGATAGATTTTTGTATACGGAAAATATGTCTGTCTCCCTGAGCCCGTCGAAGGGTCTAAGACAAACCAGATCCAACAGAATCGTCGCACTTCGACAGGCTCAGCATGACGATTCTTCAATTGAGGATGATATTGAAGATCAATGGCTAACAATAAGGAAATAATTAATGAGTGTAGACCTAAGATCATACGTCTTTCTAGACAACTTACAACCCCAACATGCTGCTTTCTTTTGCACCATCGCCAGGGGCTTCCTCCCTTTAACCGGTATGGCATCCCTCTATGTTGAGATTTCTCCGGGAATCGAGATCAACCGGATTACAGACATCGCTTTGAAATCAACCAATGTGACCCCGGGACTTCAGATTGTAGAACGTCTGTATGGATTGCTCGAAATCCATTCTTTTTCTCAGGCTGATGTCCGTCAGGCAGGATCAGCCATCCTGGATACACTTGAGTTAAAAAAGGAAGATCGCTGGAAACCCAAGGTGGTCTCCAGTCAGATCATCCGTAACATTGATGATCATCAAACTCAACTCATCAATCGCATGCGTCATGGGAACATGATCATTCCAGGTGAATCCATGTATGTCATGGAGTGTGTACCGGCAGCCTACGCTGCTCTGGCAGCCAATGAGGCTGAAAAAGCCGCCGATATCAACATCCTGGAAGTTCGCGCTACAGGAAGTTTTGGTCGTGTGTACCTGGGTGGTGAAGAAAAAGATATCGATGTCGCCTGGCAAGCTGCTGAACATGCCCTTGAAGGTGTTGAGGGTCGCGATCCAGAGGCCAAGAAGAAAGAATAATTTGAAATAATGATGTGTGAACCTAGAATGCCCTTTGATTCATTGTCCCTCGTCTCCGCTCGGGAAGACAATCTTGAATTACTGATGGTAAATGAATCTGTCACAATGAGCGGAGTCGAAGTGTATAAATCATGGTTAATCGAAAGAAAAAATTAACGCAAAGAAATAACAAACAGGAGGCAATAAAATGTCTGAAGCACTAGGAATGTTAGAAACCAGAGGATATCCCGCAGCAGTTGAAGCGGCAGATGCTATGGTGAAAGCTGCCAAGGTGGAATTGGTAGAATATGAAAAAACAGGTGGCGGTTATGTAACTGTTATCATTCGTGGTGATGTTGCTGCAGTAAAAGCAGCCTGTGATGCTGGTCGTGCCGGTGCTGCCCGTGTGGGTGAGATCGTTGCTGTTCATATCATTGCTCGTCCTCATCCCAATGTGGATGCAGTTTTACCTCTCGGTCGCAACAAAGAAGGTAAAGCCGAACTGGCCAAAAGATCTTAAGCCCTGAGGTGACCCTATGATCCTGGCAAAAGTTGTTGGGACCGTTGTAGCCACTCAGAAAGAGCCCAGTATGGATGGACTCAAGTTTCTGACCCTGCAACAGGTCGATATAGAGGGTAAAGCCAAAGGCGGATTTGTCATTGCAGCAGATGCCATGGGCGCCGGACCAGGCGAAATGGTTTTGTATGCTAGTGGCAGCTCTGCACGTCAGACTAAAGTCACCGAGAACCGGCCCTGCGATGCAGTGGTCATGGCCATCGTTGACAATTGGGAGATTGACGGCAAGCTCAAGTACAAAAAAGGGCGGGATGATTAATTCTTTCCCACACCTTTCGGTACATTCCTCGTTTCACTCGGAACACTCAAGGTTCTTGGTTGGTGTTCCTGGAGGGAAAAGGGATAAGATCGCTGAGTGTTCCCGACAACTGTCGGGAATGTATCGAAGCGCTCGATGCCTGACCAAAAGATCAAACCGGAGGTAGGACATGTCAAAGTTGACAGATAGTCAAGTTGACCTCATAGCAAACAAGGTAGCCTCGCTTCTGAATCCGAGTCAGGGTTCAGAAACCGTGCACGTACCCGTGGTTCCAGACTTGGGACAGACCGGCCAGGCTCATTATGGTGTCTTCTCTACTGTAGATGTAGCCGTAAACGCAACACGTGTGGCTTATGAGTCCCTGAATAAGCTGACCCTGGAACAGAGAACCACTATCATTGATAGCATTCGAGCCAAGATGCGCCTCCATGGTGAAGATCTGGCTCGACAGGCGCTTTCTGAGACAGGTATGGGTCGTTTTGATGATAAAGTCCTCAAGAATCAGCTGGTCACTGAAAAAACAGAGGGTCCCGAAGCCTTGATACCAAAGGCTTTGTCTGGTGATCACGGTTTAACTTTGACGGAATGGGCACCTTACGGTGTCATTGGCTCAATCACCCCCAGTACCAACCCTACTTCTACAATAATCTGTAATACCATTGGTATGCTGGCTGCTGGAAATGGCGTCGTATTCAATGTTCATCCCATGGCCAAAGAAACCAGTATTCTCAATGTCGAACTCCTCAATGAGGCCATCATTGAAGCAGGTGGACCACCTAATCTGGTGACCACTGTGGCCTCGCCAACGATAAAAAGTGCTAACGAGCTCATGCATCACAAAGGCGTGGATCTCCTGGTGGTTACCGGTGGTGAAGCCGTGGTGAAAGCTGCCATGTCCAGCGGTAAACGAGCCTTGTGTGCTGGACCAGGTAACCCTCCAGTCGTTGTGGATGAAACCGCTAATGTTGAACAAGCCGCCAGAGATATCGTCAGGGGTGCCGGTATGGATAACGGTATCATCTGTGTTCTTGAGAAAGAGGTTTTCGTGGTTGAGTCAGTTGCAGATCAACTCCTGGCTGCCTTTCCTCGTCATGGCGCTGTTGTACTGAAGTCCCATGAAGTCAATCAGCTGGAAAAGGTGATCTTTGAGAAAACCAACGGTATGCGCAAACCTGGCGTCATGAACAAAGAAATGATCGGTAAGGATATTCAGTACATCCTTTCCAAGATCGGGATGCAAGTACCCGACGATGTTCGAATTGCTATCATGCCCGTTTCTGTAGGTCATCCTTTAATCTGGACCGAACAATTAATGCCCGTACTCCCCCTGGCCAGAGTTCCCAATGTGGACCAGGCTATTGACCTGGCTAAAGCAGCTGAACATAATTTTCGTCATACCGCAGTCATCCATTCGCACAACATCAATAACTTGAGTCGCATGGCGCGGGTGATGGGATGCAGTATCTTGGTTAAAAACGGTCCCACCCTGGCTGGTTTAGGCTATGGCGGTGAGGGCTATACTTCCTTTTCAATTGCCAGTCCCACTGGTGATGGACTCACAGGACCTCATTCCTTTGTCCGTCCCATCCGTTGCGTGCTGGTTGATAACTTCAGGATCGTCTAATGAAAGCACAAGACGCACTGGCTCTCATCGAGCTCGACAGTATTCCAGCCGGTATTCTCACTGCAGATGCCATGCTCAAAGAAGCGCCCATCGCCGTTTTGAAATCCGGTACAGTTCATAATGGTAAATATCTCATCCTTATTGGAGGCAGTGTGGCTTCTGTGGGGATGGCTTTTGCCAAAGGCATGAGCCGGGGACAGGATCACCTCCTGGATGCCGTATTTTTGCCAGATATCCATGAAAGCGTTTACCAGGCTTGTTTAGGTAAGAGGTTGACCTGCGGGTCGGAAGCTTTGTCCGTCATGGAAGTATCTACTGTGGCTGCTATTCTCCAGAGTTCTGATGCTGCCATGAAGGGTGCTGAGGTCGAATTGGTTGAATTGCGACTGGCGGATGATCTGGGCGGTAAGTCCATTGCCATTTATGCCGGTAAAGTGGAAGATGTGGAAATGGCCATCAATATCTCTGAAAAAACTGTTGAAAAGCCAGAGAACATTCTATCTAAGAGTATTATTCCCCATGTTGATCCTGAATTGGCCAAACAGATCAATGCTTCAACCTATTTTTCAAAATCTGATCTATCAAAATTAGCTGGAGCTGAATAATGCTCCTCGGTAAAGTCATCGGAACCCTGACACCAGCCACTATCTATGATGGCCTGGAGGGAGTGCCCCTGCTCATGGTGCAGCCCCTTGATAAGCATCAAGTCCCCGAGGGTGAACCCATGGTTGCCGCAGATCCCACCAGAATGTGTGGTCCCGGTGAGCTGATCTATTATGAAAGTTCCCGAGAAGCAGCCTTGCTCTGCGACCCCTGGTTTGTTCCCGTGGATCATGCCGTTGTTGGTATTGTTGATGATATTCAAATATTGAGGAAAAAATGATTTGTCTCCCTGCCTGCCTGGTCGAAGCTGGAAAGCGTAGACTGGAGCTCCGTCGAAGGGTGGGGGAAGAAGGAGTGCCAATCTCAGTTTGTCTCCCTTCGCTTGTGTCATCCCGAGCGGAGTCGAGGGACGAAGGGTTTAAGACAAACCGGAATTACCAGGAATCGTCGCACTTCCCCTCGACAAGCTCGGGGCAGGCTCAGCTCAGCATGACGGTTCCTTATTTGCGGCTGCAATTATTGGAGACTTCATGATTCTTGGTAAAGTTTGCGGAACCATACACTCCACCATCAATCACGAATTCTATGATAGCAAACGTCTATTGGTGGTTGACAAACTGGATGCCTATCTCAAACCAACAGGTAAATATCTCATCTGTATTGATAGCGTTGATGCGGGTGTGGGTGAAACCGTCCTCATGCTGGATGAAGGCAATGGAGCTCGGCAAATTGTGGGAGACTCCAATGCGCCGCTTCGCTCAGTTATTATTGGTATTGTGGACGATGTACAAATGAATCCATAGATCGTCATGCTGAGCTCCGTCGAAACATGTGGTAAAGCAAGAATCACCTTTCGACAGGCTTGTGCTGAGCGAACTCAGAGAATACAAAAATCTTTTAGTTACCTCTTTTTATAATATGCAATCGAAAGCTCCGGAAGCTCATCAAAACGCTCATTAATGAGTGCGATCTTTTTCGCCCTTCTCCAACCCTTTATTTGTTTCTCAAGTAAGATGGCATCCTGGATATCTAATTCATCTGATAACCAGACAAGTTCAACAGGTCTTTTGTTTGATGTATATCCTCTTACATGACCCTCAATATGTTCGGCTAATCGCCTTTCAATATCATTGGTGATTCCTGTATAAAACGAATGATCTGAACACTCCAGGATGTAAACGTATCCGGTTTTCATGATTATCCTCAGTTGTAAGTTGGGTTGGAGGGAAAGATAGTAAATATTCACGTGGGGATCAATATGGGAGACTCCACCCTTCGACGGAGCTCAGGGTGACGAAAACAGCGAACTGAGAGGCAGGGAAAAAGAACTCAGTCAGCAACAAATCAACTTGGCGAAACACCTCCCACAGTCTATCCTGCGACGACAATAACTAGATGGGACATACGACATGAATGATGCAGAACAAAGAGTTGTAAAAAAGGGTGACAGTATTGAGCTGGAAATTGAGAGTCTGGCTTTCGGAGGTAAGGGTGTTGCCAAGGTAGACGGACTCGCCATTTTTGTCGAACGTGTTGTCCCAGGACAAAAGGTTCTGGCCCGTATTGTCAAAAAGAAAAAGAGTTTCGCCGAGGCCTATCCTCTGGAAGTTCTGAGAAAAGCTCCCAACGAGATTGAAGCAAAATGTCCTGCTTTTGGCACCTGTGGTGGTTGTCGCTTACAGAACCTGGAATATGATGATCAGCTTAAGGAAAAGACCCGTCAGGTCCGTGATTTAATCCAGCGCGTGGGTGGGTTTGCTGATTTTGAAGTTCCCGCGGCCCTGCCTTCACCCACAGCCTTCCATTATCGCAATAAAATGGAATTCACATTTACTCCCAATCCCTGGCGCAATCATCCCGATGATGAAGACGAACCCATCGGCCTGGGTCAACATATCCCCGGACGCTTTGACAAAATTGTCCATATCGAAACCTGCTATCTCCAGAAGCCCATTATGAATGAGATTATGAACTTTGTCTTTGCTTTTGCAAAGGAACATGGCTGGGAAGCATATAATAATAGAACCCACGTGGGCTGGGCACGTAACCTGGTATTACGCTATGGTGAACATACCGATGAAATCATGGTTAACCTGGTGACCAAAACCTATGAAAAAGATCACATGAAGGTTTTCAAGGAAGCAGTTATGTCTGCATTTCCACAGATTACTACCCTGATTAACAGTATTACCGCCCGTTTATCTGATGTTGCCATCGGTGAGAAGGAAGTTTTCCTCCATGGACCTGGAAGCATTAAGGATCGTCTCGGTGAATCAGAATTTGAAATTTCTGCGAGCTCATTTTTCCAGACCAACACCCGTCAGGCTGAAGTGCTGTATGCTGAAGCCTTAAAAGGTGCCGACCTTAAAGGTGGCGAAGTGGTCTACGATTTATACTGTGGAACTGGTACCATTGCCTTGTTTATGGCGAAACAGGCCAAAAAGGTGTATGGGTTTGAATTGATTGCCAGTTCGGTGAAGAACGCCCGTCGCAATGCCAAAGCCCAGGGTTTTGACAATGTGGAATTCATACTGGGTGATCTCAAGGATGTGCTTTCTCAGAACGTAGATCGAATTGAACCCGCAGATGTCATTGTAGTGGATCCACCCCGAGTAGGTTTACATCAAAATGTGGTTAATGACGTGTTGAAAGTTGGACCCAAACGCCTGGTCTATGTCTCGTGTAATCCTTCAACCCTGGCCAGAGATCTAAAGCTCTTCTGTGAAACTGATTATGAACTGGTCAGTGTCCAGCCTGTGGATATGTTTCCCCATACCACCCATATTGAGACCGTTGCCCAACTGATTCATAAGGCATAAGAGTTACACTTTTGACCGATTGACAGGGCTATTGATTATCACTGAAATTTTGATGGGTCAGTTTCATGGATAAACTTTTATTCTCAATTGGCATCTATTTCAACATTGCCGCGGTGCTTATTCTGATAAATGGCAGGCCAGTGGAACGACCCGAAAAAAATGTGAATCTATCATTCGATGAGTTAATGATTGATTACAGCGATCTTCCACCCCTTGAAACTTACACAACACGTGGTGGTGACGAGTTAAGCTTTCGCCATTATCCAGCCAATACAGATACGGTCCTCGTATTATTGCATGGCTCCGGATGGCATAGCCAATACTTTTTGCCTCTAGCCACGTGACGAAAATCCCCCAGCCCCTTCGTTTTCAAGGAACAAACCCCTGATTTCATCATATATTCTGGGGATATCTACAAA
>CAZDVD010000039.1:0-21055 GCA_964508765.1 uncultured Lentisphaeria bacterium
GGGGTGTCCGGGCCATCCGTAGTTACGAGCGGTAGATATTCCTTAAAAGACTTGTATGATTTAATCTGTGCCTCTCGCATAGGTGTCAGGTTGTTTTTTTAGTCATGAATTGCACGAAATGGATATTCGGACCATTAAAAGGTATTCGTGATGTTTCGTGAATATTGGTGAGTTTCGTGTCTCAGCCGAATTGAAACCCATTCCATTGACAGGCATGCTACTTCAAGGCTTTCCCTGTAATTCTATCAATTGATATAGAGAATACGCGGGTTTCTTTGTCAGAGGATTGGATGGACTTCTCGCCCATCTCAATATGCTCTGGAGCATATTTTTTCACCAGAGCCTGGAGGGATTCATGCTTGCCGGTGCCGACTCTCTCAGAAATGCTACCAAAGACAATAATGCTTTCATAGCGGGTGGTCAATTTTTCTGGTAGCACCTTAGTTTCTCCAACGACACAAAAAGACACAAGACCACTGGCTTGAAAATTGTCGATCTTGTGTCCTTCTGTGGCGGAATGAAAATCAATGCAGCCCTTGTTGACTACGTAGTTTACCGGTACGCCATAGGGCTGGCCCTCAGCGTCAACTGTAGAAACAATGCCATACTCACCAGCCTCAAGAAGCGCTAGTGCTTTAGGAGTGGATAGTATTCTATCCTGGCGACGGAGGGGTTTCATTGTTGGGGCAACTCCCCTGGCTAGACCTCGGTGACAATAACCTTTTCCATGACATCACCTTGCTGGATGCTGTTGAGAACATCAACGCCATCGGTGAGTTTGCCAAAAACAGTGTGACGACCATCCAGGTGTGGTTGGGAATCATGGGTGATAAAGAATTGACTGCCATTGGTTCCGGGACCGGCATTGGCCATGGAGATAACGTTGTCAATGTGCTTGTTGGGATTGCCGGTAAATTCATCTTCAAACTGATAACCGGGACCACCCATTCCAGTTCCAGTGGGATCGCCGCCTTGAACCATGAAATTTGGGATCACTCGGTGAAAAGCAATGCCATCATAGTATCCTTCTCTGGCTAGAAAAGTGAAGTTGTTGACAGTTTTGGGGGCATGGGCAGGATACAGGTCCAATTTCATGCTGCCTTTGTTGGTTACTATTTCGACGGAGAAGCTTTTGTCCGCATCGATTTGAAGTTCTGGTGGGGTGTTCCATTGTTGTGACATGTCTTTATTTCCTTATGAATTCATTTTCAATATTGTCTGCTCACAAAATATGAGAGGAAGGCGCATCCCCAACCAAATAAGCTGGTTAAGGACATTGACTTTACTTGTCGGATCGTAGCTGTAAGCGAAGACTAGGTAGGCTCGCTTACTTCCGTCATTGCGAGGGAGCCCTTCGACCTCGCTCAGGACAAGTTTCACGACCGAAGCAATCTCCGAACCCTTGGGCAGCGAATGAACCGAGATCACCGCGTCGGCTTTCAGTCTCCTCCACCGCCTCTGGCGGGGTTCCACGAAGACTGAAAAGGATAGACCTTGAGAGTCATTGCGAGCCCATCCTCCGTACCGCGTAATTGCAGGAAGGAATGTCATGGAGTAGGGATCTATTGAACCAAATTAGTTATTGACCTTTCCGAAGGCTTTAAACTGGTCGGATCCGGTTTGAAGGTAGGACCGGAAATTTTTCTGGTAGTAGTTGAATAGAGATGAATCGGAAGATATCTGTTCAAAAGTATCTGCAAGAGGCTTTTGTATCTTGAACAACTTTGCGTCCTGACCAAAACGCTCAAAATATAAATAGTCATCCTGCAGCCAGAAGGCTTCACCTCCAATAATTTTACAGGCCACACCATTCACTGAGGCAAGTACATTCTGTCCGAAAAAAGTGTATGGAAGTGGATAGTTGATCAATCCTAGAACGGTTGGCGCAACATCAACCTGGCTTACAGGCTTGTCAATTATTCGTGGCTCAAGAGAGAGGCCGGGAGCATAAATCACAAAGGGAATATGAGCATTCTGTACTTTCGCCAGGGGTGATTTATGAACGGTAAGTCCATGATCCGCGATGAAAACAAAAATACTGTTGTTATACCATTCATGTCTGGCTGCTTTTTCCATAAACTCTCCCAGGGCTTGGTCCACATAGGCCATGCTGCGATGCACATTCCCCTGTCGATATAAAGTGTCGGGAAAATTGGGAATTGCGGCTTCATACTCTGGTGGAATTGACCAGGGCTGATGATTTGACGTGGTAAAAAGTGTCAGGAATATCGGTTTGGTTGACTTGTCAAGCTCCTCAAGAGTTCGGTCGAACACGGTATGATCAAAGACACCCCATTTTGTGCCGGCATGGGCGGAGCTGAAATCCTTTCTATCAAGCACGCGGTCAAAACCATTTGCACTCAAAAAGCCATTCATGTTGTCAAACTGTGAGTCTCCCCCATATAAGAAAATGGTGCTATATCCTGCTGCCTTTAAGGCGCTTCCGAGACTGGGAGCGTTGTTTACAGATTCTGTCCGAGAGATAAGGGGTAGACCTGGCAGGTTCGGCCACGACATAATGACTGAGCCAATTCCATGGGCTGATCGGACACCATTGGCATAGCAATTTGTAAAAGCAAGCCCATGTTGTGCCATGCGATCCAGATTAGGCGTGACCAATTTATTCTCGCTGTTCAAGTAGCCACAAAAAGCTGCGGTGTGAGATTCAAGCAGCACTAGAATGACATTGTAATCATTGCCTCCTTGAACATTACGCATCCGAGTCATGGTGGTGTCATCAATAAAGTCAGCGAGAGGATCATGTAGAAGCTTACGTGTTGTATCAAAAGCATCTTCAGGATCATAGTATTGTGTCAACTCATGAGAATTGCTTTCAGAGGAAAACTGTACCACACTTCGGCCTAAAAAGAAGAGGCTATTCAGAGCGGTCTGGTTGGCAACAAAGTCAGGGCTAAACATGGCGAAACCCCAATCAAGAGGTCTCTCCTGCCAGCCACCTCGACTAAAAGTACCTAACATGATTATGGTCAGGGTAAGGCCCAGGCTTTTTTTAAAGATCGAACTTGTCTTGTCTTGAATGGCAGCATTAACAATTCTGTACAGAGTGAATACTCCCCAAGTAAAAAGCAGGAGTATAACAAGGGCTAGGAAAACAGGATATTCTTCAAAAATGAAAGCCATGCTGTCTTTTTGAACAGTGTAGGAGCGTAGCGTTAAAAAGCTCAAATGAGAATCAAATTCCTGAAAAACAAAGACATCGACAATATTGATCAGAGAGATAGTCAGAGAGCTGAGAATGATGTATGCACGAGAAGAATACTTGTAGAAGCGTTCATTGCTGGTAATAATTTTAATAATCATCAGAATGCCCAGGGGTAGCATCAAATAAGATGCAACCATCCCGTCAAACCGCAGACCAATTAGGAATGATCTGGTATAGAGCGTCCAGTTGGAGCCTTGGAGAAATCCGAATTGAGACAATAGAAAAACCAGACGCCAGAAATTCATCAAGGCAATGAAGAAAATAAAAGCCCACCAGAATTTAATAAAGTTCACCGGCAGAGCGACTGCCTGAAGCGTGAGGGTTAATCTACGATTCATGGTATTTACCTGCTCTAATAATCAGCCTTTTTTTATTGGCAGCTAGCCCCAGGTCAACATCAGATTGAAACCTGTGCTGTTTAGTGAAGGCGCACCATTTAGTTTGACAGCGTTGCCTTCGCCGGCATAGATACCTGGTTTTACAAATGAAAAGGGGTGAAAAACCATCCCCAGTTTCAGGTTGAGCAGATGCTTTCCAGCTCCTTTTTTTGGAAAATATTTCCCGATAGATAAATCGGTAGAAATGGCAAAATCAATTTGTCGGACAGCCACAACAAGATCATTATTGAGGTACAGATTGTCCCAGTCCATTTCTTCCAGTCCGTTGGGTTTTAGTGTGAGATAATTCTGAGAAAAACCCAGACCCAACCCCGGTGCAAGATGAAATTTGCCCAGGTCCTTTCGATAGGCCATTCCCATGAGAAAGCTCAAATAGGTATACCTACTTGAGTTGTCAACCCCTTCACTGAAACGGTTTAAAAAAACATTACTGAAGATGCTTGTGACAATGGTGATATGATTGCCGACATCAATGCTGTTGCCAAAGGTCCAACCCAGACTAGCACTGGGAATTTCACCATAGCCTGCAGATAGCAGTGATGCATTTAGATCGTCCAGATTACTAAACTGTTTTCCCACCAGACCGAAGTTAGTAAATGCAGTTACTTTAGGTCCCGCTTCTTCCTCCGTATCTAGGAGAACGTTTTGCTCAACCAGAGCTTGAATTTCAAGGGAATCTGTTAACAGGTATTGCTCAATATCTTCCTGAGCAGAAAGGGTGATTGATAGCAGGGTAATCAAACAGAATGTCAGGTTTTTCATTTGAGTTGAGCTCCTTGTTACCTTAAACAATGAAAGTCTTGCGAGGGTCTGGAGTGACTCAACCCTCGCAAGGTTCTATCCAGCATTATTTCTTTTTGTCCATCAAACCCATAAAGGCGGGTAGAATAATCACTGTTGTGAGAAAACAGGCTCCCACGCCAAAGATAAGCGCCCAGGACAAACTGCCGTATCCACGGAAGGGTGAGAACATCATAGATCCGAAAGCCAGCATGGTCGTCAGGGAGGTCAAAAGAACGGCTTTGCCGGTACTGGCCAGTACAATGTTTGCAGGGCGAGGACCCTCTATACGCCAGCGGTGGACGACATGAACACCATCATCTATCCCTATACCCAGAATCAATGGTAATGCCATGACGTTCATGAGGTCCAGCTGGAAGCCAAAGATCTGCATGAGTCCGATCATCCAGACGGCTCCTGCAACCAGAGGTAACATGGCGAAGATAGCATATTTAAAACTTCTGAAGTCCAGCAGGAGGATGAGATAGATGAGGATGAGTGTTAACATGGCAGCATTACGACCATCACGCCCTATGATTTCTATCAAAGCGTTCATAATGACGGGCATACCTGTGGAGCGATCACTCACACCACCAAGCTCAACAGAGAACTGTTCCATGAAAGCTCTGTCCTGCCAGATGTTTCCCGAAGGCAACACCGTTGTAAGAAACAACGACCGGTCTTTGCTGGCATAGCGATCCACAATAGACTCTGGAAGGACATCCAGGTTGATTGGATCCGTGTTGGCCATTTTCAGCACGCTGGCTGTGAAATATTCTGCGTAGCTGTCCTGAAAGGTATTCAGTTTTGCCGTTATGATTCTTGGCCCCTGGTCAAGCAAGGCATATATATTGGAAAATATGGTGTTTTCAAGGGGGTCCTCTTCACTGCCGACAATCTCCGTACAGCGGGCATAGACTTTGTCCTGTCCGCCGAGGAAAGCCATGGACTGAAACTCCATGATATTCATTTCAAGCCGTTCAATTTCTTGACGAATTAATTCAAGATCATTTGCGACGATGGGTGAGACGCTGGCCTTTTCCATCATGGCGTGAATCTCCTGGATATGGGGCGCCCGCTTGCTTTGTTCTTCCGGCGAAGGCAGGTAGGTTGAGATATCCTCAACTGATGCCACCGAAGGTAGCTCTTTGGCTATCTTTTTCAGCCTGCGTGAGTCCTCCACATTCTCTGAAACCAGATAAGCGAAATCCATGCTCAGGTCAAATTTGTCCTGGACGGTATCTTGGAGCATAATACTGGGCAAGCCCTCAGCTTCCATATCCATCATGTTGTGATTAAAGGTGATTTCCCTGGCGGAGAATGCCAGAAGGATAGTAATGATGACCACGGAGGTCAGGCTAACCCAGGGATTCCCTTGAATCCATTGTCCCACATTTCCAAGGGGCGCGAAGGTGAGATCTCTGGACTCGATTTCCATGGGGAGACCTTTTTTAACCAGACGACGTTCCTTGCGTCTCTCTCGGACAACCATAAAAACGGGGAGGACGACAAAGCTGGAAATCATGACGGCCAGTAGTCCAATGGCTGTCACCAGACCGAGTTCACTCATGGCACGTGAGTCTCCAATCATTAGGGCCAGGAAGGCAACAGCTGTGGTTACAGCGCCGGTGGAAACCCCCTTGCCGCTCTTCTCTAATCCAGCCAGTGTGGCTTCATGGATGGAAAGACCCTTGGCGCGCATCTCAGTAAAGGTTGAGATCACATGAATGGAAAAATCTATACCCAACCCAATAAGTATGACCATAAACATGGCAGTCATAATATTTAACACAGGTACCACCACTGCAACAATACCCGCTGCCCAGATAAGACCGATGATAAGATTGGTGAGGGCCATGACAGGTGCTGAGGCCATTTTGAAGGCCATATATAAAAGGGCTCCAATAGCGAACATGGAGAGCAGCATGGAGATTTCAAGTCCTTGGGAACTATAGACCATCTCATCACGACCGACGGCAATGGCACCAGACAAACCGGCCTGGACATTGGGGTGATTTTCAAGCACTTCATTCAGGACTGCCTGTACTGCATCCGTTCCATCTACAAGCATATAGACATCCATCATACTGAAGGTGGGTATCAGATTCATGATAAGGGCTTCTCGGTCATAGGAAAGGAAATAGGGTTCCCCCAGGAGAAGTTTGTCTACGGCAGTTTCAGCATCGGAAGTCCTGATGCTTCCGGTTCTGAGTGTGTGTCCAATGGCTTCCAACCAACCATTAATCCCGTTTAAAAAGATGAGAGCACCATCTTCCTCTTCCCGGTTTGACATGGATTCCTCTGGTTGGATATACTCCTTTTCAAAAGAGTCGTTCATGTTGGTCAGGAGGCCAGCCAGACCAGGATCCTGGAAAATATCCTTCATGTTTTTCAGGTTATCTTCCTTCATGAGCATAAAGCCATGCTCTTTCATGAAGTCCAAGTCTGCTTTGTAGTCTACTCGACGGACATAGACTGCGGGCTCTGTATCCTTACCAGGAATGGTCAGGGAATCCAGAACACGGGGAGCCAGATCGTTGGCGAAAGCTTTGATATCGGCTTCACTTCCCTGGGCTACCACGATGATGCTGGAAGCGGATTGAAATTCATCCAGAATACGATCAAATTCGATGGTGCGTTTATCCCCTGCGGGAAGCATGTCTGACCATTTGGGCGTCATGGACATTCCACCTGACAACACCAGGGTTACCAGGGTGACACCTGCAATAATCCAGAGCATCATCTTGGTTTTGTTTACGGCCAGATCGGCCAGTTTTTTGATCAATCGTTCTCGCATGATTAATCCTTTCTTGAATAGTATTTAGGCACAAAATTGCTTTTAACCGCCCCGCATTCTGCGGGGTAAACTTCTGACGCAAAGCGCGCGAAGGTTTTAATGTTTGATGCCATTAGTTGAAAAGCCTTAAAAGCTACTGGTAACATTTAAAATCAGCCCCCAGTCCTGCAGGCCAAATTCCGTATCATCTTCACCCCAGTAAACACTCCCTTGAAGAGACAGGTTGGTATCTTCAAAAACACTCCAGTCTACGATTGGACTAAAGGCACCACTATTGTCATTGAAGTTGGCAAAGACAATGGCGCTCAGGGTGACATAGTCAAAGGTGGGGTGCATGGCATAGAAGAAGGCATAGTCCTGCATGAGGCTGTGTGACGCTCCTCCGAGAGCAGCAAAATAATCCGTCAAGAAGAGGTCTTCTTTTTTTGCAGTTCCAAAACCATTGTGAAGATATTCTGCCAGGAAGTATAAGGAGTTGTCGAAAGTGTGATCTGCACCAATGATGTACTCTGTACATTTTCTATCATCTACATACATAGATGAAGAGTGTGGTGGCAAATCCATCTCAAGGACATTATACCCAACTTCTCCCCATAAACCCCAGCCGAACAGCTCACCAACGGTACTTGCTCCATACATGGTACGTTTTTTGGCAAACATGTCGCCAAGTATAGGTGCATCATAATCGACTCTTTCCTGAATGGAACCCGTAAAAGAGAAGTCAAAACTGCCGAGGCCGCTTTTGAAAATGTATTGTTGTGTGCTATAGTCAAGATGCTCTTCGGGTTGAACGATGGCAATCAATGAGGATCGGTCATTTAAAGGAAGGTCAATCCGCAATGCTTCAACTCCGGTTTGTTCATAGCTGGGATCCAAAAGACTTTTTGAATTGAAAATGTCAGTGGGGTTCCAGGCATAGCCAACTCCAGGGGAAATCTGTTGTCGACCAACTGTAAAATCGAAAAGCTGGAAGGATAGCTTCATGTAGACATTATCAAGAAGGAGGGTGTCAGGCAGATCCACATTCAGAACCATTCCCGTTCCAGCATAACCGGGAATAAAATCAAAGAAATTCCAGGTGGTTTTACCCCAATAGTGTTGGATGTTAATATTGGCGCCAATCTGCACATGGTCATTAGGCCGGGCTTCTATATCCAGACGGAATTTATTAAAGCCGAAATTGTAATTGCTGGTGCCCAACTGCATGGTGCTGGCTTCAGATTCAAAATAGCCATAGAACTCAGGTTGTGCCCAGAGCAGGCTGGGCAGCAATAAGAGTATCCCCCAGAATTTCATTTTTTTAAGTTCCTTTCTGAAAAGAAACTTTTTGATGGCTCCCAGGCGTAGGTGATTTCCAGGGTGCGCATGGTGGTGCTGGAGCGCTCTTTGTTGTCGGTCATGACCATGGTCATGGCAGTGGGATAATCCTCAATCACCTGGATGTCACTCATTATAAGAGATTTTGTGTTAAAGTCTTTTTCATTGTAATAATCGAGAGCCACTGGGAAGTAATCGGACTGCCGTGCCCAGAGAATAATTTTTGGATAAGGAGGTTCTTGGTCAGGAATGCCTATCATTTCCACTTTCCAGACCTGTTCTCCATCTCGGGTTTCTTCTGCAATCAGTGTTGACCTAAATTTTTTTTGAAAGACATCTCCCCCGCCCATGTCCTCATATGTAAAATCAGACCCTTGCATTTTTTGCTTCTTAGCATGGGAGGCCAGCTTACGTACCCGTTTGGTGCGGGGAAAATAACTCCAGATATCATCCGCATTATTCAGCATGAGAAAGGCTTGTCCGCGGATAGCCGCAGGTTTGGTATAGCGGGTAAGCGAGCTCTTGCCTTTTTCGGCTGCCCAGGATTCAAATTCAAAAACACGCTCTTTGCCTGAGCTGGTGATAATGGTTTGAGTGCCCTTGGAATAGGAGTTTTCGGGAGACATGATGTTGGTCACCTGATCAATAATTTCTGTACCTGTTGGTGCCTGGGAGAAAGCAATGGATGAGCCGAGCAATAAAATTGAAACAAATTTTATCTTCATCTCTCTAGTCCTTTCATAAAACTTTCGATTCCTTCTATAAGGGCCCTGTCAAAAGCAGCGCGGTCATTGCTCATCATAAACTGCCAGACAAACCCATCGATAAATGCCAGAGCTAAGGTAGCCATGCCATCATAGTTCATATCACGGAAATCTTCAGCCATGACACCAGCCTTAAGAATATTAATAGCCAGATCTTTCATCTTACCATAGGAAGAAGATAGTTGGGTGGCATCATGTTCACCACGTCGGATAGCTCGAGCACCCTGAGCCCACATTTCTGTAATAATGAGCATGGCTTCATCCATTTCGAAGATGATTTCGATGTTCATTCGCATAAACGTACGGAGTTTGTCACGGGGGCTAAGATCCATGGCGTAGAGTGTCTCAGAGGCATCAACCATATCGTTCATGATGGTGTCGACCATGGCATGGAAGATCTCATCCTTGCTGCTAAAGTACTCATAAACAGTACCTTTGCCGATACCAGCCTCTTTGGCTATATCAGCGATTTTACCTTTGTCCAGGCCATCTCTTGCAAATATATGGATAGCAGCTCTTATAATAGCATCCGCTTTGGTGGGGTCTTTTTGCAGTGGACTCATGGTGGATTACCTCCTTGATTTGAGTATTGCTTGAAGATATGACCGAACAGTCGGTCAGGCAAGTATTTTTTGTTGTTTGAACATTGGTTTTTTATAGGAAGCGTTATGGTATATCTTAGACCATCATCGAAGACCATGAAGCCTTGCAAAGTGTGAAGTGAGAAAGAGAGACCTGTTGGATGCATGATGAAACAACCTATCAAAGTGGTGCACAAAACAGCACTAGGTGCAGTGGCTACCCTCTTGCTACTTAATCTGGGGTCGTGCTGTCCTGAAGATCCTTATGCCGATTACCTGAATTTAATTATAACTACGGAGCCTAAATCTCTTGATTCTGCCTTCTCTACAGATATAACCACTGGAGTTATAACTGCATTAATGTATGATAATCTGGTACGCTTTGGAGTTGGCAGTGAAATCCTGCCTGGCCTGGCAAAATCCTGGGAGATATAGCCGGATGGGCGGAGTTATAAGTTTTACCTAAGGGATGACGTCAAATTCTGGGATGGAAGGCTCCTCACAGCGGCTGATGTGAAGTACTCTTTTGAGCGAGTACTGAATACAGAGATAACCTCCCCAAAAACCTGGCTACTATCACCAATTCTTGGCGCAGATATCTATATGCAGGGAATAGCAGATAGTGTGAGGGGCATAAGGGTGATAAATGATGTTGAAATTGAGATAACTCTTAATTCACCCCTTGCACCGTTTCTTGGTTTTTTGGGTGCCCCGGCAACTGCCATTGTGCAAAATATACATCCTGACAGTACCACTGTTGATTTAAAAAATTATCCTTTAGGCACAGGCACATGGATCTTCAAGCAATGGCAGGCAGATAGACAAATTCGCATGGCAAGGAATGAAAACTATTACGCAGGCCCGGCAAAACTTGAAGGAATCTTATTAAATAATATTCAAGAAGTTTTAACTTCAGCAATTGAATTTGAAGCGGGTAATCTGGATGTAATGACCATCCCAAACTCTAAATTTAAGTATTGGACACGTAGTGAAGTATGGAAACCCTATATTCACAAGCTGGAAGAGCTAGGTATTTACTATTTAGCTATGAATGTTCAGCGAAAACTATTTGATGATAAGCGTGTGAGACAGGCTGTGACGCTGGCAATCGATAGGGAAAAAATCATATATCGCATACTGCACAATAGTGCAACATTGGCGCAAGGGCCTATACCACAAGGGCTGGTTGGATATGATTCTACACGAAATAGCATTCCTTATGATCAAAAAGCAGCTCGGGAACTTCTTAAGGAAGCAGGATACGCCGAGGGTTGTGAATTTGATCTTTGGGTTGACCCCGCTGCGGCAGTTTCACAAACATTAGAAGCCATTCAACACTATCTTAATGAAGCGGGTTTTGTTGTGCATCTTGTCCGAAATGATTGGAACATGATGCGTGATGCTATGCGCAAAGGTGAAACAGATGGCTATTGGGGAAACTGGTGGGCTGACTATGCCGATGCAGAAAACTTCCTGGCACCATTATTCCACACGGACAAAGCTGCACGCAGGAATAGATATTCAAATCTGGAAGTAGATATATCAATTGAAAAACTTCAGCAAAGTCTGGACCCTCAAGAAAGAAAAATATTGGCCATGAAAGTAGATAGTGTTTTAATAGAGGAAGCACCCTATGCTTTTATGTGGTATCAAACATCTTATACTGTGGTGCAGCCAAATTTGAAGGGATATATCCCCTACCTGATGCCAAACGCCAATAAGTATACCGAAGTATATTTTTAAGATGAGGAGACACCATGAATAAAATAGACGCTCATCCCATTTTAGGACAGTTGAATGAAACCCAAAGACGCTTGACGGATGTGGCTGAACTCCAGGAAGCACTCGCTGAACGACGACGGGTTATGGAGCGAGATGGAAAATACACGACGGTGATAGCCGGGGTTATTGGTATCACGGGACTGTTCTTTATGAACCCACTCCCCTTTTATATCATCCTGGCGCTTCTCGTTACTGGCTTGCCCCTGATCTGGCGACACCTTGTCAAAGAAGCTCGTGAATTCGTCATGTCGGATGATGAGATTGAAGAGATTTTGAAAGTAGAAAGTTTCACATAAACTTGCATGCAAAGTGAATTCGTCAGTCTCACCTTCCTGATTTTGTGCCTTGATGAAAAAGGACACACCCACAAACAGAAAAAGAAAGTTTTGTAAATGCCACTAATTACTGACCCAACCGCTATCCTGGTATATCTAATATCACTGATCGGCCTGATTTACTATGTCAAAGAACAATCCTGGGCTGCCAGGCTATTCGAAATCATACCTCCTGTGATATGGGTTTATTTCCTGCCCATGATATCAACGACGCTGGGAATCACCCCAGAACAATCTGATTTATATGGCTGGGTGAAAACGTATTTGCTTCCAGCGGCCCTGGTATTATTGCTTCTCTCGGCGGACGTCAAAGCCATTGCCAAACTGGGCCCCAAAGCCCTGGGAACCATGCTGGGCGGAACGGTTGGAATTGTTCTCGGTGGCGTTATCAGTCTGGCTCTTTTTGGAGCCTGGCTGCCTGAAGATGCTTGGCAGGGCATGGGCGCTTTGTCAGGATCCTGGATTGGCGGCAGCGCCAACATGGTTGCAGTGGGGACTTCCATCGGTGTCAGAGACGAGCTGTTTGGAGTGATGATCATTGTTGACACCATCGTTGGTTATGGCTGGATGGGTGTTGTGATCTTTATATCGGCCTTCCAGACCAGACTGGACAAGTGGAATGGAGTGACCGAATCTCCTGTCGATGAACTCAAGGATCATCTCGCTAATTCAGATCATCAAAAGAAGGTACCCCTGACTTTTTCTGGTCTGATCCATATGCTGGTGATTGGAATAGGACTGGGTTTTATCTGTCTCTTAGCCGGTGAATATCTCCCTGATATTGGTAAGGTTGTAACCAGTTTTGGCTGGACGGTGATCCTGGTTTCAATTGTAGGCCTAGGACTCTCTTTTACACCTGTGGCAAAACTGGAAAAACAAGGCGCATCACATCTGGGAAACATTTTCCTGTACTTACTTCTGGCTACCATTGGTGCCAAAGCGGATCTAAGGGCCATTAACGAAGCACCCGTGTTTCTCCTGGTGGGTGTTGTGTGGATTGCTATACATGCCACGGTACTTTTTAGTGTGGGTCGTTATCTGAAGGCGCCCATGTTTCTCATCGCCACCAGCTCACAGGCCAATATCGGCGGTGTGGTTAGTGCACCCATTGTCGCCTCAGTCTACCAGAAGGGTATGGCCCCTGTTGGCTTACTCATGGGGGTTCTGGGAAATATCCTGGGATTATATTTTGGTTTCCTCACAGCCCAGCTTATGGAGTGGGTGAGTCGGATTTAGGGTAAAGACCGTCAGCTGAACTTGTCATGATGGCCGTAGCTGATCGCTGTCTGTCTTCGCGGAACCCCGCCAGAGGCGGTGGAGGAGGCTGAAAGCCGACGCGGCGATCTCGGTCTGTCCGCTACCCAAGAAGTCGGAGATTGCCCGCCTTCCTGCAAGTACGCAGTACGGCGGACAGGCTTCTCCCGACACGAGTGTCGGTATCGCAAAGACTTGTCAGAGAAACAACCAGCTCAACCGTCGATCTTTTAGCATGTCATCCCGAGCGGAGTCGAGGGGTCTACTCAATTTGCCTGATATAAATATCCCTCGACTCCGCTCGAGATGACGAACCAGCGTTTTGTGGTATTTAGCCATTTTTTCGAAAGACTCGGAGTGACTGGTTGAAAACCTCAAGTTTCCATAACCAATCAAATCCCTGTCTTTCAAATCCATGTAAAAATCTTATACTAAATCATGAACCAGTGGAATTTCCAGCAAGGCACACCGCGTATGCGATTTGGTCCCAATAAAATGGGAGTGGGCGTACGTCAACTTCTGATTGCCAATGTCGTTGTCTTCATGCTCAGTCAAATTATGGGTATGGATATCTGGGCCAGTTGGTTTGGCTTAAACCCCCATGATGTCATTTTTGGTTTTCGCATCTGGCAACCATTCACATATTTATTTTTACATGGTGGCTTTTGGCACATCGCCATGAACATGCTCATGCTCTGGATGTTCGGATCAGAACTGGAGACCATTTGGGGACGGAAGGAATTTCTGAGATTCTATGTGGTGACAGGAGCAGGAGCAGGAGTGTTTTCGCTCGTTCCTTATTTTATTGGCGTCCTGAGCGGATACAGGGGAACCATTCCCTCCATTATAGGAGCCAGTGGGGCAGTTTACGCCATTCTCCTGGCATACGCTTTTACTTACCCTGATCGCAAAGTTCTGCTCTACATGCTGGTGCCCATCAAAGTAAAATACCTCATGCTCATTATGGGGTTTATAACCTTTGTTTCTGTAGGTAATGGCGATGGGATCAGTCATATCACGCACCTCGGTGGTCTGGTTGTGGGTTGGTTCTATCTGAAGCGAAATGGTCGCTATCAAGGATTGAATATCCCATGGCGACAGTGGTTTGGAAAGTTTAAGAGCTTCCGCATTATCAAGGATAAGGGTTCCCGGCGGACAGGATCCTCTACCTCGCAATCCCAACAACAGGGTTGGCACCGGGTTAAGACCGAAACCGAATTAAGAAAAGAGATGGATGCCCTGTTAGACAAGATTACACGAGTGGGGTATGAAAATCTCAGCAACACCGAAAAAGAACGCCTTCTGGAACTCTCTTCCCAACTGTCAAACGATGGGAATCATCGAGACTAAGACAATCGGTTCACACCGAGCCCCAGTTAAAAACTTTTATTGAATGACAATCTCAATGAGTGTTACCACATCACTTACATTGAGGTCAAAATCATGATTAATATCTGATAGATAGAAGGTCACCGGATCAGGCATACCCCCTCCAACGAATCCCTCAATGAGAACAACCACATCCAGGATATTGATTGATCCATCCGCGTTGATATCTGGAGGTTCAGGCAGGGGAGCGGCATAAATAGGCTCATACAAAATTTCACCACCACCTTCTTCATTATCGTACAGCGTTGCATCAACGTCGCTGAGCTCTATCTCCAGCCAATAGTTGTTTTGAGCCATGATGGGTGATGAAGTGCCATTCCAGATATGCCAGGTCTCGCCATTATAGGTGTTGCCGTAAAATAAATTGAGACCATCATCGCCAGGATAATCGTTGACCATATCACCTAGATTGGGTGAGGCGCTATTGATGATAGAAACCCCGTAATAATTGCCACCGATATAATTCCCCATGACAATACCTACTGAAGAGCCAAAACCGGCATAAATACCTGCACCACTGTTGAAATTGCCTTCCTGATAGTTCGCTATGATAATGTTGTCCAGGATATAGGCTGGAGAGTTTACGACGGTGATGCCTGTAAAATTGCCTCGGATAAAATTGCTTTTTAGTACCGGCGCAGCTACAGAAGTCAAGGTCCAGACCCCAATGCCCTGACCATGATTGTTATCAATAATATTATCCTCAATGATCTGAGGTGAGCAGGAGTCGATAAACAGGGCGGGATGATTGAAATCATTCGTTGAATTTCCCATCAGCCAGTTGTGAGAAACCTCCACCTCATCTGACTGCAGAATTTTGATACCATAATTACCACTATTATTAATCAGACAATAGCGGACAAATGAAGAGTCAGTATTTGAAAAGGATATTCCAGTCTCTGCCGTATCCTCAACTCTACAGCCATGAATCCCAGCGCTGCCACTGATGATATTGATACCACCCTGAAGGTCATGGAAAGCACAGTTGTCGAAATCTAACTGCCCATTGTCACCTCTGATTTGGCCGCCATTGTGAAAAAAGACGCCACTGGCAGACAAGACCCCTTGAACTCTAAACTCAAAGGTTGTACCCAGATCCACCATGACACCATTTTCAATAATTAGAGTATCTCCAATACCCACAACGGTGTTCCCCTTGAGTTGATAAGGACTTCCGTCCGAATCCCAAATGCCACTAATATTTCCGTTTACTGTGGTTTGCGACAGAAGATTGCCGCAGAGGATTGAGAGGATGAGAAATATTTTAATACGCATTGAATGAATCCTTCATAGTTGAGGGAAGATAAATCAATTCAAATGCTTTTAATCATTCAAATGCTTAATAATTTGAGCACAGTCAATTTCAACAACTGGAGTCAAAATAAATAAAGCAGATATCAGTCTTGAGATGCAGGAGCGTTATAGACGAGATGGATTTATCCGGGTTCGGAGAGGTGTAGATTCAGAAAGCCGGGGAGATCTATCCCTTGAGCTTCGAGAGCTTATGTCAGCCCTTAATCCCAATACGGATCCAATAGAGATGCGCTCTGCTTATAAACGGGCTTTTACTCAGGTCACCAATCTCTGGCACAAATCTGAGACTGTTAAAAACTTCGTTTTCCGAAATGACCTAGCTAAAATCGCAGCCAAAATCATGGGCGTCAGCGGAGTCAGGCTCTACCATGATCAGGCTTTGTTTAAAGAGGCTGGGGGAGGGGCAACACCCTGGCATGTGGATCAGGTCTATTGGCCCCTGGATACCGGTGAATACCTGCACTTTCTGGATTCCCCTCCAAAAAACACCTGCTGAAATGGGGACGCTCTCATTCGCCAGGGGAAGCCACTTGAAAACAGGCGGGCGGGACATGGTCATCAGTGATGAGAGTGAAGTCTTCTTTTCCAAGTATGTGAAGGAGTCTGGTTTTGAGGTAAGTGCAGATGAATTTGAGTTGGGTGATATCAGTATTTATGCCGGTTGGACGGTCCATCATGCAGGTCCAAATCTTACTCAAGAAAACCGGGAAGTCATGACCATTATCTATATGGCAGAGAATACCCGCTTATTAAAATCACCGAGCAAAACCCAGCTGATAGATCGGGATGCCTTCACGCCTGATATTCAGCCAGGAGAGCTGATAGACACGTCTTTCAACCCCATTTTGTATTCAGAAGCGGATTGAAGTTAGTGGCTAATAACTTATACTGAACCTCATCGAGATAGCCACCTCGGGCAGTTTTCACCTGCTTCTCTCTAAAAATTGACCCCCCCAACAGTTCTGGGATTTTCCGACTGGGGGTATTGGCACGATCTACAGGGTAGATCAGATAATCCACGTCGATATGATCGAAAGCCCATTGAGCCAGAGACTGAATGGCCTCTTGTCCATATTTGTGTCCATGGGCTGACTTCTTAATCCAGATGCCCAGTTCCGGTGTTCGATGTTGGCCCTTACCATGCAAGCCACAGCATCCCAAAAACTCACCGTTGATCCTGACGGTGATAGCCAGTGCAAGATTCCAGCCATCACGCATGCCCTTCAAAGAATCGTTTATGAATACCATCGTTTCTTTAATTTTTTCAGCTGGCTTGGGGAGCATATACTCAATGATATCATCATTAAATTCAGTGAAGATATCTTCGCGATAGTTTGCCAGTTTTGTCGTGAGCAGGAGGCGTTCAGAGGTGATTTCCACATCCGTGAGATCAAGGGGGTCTGATGTTTTTAGGTCAAAAGGGTTCATTTTTTTATCCGACAGTTACAGGAAGATTATTTAAGACCACAATAGGGCGGAAACTTTCACTCCAAGAACCTCACCATTAAAAACGAGTTTTGCTGGAGGCGCATCTGGTCCAGCCGCACCATAACAGACATGTAGTGGGATTAAATGTTCCTCTCATGGATGACAGTAGCGGGCTGATGGTGCTTGAGACCAATTTATTAAGTGATGATCCCGTTCGGTGGCGGTGAGATCCTCTGAGCAACAGGTTTTCACCAACCATTCATCGAATTCAATATCTGGTCGGGAATCAGATTGACCCTTTGCAAAGAAAGCTCGCATGTTATAGAAAGACATTCCTGACCCTACAATAAGCACATTTTGACTTCTCAAAAAATGGAGGGCTCGTCCCAGTGCGATATGTTGTGCTGGGTCTAAACCTTTGATCAAAGAAATTTGAAAGCAGGGAATATTTGCTTCCGGGAAGATCCTCTTGAGAGGGACAAAGACACCATGGTCAAATCCACGCTCAGAATCCAGGTCAGATTTGAAACCGGCTTTCTCAATCTTACCCTGAATCTCTTTGGCTAGACCAGGATGACCTGGAGCGGGATAGGTAATCGTGTAGGTCTCTGATGGAAACCCAGAATAATCATATAGCATCTTGGGGTTAGCTGCTGATTGGATGGTTGGCTGTGATTCTTCCTAGTGGGCACTGACAACCAGGATGGCTCGGGGTTCACCGAGCTTTCCACGAATATTCGAGAGAAATGAAATCAGCTCTGTGTGTCCAGGATCCCCAAGGAGGGGAAGAGGTCCTCCACCATGAGGCAGATAGAGTATGGGCGATAGTTTTTGTTTTTTCATATATAGTTAGGGGCTCGCCCGCATCCCTGTCTCGTAGTGAAAGTGATCGCTACATTAGGTGTCAGAGTAGGTTCGGCCCTTTTTTTCCTTCGCTTTGTCTTTCTTAAGTTGTCGTTTTTCCTTTAGCGTATGTGCGGCTTTTTTCTGTAATTCCTTTTTACCTTTATCTTTACTGCCTTTGTCACCCATGAAATTAACTCCTTATGAAAAATGATTCAGACTGAAACCCGATTAAAGAAAAAGAACAAACCAGACTATCTGGCTAGGGTCCCTCGATATCATTTGCATTAATGTAAATTACATGAAAACAATAAACCAGAAATGTATTGAGCTGATTTAATTTGGATTATTAGCTACTTATTTGTCATTAAATTTGTCAAAATGGGTTTGTGCTTGGCTTGAAACAAGCCCACGAAGAAGCGACCAGTGATCAGGTAGATCACCAGCATGGCCAGAGCCCCCAGTAGGATGCCATCCTGCTTAATTGACATGATGTCGTATTGGTAATGATATATTGCTCCAGCAATGGCAACATTTACCACGGCGTAGAGTAAATTTCCAATAGCAGAGAACCCGAATAAACTCAAAAAACGTAGTCGGATTATACCAAAAATCAGATGTGGCATGGCATTCATTAAAAAGAAGCCGGTCAGGAAATCTAATATGTTGAGTTGCATCGTGAATTCTCCGTTTAGTCCATTAAGATTTCAGATCTTTGAGCAAACCTCCGAGAACATTTAAGCGCTCACTGATTATTTCATCATCCTTAGCCAGGGTTGCATCAAAGAGATCAAGATCATCTTCAATAAACGCATTGTCAACGCAAACTTGCACATTCATAGCATCGCCCTGGAGACCAATACGATCCAGAGAGGGATAGTTTGGATAGTCTTTCTCGTTTTTGTGATAGCGTTCGAGAAAAATCTTTCTGGATTTCACAATGAGAATGGCCAGATCCAAAACGCGATGCAGAGGGAGCTCTTCTGACTGCCGTGACCATTTTCCGCCAGTATGTCGCCAGACCTTGGCTGAGATATCAACCTTGCCACGTTCATTCCACTGGGCCAAACCCAGGGATAATCCTTTGGCATCCGAGTTGTGAGCTTTTCGTCCGTCAATGCGGTCATAGTTTTCTGAGACAATGACAGGCTTGTGTTTGAGTTCGCTTGGAATTTTCATTTTATGTTCCTTATAGAAAATTTACTAAATTACTACGTTACTAGATTACTAAATATTATCGAGATGTCAAGATTCAAATTTCTGTCTTCTGTCTTCTGTCTTCTAATCTCTAAACTTATTCCTTCAGGATGTAAGCTTTTGACTTAGTTTAATGCGAATGAAGATTATCCATAAAATGATAACCTGGGCTAAAAGACTCCGGGAAGAAGGTGTACTAGAGCTGCTTGTGGTACTTTGGACCATTCTCTTTGTCGGCGGTATTGCTGTTTTCCTGCTGGATTACAGCTCCAACGACCGCCAGATCACCAACATCTTTGATGCTTTCTACTGGGCCTGGGTAACCATGACCACAGTGGGCTTTGGTGACATGACTCCAGTGACACCGGCTGCGAGGATTGCAGCCTCTATCATGATGTTCTTCTCTATGGCGTTGATCTCATTCTTTACGGCTACCATTTCATCCATTTTTGTAGCCAGGAAAATCAGAGAGGGTAAAGGTTTGGAAAAAATAAATTATAGCGACCACTATATCATCTGCGGCTGGAACGATCTGGCAGATGAATTATTGGAATCATTACTAAAGCAGAACCAGAAGGACAATACACCTATTGTCCTGGTTAATGAATTGTCAGAGGAGGAAATCGATGCCTGGCGCTCCACACTCAATGCCAGCCATCTGGGTTTTGTCAGGGGTGATTATACTCAGGATGCAGTCTTGGCCAAAGCCAACGTTTCCAAGGCTAAGGCAGTCCTGCTATTGCCCAATCTCATCAAGGCCGGCAAAGCCGAAGCGGATGAAAAAACAGCATTGGCCACCTATTCCATTAAAGCCCTGGCACCCAAAACAAAAGTCTATGCCTACATCCTCCATTATGAGAACAAAGCCAAACTCCGTCGCGCCAAGGCCGATGGAATTATTATCGCAGACGAATTCGGACCCTATCTAGGAGCAACACAATTGCACAACCCAGGTATTCCAGCCTTCTTGTCTGAAATTTTGAGTACGGATCAGTCCCGTCTTGAGACCCAAGAGATACCAGATCGCATGATTGGGAAAACCTATTCCGAATTATTTACCCAGTTATTTGAGGAACATAACAAGACCCTCCTTGGTGTGTATCAGGAAGAGGGGAGTGCCAGCATTGGTGATTTTCTCAGTGCTGACTCAGGCGATTATCTCGATCAATTTATTGCAGCCAAACTCAAAGCCGCTGGCCGTGGTGTGAATGAAGAACAAAAAATTAAAGTCCGTATCAATCCGGAAAAGGATTATGTCCTTAAATCCGGTGAACAGATGATATTGTTAAAGTAAGTTTTAACCAGAAACCGAGTAGCCTATGCCTCACATACAGCATCTAAAAAATTGTCCCCTGTTTAAAGGATTGACCGAAGAAGACATTGCTGTCTATCGACCGGCGACTCGCCAGGTTTCCTACCAAGCGGGTGAAGCCATTATGAATGAGGGAGAAACGGGAGAAACCCTGGTTATTCTCATCAAGGGCGAGGTCACCATCAGCAAAAAATTAACCCTCCTCGGGGAGGAAGAATCAGATACCAAGGACAAAACCTTTATTACCCTCAGCGATGAGTACCGGCCCTTTTTTGGCGAAATGGCTATGCTCATGGATGGATCCATCAGGACAGCTTCAGTTATTGCCTCTTCAGATTGTG
>CAZDVD010000040.1:0-20209 GCA_964508765.1 uncultured Lentisphaeria bacterium
CAGCATATGTTCTTATAATTTCCATTGCCCTTGGTTCAATACCGGCTAAACCAGGAGTGATCCCCTCTCAGGCTATCATTCAACAGAATGCAATCATGGCTGAATCCTATACTAACGGCGGATTAGCTGCAAAAATGCAACGCGTGAAGACCGCCAATATTCAATCCTCAGTCAATGGTACTAGAGATCTCCGAGAAGATGTTTTCATGAGCTTTCCTGTCATTTTAGGATCTTATAGCAACTCAAACGATGATACCAGTGTGGTTATTGACCTCCAGAAAGAACTTTTTGATGGTCCCTGGCCCACCGTGACTATGGCCGAATATTATGAGCAGATGTCATATGGTCAATTCCATTTATCAGGGACCGTGTATGGTTGGCATGAGCTGAGTCGCCAAAGTAATTTTTATGAGGGTGACAACAATGGTTTTGGGTCGCCACCCGGTGGTACAGGGGATTTCTTGCGTGAATCTCTGGATTTGGCTGATATCGAGGTAGACTTTTCACAGTATGACAACGACGGACCAGACGGTGTCGCCAATTCTGGTGATGATGATGGCTATGTCGATGCCTGCTTTTTTGTCCACTCTGGACGTGGTGGAGAAGGTGGGGGGCCAGGTATTTGGTCGCACCGCTGGACCTACTCTGGGAACTGGGGCTCAGCCTACGCAACCAATGATACCAGTATTTACGGTCAGCCAATACGAGTAAATGACTACATCATTCAACCGGCAGTGAGTGCTGGAAGTATAGGTGGGTTGATCGAAATTGGCGTTTTTTCCCATGAATTTGGGCATGTTCTGGGTTTGCCAGATCTATATGATACAGACTATTCCTCCGATGGAGTTGGCAGCTGGTGCCTCATGGCCAGCGGATCATGGAGTACACCTAGCAGTCCAGTGCATTTTTCAGCATGGTGCAAGGAAATGCTGGGTTGGACCATCCCAATCATACCTGATCAGAATATTGAAAACTTTGAATTCCCCAACGCTGAAGAGAATGCATTTGTAGTCAAATTATGGACACATGGTGAATTGGATCCTTTTGTCGGTAACTATAGTCATGGCCAGGATGTTGGACAGGAATATTACCTCATAGAGAATCGACAGCGCATTGGTACTGAGGCACATCTTCCAGGGACAGGTCTGCTTATCTGGCATATAGATAATTCAAGAAATAGCAATAATAATGACAATCATTACATGGTTGATGTGAAGGCAGCTGATGGCCACTTCAACGGATCCAATAGTGGGGATACCTGGCCTGGTTTCACCAATAATCGCAATTTTGATTTTGAAACCATTCCCTCATCCGTTGGATGGGCAGGAGTGAATACGGAAGTTGCCGTATTGAATATTTCTGATTCTGATACGACGATGTGGGCTGATATTGAAGTTCATGAAAGCAATCCACATCTCAGCATATCTGACATGCTGGTCGCTGACTTTAATGGCGACAATATCTTTGCTCCTGGTGAGAATGTTCTGGTCTGGCTTATTGTGGAGAATACTGGTGCTATGGCCACCAATGCCACTGCAATCCTGTCAGTCGTTGGCAGCGCTGTGGAAATGATAGATAGCGTCATTACTTTTAATCCCATAGATTTTATGGAAACCAGCACGTCGAACCAGGCTTTTGAATTCAATATCAGTGACACCCTGTCACCTGGCTCAGTCAGCTTTGTAGTAACCTTCTCCTCAGATGAATCAACTCACCCGGAACAACAGGAGTTTGAGCTTCTGTTGGGTTTGCCAGAGATTGTGCTTATTGATGATGATGGCGCTTTAACCGACAGCTCAGATTATCAAGCATATTTCACAGATGCACTGGAAGCTGTAGAATTGGTTCACGTCGTATGGGATCTGGGTGAGCGTGGTCTACCGGAGATAGACTGGCTAGGCGACTTCCCTGCGGTCATTTGGTTTAGTGGTGACAATCAATCACCCCTGGATGCAGATAGAACCACACTCATTGCTGCCTACCTGGATGGTGGCGGTAACATCCTCATGACCGGCCAGAATATGGCTACCGGGGATATGACGGTAAATAATTTTGTTAATGACTATTTTGCACTGGATGTTATCACCAGTGATATCAGTACACCCAATGTCTATGGTGATCCAGGGCATGAATTTTTTGATATAAATGATCGTTTTGCTATTGGCAGTGCTGAGGGTGCCAACAACCAGACAGCTTCAGATTCATATAATATCCACCAGGGAGGATCATCTATCTTCATGTATCCATTCCTGGGTGGTGCCTCATGTGGATCTTCGGTGAAAAATGAGACCTATTCTGCTATCATGCTTGGTTTTGGTCTGGAGGCCTTGACTCATTTTGGAAGTGAGACTGACAATTCTCGCGGAGAGGTGATCAGAAGACTATTGGAATGGATGAGGACACCCTATACTTCAATCGTTGAGAACTTGCTTTTCGTACCAGTAACCCTGGGTATCACATCGAGCTATCCCAACCCATTTAACCCTTCCATTCAGTTTGACATTCAATTGTCAGATGGAGACACAGGAACTCTACAAATTTTCAATATTCGTGGTGGCCTGGTTGAATCCATGGGCCTTCAGAAGTCAGGTAGTGTGAGTTGGCAACCTTCAAGCAATCTGGCTGGAGGTGTGTATTTAGCTAGATTTCAAGTGAACGACAAGACGGTTGGTAGCTTAGAGAAGATCACCTACCTGAAATAATTAAGAGCTAGGTAATTTCTTTATCCAGATGGATGTATCCATCGTCATTGATCCTGGCCTAATTATATTCCTCACATGAAAATGGATATTTCATATCATGTTTAAACGCATTATCTCCTGGCCTTATATCGGCCCGCTAGCTATTGTATTTGCAGCGTTTCTCTGGTCCCTTGATGCCCTTCTCAGACAAGCCCTCTATAGCTTACCCAGTATCTTCATTGTCTTTTCTGAACATGCACTGGGACTCCTCATCACCCTGCCATGGCTCATCAAATTTTGGCCAAAGATAAAGACGCTGAACCGGAGGACATGGATCTCCATTTTCTGGATCGCTGTGTTTGGAGGATTACTGGGGACACTGGCCTATACGCGCGCGCTAAGTTATATCAATTATATTCATTTCTCAGTTGTGGTTCTCCTCCAAAAACTCCAACCCATTTTCGCCATTATCCTGGCCAGAATTATTCTTAAAGAACGGTTTAAGGGTCGCTTTTATCTATGGGCCGGAGTGGCGCTGGTGGGAAGCTATTTTGTCGCATTCCCTGATATTCTACCTCAGTGGCAGGATGGAGGAAAAAATGTGTGGGCAGGATTACTGGCAGTTGGAGCTGCCTTCGCCTGGGGGTCTTCCACTGTCATGGGGAAATACAGTCTCCGGGAGCTGGATTCAAGAATTGTAACCCCCCTACGGCTGGGACTCACTACACTGTTGAGCGGTATTATTATCCTGCTATTTATGGATTATGGCAGTTTTCCACGCTTGAGCTCGAAGCAACTATTTTTCCTGATTGCCATCGTTTTTTCTACAGGCACCGTAGCATTGTCCATCTATTACTATGGATTAAAAAAGGTGCAAGCCAGTCAGTCTACGCTTCTGGAAATGTTTTGGCCAATTTCTGCTGTGACTATCGACTGGGTATTTTTTGACCATGCGCTGACCTGGAGTCAGATTCTAGGAGCCATCCTCATGCTGACGGCAATTTATCGTGTTACCCGACGTCAGGTGGAATTGCAGGAATAGCCGGGATTTCTCCCAACTCGAAAATCAACTTAAATGCTCAGGGATTGATGTCGTTGGATACGGCCATTCACCATGTATTCAACATCTTCAGCAATATTCGTACAGTGGTCAGCCACGCGCTCCAGATAGCGGGAGATAGCCAGGATTTCCATCCAGCTACCTACATGCTTTCGATCAGCTTGAATCTTATCACCCACTGACTTGTACATGGAGAGGTGGAGGTCGTCGACCGTATCATCCTGAAGAAGGACCTCTTTGGCTTTATCGCTATCCAGATCCACCAGTGCATCCAGGCTTTCCTTGAGCATCTTTTGAACCAGTTCAGACATCTCAGGAATTTGGGAAGGTATATCCAGGTTATCTTTTACAGCAAGAGAAGCTGCTCTAGAGGCAATATTGGTTGCCAGATCACCTATACGTTCGAGATCATTGTTGAGTTTTAAAAAGGCCACGAGGTATCTCAAGTCTACGGCGACAGGCTGATAGAGAGCAAATATTTTTAGAATTTCCTCTTCAATTTCAACTTCCAGCTCGTCAATAATATGATCTCGATTGGCAATGTCTTCCGCCAGGGACAAATTCCGGGTCATCAATGCCTTGATGCTCTCTCTCAGGTTTGTTTCTACCAGCGAAGCTTCCCGAATGATTTCTTTCTTTATGCTCTCAATTTCTCTATGTAAGTGTTGCATCATTTTCTCCTGTGGCATTATCCAAACCTCCCAGTAATATAATCTTCAGTTTTTTGTTGGGTAGGATTGGTAAATATCTGATGTGTTTCACCAAACTCTATCAATTCGCCTTCATAGAAAAATGCAGTGTGATCTGATACTCGTGAGGCTTGCTGCATATTATGCGTGACGATGATGATCGTGTATTTTTCGCGCAATTCGCCAATAAGCTCTTCGATGCGTGCTGTAGATTTTGGATCCAGAGCAGAGGCTGGTTCATCCATGAGTAAAACCTTGGGCTCTACTGCCAACGCTCTTGCGATGCATAATCGTTGCTGCTGACCACCGGATAAACCCATGGCACTCTCAGTCAACCTATCCTTGACCTCATCCCAGAGGGCCGCTCCCTGCAAACTTTTTTCTACCAGAGATTCAAGAACACTCCTATCTGTAATACCATGAATGCTGGGGCCATAGATAACATTATCATAGATAGATTTTGGGAAGGGATTTGATTTTTGGAAGACCATGCCTACATCCCTGCGAAGTTGCACCACATCTGTAGTACGATGATATAGATCTTTTCCATCCATAGATATGGTACCCGTGTGATGTGTCCCCGGAATAATATCATTCATACGATTGAACATGCGCAGGAAGGTCGACTTACCACAGCCGGATGGTCCAATCAGGGCTGTCACCTGACGATCAGGAATGGTCATATTAATATTAAAAAGTGCCTGAGAATCACCATAGTAGAAATTGACATTTTCAGCGGCGAGTTTCGTTTCGTGCCGTTTTACCATTTGATTTTCTTTCTAAATTTATTGCGCAGAATGATTGCTGTCAGATTGAAAAAGACAACAATGATAATTAATACTAGCGCTGTACCGTATTGCATGGGTAGGACTTTCACAGTATCAGGATGTTGCGTTGCCAGGACATACAGGTGGTAGGGTAGAGCCATGACCTGGTCAAAAATTGATTTGGGAAGCCTGGGCAGAAAGAATGCTGCCACGGTCAGAAGAATGGGCGCTGTTTCACCAGCTGCTCTTCCGATTCCAAGAATAGATCCCGTAAACATGCCCGGCAAAGCAAAGGGTAGGACGCTTTTATAGACGGTTTGCCATTGGGTGGCTCCCAGAGCAAGGCTGGCTTCCCTGAGGCCCATAGGAACGGCTTGAAGGGCTTCCTCGCTGGAAACAATAATGGTGGGCAGGATCATAAATGCCAGGGTCAGACTTCCCGACAGTATGGAAGCACCAAAACCGAAGAACAGGACAAAAAGTCCCAATCCAAAGAGACCAAAGACAATAGATGGTACCCCGGCCAGAGTAATAATGGCCAGTCTTATATAGCGGTTTAAGCGTCCCTGCATGGCGTATTCAGACAAATATATGGCTGAGCCCATCCCCAGGGGAATGGCGAATATGAGGGCACCGAAAACCAGATAAATGGTTCCCACAATGGCGGGAAAAATACCACCTTCCGCTCCACTTTTTCGCGGCAGCCCTGTGATAAACTCCCAACTGATAGTGGGGATTCCCTTGACGATGATATCAAATAATAAATATCCCACCACGATGACTATAAAGTAGGTCACCAGTCGTATGGAATTAAAAGCAAGTCGTTCTTTGAGTGCGGTTTTCATCGCATCTGGTACTTTCTTAATACACGCTGGGCGATAACATTTAGCCCAAAAGTCATGAGCAGCAGGAAAATTCCGACCCAGAATAGTGCCTGGTAATGGTGGCTGCCAAAAGCCACTTCTCCCATTTCAGCTGCAATGGTAGCTGTCATGGTCCTCACAGAGCTGAATGGATTGAGTGTCATTTTCGCTGCATTTCCTGTAACCATAAGTACAGCCATGGTTTCCCCAATCACACGACCCATCCCTAGCATGATGGCTGCGATAATTCCAGGTAGCGCTGCTGGAACGATAACTCGAAAAATGGTCTGCAGGCGATTGGCTCCAAGAGCAAGTGAGGCTTCACGATAGGCTAGGGGTACACTTTGAATGGCATCCTCGCTGACGGTAATAACCGTTGGAACAGCCATGAGTGCCAGCAGGATAGCTCCCGTTAGAGCAGTGAGTCCAGTATTCAAGCCAAAAAGGTTTTTTATAATGGGACTGAGAACAACCAGGCCGAAAAATCCAATAACTACAGATGGAATTCCTGCCAGAATTTCAATAAATGGTTTGAGGAAACTGCGTTCAGTGGCACTTCCTATTTCAGCAATATATATGGCTCCAAAAACACCAAAAGGTATCATGAGCAAAGTCGCTAAACCAGTCACCAGGAGGGAGCCGGATATGAGAGGAATAAGGCCAAATATTTCTTCTTTGAATGATACGGGAATCCAGCGGGTGCTCAGGAGGCTCCCAAAACCGGGATCCGTTATGAAAGGAAAGGCTTCTTTGCCAAGAAACACAAATATCAGTAATACAATGAGGATACTGGTAGAGGCAGCCCCTACCAGTATCGTCTTGATTGCTTTATCTTGCCAGGTGTTCACAAGCAGTTCTAGTTAATAGGTACGTAGCCAGACTCGAGAACGATTTTCTGACCGGCATCTGATAGCACAAAGTCTACAAATCCCTTGGTTATACCAGCAGGGGTTCCATTTGTGTAGAAATGCAGGGGACGGGCAATTCCGTAGCTGGCATCCTGGACGGTGGCCACAGAAGGAACAACTGCAGGTGCATCTGCATCCGTTTTAACATGGAGCATTTTTACTTTATCTCCAGCCTGAACACCGTAACCCAAACCGACATACCCAATAGCCCAGGCATCCTGGGAAACACTCTGGATAATGGCTGAGGTGGAGGGCATAAGCATGGCATTAGCAGAATAATCCTTCTTCTTCATGACGTGTTCCTGGAAGAAAACATAGGTACCTGAGCTGGATTCACGTGAAAGAATAACAATCTCGTGATCCCCACCACCTAACTGACTCCAATTGGTATAGACACCAGTATAAATTTTGCCAATTTGTTCGATGGTGAGTTCTGTAACAGGATTTCCAGGATTCACTACCACAGCAATTCCGTCACGAGAGGTCACGATCTCGTTGGGGTTTAAGCCTTTTTCTTTTGCAAGTGTTACTTCTTTGGTTTTGATGCTTCGGGAGGCGATACAGATGTCTGTGGTTCCATTGAGAAGCGCAGCGATGCCTGTTCCTGACCCACCGCCAGTCACAGATAGATCAGCATCTGGATGGGCTTCCATATAAGCTTCTGCCCAGGCGCTGGCCAGGTGGACCATGGTGTCAGACCCCTTGATGGTGATGTATTTTGCGGCCGGCTGTGAATCTTTGCTCTTTTCACTGCAACCTACAAGTATCAGACTTGCAACAAGTAGTGATAATGCTGTGGTCAATAATTTCTTAGTCATTTTCTTTTCCTTATAATAAATTCGATAAATACGATCTAAATCTTAAAGCGAAAGCTCACTTGATATGTGATCTCTGTGTCACCAGTCTCAGGCATTTTCATTTTCATGTTCGGGGCGATATAGAACACCTTTTCAGGCTGGTAGCTCAGGCCTAAAATCATATAATTTATTCCATCATTATCTGTATCGGTGTCGGGATCAGCCAGGTCGAAGCGACCAAATCCAGATAGCTTTTTGTTTATTTTATAGTTTCCATATACTGAAATCAGCTGGCCGGTTTTATCGGCTTCCATCTTCTCTGATTTCATATCAAACTCGGCGCCGACACGTAATCCACCTCCAACGAATCCAGCAAAGCCACCAAACACAAGGGTACTGCCAGTTTCAGTTGAGGTTGCGGTTGCATAGTCTTCTGATTCAGTACTGACTACCACACCAGCATTCAGACCTTCTTTGAGTTTACTTTCACCATATAGCAGGCGAAGGGATAGCTTTTTGTATTGATCATCTTCAGCTTTTTTATATCCCGTTCCATTGGTCATCATGAGACTTGGTGTTAGAACGCCAAATTTCTTTTCCCAACCAATGCCCAGATCAGCTGAGCTTGAATACTTGTTTTGATCCATGGCTGATTTTTCGATAAATCGATAGCCCCAGGTATCCTCCTGAACCTTAAACATATTCATGCTCTGCAATCCAAAAGTGAATTTACCAAAGTCCGTTTTCCAGTCCAGCTTGGCATTCTTCAGATAGACCGTATATGCTGTTGCCCCACCAGAACCCACATCAGTTTGAAACTTGTAGGAAATTTGATCACTTACTTTTTTCTGAATGGAAAAATACGCCCGACTTATCTGGAAGGCATTATTCTGTGCATCCACAAAACTATAGTGGAAATGAGTATCTCCATTAATCTTCATATTTTCTGCAGCTAGCATTGATGTGAGTGCCAAACTCAGAATCACCAGTGTTGACTTTTTCATTGATGTAAATATTCCTTTGCTTTGAGTTTCATTTTTCATACTGACAGTTTGCATTTGAATTGTTAGAGAAGTGTTAGAAGCAGATGAGTTTATAGTTTGATACACTAAATAATGATTTACACATCAGGAGTGCCGGAAAAATAAGCTGTTGAATTGGTATTAATATGGATGTGATAGAAAGATGAATCTGAATGTTGAACCTTCACCAACTATACTCTCTACCTCGAGTAGGGCATGGTGAATACGGGCTATATGTTTCACTATGGACAAACCAAGTCCTGTGCCGCCAACATCACGACTACGGCCCTTGTCAACCCGATAAAACCGTTCAAAAATTCGATTTAGATGTTTTTGCTCTATACCTTGTCCTGAGTCAACTATTTCCAGGATAATCCGATCATTCTCAGCTTTTGTGCTAAACGTAACTTCACTTCCCTGATCAGAATATTTTAATGCGTTATCCAGGAGATTTCCAAGGGCGTGAGAAAACAGCTTTGTATTCAGAGGCAATTCTAACTGGGGGTCAATTTGTTGGGTAATGGAAATATTTCGTGAATCTGCTGAAGCTTGAAACTCTCTAATAGTAGCATCCACAACGGGAAGAAGAGGAGTCAATTGCAAATGTTGTTCTTCATCGTCATTTAATTCTTCGATTCTGGAGAGTTCTAGTAAATCATCAACAATTTGCCCCAGGCGGGTTGCATGTTTTGAAATGATTTCCAAAAAGTTTTGGGCATTGTCTCTATCATCAAGTGCGCCATCCAGCAAGGTTTCTACATATCCCTGTATGGAGGTGATGGGGGTTTTGAGCTCATGGGAGACGTTAGCCACAAATTCTCTGCGAACCCCTTCCAGCTTTTGAATTTGAGTGAGATCAGTAAACACCAGGACGGCACCACCGATTGCTCCCTTTTTTGCAGGCATTCTACTGCCTACGACATTCAGGCTTCGTTCCTGTGGTTCATAAATCAATATCCGACATTCCTGACTTTTTTTATTCCTCAAAACTTTACCGGTAAAATCTATCAACTCTGTATTGCGGATAATTTCATGGAGGAGACGGCCAAGAATAGCTTTCTGGTGGAGTCCAAACATTTCAGCAGCGGCCCGGTTGCAGGATAAGACCTCTCCCTGAGGATTCAAAGCCAGTACCCCTTCGGTCATACTGCTCATAATGGCGAGCTGCTCGTTTTTCTGCTGGGTTATCACACGGATGCGATCATAAATCTGCTCAGCCATAAGGTTCAGAGACTGTCCCAGGCTTCCTAGCTCCTGTATATTAGATTCAGGTAATTTTACCTTCAATTTCCCTTTAGCAAATCTAAGAGCACCACCTTCCATAATTTTGATTGGCTTGATGATTTGACGTGAGATCGTCCAGGTAAGTATGGCCAACAAGGCGATGATGAAGAGACCGCCCCATAAGAGATTGGATTTAAGTTCTTCGAGTGCCCCTGTTAACGCTTTGGTTGGGAAAGATACCCTGAGAATCATCTGCGGCCCAGTAAGTTGAGTAAGATGTGCGAGGTAAAGATGTTCTTCTTCCAGAGTGTAGCTGGAGCGCTGACTCACTCCATCTAAGCCAGAGAGTGCTGCAATAATCTCAGGACGATCATGATGTTTATCCATGATATTTGGATTTTCATCAGAGTCTGCTATAACGAAACCATCCGGGTTAATAAGGGTGATTCTGGTCTCTATCTCTTCACCCAGCTTTTGACACAATACCTGCAAGGAATCGGGAGAAGCAGGATGACTACGTTTGATGATTTCCTCTACGAGAAGAGATCTGACTCTCAGATTATCAATACTCTCATCAAAATAAAATTTTTCATATGCGTTTAAGGCAAACAGGACAATTGTCACGAGAGCTATAAATACTAATGTGAAATAGGATACAAAGAGTCGAGAACTTAGTTTATGCTTTTTCACACTATCAATCCCTATTTATGAATCTTCCTTGAGTTCAGAAAAACGATAACCGACACCCCTCACAGTTTTAATGCTATCACCTACTGGTCCAAGTTTTTTTCGTAGGCCAACGATCTGGAAATCGACAGAACGTTCTGTCACGGGATAGTTGTCACCTTTTATTGCTTCAATAATTTGAGAACGTGTGAAGACCCAATTTGGGTTGGAAGCCAGGAAGTATAGGATTTGGAATTCAGAGTTTGTGAGAATGATTGGTTTGTGAGAGACAAGGACTTCGCGACGGCCTTTGTGGATAAAGAGATCACCATATTCCATGACGCCATCGCCACCTTTTGAGCCTGTAATACGTCTGATGTTGGCTTTTACTCGCGCCGTCAGGATACCGGGGCTGAAAGGTTTTGTGATATAATCATCAGCCCCTATTTCCAAACCCCGTACAATATCGGCTTCCTCTCCTTTTGCTGTGAGCATGATGATGCAGATATCCTCGGTCCGAGCATCATTTTTTAGGATGCGGCATACGTCCAATCCATCAATGCCTGGCAACATGAGATCCAGAACCATGAGGGCGGGGTGCTCTTCACGAGCCAAATCAAGCGCTTGCTCACCTGAGGCTGCTCCAATGGTATCCATCCCTGTTTTATTGAGGTTATATCTGACCAGCTCACGGATGTCGTTTTCATCGTCTACGACCAGTATCAAGTTATTATTGCGTTCTGTCATGCTGGAAACCTAAAAATCTTTGTTAGATTATGGTTAGAATCCTCAGATATAGAAATTTAAATGACAATGCAATATACTCTAGTCAATGGCGAATAATAGTGACCATCACCAACGATTATCTTGAAAAATGGACAGAATGTCCAATATCTTTTAGCACTCATTGGATAGAATCTATAAAAGTATTCTCTATCACCGGATTCAGGAAAATTGTTTGGAAGGCTGAAAACTCTAAAAGTTGAAAAATGGGTAAAGATCAGTGGGTAAGAAATTGCTCGTAAACCAGAGGACCCAAGGGGAATAAGCCTTCCAGAGGATACAACAGTTGCCTGAGGAGCAGATGTTCATGAAATCTATGAAAAAGAGTGATCACAATACTGAAATTGGCATAGGAAAATAATGAGTTTGATTTGCACCCTGCAATAGGTTATAATCATAATTATTTTAGATATTTAAGGTCAATACATTGGATAAAATAAAATTGGGTCGACTCATCTTTTTATTATTGATACTTTCCAGTATCAATGGGCAAGTTGTAATCAATGAATTCATGGCAAGCAATCGCACAGCTGCTCAGGATGAACATGGCGATTACGATGATTTTATTGAATTATATAACCCCACAGAAGAGCCCTGTTTTTTAACTGGGTATTATCTTTCAGACGATCTGGGAAGCCTGAATAAGTGGGTATTCCCAGGGGGTGATTCACTCTTCACTTTAGCAGCTGGTGGTTACCTCGTTTTATGGGCTGATGGTGAACCTGAACAAGGATTGACTCATTTGCCATTTAGTTTAAGTAAAGCGGGTGAAGAGCTCATAGTCACAGGACCTGACGGGCAAACAATCATTGATCAAATAAGTTATGGGAACCAGCGTACGGACATTTCCATGGGTCGGGATTATTCGGATATTTATGTTTGGTATTATTTTATGTCCCCGACACTAGGCTCCCAGAATGCCGTTGGATATCAAGGGATTGCAGAGACACCTACGATCTTCCCTCAAGGGGGGAATTTTAGTCAGCCGCTGTCAATTTACATGACTAATTCTGACAGTTCGCAATCAATCCATTATGCCGATACCGGGTATGAACCAACTGAAAATGACCCACTTTACAACACCGAAATCAGTATCTCAAATACGACTGTGATTAACGCTATGGGGTTTAAGGATGATTTTATCCCTAGCTTGAGTAAGAGTCAATTTTATTTGATGAATGGATCTTTTTCATTGCCGGTCCTCGCTGTCTTAACTGATCCTCCAAATCTTTGGAGTGATTCTGTCGGTATCTATGCAAACTATTTAAATGAAGGACCTCGCTGGGAAAGAAGATGTACAAACCAATACTTCACCATGGATTCAACGAAATTTTCGATAGCATCTGGGATTCGCATACAGGGTCGATCTTCCAGGAGCAGAGCTAAAAAATCTTTTCGCCTGTTTTATAAAAATGCCGATGATCAAAATCGACTGGTATATCCAATGTATGGTACAACTGATCCCGTTACATTTAAGAACTTGGTATTGCGCTCAGGCTATGATGATGATATACAAATGTCGACGGGCACCTTGATTCGTGACCCTCTGGTAAGCGAAATATGGGAAGATCTTGGGTTGTTGATTTCCCGAGGGAATTTTTTGAATCTGTATTTAAATGATCAGTACTGGGGTATATACAATATTCGCGAGAGCGTTAATGAGCACTTTATTTCAGACCATACGGGGTACATTAATTTTGATTTAATTCGCTATCTGAAGCACACTGTTGAACTAAAGTATGGTAGCCTGGATGAATGGCTCTCACTCAATGCATTTATACACAACACGGATTTCACTGAAAGCAATAACTATGCAGAAGCACTAAATCGCATCGATATGGATAATTTTCTAAATCTCCAGGCCTTAATTATTTGTTCGGAATATAGGAGCTGGGGATGGGGGGTGAGTGCCTATCGAGAAACTGTCCCCTCTGGAAAGTGGCGTTGGACGCTCTGGGACATGGATCGGGCTTTTACTAATTCAAATTGGAATGGATTTACATATTTAAATGATACGACTGGTTTAGAAGAGCCAAATGCTTTTGCACTGCGTTTACTACAAAACGATCAATTCAAGATTGATTTTATCAATCGGATCTCAGACTTTCTTAATGCACAATTCAAAGCTGAACGTGTAATATCAAAAATTGATTCTTTGGAGACTCTTCTTATAGCTGATATCCCCTTTGAGGCAGAAAGATGGGGCAGAACCTTATCTGGTTGGCAGAATAATATTGACTTACTGCGGTCATTTGCTGAAAATCGTCCATCGATCGTCAGACAACAACTGGTGGATTATTTTTCATTAGCTGGAGAAGGTGAAATAGTACTAAATTCGAGTACTGGGGGGCATCTAAAAATAAATTCACTTTCAATAAAAGATTTTCCATGGAATGGGTCCTATTTCCAGGGTATCCCTATTTCCGTTGAAGCGATACCAGATCCTGGATATGTTTTTGACGGTTGGAATAGTGCTGGACTGACCGAGAACAACCCGATCATAATTAATCCAACATCAGATACAAGCAACCTGACTGCTCTGTTTACGCCCGTTGATCTAATGAATGGCCTGACAATGATCACACCTGACATCAATGAGGGGGATCAGTTCCACCCATTGATCTTTAGGTATTACAATAGCCAGGGTACTCTTTTAATGAACAATGAACCTCTCATTGGTGACCTTGTGGTTAATGATAGCGTTCTGGATTCAGTTGTGATCATTAAAAAAGGGGTTGGCACATATCTTCTGAATACCAGCGATCTGACTGGCCCCATATCATTGAGTGTGCAAATAAATGAAGAATTGGAAAATGAGATAATTATACCCCCGTTCATACACAGTCAGACCGACACGGTTTCTGGCTCAATTCCCCTGGGTGAAACCATTTGGGGCAGTAACTCAGATATATTTATCGAAGGTGATCTTGATATACCAAGCGGTGCAAGTCTCGTGATAAACGCAGGTTCTCACATTAATTTGAGCGAACACTCAAATATTGTTATCCACGGAACTTTGAATATCACAGGTACAAAAGATAAGCCAGTCTTGTTCACGTCTGAGAATTGGGATCAGCCCTGGGGTGGAATTGAATATTACAATTCAGACAGCGACATAAAATACTGCTTCTTCATAAACGCCGGCGGCGATCCTGATAAGGGATGGCAGCACACTAACCGGCAACCTATTATTTTTGGGAAAGAAAATTCTAATTTATCCATAATTAACTCATTCATTTTGTATTCACCCGGGAAGGCTTTTGGCTCCCATACCAGTATTGTGAGTGTTGATAGTTCGGTGGTATCTTTCGTTTATCACGGCGGTGAGTTTCATTACACCAATTTTACCTTTAATCATTCATACATGCTGAATATTCCGAATGATGATGGAATTTTTGCCGATACAGATAATGATGGTTTCCACATAGACTATCGCCACCCCCAAATCAGCGCTCCAACTCGAATCCTCAATAGCTTCTTCATTACGGGGAAAGACGATGCCATTGATCATCATAGTGCCAGGATCGATGTAGAAAATTGTTGGATCGAAGGCTGGATGAACGAAGGTGTTGCCGCTTCAGGTTATGATACAATAAAGGTCTCGAATACGATTGCTAAAAATTGTGCAAATGGATATGAAGCTGGGCATGGATCTCCAAAGCTGATCATTGATCATTCAGTAGCCATAGAAAATGGGAGGGGCTTCAGGTTTGGCGATGATTATACCACCCCATCAACGGGACAATTACGGGTTACAAACTCCATCGCCTTCAACAACAATGACAATATTCACAACTACACCAATCATTTGCATGGACCGATGCCAGATGGAATTCTGCTTTCATATTGCATTACCAACGATAGTGAATATGATACTACGTCAATCAATTTCACCGGTGCCCCCATTTTTAAATCCAACTATCGACTGCATCACTATTCTATAGGATCCAGCATGGGGACTGAGGGCACGAATCTTGGTCTTGTGGCCCCCTCAGTTTTAGCGACGGGCCCCGTTCTTATTAATGAGATCATGTATAAAGCATCTGCAGCATATGATTCAGAAGACTGGATCGAATTATTTAATCCCACTGAGGATTCATTAAATGTGTCATCATGGATACTTAAGGATGATGATGACAACCATTTATTTCAGTTTCCTGATTCGCTTATTATACCAGATAAAGCCTATTTGGTTATCGCGAATGATCTTGAGGCGTTTCAATCTGTATATACTCATGAGCCGCAAATCATTGGCGAAATTCCTTATGGTTTTGGGCTGGGGGACCAGGTTCGACTTTACTCTTCCATTATGATTCTTGCAGACAGTTTGGAATATGGGGTGAGTAATCCTTGGCCGTCATCACCAAATAATTTGGGTCCCAGCCTTGAATTGATCAATGTAGAAAATAATTCTTTAGCAGCAAATTGGGCCGCATCATTCATTAATGGAGGTACACCGGGCCTACAAAATAGTAGTTCAACGGTAAATATTCTGAAGGATCCGAATGAGGTTCCTCAATATTTTGAATTGAATCAAAATTATCCCAATCCATTTAATGGCCAGACGCGCATACAATTTATCTTACCCGAAGAGAGTCAGATCAAGATTACACTGTTTAATATTCTTGGCAGAGAAATAAGGATCTTGACTGATAAGACTTTGGTTCCGGGTACATACACGGTCACATGGGATGGCAGAGATTCCCAAGGCCGCAAAGTGTCAACAGGTGTTTATTTTTATCGCTTCGATTCTCCTGCTTTTATTGATGTAAGAAAGATGGTCTATCTCAAATAAGGAAGTACTTCCTAATAGAAAATAACAAACGTCCGCAAACCCTTATACACAAGCCCCTGACCTCAAAATCAGGGGCTTTTTTTACACCGGTCACTTTCCAGTCACACCCCTACTGTAAGTTCAATAAAAACAACCCATGGGCACGGACTCATAATCCGTCGGTTCGGGGTTCAAATCCCTGTGGGTCCACTTAGAAGGGTCAGCTTTGCTGGCCTTTTTATTGCCTCTATGAGTACTACTGAGATCAGGTAGTTTTCACCTGCTCAACATATACCAGATTAACCACTTAGAATCACCCTTGCCCCGTGGGTTGTGTGGACAATATGATTTTCGAGAAAGTGGTTGATGTGTCTATAAACAGGTTCTAGTAGTAGCACGGCGCGGTGTTTGATTAATGTGTTGGATGCCCGGAAAGTGTCTCTTATTTTTTTAAGCGATCTTGTCCGAATTACTTTGCAGGCTTCCAGCCCTGTACTAGCCTCCCCAAAATATTTTAGAGTTTTGGGAAAAAATATTGTTTGATGCAATCTGCAGCTGGTTGTATTTATAGTCACATCTTGACACTAAAACATTGAAAAGTTGATCAGAACTTATGAGAAATGTTGCTCTAAAAAAAATATCTTTAGCCCTGTTAGTTTGTAGTTATCTACTTCCCCAAAATTTGGATGGACAGAGTTTGCTTGATTCCAATGCAACAAGTTGGATGAATTTAGTTATTAACGAGTTTTTGGCCAGTAATCAGGACAATAATTATGATGAATATGAAGATGATGATGACTGGGTAGAAATTTGGAATATGAGCGAAGAAATAATTAATATTAATGGTATATACATTTCCGATGATTTCTCAGAGCCCCATAAATATCAGGTGTTTTCTACTGATTCGAGTTTAATCAATATATACCCTGATTCATTTCTGGTCCTATGGGCGGATGACAAATATGACAATAATGTTGATCAAGGCGCTTTACATCTTCCCTTTAAACTCAGTGCATCTGGTGAGGAAATTGGAATATATACACCTGATAGTACTGTCATAATTGATACAGTTTCATTCGGTGAGCAAACCACAAATATTTCCATGGGTAGACAACCTGGTGGTGGTGGGCTCTGGAATTATTTTGAAGTACCAACTCCCGGTTCTGCAAATACTACCCCCGGTATGATTGGTTTGTCACCCACACCGACAATTACAACACCGGGAGGGTTTTATACAAACGCAATAGAGATACAAATTGTAACTGATTCTTCAGATGCTGAGATATTCTATACTTTAGATGGTTCTGAACCAGACACAACATCAACACATTACCAAACCGCATTTTATATAGATCAAAACAGAGTTGTACGAGCGAGGTGTTTCCAGACCGGATTCCTCCCCGGTAAAATTGCTACGGCCACTTATCTTTTTAATGAGGACACTGAAATTGATGTCATTTCTCTAGTAACAGACCCAGGCAATCTTTGGGGAGAGAGTGGAATATATACTCATCCCCGCCAAGGTTGGGAAAAGCCAATTCATGTTGAATATTATGAAACTGAAGGCGAATTAGGTTTTGCAATAGACGGTGGCGTAAAAATACATGGCCCAAGTGGTGGGGATCAAAAATCATTCAGATTGTATGCCCGCTCGAGATATGGAGATGAGGCAATTCAGTACCAAATATTTGAAGATAAGGATGTTGACTCCTTCAAACGTCTCGTTTTAAGAAATGGAGGGAATGACGGTTTACAGTTAGGTTCTGTAAGAACTCATTTCAGAGATGCTGCTGCTCAAGCGATATATAAAGAGCTCAGCCCCAACAGGGGAGTTTCTGCGTATAAACCGGTTCATGTATATCTAAATGGTAGCTATTGGGGTATCTATAATCTTCGAGAAAGAATTGATGAATATTTCATTGCATCAAATTATGGTTATGAAGATGAAATAGATCTCCTGGAAAGAGCTTTTGAAGACAATGCAAGCTACCTTATCATTGAGGGTGATTGGGTGCATTTCAATAGCATGGTAAATTTTGCTGATTCTGAAGATTTATCCCTCCCTGAAAATTACGAATACATGAAAACTCAAATGTCTATTCAGGATTTCTGTGATTATTGGATTTTTGAAATATTTGCTGGAAATTTTGATTGGTTGAGCAATAATATAAAATTATGGCGGCCAAGAACTTCTTCAGGTAAATGGAAATGGATTTTATGGGATGTTGATCACGGTTTGGGTCTACCCCTTGCCAATTATGGATTGCCTGAATGGAATACTTTGGACTGGGCTACAAGTACATATACAGGTAGGCCCTGGGAGGGTCAAAACACCAGATTAATACGCAATCTTTTGGAAAATGAAGAGTTCAATATTTACTTTATCAATCGATTTGCAGACTTATTAAACTCCTATCTTCATCCAAGCACCACTATCCCAATTATTGATTCTTTGCAAGAGAATTTGGCATTTGATGTACCTCGGCAAATTGATAAATGGGGAGGTTCGATGACCAACTGGGACCTTTCTGTAGATGGCGTGAGAGAATACCTTACGGTGAGACCAGGTTTTGTTAATGATCATATCCTTGACAAGTTTTCTCTGGATAGTGTAGTAACTGTAATCATAAATGTAGAACCACAGGCAGCTGGAAAAATTTTGATCAATACTATCAAACCAGATGAATATCCTTGGGAGGGAGACTATTTTTCAAATATTCCCATTACCTTACTGGCGGAGCCAGCTTTAGGATTTAGAGTTGCAGGATGGTCTAATACACTTTCAGACAGTGCCATCACAGAGATATATCTAACTGGCGATACGGTAGTAACAGTCCACTTTGAAGTAGCAGAACCATCGCTACCGATAGTCATGAATGAAATCAACTACAATTCTGCAGATTATTATAATCCCGGGGATTGGGTGGAATTATACAACCACAACGAAACATCGGTTGATTTATCCTATTCTCAATTTGCAGATGAAACTCACACGTTTATTTTTCCTGAGAACACAATCATTCCAGCCGAGCAATTCCTAATATTGAGCTCTGATTTTGATGCGTTTAATGACATTTTTCCAGAATTGGAATCACAAATTATGGCTCTCGAGTTTGGGCTATCAAATAATGGGGAAATTCTCCAACTCTTTAATGCCCAAGATTCACTAATTGATTATGTAGAATATGATGAGGTTACACCTTGGCCTGCAGTATGTAACGGTGGCGGCTACACATTGGAATTAATAGCGCCTGAGTTAGATAACGGACTATCTCAGAACTGGATAGCATCAACAGCAATTGGAGGTACTCCAGGAAATCATCCCGCTCCAGTTAGCATAGCAGGTGAAGAAAACCCAATCGTTGCAGAATTTGCCCTCTTGCACAATTATCCCAATCCATTTAATCCAAGCACAACCATTAGATACGGATTACCTAAAGATACGAACGTTTCACTAGTCATTTATGATCTGCGTGGCAGTGTTATGCAAACCCTTGAATCAGAGCAGCAACCAGCAGGCTGGCACGACGTTGTCTGGAATGGACAAACAGCTGACGGAAACACCGTTAGTACCGGGATCTATTTCGCGAGACTGGTTGCGGGAGAATACAGTCAGACTATTAAGATGCTGTATTTGAAATAAGGAAGTACTTCCTATTAGAAAATAGTTTCAATGATCTGTCACCCAGGTCCATGTTAATTGCCATGGACCTGGGGTCTCTCACAACGGGTTTTCTCTCCAGTGAGCTGAATTGATGAGGGAGGTCACTGACCCTTTCCCATGGAATCCTTGCCTTTCAGCAGGAACAGTGACCACAGTGACCTGAATTTCAAGTTCTGTTTCAGTCACAGAATATTTTGCATGTTGAATCTACTGAGTCTCTGAACTCAGATGTTCATGAAAATAGGTGACTACCCTCTATGAGCATCATTGTGATGCCTCTTCACTGTTCATACACCAGATGTGATGGATAG
>CAZDVD010000041.1:0-19866 GCA_964508765.1 uncultured Lentisphaeria bacterium
TGCGGGACCGACCGGGATCGAACCGGCGACCTCCGGCTTGACAGGCCGGCGTTCTAACCAAGCTGAACTACGATCCCAAAAATCTCAAATGGCTTAGTCTTTTTTCCTGTACATGATGGAGACTGGAATAATTACCAGATATCCAATGAGTAACACTACGGGCGCTACCGATAGCGCTTGTACGCTGTTTAGCTCGCCTGTACCCATCAAAACATATCCAAGAATAATGACAATAAGCCCTGCTATGAAAAGAAAATAATTTATTCGCGAAAAAGGTAACTCAGAGAGCCAATGGTGGGTGCCTTTATTACCTTCACTTATCATAGCGCGGCGAATATAGATGGTGACAAATAGGTGCGCAAATAAAAATCATTTAATTGTTTAATTATTTACACTCGTTGACATGCCAAATGACCCCTTCTATATTGACAGACTTCAGAAAGGAATTTGTGTTTGAAAAGGATCCTGCGCTACGCTCTAACAGTTCTTATTTTTCTTACTCTGGCGGCAATCACCAGCCTCTATATCGTATTCGATTCCAGAGCGGGGATCGCAGATGATGAAATGGCTCATATTGTTATTCGTGATGGAAGCTCATTAAGCTCAATTGCCCAGCAGCTCTATGATGCGGGTATTATCTCTTCCCCCGAATCTTTCAAGATAGCGGCAAAGCTGCTTCAGAGAACTCGGGCTATTTATCCAGGTGCCTATGCTATTAACAAAGGTCTTACCAATAGCGAAGCCATAGAAGCCCTCGCTCATGCCCAGGCTATAGAGATTACGGTTACCATTCCAGAAGGTTTACGCTCTGATGAAATTGTTGGACTCCTAAGTCGCAAATTAAATCTGGATTCGCTGAAGATGATGGACCTTCTAACAGATTCTACACTGCTCACTATGGCAGGGCCAGGATTTACCCATCTTGAAGGAACACTCTTCCCTGAGACCTATCGTTTTCTGGAAAATAGTGATGAGTTCATGGTGTTGGCAAAATTGGTTGAGCATTTCAAACAAAATATTGATTCGGAAATACTTGACAAAGCCGATAGTATGGGCTTTGATCTCCACAGACTCATCACCTTTGCTTCACTGGTCGAAAAGGAAACTGCCAGAGAAGATGAACGACGATTGGTTTCTTCGGTCTATCACAATCGAATTAAACAGGATATGCTGCTAAATTGTGACCCCACAATCATATACATGTTGGTTCGTCGTGGCGAGTGGAATGGGAATATCCAGCGTAAGCATTTCTCTATAAATGATCCTTATAACAGTTATTTAAAACGGGGAATGCCTCCTGGACCAATCGCAAATCCTGGATTGGCCAGCATTATGGCAGCACTTAACCCTGAAAATACTGATTATCTATATTTTGTCGGAAAAAATGATGGCACTGGTGCTCACGATTTTTCTAAAACCCTCCGCGAGCACAATAATAAAGTGAATCGCTATCAACGCCGGAGATCTTCTAGATGAACAATGTCCTGGCTGGATTAAATCCTCAACAACAAGCTGCGGTTAAAGCCCTGGAAGGACCGGTTCTTATTTTTGCCGGTGCTGGTAGTGGAAAAACTCGTGTACTGACTCATCGGATAGCAAATATGATTTATAGTGGGACGGCCCAGCCCCATGAGATTTTATCTGTGACATTTACCAATAAAGCTGCTGGAGAAATGCGTGAACGCATTAAGCAAATACTTGGTGAAGATCGTTCTCACATCAATATGGGGACCTTCCATTCCATTTGTGCCCGGATACTGAGACGTGAAGCCCTTTATATAGGCTATGAGCAGAGTTTTAGCATTTATGATGATGAAGACGGACAGAAAGTGGTCAAGAAGATCCTAAAGGACCTCCAAATCTCAACCGAAGTCATCAAACCTAACTCAGTCTTCTACAACATTAAACAATTCAAGTCTCAGATGATATTTCCAGCTGAAGCTGCTGATCTGGCTATGTCAACCTTTGATGATACCGTGGCAAAAATCTACGCGATTTATCAGTCTGAGCTTAAAAATAGCAGCGCCATGGATTTTGATGATCTTCTATTGAAACCATTGGAGCTGTTTGAGAAAAATCCCCATATCCTCAAAAAATATCAGGATCAGTTTAGGTTTATCATGGTGGATGAGTACCAGGATACCAATAAAGCTCAATTTCTGTTTGTAGAAGCGCTCAGTCATGAGCACAAGAATCTGTGCGTAGTGGGTGATGATGACCAGTCCATCTATGGCTGGCGTGGAGCAGATATTGGAAATATTCTGGACTTTCAGCAGCACTTTCCAGGTGCAAAGATATTTAAGCTTGAACAGAATTACCGGTCTACTAAAACCATTCTGGCTGCAGCTTCAGCTGTAGTAAAACTCAATGAAAAGCGAGCTGAGAAAGAACTCTTCACCGAAAGTGGTGATGGAGATGTCATTAAAGTACTGGAAGGTCGTAATGAACTGGATGAAGGACGACTTATTGTTGATGAAATCCATACAGTGTGTCGCGGTAATAAGCACTCGTTTCAGGATGTCGCTCTTTTATATCGAACAAATGCTCAATCCCGTCCGCTTGAAGATGTCCTACGGAGAAATGGTATACCCTACCAGATCATTGGGGGCACCAAATTCTATGATCGTATGGAAGTAAAGGATATTCTGGGATATTTCAGGCTCATTATGAATTCTCTAGATAATATCAGTTTCATGAGGATCATTAACAAACCAACTCGTGGCATTGGTAAAACCAGCCAGGATGCCATCAATGCTTTTGCTATTGATCAGGGAATATCACTTTTTAGTGCGGCTACTCGCGCACAAGAATACGGGCTAACTTCAAGAGCTTTTAATCGTGTGATTGAGTTTGTTCAGCTTATTGGAAAATTTTCCAGCCTCCTGAAAGAACTAAGTCTGGAGGAGTGGGCCAGATCTTTTGTCGATGAACTCGAATTTGTAAAGAATTACAAAGTAGAGGGGACTGTAGAAAGTGAAGTCCGCGTGGATAATATCTACGAATTGCTCTCCGCAATATCAGAGTATGCACAGAGGACTGAAGAACCCAATTTGACAGGGTACATGGAAGAAGTTGCCTTGCTTACTGATATTGACAAGTTCAATCAGGACAAACAGCAGGTTACGCTGATGACCTTTCATAGTGCCAAAGGTCTTGAATTTCCAGTTGTATTTCTCACTGGAATGGAGGACGGACTCTTCCCATTACAGCGTTCAATTGATGATAATGAAGCACTCGAAGAAGAACGAAGACTTTTTTATGTGGGCTTGACACGAGCCATGGAACGTGCATATTTAAGTGGTGCTCAAATGAGACAACGCTATGGAGAGACGATGTATAGTCGTCCCTCACGTTTTCTTGAAGAAATACCGGCACATTTATTGGACTATTCAACAAGAAGCATCAGCGATTTTACCCAAGAGGCATTTCGCAAAAAAAAACCTGGAGTAAAAGTGACTCGAACCAAACCCACAAAGCCTGCGCCAAAACAGACTACTGGTATGAAACGCGCGCTAGGCACCCTCAATCAGTATGAGCCTGGGGTCTATGTGGTAGGTATGCAGGTTGGTCATAAAATCTTTGGGAAGGGAAAAATTCTCACCGTTGAAGGGGCAGGTCCAGAAGCAAAAGTGACGGTGATGTTTCAAGGTAATGTGAAAAAGAAGTTGATCGCCAAGTTCGCCAATCTTGATGTTTCTGATTAATTCTTACTTCTCTATTTAACCCTAGCCAATCAAAAGGCCCATCCATCTCTAATTGTCTACGGATGTATTCTCTGTGTGCATGCTGTAATATTTCACCTCTAAATCTAAATGAGACTTATTTGCACTTGCGTAAATGAGATTCATTCTTATTTTCCAGGTGAGAGGAGATCATGTCATGTCGGCAGCAAAAAATCAAGAATTAAAGCAGGTACTCAGGGAGCATGAACTCAAGGCAACGAATCAGCGCGTAGCTTTGCTAAAATTGCTAGATGCAACTCATGAGCATTTCGATGCTGAGGAGATATACCTCGAGTTGCTCAAAAAACAAAAAAATGTTAGCCGGGCAACGGTGTATCGTTCACTTGACGCTCTCGTAGAACAAAATTTAGTCACCAAGCTGGATTTTGGTGACGGGCGTATGCGCTTTGAGCGCAGTAAGGGTGAGGATGAACATCATGATCATCTCATATGTGAAGAATGCGGGAAGGTCATCGAATTCTTCAATCCGGAAATGGAAGCCCAGCAGCTATCTGTCTGCAAAGAACATGATTTTATGCCCTCTGTTCATACTATGCATATTTTCGGAATCTGTTCTGAGTGTAAGAAAAACAAATAAGAAGTTAATCTATCTCAAATGCCTAATTACTTAGTGACTCTGGAATTCCTCCTCTATGTTTAATTTTAAAAGACCCCGTCATAAACTACACATTTCCGATGAGAATGATTTACGTCTCAGTGATCTTAAACCAGGTGAAAAAGGGCGTATTATTGAAGTCGGTGGGAGTGAAAGTTTTCGTCTGCGTTTGATTGAAATGGGTCTTACCAGGGATGCCGAAATATCTGTTGATAAATATGCACCCCTCAGAGATCCAATGGAGCTCATTGTAAAAGGTTACCATCTTTCGCTGCGCGGTATGGATGCACAAAAAATTGCTGTGAAGCGCATTAACTAGAATGAAATTCAATATTGCAGTCGCTGGGAATCCCAACTGTGGTAAAACCACGATTTTTAATGCACTAACGGGTGCAAAACAACGGGTTGGAAACTGGCCTGGCGTTACCGTGGAGAAGAAATCGGGGCACTATAATTATTCGGATACCAAATTTGATGTCATCGATCTCCCTGGGACGTATTCTTTAGCTGCATTCTCCGCAGAAGAGACGGTAGTTCGCCAATACCTGGAAAATGACGAAGCTAATGTTGTTGTAAATATTATTGATGCATCCAACCTGGAACGCAATCTCTTTCTTACGACTCAATTGATAGAACTAGGTAAGCCCCTGGTCATTGTCCTCAATATGATGGATATGGCACGTGAAAAGGGTCTACAAATCGATGCAGATACTCTGGCAACCCTTTTGGGTGCCCCTGTGGTGCCTGTGGTTGGACGTACTGGCGAAGGGATTGATCTTTTAAAAGAAAAAATATTACGGGTCAGTACTGAGATATCTCTGAAGGCTCGCTTTATTGACATTAGCTATCCTCGCGATATAGAATCGGAAATTGAGAAACTTCATCTGCTCATTCAAGTGAATGATGTGACAGACAAACACAGTAGGTGGACGAGTATCAAACTCTTGGAAGCAGACAAACAAACTCGCGATGAAGTTCGGACGCATAATAATGGAGCGGACATTCTTAACCAAGCCAAAGTCTCCATTGATCGGATCGAAGGAATATTTAAGGACACTGGCCGGGCGATTATCTCGCATGCCCGATATGGCTTTATTCAGGGAGCTTTACGGGAATGCGTCGTCGAAAGTCTGGTGGATTCTGTAGATTACAGCCGTCAAATTGACCGCGTACTTACCAACCGCTGGTTGGGTCTGCCCATTTTCGGTCTATTTATGTGGCTCATGTTTAAAGCGACCTATGATCTCGGTTCTATTCCCATGGATTGGATTGATACAGGTCTTGTCGCCTTCATGAATTTTATTTCCGGTTTACTACCCGAGAGTATGTTTGCCAGTTTATTGGTTGATGGTGTCATCGGTGGTGTTGGTGCCATCGCAGTATTCTTACCAAATATTTTTATACTATTCTTCATTATCGCGCTGCTGGAAGACTCTGGATATATGGCTCGAGTAGCGTTTATCATGGACAGGATCATGCACAATATCAGTCTTCATGGTAAAGCCTTTATCCCCATGATCATGGGATTTGGCTGCAATGTCCCTGCCATTATGGGAACCCGGATATTAGAATCGCGCCGAGATCGAATTCTCACGGTTCTCATCAATCCCTTCATGAGCTGTTCAGCGCGTTTACCAGTATATGTTTTGGTTGCTGGGGCTTTCTTTCCTGATAATGCCGCCACCGTTATTTTTTCATTGTATGTACTAGGTATTCTGGCTGCCATAGGCAGTGGAAAACTTTTCAGTAAAACCATTTTGAGAGGAATGTCGAAACCTTTTGTTCTGGAATTACCACCCTATCAACGCCCAACGCTGAGGTCACTTTTTCTCCATACCTGGGAACGTGGTTACCTGTTTATTCAGAAGATGGGGACTGTCATTCTCGTTGGTTCAGTTATTATCTGGGTTCTAGGGTATTTCCCCACAGAGGTCGAACTTGATAGAGATTATGTAAGCGAGAGAGCTACCCTGACCGAGGATTATGATTCTCAATTGACAGATCTGGAATCAAAATTCAAATCGTCTGTTGAAAAAGACCGCCAGGAATACCACTCTGAAATGATTGCCTATGAATCCAGCTCAAGTTATCTGGAGCTTGACCAACAATTCCAGCTATTGCAGGAAGCATTGTCTTCTGAGAGAAGTATGGAATTATATAGTCTCCGTCAGCAGGAGATAGGGGATATCACCGAGCAGAAATGGATTGGACGTGTAGGGAAGATATTCGAACCCATCGTGAGACCGCTGGGATTTACCTGGCGCGAGAGTGTCGCTTTGATCACAGGTTTCGTCGCCAAGGAAATTGTAGTTTCCACTTATGGTGTTTTATTTGGTGTAGGAGAAGATGTTGATGAAGGCAATCAAGGTGTGATCAGCGGGTTAAGGTCTTCTGGAATGACACCTCTGGTGGCTCTCAGCTTTCTGGTTTTTACCTTACTCTACACGCCATGTCTTGCCACAGTAGCTGCCATCAAACGCGAAACAGGAACCTGGGCATACACCTTTTTCTCAATCGGCTATTCACTGGCTCTGGCCTACACACTGGCTTTTGCAGTTACATATTTTGGAGGACTCTTTAATTGGCTCAGTTAATTGATATCTTGCTGGTTACTCTGGCTGTGGCAGGTGCCATCTGGTATACGGCCAAGTATTTCTATAATCTGGGGAAAGCCCCTGAAGGCGAATCTATCAGCTGTGCTGGCTGCAATTCTTCATGTCACTCCGACATTCCCGACAATCCATCATTGGGATTGCTTAGAAAATTAAAGTAAAGCTGCGCTGATTAGTATTTTTCTGCGCCCAATCCCAGATAATCATCTATTTGGTGGGCAACTTCCTTGATTAATTTTGTGCGTTCTCGATGCTCTAAGAAAGCACTTTTGAACCCACTGATGATAAAATCCTTAAAATCAAGCATGTTGAAATTAAAGGTTTTATAAGCCAGCATATATTCATCAACCAGGGTAACCCCGCTGATGAGTCTATTGTCTGTATTAAGGCTTAAACGCAATCCATAGTCATGGTAAAACTTGAGCGGATGGTTACTCATGTTGACAATGGTACCTGTTTGATAATTTGATGTCAGACAGACTTCAAGACAGATTCGATGATCATTGATATAATTCATCAAATCACCATCTTCCCTCAATCGGGTCCCATGCCCAATGCGATTCGCCCCGCAATAGTGGATGGCCTGATGAATGGATTGGGGTCCATAGGCTTCACCGGCGTGGAGTGTCACATTGACATTATTATTTCGAATGAGGTAGAAGGCTTCAAGATGATCCTTAGCAGGAAAATTTTCTTCTACTCCAGCAAGATCATAACCTATCACACCCCGGTATTTATATGCGATAGCAAGTTCAGCCAGTTCAATGGAGGATTCTATGGAGAAATTTCGAATTCCACAAATGATCACCCCTGTGCTAATTTTAAATTCACGTTCCGCTTCCCGTAAACCCTTTATAACAGCATCCAGGGACTCCATGGGGGTCATACCCTTGTCTTTGTGTAGGATTGGCGAGTAACGGACTTCCAGATGGCGCACATTTTCAGCTGCTGCATCTTCAGCAAGTTCAAAAGCAGCTCGCTGCAAAGCATCAGGTGTCTGGAGTACTGCCAGTGTGAACTGAAATTTTTCAATATACTCTTCCAGGCTATTTACTTGTCCCTGAATGACCACGGCTTTTTTTAGTCCATCCAGGTCCTTGGCAGGCAATTCCACCTTATCCTTTTGAGCCAGATCAAGCATGGTTTCCAATCTCAGGGAACCATCTAGATGGCAGTGGAGCTCAGGTTTTGGCAGCTCCATTAAAAAATCTTTGCGAACCGGTTTCATTAATTTTCTCCAATTTGAGTTTTATCTGCTTTCAATGTGGTGATAAACCAGATGGCGATGGCAACAATGAGGATAGGTCCTAGCCAGCCAAAACCGTCAAGCTTGGGCCACCAGTCCTTATCTGCCGTAAGAAAAATTGGCAGAGCAACCAGGATTCCCATTATAGCCTCTCCAGTAATCATACCTGCAGCAAGGAGTAGACCTTTCTTTCTTGTCGAATCAGTAGCACCCATCTTATCACCAAAATGAGCCAGCATACCACCAATGAAAATGGGCGTGGTGAGAGAAATGGGTAAATAGATACCTACGGCAACAGCAAGAATAGGAATTCTAAAGTCAGATCCATTTCTCTCCTGACGAATGTCTAGAGCGATAATAATGACGCCAATAATGGCACCTGTGATCACCATATCCCAGGGCAGATTTCCTTGAAATACACCCTCCGCTACAGCTTTCATCAATGTGGCTTGTGGTGCTGACAGAGTGGGGGAGCCGATGGTATAGGCAGTATGGAGAATGTCGAGCACAAGACCTAAAACGATGGCTGCGCTCAAAACACCAACAACCTGCATGACCTGCTGTTTCCAGGGAGTTGCTCCAACAATATGCCCTGTTTTAAGATCCTGGAGGTTATCCCCCCCAATGGCTGCTGCATTGCAAACGACAGCACCCACCATGATGGCAGCTGCGGCGCCTTGTAGCGACCCAGACCCCAGAATAGCCAAGAGCAGGAGAGAGGCAAACAAGACAGTAGCAACAGTAACTCCAGAAATGGGGTTATTTGACGATCCAACCACACCAGCCATGTAGGCGGCAACTGCTGAAAAGAAAAAGCCAAAGACCATCATGATAATAGTGATTAGAATTGCAAGTTGGGGAGTCGGTAGGATATCATTGTAAATAAAAAACACAGGAATCATGAGTACGAGCAAGGCAATACCCACATACTTGATGGGGATATCATTTTCTTCACGCTTTAGTACTTCGCCAGATTGAACAGAACTGTAAGCCCTGAGACTGGCTTTAATTCCAAGCATGAGGGGCTTAAATAATTTTATTAAGGACCAAATTCCACCAACAACCATGGCACCCACTCCCAGATACCTGATCTCTGTATCCCAGATAGTGTTGGCTGCCTCCAGGGCGTCTCCCTCGAAACCATGAATAGCGGTGTAAATCGGAATGGCAAAAAACCAAGAGATAACGCCACCTGAAAATACCAGAATACTGATGTTTCTACCGACGATGTACCCCACAGAGATTAAGGCAGGTGATAAATCCATGCCAAAACCAAAAACAGAACGACTCATATTGGTCGCTCCCTCTATGGCGGAATGCCACAGACCAAAGCCCTGTTGTCCTAGCTTCATGAGAGCTGCAGACACACTGGCCAGAGTGAGTAAACGCAAACCACCCTGCACTTCATCTTCAGCGCCACTACTTTTTGCATTACCTGCTTCCAGAACGGCGGCAGTTGCGATGCCCTCAGGATAGGTGAGTTTCGCCTCAACAATCAAGGCTCGACGTAAAGGGATAGTAAATAAGACGCCAATTAATCCGCCCACACTGGCAATTTTTGCAACTTCCAGGTAATCAAAGGTTTCCCAGTAACCCATAAGGAGCAGGGCGGGGATGGTAAAAATGACCCCAGCAGCCAGTGATTCGCCTGCGGATGCAGCTGTTTGAACAATATTATCTTCCAGAATATTATGCTTCTTGAATAAACTTAGAACACCCATACTTATAACAGCAGCCGGAATGGAGGCGGAGGCTGTCATGCCTGCAAAGAGACCGAGGTAGGCATTTGCGCCTGCCAGGATCATAGATAGTAAAATGCCAAGTATAACTGCTTTGAACGTAATTTCAGGTAATGGCTTACTCACGATAACCCTTTCTTAACTTGATGTGATCGCAAAGATAAGTGAGATTAAAAAGAGGGAAAGTGCTAAATAACTTGAATCCTGGCAGGAAAATCAGTCAGGATTGGAACTTGAAAATTCGAATTTTGCCTTGAGAGTATCAAAATAGGTTTGCCACTTCAATGTAATTTCATGAGGTGGCAGCTTGAAGGCGTGACGCACACCCCCAACACCGATGGAAACGGCGTTAAAATAATCCATTGTAAAAATGGTAATGTTTGCCAGGGACCAAGACTGCATAAGAGCATGTCTGTTGGATAGGATGACTCTCTGATTAGAGAGTATCAAGTTCATGTCATTCCCTTCCAGCACTTTTTCCTCATTGTCATATCTAAGGACTGAAGTGAAGAGATGAGCCTTTTCATCAATATCTAGCGCAAAAGGTAACTCCAGACTAAGGGGATAATTCAGAATGTCAGCTTCGATCTGCTTAATCCAATCCATGCTTGTAAGCGATTGTGAATCACCAGATGCAGTAAAAGCATAGTCGTTGGATACCTGCCATTCAGTTTGGCAACTCTTGCACCGAACGGTTTTCCCGGAAGTCACCTCAATTGAATTACGAGTGTGACACTTATAGCATGCCCACAATAAATGGTTCATTCCCTTTGTGATAGCCCCGTTATGTACCGAGCGAAAGGTTTTATTCTCCATAAAGATTTCAGCTTTGATGTGGGATTCTAATATTCCCAGGTCCTTTTGAGCTTCAACTGGAATCATAGGTTTAAAGGATGTTGTTATTTTGCCACGACGACGATTGGGAGCCCATCTTGGCCAAATCTCATAAGCTCCATCCAGGTGAACAGGTAAAATAGGTACGTTGCATCGTTGGATTAATTTTAAAGTTTCATTCAAAATGGGTAGCGGGGAGCCATCAATACTGCGGCCTCCCTCAGGGAAAATGCAAACGACCTGCCCCTTATTTATCATTCGAATCATTGTGCGAATTGATTTTAAGTCCTGCTTATGTCGGCGCATGGGAAAGCTACCCGTCCCCTTGAGTAAAAAACGCATCAGAGGTGTTGTGAAGACGTCAGCAGTGGTCACAAATTTAATTTCATAAGGTAGGAAAATGGCAAATAGAAAGGGATCCAAATAGCATTCATGATTGGATACGATGAGGAAGGGACGATCCCGAGGAATATTTTCAAAACCTTCGATTTTGATTCTATACCAGGGGCGAATAACCAGCATACCTAAGAGCCAGACAAGCTGCGGACGAAAACCAACTTTGAGGTTGTCAGCCACTTTCATTTTCCAGTGCCAGAATGGAGTATTGCGTTTGTATTGTCTGTATGATTCACCCAAAGATTGGGAGAGGCGGGGTTCCTGTGCCATGCGGAGCCACAACAGATAAGTCATTGATATGCAGATTGAAAAACATAGCACGAGCCAATTAAAGCCAAAAAATATCAGGAGTATTCCATACTGATAGATGGAGAAAAACCAGAAAAAGGGATGGCGAGTCCTGGCGTAGAATCCTACATCCACCAACCGGGTGCTTTTTTTCGGGAAATGGACATTCCCATCACCAAATCTCAATATCAGAAGATCTGATATCATCATCCCATGGAGACCAACCAGGATGAGGAATGCGCCAACAATGCTACTCAGTGGTCCAGTTACTTGGTCCGGCAACAAGTCGGGAGAGAGCAAGAGTAGGCAAGGGATGATGGTCAGCTTAAGAGCCAATCCAAAAAAGTTACGCAATATTTTGAGCATAATTTTCACAGCCGGCATTTTAACAGAAAATCCATAACGTTGATATAGAATAAAGATGAGAAATTTATTTAAGCTGATGGGGTTATGACCTTGCCCTTATCCAATACATCGGATATATTCTTGCTTGCGATAATTGAACTCGGTACTTGTCTTGTTAGTTTTAAGACGTCTGATAGAGTGAAAAGCACAAAATATTTTTGTGCAATTGGGAACCCCATACAATGAAATTTGAGACAGAATTTAAAAACAATACTCTCATTGTGAGAGTTCAGAACACGACTTTCGACATTCGCGGAGTGAAGGCATTTAAGCGTGATATATTCATGGCAATTGCCGAATCTGACTTCAAGAATATTGTTATTAACATGGAAAATGTCAGAATGGTCGACAGCACAGGTTTGGGTGGTTTGCTATTTGCAAAACGCCAGGCAACGATCAAGGGTGGGGAATGCTTTTTGGTTAAACCTCAACAAAAGATCGCCTCTCTCATCAAAATCTCCAAATTAGATGATGTATTCATCATTGTTGATAATGAAGAGACTGCTTTAAAGAAATAAATCCAAGATTTGTTGAATAAAAAAAAGCGACTGAGGTCGCTTTTTTTTGGTTTCTTTACTCAAAAAGAAACAGGGACAACTAAAATCCGGAAGCGGGGGAATACGACCAGACCGATGTCCCTGTAAAATCATGATAAAAATAGTACCCAATAGGGTATTTGTCAATGAATAATATTGAAAATATTAAAGGAAATTATTCTTTAGTGCATATGAAAGTCAAATGACCCTTTTATATTGTTTATCGAATAGATATTATTGCTAGTATTACGTGACACAAATAGGAGATGAGGTATGAAGATGGGGCAATTGATTAACAAGCTTGGTGTGACACTCTTATTGTTGAGTCTGTTTTCCTGTACATATTTCAGTGAATTCGCTAAACTAGAGAGAAGTGCCTCCGATGCCTACGCCAGGGCCGACTACGATGCGGCGGTATTTATGTTGTCTCGGAGCTTACAGATTAGCCAGGACTATGAAAAAAGTCAGATTCTCATGTCCGATGCTTTTCTTATGGCAAACCGAATTCATAAAAACAAAATCTCTGAACTTGAGAGTAGCACCAATGATTTTAGATATGACGGTTTGGCCCGCGAATATCAGAGTCTTGTTAATCTTCACGATGCAGTTGAAAATTTACCCCCCATCCGTCATCCTAAAACGGGTGCACTTCTTGAATTAGACATCGTGGACTATTCCAACCAGCTGCAGGATGCTAAGCAAATGGCAGCTGAATCACATTATGCTGCAGGTGAATCCCTATCCGTGTCCACAGATCTGGCACAACAAAAAGCGGCAGCCAAACAGTTTAAAAAAGCTTTGAGTTTTGTTGCGGGGTATAAGGATGCCGACGAGCGCTATCAATCCACTCGTAAAGCTGGTGTTAAGAGAATCGCAGTTTTTCCCTTTGAGGATCTAAGCGGTAACAATAGAAAATATGGTGCTGTGGAGCAATTGGTTGTGGATGAAATGGTCACCTCCATCATGAAAGACCCCTCAGCGACTGAATTTCTTGAACTCATCAGTCGAGACCAACTTGATCGAGTTATTACTGAGCAAAAGCTGGGACTTTCTGGTCTGCTTAATGATGAATCAGCCATCGAAGTCGGAGCCATATTAGGTGTCCATGAAATCTTAACCGGGAAAATTACTCAAATTATTTATACACCGGTACGGACAATTAATAGAGAATACAAAGAAACAAAACGAGTCGTGGTTAAAACTGAAAAATACAAAGACAAAAGTGGTAAGTCAAAAACTCGCAATATTTACGATGATGTTGAAGCAAAGGTAAAACACTACACTCGCAGCACCAAAGCCGTGATCAAAGGATCATACAAGATTGTTGATGTGCGTACCTCAAAGGTTATAGTTAGTGAAGCTTTTGAGGGAAAATCAGACTTTTCGACTGAGTGGGTTGTAGTTAAGGGGGATACACGGGCTCTTAAATCGCGCACTGCAAAACTTGCCAGGAAGGGTGAAACCATTGCCCCTGTTGGTGGTGAAATGGTGGGTCAGGCAGCAACTGATCTAGCTAATTCTCTGAGCAATTCGCTGAAGATTTACGCCCGTTAATTGGATTTATTAAATACTTTTCAAGATTTATCAGGTTTGAGGAGTGAAAATACGTAGACGGCGAAGAAGGCTATGATGAAAGCCGATAATCGGGCGGTTACGAATTCACCAAAGAGATCTACCACAGTAAATAGGGTACCGGCAATCATACCTGCAATAACACCAGTTTTACTCACTCGTTTCCACCAGAGCGTGAGTAGGAGTGCTGGTCCAAAGGATGCCCCCAGACCACCCCAGGCATAGCTAACCATTTCGAATACCAGATCTGTTGATTGCCAGGCGAGATAAAATGCCAGCAATCCGATGAAAATGGTGAGACCTCTTCCAACGGTGAGTAAATCAAAACGATTCTTCAATTTCTGAAAGTAGTTGGCCATGATATCCTCAGTGAGGACGGTGGTGGAGACCAGCAGTTGGCTGTCAGCAGTAGACATCATAGCAGCAATGGCTCCAGAGATGAAAATGCCTGCAATCCAGGGATGAAGTAAGTTTTGCGCCATAATGGGCATCAACTTTTCAGGGTCACTCAGGGATGCGACTCCTGCTAAAACCTGCCCATCAAAGCTCATGCTACCCGCTTGCAGAAGAAAATATCCAGTTAGTCCAATCAACATGCTGCCAAAGAAGGCGGGTACCGCCCATGAAATGGCGATGCGGCGGCTGATCTTGATGTTCTCAGGTTTATCGATGGCCATATAGCGTGTGACAAGATGTGGCTGACCCATGTATCCCAATCCCCAGCTCAGTCCACCCATGGCGGCTGCCAGAGCCGCCATGCCCGCCTTACCGGCAAACAGACTAGCTCCATCAATTTGAAATTCCACAGAGGGGAGAGCATTTATTTCGATAAATGCAACCAGAGGTAAAATGACGAGGGTCCCAATCATGATAACTCCCTGGACCAGATCTGTCCAGGCTACTGCGAGGAAACCACCCATCAAGGTGTAAAAAACGATAATTACGGCACCCAGAAGCATGCCCTGCATATGGGTGATCCCAAAGGTGACATTCAAAACTTTACCGGCACCGGAAAATTGAGCTGCGACATAAAAGGTAAAAAAGAAGGTGATAACCAGTGAAGCCAGTATCCTTAGAATTCCCCGATCATCATGGAATCGTTTTGCGAATAATTCAGGGAGGGTGATTGCATTGTATTTCTCAGTGGTTTCCCTCAATCGTTTTGCAATAAAGAACCAGGAAAAAATGATTCCTGAAATACAGCCAAGTACTGTCCATAGTTCTAGCAGACCAGCAGCCAATGCTGCTCCTGGCAAACCCAGAATCAGCCAGGCTGATTCGCCAGAAGCTCTTTCAGAAAAGGCGATAACCCACGGACCCAGTCTTTGACCACCCAGGGCAAAGTCCTTCATAGATTTGGTGAGATGCGCAGTATAAAATCCAACACTTAAAATGAGTACGAGGTATAGAATAAATCCAAGAGTGACAGGGTCCATACAGGCATTCCTTTAGATATTGATATCAATTTGTAGAGCTTCGTGGAACAAGGTAAAACAAACTGTGTGACGCGGTAACACATTTTCAGGCTGTTGATAGGTGATGGACCCAAGATATCAATTGACCATAAAAGCGTTACTAGCACAGTAAAATTTGACTAAATTCAGCCCGAAATGGACCTAATGATTTCCCATAAAATGCTGCGCTGGAGTTTGATCACTTTCATCCTTATCCTTTCATTTGGATTTGGTCAGATTGATAGTACACAGGTTTATCCTGAATTTGATAGTCAATTGTTGAGGTTGAAAGTACCAGAGGCATTTCAGAAGAGCAGTCTGAAACTCGAGATCTTTTCTGATTCTTCCTGGCAACTATACCGAGGCAGTGAAGCACTGAACTTTTCTCAGTCCATGTATCTTCTAGGACAGGAAAGTGTCATTGCCGAATATGATGAGCACCTTGCTAAAGAAGCAGGGTTTTTAAAGGACTTTCGTTCACGTCGGGTATTCTCATTGATTAGTTTGATGGGTGGCGCTACCTATCTGTCGTTCACTTGGAGCAGAGGCTGGGTCTATCAGATTCCTGGTTATGTTGCAATTGTAATCGGGGGTGTACGCTATTTCGAAAGCCGTCAGTATGAAATTCGAGCTTTGAGAGAACAATATTTTCTTCAGACATTGATCAGTCCAGCGCGCGTTCAAGTGCTGGTGGATGATTACAACTTCCAGCTTTACCAATATCTATCTACTGCAGGAATCCAGTTCAGTGATAGCTAAACATTTTTCAGCTATAGTTATTTTTCTCAGTGTTATCACATCAGGGTTTTCTTTTGAAATCTATCACAATCAACCCGATCACTTTCTCCAGGGTGTCCCAGGGCAGTTGGAAGTGATTTTACCACACTATCTGGATGATCCGGATTTTGTGCGGCTCTACATTAGAGAGCAAAATAAACAGGTGTACCAGGAACTCACTTTCTATGAGGAAAGCGGAGCCTGGTTTTGTAATATACCGGCTGCCTACATGAATGGTGATACGCTCTGCTATTACATAGGTGCTTCGTTTGGTCCGGCTGGACTGGCAGCATTTCCACCTGAGAACCCCGAGGAACATCCATTAAAAATTCCCCTGGTGAAGTTCACTACCAAAAACCGTAAGTTTGAGCCTGAATTTATGAGGGACGTTATTGTCACTCACACCGTGACACCTTGGAAGCCCAAACCTCAGCGACGTTCAAATGATTTTCCCGTGCTGTATATACCAAAGGCGAATCAGGCATTTATTGAGAGTGGTTATATTAAGATTGTGGGAAATGACCAGGCCACGACCGAAGATTTGTTGCGATCCATGCTGTATCTTTGTCTTCAGGAGAACGCAGATGCCATTACCAATTTGAACTTTTCAATGCTCACCTCAAAAGAGGTCATGACAAAGCTAGACGGACATATAGAATTGGAGGGAATCTACCTGCGGAGACCCCCGAGGAAGTGATCAATTCGGGGCATGTAATAATTGCCTGAGAGGACTATTCATTCTAATTTAAGACCCTAGCTCAAAAAGCAGAATTTGGCGAGAAATTTCATAAAGCATAATATCACTGGAGTGTAGAATGCCGAAAAAAGACGAAAAACCTCAAGAATCTACCAGCGTCCAGGAGCCTGTTGATTTTGATAATTCAGAAAGTCGCATGACCTTTTTGAAAAGCCAGCTGAATGACATGCTGGATGGCATCAATAGTATCTATGGTCAGGACCTCATGGATGAACTCCTCAGTCGTCTTGAAAAAACAGTGGAAGACTTCAATGGAGAAGTGAGCGGTTTGATTGGTAAGCTTAAAGCAGGCAAGATTTATGAAGAAGATCCACCTGAGGAAGGCGTTTCCAGCTCAGATTCAAATGAAGATGAGGGCGTAGAGGGTGAAGTAGAGAATGAGAAGCGTTTTGAGGATCAAGAGGAAGAAGACTCCGATATTATTGCTCGCATGCGAAAACGAATTACCCACGACTAAATTTAGTATTTCACGTGTCAACTAAGCATTCAACACCCCCTTCTCCTAAGGAGCTTGGGGATAAAATTGTGCGCAATCTCGAACAGGTCCGCGGGTACATCGATGTGCTCCAGGAGGAGATCAATGATCCTCTTAAATCTACTGGGGGTGCATCTCGATCAGCGTGGCTGTTACATAGTCAAAAGCTGGATGCCAGCCTGTCTGAGCTAAAGAGAATCTTGACCCAGCGTGATGGTGAGGTGAAAACTTGACTGATTCCATGCGTGATGTGGCTAAACTTATCAAAACCCACGATGCAGAGCTGCGCAAAGCATTGACGACCTCACGATCAGGACTCTTTCGCAATGAAAAGGGTGACTTGTTTATTAAGTCCAATGTCCCTCTAGGTCAGACCTATGCAGATGAGGTTATAGGTATCTTTGCTGATCCTTCAGATTTAGATTTTTATTATAAGATTTACCTGACTGAGGAAAACTGATATCCTTCCAACCCCGATTGGATTAGAATTTGCATTGTGGATATCGGCTCAAAATATGTGATCATATTTTGCTAACATTTTAATTGATTATCAAATGAGGAGTTCAAATATGGCTGATAAAATCGTCCGCGTCCCCCAGGCTGTAAACGAGCCAATATTAGACTATGCACCAGGCTCACCGGAAAAAGCGGAATTATTAAGTATTCTCAATAAAATGAAATCTGAGGTTGTTGAGATTCCAGTTATTATTGGTGGTAAAGAGATATTCACTGGCCAGACTGCAACGAACGTCATGCCTCATAATCACAAACATGTCCTGGCAAAATATCACATGGCGGGACCTGAAGAGATCAAACAGGCTATCGATGCTTCTCAAGAAGCCTGGAAAACCTGGTCCGTCATGCCCTGGGAATCACGGGTTGCCATATTCAAAAAAATGGCTGTGTTGCTGGCAGGTCCCTATAGACAAATTCTCAATGCTGCAACCATGCTAGGCCAGAGTAAGAACGCATTTCAGGCTGAAATTGACGCTGTTTGCGAGCTGATTGACTTTTTTAATTTTAATGCAGAATATCTCCAGGAGATTTATTCACAGCAGCCAGCATATTCTCCCACAGGTATGTGGAATCAGGTAGAGCACCGTCCGCTTGAGGGATTCGTTTTTGCTGTTACTCCTTTTAATTTTACTTCTATTGCCGGAAATTTGCCTACAGCGCCAGCACTCATGGGAAATGTGGTTCTTTGGAAACCCGCTTCTTCTTCTGTGTATTCTGGCTATTTCCTGATGAAGATGTTTGAGGAAGCTGGACTCCCAGACGGTGTGATCAACTTCATACCTGGCAAGGGCTCGGTTGTAGGTCCCCAGGTAATTGAGAGCAAGCATCTCGCTGGAATCCATTTTACCGGTTCCACGGCAGTATTTCAGAACATGTGGAAAACCATTGGAAATAATATTGCCAAGTACAAAACTTATCCCCGCATTGTGGGGGAGACGGGCGGGAAAGATTTCATTGTCGCCCATGAATCTTCAGATATGGAAGTTTTGAGAACTGCAGTGATTCGAGGTTCCTTTGAATTTCAGGGACAAAAGTGTTCGGCCGCCTCACGGGTATATGTACCTCGTTCTATGTGGGCTGGATTCAAAGAAAGCTATATTTCAGAAGTTGCCAAGATTAAAGTTGGAGATGTAGAAGATTTTGGGAACTTCATGAATGCAGTTATCGACAGAGCTGCCTTCACAAACATCACAGCGTATATTGATTATGCCAGTTCACACAAAGATGCAGAAATTATTACGGGTGGGAAATATGATGATTCAGTGGGCTTCTTCATTGAACCAACCACTATTGTGACCACAGATCCTCATTTCAAAACCATGGAAGAAGAGATTTTTGGTCCTGTAGTGACTATTTATGTCTATGATGAAAGCTGGGAAGATGTTCTAGATATTGTTGATGGAACCAGTCCTTATGCTTTGACAGGCGCAGTACTGGCCAAGGATAGAGATGCTGTTCAATTAGCACTTGAAAAACTGCGTCATAGTGCGGGAAATTTTTATATCAATGACAAGCCCACTGGTGCAGTAGTTGGACAGCAACCGTTTGGTGGTAGTCGGGCATCAGGAACCAATGACAAAGCGGGCTCCATCTTTAATCTGGTCCGTTGGATTTCTCAACGCACCATCAAAGAAAATTTTATACCACCGACTGAATTTCCATATCCCTTCATGGATCAGGAATAAATATTTCAGGACAATTACAGTAAGCCTGTCATCTCGAGCGGAGTCGAGAGGCGGCCTATTCAAAATAAAAAATATTCTCCCTCGACTCCGCTCGGGATGACATTCGCGTAAGCGTTTGTGAAAGAAAATGGCATGAGTGATATTGAACAACTTCATATAAATAGTCGTAGTGTACTGCATAGACCTGCTGCAGATCCAGAACATGCTTTAGCCAGCCTTATCCTGTTGCATGGATA
>CAZDVD010000042.1:0-7162 GCA_964508765.1 uncultured Lentisphaeria bacterium
GTACGCCCGGCAGGAGTCGAACCTGCGACCTTCGGTACCGGAAACCGACGCTCTATCCAGCTGAGCTACGGGCGCTTGTGTGTATCCATGACCTTTGTCACCGATAATTAATTCTTCATTTCAATGGACATTTCGATACTTCGACTACGCTCAGTACAGGCGTACTCAATGTCCGGCAAATACAGCGGGCTATTCTATCAGGCAACCCAATATCTGTAAAAACTACTTGAGGCTGTTCTCAGCCGATTTAACCGTATTAGAGAGCAACATGGCGATAGTCATGGGACCCACACCTCCAGGAACTGGTGTAATTGCAGAACATTTCTCTGAAACAGCTCCAAAATCAACATCGCCAACCAGACGATACCCTTTTTCAGTACTCAAGTCATCTACTCGATTGATTCCAACATCAATCACCACCGCACCTTCTTTTACCATATCTGCAGTAATAAATTCAGGAACACCGGCAGCAACAATCAGGATGTCAGCCTGACGTGTGTGTACACCCATATCAGGTGTCCTGGTATGGACGAGGGTTACAGTAGCATTACCCAAATCTTTCTTCTGGATCATCAGATTGGCCATGGGCTTACCCACAATATTTGAACGACCCACCACAACCACATGCTTGCCAGAAGTCTCAATCTTATAATACTTCATAATCTCAAGAATACCCGCTGGTGTGCAGGAAACAAATCCATCTAAATCCAACACCAATTTGCCCACACTCACAGGGTGAAAACCATCAACATCCTTATCAGGATCAATAGTTTCTATGATAAGCTGCGAATCTATATGTTTGGGTAGTGGCAACTGAACGAGAATTCCATGCACGTTGTCATCAGCATTCAGATCTTGCACAACTTTCAAGAGCTCATTTTGAGAAGTGCTGGTATCCAGTCTGAGCACCTGAGAATTAAATCCCAATTTGGCACTCTGGCGCTCTTTGGATCTCACATATATCTGTGAGGCTGGATCTTCACCTACCAATACGGCAGCAAGACCTGGGGTGATCCCCTTTTCCTTCAATTTTTCAATCCGACCCTTTAGATCAGATTTCACGGCAAGAGAAACTTCCTTACCACTCAAAATGAGAGGACTATTTGGCAAGAGCGGTACTCCTTGATTCTCTTATGACTACGACTTTAATCTGACCAGGGTAAGTCATTTCGGCTTCAATACGTCCAGCAATTTCCATGCTCAGGGTTTGGGCTTTGCTATCATCAATCTTATCACTTTCAACCATAACCCTCACTTCACGACCTGCCTGGATAGCATATGATTTGGAGACACCGTCAAATCCTGTGGCAATACCTTCAAGATTCCTCAGGCGTTTGATATAACTTTCCAGAGTATCACCGCGCGCTCCACGTCGAGAGCCACTAATAGCATCGGCTGCCTGCACCAATGCTGAGATGGGTCCCGTCATAGGCACTTCTTCGTGGTGAGATTCAATCGCATTAATAACTGCTTCAGATTCACCAAACTTGCGGGCATATTCACCACCGATTAAGGCATGTGTACCGTCCGTATTCCTATCGATGGCTTTACCCAGATCATGAAGAAATCCAGCGCGTCTGGCCAGGACACCATCCATGCCTAACTCCGAAGCCATCAGACCAGTTAACCAACCAACCTCTATACTATGCTTCAGAATATTCTGTCCATAGCTAGTACGATATTTGAGGCGGCCAACAAGCTTCATGATTTGAGCATGAAAAGCCGGCAAATGCAACTCAGCCAACGCTTCTTCTGCTGCAACCCGCATCTCCTCATCCACATCAGCCGTAGCCTTGGCAATCATTTCTTCAATACGCGCGGGATGAATCCGACCATCCTGAACCAGATTGGTCAAAGCCACACGGGCTATCTCCCGACGTACTGGATCAAAACCGGAAAGCACCACTGCCTCAGGTGTATCATCTACGATGAGCTCAACACCGGTGAGTTGTTCAAAGGTACGAATGTTTCTTCCCTCACGACCAATAACACGTCCCTTCATCTGGTCAGATGGCAATTCCACAACCGAAACTGTAGATTCTGCTGTATGATCAGCAGCTGATCTCTGGATGGCAGAGATGACTATTTTATTGGCTTCTTTGGTTGCAGTAGCTACAGCGTTTTCCCGGATTTGCTTAACGACATGGGCGGCTTCAGCATTGGCTACTTCTTTTAAATTTTCAATGAGTGTACTTTTGGCCTCTTCCTGAGTCATACGGGCGATACGCTCTAATTTTTCATTCTCCTGCTGCACAATATCTTTTAGGCTTAGTTTTTCAGCTTCTGCTTCATTGAGTGATTGGGAAACCTGAGCCTCAACTTTGCGAATCTCAACTTCCTTTCTATCCAGAGCTTCTGACTTGTTATCGAGTTTGATTTCTCGATTGGATATATTTTTTTGAGATTCTCGAACTTCCTGAAGTTTTAACTGTGCGTCTTCTTCAGCTTTTTTGATGATCTGCATGGATTCATCTCGAGCCTCTAACTCTTTTTCTTTCTTTATCGCAATTGCATCCTTCTCAGCGGTTGCAAGAATTTGGGAAGCTAGCATTCCAGCATTTTTCGCGTTCTGTTTCAAGGAATATGATACAAGCGGTATAGCAATACCAAATCCAAGGATGACAGCTATTAGGGGGAGGAATTGTTCAAATTCCATAGGTTTCACCTTTCATATTAGAATGAAGACCTTTGGAAATTTTTATGCCTGTAAACAGGAAATCGGTGCGGACACGCCGCTTTACGGAATTCTAAACCTAAGTGCTAAGTGTTTCGTCAATGAGTTCGGTGAGCGCCTGTACGCGCTCCTCGAATCGATTAGCTAACTTCTCATTCTCTTGTCGGGCTGAAAATAACTCATCAGTAATGTTCATTCCAGCCAGGATAGCTATCTTCCCCTCAGCCGAAGCAGTATTGGGACCATCGTCAACTTCTCTCATTTTCATATCGACGTAATTTGCGACACCACTGATATAGCTGGAATCTGCCTTACCCTTAATCGTGTAAGATTTTCCATATATCGTAACTTGAACCGTATTGTTATCAGTCGTATTCATTGCGTCGTTCACTTATTCATTCACCAGGTAGAATTCGCGTCATAAAAGTTCCAGCTCCACATCGATCATTTCAATCATACTATTTAACTTACTACGGACGGCATCTTTATTTCCAAATGTACCATCTGCAGATCGTTCTATGATCTGATTGCGAAGTGATAGGTTTTCTTTTTTTAGTAAACTCACATGAGCAACCAGTAATCTTACCTTGTCTTCAAACTTACTCAGGACATCATTGATCACTAGATTGCCTCTCTCAGTGTGGCGTTGTACGCGTCTTCCAAGCCTTTGAGAATCCTTCTGAAATCTTTGTCGATTTCTTTTTCAGTAAGGGTTCTCGTCTTATTCTGAAAAACCAGACGAAATGTAAGACTTTTTTTGCCACTTGCAATAGATTTTCCTTCATAGATATCGTATAAACGACTATATACTAAGGACTTACCAGCATTTTTCTTAATGGTCTCATTGATGAGCCCAAAGGATACATATGAATCAATTAAAATGGACAGATCGCGCTCCACCGTAGGATAAATGGAGACTGACTCATACTTGATATTTCGTTCCAGACCGAGCTTTTCTGAAATTTTAAGCTCTGCATAAACACCAGAGACACTCTTCAGACTCTGATTAATTGTTTTCAGGTTTCCAAGCACGCCAATATTTTCTTCGCCCAGATAAACAGCTAAACTTTCTGTGAAAAGGTCATGTTCAATAGATTCATAATGCAGCTCAAGGCCAAACAGATCACGAAAGGCAGAAGTGAGAATTCCCTTCATATGGAATATATCAGCTTCTTCTACATGCTGTGACCACTGCTGGTTTCTTAACTCCCCTGACATAAATATACCGAGATGGCTGGTTTCACGAGCACCTGTATCTGATTCCATATCAACTGTGCTCACTTGACCTAATTCAAATATTTTCAAGTCGGACTGTCGACGGTTAATATTGTAATCTGCGATCTTAGCAATCCCCATAAGAAGAGATGAACGCATTGAGGCCATATCTCTGGATAGTGGATTTGCCAGAAGCAGTGCTTCTTCATCACCAAGAACCGAGGGGTGTTCATCCACGGCAAGTAATCCATTGCCATAAATCTGATTGAAGCCGATGGCGGCAAGATGATCAATTATTTTCTCGCGCATCTGATCCGGTGTTCTTTTGTTAATCTTGTTGGCAATGCTGAAATGCTGAGGTACTGGAATATTATTATAACCGAAGATACGGCTAACTTCCTCCACCAGATCAATCTCACGAGTAATATCTGGGCGAAAAGTAGGTACCTTTACCTTGAAAAGTCCTTCGCTCTCACTATGATATAACTCCAGACCATTTAGAATCTTGGAAATAGTTGATGTCTCAATTTCTGTACCCAGAATGGCATTACAACGTGCTGTGCGAAGTGTGACCTCTAGCGGCTCGATCGTCTTGGGATAAGCATCAACTTGTCCCTGGGTAATCTCCCCTCCCGCCAGTTCAACGATAAGACTTGCCAATCTGTCTAGAGCGTATGGAATCCCATTGGGATCAGTACCGCGTTCAAATCGATGGCTGGCATCGGTAGCTAACTGTAACTTTTTGGCCCCACGACGTACAACCACGGCGTCAAAATAGGCACTCTCAAGCAGGAGGTCAGTGGTATCATCCTTAACTTCTGAATTCTCACCACCCATAATACCAGCCACAGCTACAGGTTTCTTACCATCGCATATCAACAGGACGGAATCATCCAGTTCACGCTCCTTGCCATCCAGAGTGGTTATTTTCTCTTTTTCAACGGCTTTCCGAACGATGATTTTACCGCCAGTTATATAGCGTAAATCAAATGTATGGAGAGGATGCCCAGTTTCCATCAACACATAGTTCGCGGCGTCTACAACATTATTTATGGAACGAATTCCAGCGGCCTGGAGACGTTGACGCATCCACGTGGGAGATTCTGCGATCTTCACACCTTTCACAATACGTGCTGCATAGCGCGGACAGGCCTGGGGATCATCAAGCTCAACTGAAACGATGCTCGAAGTTGGCGTAGAGGACTCTTTGACTTCAACAATAGGTTTGTGCATCTTTGTGCCAAGCAAAGCTGCTAAATCTCGGGCTACACCTATATGACCAAGGGCATCTGAGCGATCCGGAGTAAGGTCTAACTCTATACTCACATCATTCCCAGATAGATAGGATACCATGTCCATACCCAGTCTGGCATTTTCATCCAATACCATAATGCCAGAGTGATCCTGCGAAAGATCTAATTCACTCTCGGAACAGACCATTCCATTGGAAATCACACCTCTCAGCTTGGCTTTCTTGATCTTCATGCCGTCAGGAAAGGTCGTTCCAATCGTTGCCACAGGAACATTTTGTCCTGCATCGATGTTGGGAGCTCCACAAATAATCTGTTTTGTTTCACCGTCACCCAGATCAATCATACAGACACTGAGCCTATCAGCATCAGGATGCTTTTCTTTGGAAACCACATGACCCACAAGGATTGATTTAAAATATTCAGGCAAAGTTTCTATGATGACTGCTTCAAGACCTGCATTAGTGAGTTTTTCAGCTAAAACCTCAGGTTCAAGATCAATGTCGATATATTCTTTGAGCCAATTGTATGAAATATTCATTTTATGTTCCGATTATAGTTACGCAATCATCTGAAAAGCGTCATCTCGAGCGGAGTCGAGAGAGAAGTGCAACACCCTAATATTCATATCCCTCGTCCTTCGACTCCGCTCAGGATGACACGAGCTCGGGATGACGAATACGAAAGCAATATCAGATGTTTAGTCATACACTATTCTTTACTAAAATTGTTTTAGAAAGCGAACGTCATTCTCAAAGAGAAGTCTAATATCAGTAATGCCATATTTCATCATGGCAATGCGCTCGATTCCCATCCCAAAGGCATAACCTGTATATTCTTCAGAGTCAATATTGACTGCCTTGAACACATTAGGATCCACCATTCCACAACCACCGATTTCCAACCAACCCGTCTGCTTGCAGACACGACACCCTTTTCCTCCACAGAGAAAACAAGAGACATCCATCTCACTGCTGGGTTCGGTAAAAGGAAAAAAACTAGGTCGAAACCTGAGTTTGACATTTTCACCGAAATATTCGCGACAGAATAGTTCCAACGTCGCCTTGAGTTCACCCATAGTCACATGCTTATCAACGTAAAGACCTTCAACTTGATGAAAAAGACAATAATGTCCAGCATCAATGGCCTCATTCCGATATACACGTCCAGGCATGATTGAGCGTATGGGAGGTTTTTCCTCCAGCATGAGTCTTACTTGAACGGGTGATGTGTGAGTCCTCAAAACAGAATCATTTTTCAGGAAGAAGGTATCCTGCATATCACGTGCAGGATGTTCAGGGGGGAAATTTAAAGCATCAAAGTTCCGCCATTGAGTTTCAATCTCAGGACCCTCAGCGACAGCAAAGCCAAGACGATGGAAAATTTGCTTAAAATCTCGAAGGGTACTTTCGATGGGATGTATCGATCCACGCTCATAGACCACTCCAGGTAGGGTGACATCTACTGAACTGGTAGCCTTCACATCAGCACGGTGTTCATTAATGCGCGCTTCGATGTTATCATGGACATCCAATTTCAATTGGTTGATCAAACCACCAAATTCGCCTCGACGTTCAGACTCAACCTCTTTGATCTTCTTAAAGAGGTCATTAATGACACCTTTACGACCCAGAAATTCTTGTCTAATCTGCTCTAAATCAGAAAGCGCTGGACTTGATGCCAACGCTTGCTTGAATTCCGAGCGTAATTCGTCGACTTTTTTAAAAAGCGACATACGCGATCCTAACTGTGGTTTATTTAGCTTTTGCTACAATCGAGGTGAAACCAACTGGATCTGTTACAGCGATTTCAGCTAACATTTTGCGATTGAGGTCAATACTATTTCTTTTTAAACCATTCATCAATTTGGAATAACTCAGGCCGTTCAAACGAGCAGCAGCGTTAATTCTAGCTATCCACAAACGACGAAATTGACGTTTACGATCTTTACGATCCCTGTAGGCATAAACCCAGGCACGTTCAACAGTCTCACGGGCAGTTCTATACAGCCGTGAACGGGCAC
>CAZDVD010000042.1:7262-19853 GCA_964508765.1 uncultured Lentisphaeria bacterium
ACCCAGGCACGTTCAACAGTCTCACGGGCAGTTCTATACAGCCGTGAACGGGCACCATAGTAGCCTTTGGCAGCTTTTAAATATTTTTTATGCCGTTTTTTACGGGCGACGGCACTGTTTGCTTTTGGCATTGTAACTCCTAGTACTTAAGCGGATATCGCTTTTTTCACTTTTGCAGCATCCCCACCAGTCAAAAGACCGGATTTACGAAGTTTTCTTTTCTGCTTTTGTGATTTGTTGTTCTGCATGTGACTGGTGAAAGCCTTATTTCTCTTCACTTTACCTTTACCGGTTAGCTTGAAGCGCTTTTTGGCAGCACGATTTGATTTCATTTTGGGCATATCTATTTACCTCACTTTTTCAAGGTGACTACAGTAGTAAGGAATCTACCTTCCATAGTCGGGGAATATTCCATGTGTACATCTTCACCGAGATGACTCATGATTTTTGTCATGAGTAAAGGACCACGATCCAGGTAGGCCATCTCGCGACCTCTAAACATAATCGTTATTTTTACTCTATCTCCATCGTCCAGAAACTCACGCGCTTTGGAAACCTTCGTCTTGAGATCATGATCTTCAATGTTAGGTCTGAATCGCACTTCTTTGTTCTGAATAATCTTTTGTTTTTTCTTAGCCTCTTTGGCCTTTTTGGCCTTTTCATATTTGTACTTGCTGTAATCCATAAGCTTACAAACTGGAGGCTTGGCATTAGGGGCAACCTCAACCAGATCTAGTTCGGCATTTTCTGCTCTTACCAGGGCTTCTTGTACGGGGACTAATCCTGCTTGTTCACCGTTTTCATCCACAAGAAGAACCTCTGGAGTGTCAATTTCAGCATTGATTCGGAGTTCTTCCTCCTTAGCGTATACCTTATACTTTTTGATCTATTCTCTCCCTTATTTCACCTAAAATACGTTCGCTCACTTCTACAAGGTCTAGGCTGCCTAAATCTCCGACACCATGACGACGAACACTAATTTTATTCTCTTCAACCTCTCGGTCTCCAAGAATAAACATATATGGAACTTTTTCAAGCTCTGCTTGACGAATTTTCTGGCCAATTTTCTCATTCTTCCAATTGGCTTCAACACGTATGCCAGCATCCTTTAAGGATTTCACAACAGACTGAGCGTATTCTTCGTGTCGATCTGCAATGGGAATGACCTTAACCTGCACTGGAGCCAACCACACAGGCAATCTGGCAGCATAATTCTCGATAAGGATTCCCATAAATCTTTCAAGACTTCCAACAACAGCCCGATGGATCATGACCGGCTGATGGGAAGCACCATCTTCCCCTGTGTATTCCAGATCGAACCTTTCAGGCATGGAAAAGTCAAGCTGACAGGTACCGCATTGCCAGCTGCGTCCCAATGAATCCCTAATATGGAAATCGATCTTAGGACCGTAGAAAGCACCATCACCTGGATTAAGCTGATAATCTATTTCTTTATCTTCAAGTACTTTTTGTAGTATAGACTCACTTTTTGTCCAGGTTTCAGCAGAACCAATAGCCTTTTCCGGCTTGGTGGAGAGCTCAACATGAACATCTGTGAATCCGAAATCTTCGTAGACCTCAAAAATCTGATCAAGTACCCGACTAACCTCTCCATGAATCTGTTTTTCAGTACAAAAAATGTGCGCATCATCTTGCACGAAAGTTCGAACCCTGAAAAGTCCATGGGTTACGCCGGAACGCTCGTGACGGTGAACCCTGCCAAATTCTGCCATCAAGATGGGTAGATCCCTGTAAGAATGGGAAGAATTACCAAAAATCAGGAGATGACCGGGACAATTCATTGGTTTGATAGCGAAATCACGACCGTCAACCTTCGTGAAATACATATTCTCGCCATAGTTTTCCCAATGACCACTGCGATGCCACAACTCTTCAGATAGTATCAGGGGTGTCCCCACTTCCTCATACCCAAAGCGAACATTGCTCTCACGCATATAATCCACGATGCCATTGTAAATCTGCTGACCTTTTTGGTGGAAGAATGCATTGGCTGGGGACTCTTCATGAAAACTGAACCAGCCCAGTTCCTTGCCTAATTTTCTGTGATCACGCTTCTTTGCTTCTTCAAGCAGGTTTAGATACTTCTTGAGGGCCTTTTTATCGGGAAAAGCTGTTCCATAAATCCTGGACAGCATACGGTTATTTTCGTTACCACGCCAGTATGCACCAGCAACGCTCAAAAGCTTGAATGCGCCTGCACGTTTTGTGGATGGCAAGTGAGGACCACGACAGAGATCAATAAATTCACCCTGTTCGTACGCAGAAATAATTTCATCTTCAGGTAATTCAGAGATAATTTCCACTTTATAGGTTTCATTCATTGCTTCAAAGCGTTTGATTGCCTCATCTCTGGAAAGCTCTAATCTCTGAACAGGCAAATCTTCATCGATAATTTTTTTCATCTCAGCTTCAATAGCAAGTAACTGATCATCAGTAAAAGGCTTCTCTATGTCAAAGTCATAATAGAAACCATTCTCAATAGAAGGACCAATAGTAACTTTTACATCTGGGTAGAGACGTTTTACTGCCTGGGCCATAATATGAGAGGTGCTGTGAAGGAGAATCTCGTGAGCTTCAGAGTCCGTTCTCTTCAGAAAGTTTATTGAAGCATCTTCTGTGAGCACAGTCGCAAGATCAACAACCTTGTCATTGATTTTTGCTGCTATGAGTTGTTTCTCGAACTGAGGGCTTATTCCCTGAGCAATTTCGAATGCACGAATCCCTGACGGCAACTCTTCAGTTCGGCCGTCTGGGTATGTGATCTGTATGTTCCCATTCGCGTTCATAATCTGTGGGCGATACTGGACTTGAACCAGTGACTCCTTGCATGTCAAGCAAGTACTCTAACCACCTGAGCTAATCGCCCCACTATATCATCTATCTTACGGGTATTCCTGAAACTTTTGGTCTAGTATTACCCGAATTTTAAAAAAACGCTTACTCTGTGACTCTCCCGCCATCGGCGGGATACTCTAACCACCTGCCTGTCCAGCGTAGTCGCCAAACGTAGACGGGAGCTAATCGCCCCACTATATCATCTATCTTACGGGTATTCCTGAAACTTTTGGTCTAGTATTACCCGAATTTTAAAAAAACGCTTACTCTGTGACTCTCCCGCCATCGGCGGGATACTCTAACCACCTGCCTGTCCGGCGTAGTCGCCAGACGTAGACGGAAGCTAATTGCCCTTTTATAATGATGAGCTATGAATTATGAATGATAAATTCACGATTCCTCGTCACTTATAAAAATCTGTTTCTACGGGTAATGGGTCTCAAACCGATCCCATCGCCCTTAATCACATTCTGACTTCTATCTTTCTTCGAGAAATATTTCCTCGAAAACAAAGCGTAGTCCTCCTGTGGCACCAACTAAGATGCGAAAAAGCGTGCGAAAATAACTGCCCGCCTATGCGTGAGCAAGCAGATTTACCACCTTTTTAAACATTCTTTTCTTAATAGAATAAAGGACTTGTCTGTCTAATTCCTATTTCAGGAATTGATCGGCAACGGATGCTGTACTTTCTTTGACTTCTTCGGTCACCTCAGTAGCCATGCTCACTGGACTAAACTCTTTCTGTACCATATCCATTTCATTGAGAACATGATCAATTGCCTTGGCCACATTTGTTCGTTGTTGCCTGGCTAGAATGGTGAGTGCAATAGCAATCCCAACTATGACAGAAACCACAAAGTTGCCTGTAATCATCGCAACGGATTCAATCCCAGTACCACCGACAGTATTTAGAAGGAGGAGGGTAATAATTGAAAATGAGACTCCAAAAACCAATGATGCCAGTATTTGGAACATTGAGTTCACAGAGTTAATTTTTGTTACAAGTACTTCGATTTTGTCCCAATCGCGTTCACGTACGGGCAGGGCGCTCTGCTCCTTGTGTTTACGCAAAATGAGATTAGCGGTAAGATTGAGTTCATTCATAATGATGCTCCTAAGTCCAAGTTATTCATTCCCCAGGAATCCAGAGACATAAACGATGAGATGTCGATTATCTAACAATGGATATACACTGAGCTTATGCAATTAAAATTAGCCTCTAATGCTAATTGGTGACCGGTAAACTGTCAAGTAAGGAATGAAACCCATGCTGACTCGAAAATACTTCTTCAGTTTGTGATCTATAACTATTTCAGATTCTAATATTAAACCTATATCGGTACATCTTCATGGCTCTTGGCAAGATCTAAGCTTAAGCCAGCTTTCATGAGATACCAGGCTCCAATAGGTGTGTATAAAAGATAATTCATAAGATGCATAACAATGGCGAAAGCCCGTGCAGCATCATTGTCGATATTGAATATCAGTAGGGCAGCTAGAACTGCGCCGTGGTACGTCCCAACAGCGCCAGGCGCAGCAGGAATGGATAACGAAAGCGTGGTAAACACAAGCAATATGGATGAGACCTTCCATAACTCAATTACACTTAATCCAAAATCGAAGGAAGCTAATCCCAGGAAGGTCACCATGAAGTATAGGAACCATAGAAATGTCGTTTGAAGGATGACATGAATCGGTTTTGGCATATGCCAGATGGTTTCCAGTCCCTTGAATATGGACAGAAGGTGTTCAGCACGTTTCGGGTGACCCTTGTCAGACATACTCTGACTCCAGATATCAACCCAATTCTTGAATTTTTCATGATGCCGATTAACCCAGAAGCCTAAAATGATTCCCACCAGGAGGGCACCAAGTCCCAGTAGTGCCAACAATCGTGCAGATTCAAAGGTTGGCACGAGTACGGCATAGATCCCTGCCAGAATAAGAAAGGAAAACATATCCAAACCGCGCTCGACAACAATACTGGCTCCTACCCCACTGACTTTCAACTCATGACGATTTGAAACAACGACTGCTCTGAGCACTTCACCCAGCCGAAACGGGAGCACATTATTGCCCATATAGCCCATCATAATGGTCTCAAATAAATTCCTGATGCCTATGTCTTTTTGCGGACTGAGCAATATTTTCCAGCGTGCCGCTCGAATAACATTGCTGAAAATGAGCAGGGCACCCCCTGCAGCAAGTAACCAATAATTTATGGATAAAATAGCCTGCCAGAAGGGTTCCCATTCGAGATCTTTGAATGAATAGTATACGAGCCCCAGACTTACTGCAATGGATACTGAAAACTTAATGGGGTGTTCTTTTATCAATCCCATGATATGCATTAGTTGCCCCTCAGATCTGCAACCTGGTAGTGCAAATAATCCACATCAATTTTTGGAACTGAGAATTCGGTATACTCTGCTAAATAGCTCAATGAAATGATGTACTTATTTCCATCATAATCAACCAAAATCAATTTCTCTAGACTATCTCCGGCATTAAGAACTACGTCGAGACTCTGCCAATCTGAAAAATCTCCTGCGAACTGAAAATTAAGTCTACGTCTACCCTCGCTCAATACCTTCTCACCCTTAAATCGAGCCTTGTTCAGGTCACCACCAACAAAAAGTTGCTTCAACAAGGCATCTGGAGTGGCATCCTCGTATAAAACCTGCTGTCGGTTGTGGTTGAGAGTGATCATCTCGTTTTCAGTGACAAATATTTCCATCCCAAATTCTGACAGCAGAACATGAAAATTGCGTCCTGCCTTGATATCCATCTGGATTCTTACTGTATCACTCTGGCTTGAAAACCGCCAATCAATAACTTGATTTATTTTTACACTGGTGGCTTCAAGGTTCATAAAATGATCAATGACTTTAGATAGCTGTTTAGGTGGTTTTGCTGCGGATAGCGAAACACTCATCAAAAGAAACATTACCAACCATTGGAGGTAACCTTTCAAGAAATGATATTTTTTGATGGGAGAGATTACTGGTTTAATCATCTAGGATATCTTCATCAAATGAAGGGTTATCCAAAATTTCTGGACCAACGAGCACATCACGAGCTTTGCTGCCTGTATTGGGACCGACTATACCAGCACGCTCCAACTCATCTATCAGTCTACCAGCGCGGGCATAACCCACACGGAGTCTTCTTTGAATCATACTCACAGAACCTTGCTGATGTAGAACAACGAGACGATAGGCTTCGTCAAAGAGAACGTCTTGCTCCCCCCCACCTTCTGTACCAGCGATGGTAGGATCCTGCTCATCAACAATACCTGGCAAGAGTTCTTCTTCCGGCTTGGGTTGATCCTGAATGTGATCCAGAACGTCCTCAATTTCCTCGAGAGTAACAAAGGCATTGTGCAGACGGACAGGTGCTGGAGCTCCAGGAGCCAGGAATAACATATCTCCACGTCCTAGTAATTTTTCAGCACCATTTTGATCAAGGATGGTTCTCGAGTCGTTCTTCTGGGCTACCTTAAAAGCAATACGAGTTGGGAAATTGGCCTTGATGACACCGGTGATGACATCCACAGAAGGTCTCTGAGTGGCAATCACAAGGTGAATACCCACAGCACGTGCCATTTGAGCCAGACGGGCGATGGGTTCTTCAATTTCCTTACCCGCAGTTATCATAAGGTCAGCCAACTCATCAACCAAGACAACAATATATGGCAGCGGCACATAGCCATCCTTGCCCGTCGCACGTTCATTGTATTGATCAATATTGCGAACCGTTTTTTTGGAAAGCAGGTTATAGCGTTTCTCCATTTCCAGCTCAGCCGAGCGCAAGGCATGTATGGCATTCTTAGGGGTGGTAATCACATATTCATCGATGGATTCACTGGTAATCAGGTGATATCCCTGAAGACGCTTATAGGTTGATAGTTCCAGTTTTTTGGGATCTATCATAATGAATTTGACCTGATCAGGGCGAGCTCGATAAAGCAGAGAAGTAATAATTGTATTGATACAGACTGATTTACCCGAACCTGTAGCTCCTGCAACCAGCAAGTGAGGCATCTTGGCCAAATCTGCTACGAATATTTCACCAGCCGTGGTCTTCCCCAGTGCAATAGTCAGTATCGATTTTGGTTCGGAAAATTTTGGTGAATTAATACCACTTTTAAAATAGACAATTTCAGGTTCATCGTTAGGTAGTTCAATACCCACAGAATTTTTACCTGGGATAGGTGCAATAATACGGACACTTTGTGCTTCCATCACTCTGGCAATATCATCGGATAAACTAGCAATCTTTGAAACTCTGATACCCGGACCTGGTTCAACCTCATATCTCGTAATAACCGGACCAGGTGCTATGTTGGTGACCCGCCCATCTACACCAAAAGTTTCAAGGGTTTGGATGAGCAATTCAGCCTTGCTCAGCAGGATGTCTTTGGACTGTCCCGCTGCCGTTGGTGGTGGTTCCATAAGCAGATCAACTGAAGGTAGCTTGTACTCTCGTTTGGGAACCTTATCAAGTGTCTCGTCATAGTCCACTTCATCTTCGATGATAGCGTCTTCAATCTCGATTTCATTTGGCTTCAGCGTGGTTTGCTCAGCTTTACCTAAATTTTTAGGTGGTGCTTCTTCACGTTGAATAGGTGGAGGAGCTGGAGCTGCCACTGCTTCCGGCAAATGTGCTGGCTCAGCTTTTGAAGGAGCCGTCGTTTCTTCACGTTGAATAGGTGCCTGCGATCTTTCTTTAAGATCTTTGGCTTTTGCCCGCTTCTTACTCACAAGATTGAGTTTATTGCGAATTTCTGAGATACGATCCTCAAACCAATCATTGAGATGACGGAAGGAAAATCCTCTCCAGGCTTGAACAGTGACTACTCCCATACTCAGAAGAATGAGTATGGCTCCTGGAAAACCCAGAAAATCCTTAAGAAGTTGGCCAATATTTACGATGAGATAACCGCTATGCCTGAATAATTGTTCTGAGACCATCCCACTCTTCTCAGCGATCATACTGAAGAGTATCATGAGGATGAGTGTGGTTCCAAAACTATAGCCAGTAAATCGAAAAACCGGTTGAAATTCTTTTTCGGCAAAAACGACATAGCCCCAGAGGCCAATGAGGATGGCGATTATAAGTGATCCCCAACCCAAAAACATTTTAAAGAGTACCCAGGAAATGAATATTCCAGCATAGCCCATCCAATTATGGAAATAAACCCCAGGCATGATACTTAATTCCTCTGTGGGTTCATGACTTACCAGACTGAGGAATACAAATAATCCCACAACCATAGTGAGAATGCCCAGTATCTCCCGGCTTTTTTCTTCTAAACTGATTTGATTCTTTTTGGTTATCATAAAATCAACTGGTCTTCTTATTTATAAATGGTGGCTTCACAACTTTAATGGCGAGACGACGTCCCCTCATATCAATGCTTAGTTCTGAGTTAACTTTGTGATGGGGTTTATCAATGTAGGCCAGACCAATTCCTTTTTTCAATGAGGGACTCTGTCCTCCACTGGTGACGACTCCCACTTTTTCATCACCTGAAAAAATTTCATAACCATGACGTGGTAGTCCACGATCCAGCATTTCAAAGGCAACCAGAAACCGAGATATGCCTGCTTCTTTTTGTTTGAGCAAAGCATCACGACCCAGAAAATCTCCATGTTCTAGATCGGTTGCCCATCCCAGACGCGCTTCAAGGGGTGTGGTGGTTTCATCAATATCGTTTCCGTAGAGACAGAATTTCATTTCCATCCTCAAGGTGTCACGAGCGCCTAGACCAATGGGTGACAAACCATATTCTTCACCTGCTTCCATCAAGGCACTCCAGAGTTTTTCAGATTCTTCAGGATCATGATAAAGCTCGTAGCCCAACTCACCCGTATAACCCGTTCTGGAAATGATCATGGGTAAACCACTGACATCCCCAATTCCGAAGTGGTAAAATTCAAGCGTATCCAGAGTGGCTGAGGTCAGTTTAGATAGAATATGTTTAGATTCCGGTCCCTGTAAGGCAAGCAGAGCGATTCCGTCAGAACCATTGGTAAGCTGTACATCATGAAATTTTTCTACCAGGTCTGACAAATGATTCCAATCCTTTTCAAGATTAGAGGCATTTACAACCAGCAAGAATCGATCAACAAATCTGTAAATAAGCAAATCATCTACAATACCGCCATTTTTAAGACACATGGTTGAGTATTGGACCTGACCTTTTCCCATGGATGCAACATTGTTTGCCGTGGCATATTCCACAAATTCCAGAGCCTGTTCTCCAGTAACCCAGAATTCACCCATGTGGGAGACATCAAACAATCCTGCCTGATTCCGCACCTTCTCATGCTCAGCAATGATTCCTTCATATTGAACAGGCATTTCATATCCAGCAAAAGGTACCATTTTAGCACCTAGTGATTTATGAATTTTGTTGAAAGCGGTTAGTTTCATGGGCGTTGGTCCTTACACAAAATTTTCAGCTTTGAATCTAATGGTGATAAGATCAGGTCAAAATTGAAAATCAATCTATTATTGAGTATCCCGAGCAAAAAGGTCTATTCCCAGTTAATAATTTAACCTTTTCAAACTCAATCAATAATGCTGTTTCTCTCCCTATCTCAATTCATTATATTGATCAAAAAAAAGGTTCATAATAGCTTCACAAATCAAATACTCCCTACTCCTTGTTCTCATGTTGGCTGCACTCCATGGACAAACCGCCATAGAGGAACCGATTAAATTTGCCTGGCTTACGGACACTCACGTTGGCGCCCGCACAGGTGAAGAAGATCTACGCATTGTCGTAGAAGACATCAACAAGCAGAGTAATATTGATTTTGTGATCGTCTCAGGTGATGTATCCGAAATGGACGTTGGGGACAATCTGCAAATAGCCAAACAGATTTTGGACTCTCTCAAGCGACCTTACCACATCATTTCTGGAAACCATGATACCAAATGGAGTTTTTCAGGTGGTGGACACTTTGAAGCATTGTGGGATTCAGACCGTTTCAATTTTGAAGTAGGTGAATTTCGCTTTATTGGCTATCATTAAGGTCCCATGTTGCATATGGGAACTGGATATATTGATTCAGACGACATCAATTGGGTAGATTCCATCCTCTAGGCACTTCCGGATCCAGAGCAAAAGATCTTTTTAGTCCAGCATTATCCCTTAGACCCTTCCGTTGACAATTGGCATCAACTTAGGGACGTTGTCGATCCATATAACATTCAAGCAATCCTCCATGGCCACGGTCATCGAAATCGGGTCTCCTCCTATGAAGGGATTCCCGGGATCATGAGCCGATCCATTCTGCGTTGCGGTGAACAACCCACCGGCTATACCATTGCAGAACTGCACAGCGATCTGGCCAGCTTCACAGAGCGCATCCCATTGGCTGACAGTCTTTATCACTGGCATGATCTGGTCCTGGGTAAACGTCACAGTCTGGATTCTTTAAAGCTGCCCTATCCTGACTACCCAATAAATGATAATTCTGATGTAAATTTGATCTGGCAAAACGAAACAGGATCCATGATCACATCAGCACCAACCATTTCAGATGGCCAGGTGTATGTCACCACCATTCGTGGTGAGGTCATGGCCTTCGATGAAGTAGATGGAAAAACCCTATGGAGCTGGCATGGTGGACAAGCCATTCATTCCACCCCAGCGGTAAAGGGCTCCAGAGTCATCTTCGGTAGTATCGATTCCTTAATAACCTGTCTCTCTACCAAAACTGGAGAACTACGTTGGCAGGTCAAAGCACCGGCCCCCGTTCTCAGTTCACCAGTGATCCGTGGGAGGAAGGTCTATTTGGGATGTGGGGACGGTTCAGTTTTGGCCCTTAACCTGCGCAACGGCAAAGTGAATTGGACCTTTTCTGGCGGCTCAGGATATATAGAAACCAAACCAATTTTGCTGACGAAACAATCCTTTATGGCGCATGGGATGGTTCCTTCTATGCTCTCGATGCAAAAACGGGGCAGCTTAAATGGTAGTGGCAGGACGGTCGGCCTGGTTTGCTATACTCCCCTGCTGCCTGTTGGCCAGTAGTCTTTGGTAACAAGGTGTTTATCGTTGCACCAGACAGGGCCATGACCGCAATTGATCTCCAGACGGGGAAAACCATCTGGCGGGAAACGGGTCACAGGGTGAGAGAATCCATTGGTGTGTGGCCCCAGGGAAACAGTATCCTTGCCCGAACCATGCAGGATACAGTGATCTCTGTGGATGCTTCCAGCAATGACTTCAAGCTTCTCTGGAAAAAGTTCACCTCGGTGGACTATAATATTGCTCCCAACGCGCTTATCGAAGCTGGCAACCATATCTTTATATCCACAGATGGCGGCTATGTCATTTGCATGGATGCAAAAAGTGGAGATACTATCTGGGAATATCGTATCAGTGATGGGTTGGTTAATACTCTGGCCGCTATTGATGGGTCAAGTGTAGTGACTACAGCAACAGATGGAAAAGTGAGCCTGCTCAAGTATGCTCCCTGATCAATAGATCAGGTGGTTACTAAATGTAACACTTGGAGGCGATATACTTGCCAATTTCCAGACTGGCAGTTGCCGCAGGAGAAGGCGCATTGAGGACAAAGATGCCATTTTCTTCTTCTATGAAATGAAAATCATCAATCAGACTGCCATCTGAACGTAACGCCTGAGCCCGGACACCGGCTTCACCCCGAACCAGATCAGCGGATTCGATTTCAGGAACAAGCTCTTGGACACTGGCCAGAAAAGCTGACTTTACCACGGAGCGATACATCTCCTTAAAACCCTCACCCAAATATGAATTCGCAAGTTTCCAAAATCCCGGATATGCAAGTGTTTCAAACAGATCTTTGCCATTCACATTTCCCCATCCATATCCTTCTCGACTAAAAGCGAGTACCGCATTTGGCCCCGCATACACACTGCCATCAATGAGACGGGTCATATGCACACCGAGAAAGGGGAATTTGGGATTGGGTACGGGATAGATCAAATTCTTGACCAGCGACTGTTTCTCTTCCTTCAGATGCCAATACTCTCCCCTGAAAGGAATGATCTTCATTCCCGGATCGACACCTGCCCGTCTGGCTATACGATCAGAATAGAGACCTACTGTGGAGATGAGATACCTTGTTTGAATAATATCTTGGGATGTCGTAAGGCTATAGCCCCAGTCCTGTTGTTTTACATCTTTGACTTGACAGTCCAGAATTAATTCAACACCACTATCTCTCAGCAATTCTACGTATTTTGTAGCAACCACCTTGAAATCGACAATACCTGTAGACGATACATGGAGGGCTTCCACACAATTGACATGGGGTTCCAATTCGAGGGCAGCATCGCTTCCAATTCTTGACACATCAAGACCATTGGCAGTTGCCCGCTCCTGTAATTGGTCTAATCCTTGAACTTGAGCCCTGGTAGTAGCCACGATCAATTTGCCGCACCGCTCAAAAGGGATGTCATGCTTTTCACAAAAAGCAAACATGGAAGCATTGCCAGCTAGCGCAAAACGGGCTTTCTTACTCCCAGGTTTGTAATAAACCCCGGCATGAATAACACCGCTATTGCGGCTTGATTGATGGAGAGCCCATTCCCCATCCTTCTCAACAACAGCCAACTTACAATCAGGATCTAGGTCCTTAATAGCAAGGGCTGTAGCCAAACCAACTATACCACCGCCAATGATGATCTTATCATAAATCATAGCCTATTAACCTGCAAAAGGTGTGCTAGTTA